>CAWCEO010000001.1:0-78628 GCA_963794585.1 uncultured Conexibacteraceae bacterium
GAATTCCAGAACAGCCGCGTCGGCGCCTATCTCACGTCTCTGCAGGAAGCATTTCCGCCGGAGTTGCGCGGCGACATGCTGTCTCGGCAGTTGACGACTGAACTCAGCGTGCGCGCCAAGAGCGATCTCATGCTGCGCGAGGCGGGTTTAGAGGTAGAGCCCGACCCCGAACTGGACAGCATGTTCGCGGAGATGAAGTATCTGGAGAGAGTATCGGACCCACTGGAATGCTGGCCATCCGGCCACTGCTTTCGCAAACGCCCCGCGACCTCTGGGAGATGCATAGGCTAGCGCAGGGCAGGACCTGAACGACGCACCCTTATGCGCGGGCACGCTGTATGATGTCACGCGGGATTGGGCGACATGGATTCTCACGGCGAGGTGACCAGCCTCCTGGCCGCCTGGGGCAAAGGTGACCAAAACGCACTGACGAGCTGATGCCGCTGGTCTATAACGAGCTGCATCGTATGGCGCGACGCGCCTGGATCGGCCAAAACAAAGACCACACTCTTCAGCCGACGGCGCTGCTCAATGAGGCATATCTGAAGCTGGCCGGAGCCGCGAACGCATCTTTTCAACCGCGCCGAGGTTGTGCAGGTTGTGGAAGTGGACGACGTCGGGTCGCACGCGGTCCATGACCGCTGCGAAGGCCTCGGTGATCACCGGGTCGTCGATCTCGCGGTCGGGGCGCAAGGTGTCGTACAACGCGCTGGGCCGGTTGTGCACGCCGACCAACCGCACGCCATCCTCCTCCCACTCGCGCAGGGCGTAGGGCACGCCGGATGGGTCGGGCGCGACGGCGGCGTGAAAGACGGTGACGTCCCAGCCACGACGGACCAGCTCCTTGGCCATGAACCGCGGCAGCATCGTCCCGCCGCCGCTGTCGTTGAACCCGAACATGGTCATCAGCAGGCGGCCCTTGTCGCGGCGCGGCGCGGGCGCGGGCGGGATCTCCTGCGCCGTGCGACGCAAGCGCGCGGCCAGCTGCGGAAGCGGGAGCTGGCGGGCCGCCACGGCGTCGGCGAGCAGCTCCAGCGCGCGACGGCGGGCCGGCTGCGCATCGAGGATCGCCCAGTCGACCTCGGGCACAAGCCGTCGCAACCCGAGCCGCTCGACGGTCTCCCACAGCGCGGACTCAACCTGCTCGACCTGCGTCGCCATCGCCTCCGGCCCGTCACCCGAGCCGTTGTCGCCATGGCGGCGCAGTTGGATGAGCGGCTCCGGGCCGGCATGGCGGAAGCGGAACTCCGGCGCTGCGCGCAGCCAGAAGTGGAAGTCTTGGGCGACGGTGTAGGCGGCCTCGTAGCCGCCGACGGCCTCATAGACGCGACGATGGACCAGACGCGACGGGTCCACCAGCGAGCAGTGCTCGCGCACGAGGTGGCGCAGCAGCTCGGTCGGCGCGAGGTCGCGGCTACGCCAATGGCCGCGCGGCTCGCCGCGCTCGTCGATGATGATGGCGTTGCCGTGCACCACGCCGGTGTCCGGGTGGGCGTCGAAGATCGCGACCGACCGCGAGATGCGATCGGGCAGGGCGACGTCGTCGTCGCCGAGCATGCCGATCAGCTCGCCGCGCCCCTCGCGGATGATCGTGTTGTAGGCCTCGGCGATGCCGCGGTTGGTCTCGTGGCGCACGACGCGCAGGCGCGGGTCGTCGAAGCTCGCCAGGACCTCGTCGATCTTCGGGTTGACCGAGCCGTCGACGACGACCAGGACTTCGAGGTCCTCGTACTCCTGAGCCAGGCAGGATGCGACCGCCTCGGCCAGGTAGGTGTCACGCGAGTAGGTGGCGACACCGAGCGTTACGCGCGGGGAGGGAGTCATCCACTCCCGGGAATCGGCCGCCGCTCAAAGGACTTGAGCGTGCTCAGCCGAGCCGGACGTAGCCGGTGGCGCCATCGCCGCTGGCGTCGTGCGTGCGGCGCGTGACCGCGTTGGAGGAGTTGCCCTCGATGGTGTGGATCTTGCCGTCGGGATCGACGGACTCGACGATGCCGATGTGCTGGCCACCCCAGACGATCAAGTCGCCGGCTTGGGGCGGTGCGCCCGAGGCGGCGGGGTTCCAGCGGCCGGTGCGCTGCGCCCAGTCGGCGACGGCGCTGACCGAGCCGAAACCCTGCCCGGCCTCGCCGATCGGGGTGCCCGCACCCTGTGCCGCCCAAGAGACGAAGTAGGCACACCACGGCCCGATGCCGGCGCCGGCCGTCGAGGCGCGGTAGTCGGCGATCCGTGGCGAATCGTTGGAGCCGGGCGGCTGCTCGGTCTGGCCGACCTCGCCCTGGGCGAGCGCGAGCGCGCGCTGACCGGCAGTGGCGCCCGTGGCACCCGAGAACCCCAACGGCGTCGTGGTCCCGGCCGCACCGGCAATGCCGGCCGACGACGTCTGGCCCTGAAGCATCGTGGCGAACTGCGCGCCGCTGGCGGCGCTCTGCGCAGCGGTCGACGGCGGCACCAGACCCTGGTGCAGCTCGGCGATCCGTGCGAGCACGTTCTCCACGCTCATCTCCACCGTGATCGGTCGCCCGCGCCGATCCTTCAACGGCGGGGCGGGCGGGAGGTCCTGGCAACAACGACCAAGGGGCGGCCCGAAGGCCGCCCCTCAGCGTCGGAGACCCGACGAATGTGCTTCGTGTCAGTCCTAGCCCAGGAGGCGCAACACGCTCTGCGGGGCCTGGTTGGCCTGGCTGAGCATGGCCGTGCCGGCCTGCGAGAGGATCTGGTTCTTGGTCAGGGCGACCATCTCGTCGGCCATGTCCACGTCGCGGATCCGGGACTCAGCGGAGGTCAGGTTCTCCTGGTAGGAGGCTGCCACCGACAGGGAGTGGTCCAGACGGTTCTGCACGGCGCCGAAGGACGCACGGGCGGTCGAGACGGCCGTGATGGCCAGGTCGATCTCCGAGATGTCCGTGGTGCCGCTCGTCGACAGCGCGGAGTAGCTCGTGCCGACCGTGGTCGCCAGGTCCACCAGCGCGATGCCGATCTGCTGGCCGTCGTTGGCGCCGACCTGGAACGACACCGTTGAGGAGCTGTCCAGCAGGTTGATGCCGTTGAACTGCGCCGAGCTACCAATGCGGGTGATCTCGGACGCCAGCTGATCGACCTCGTTCTGGATCGACGTGCGAGCCGTGTCGTCGAGCGAGCCGTTCTTGTACTGCACGGCCAACTCACGGATGCGCTGCAGCATCGAGTGAACCTCGTCCAGGTTGCCTTCCGCGGTCTGCACCATGGAAGCGCCGTCCTGGATGTTCTTCTGGGCCTGACCAAGGCCGCGGATCTGCGACCGCATGGACTCGGAGATGCCGAGACCGGCCGCGTCGTCCGCCGCGCTGTTGATGCGGTAGCCCGAGGAGAGGCGCTGCATCGACTTCGAGATGGCGGCCGACGTCTTCGCGAGGCTGTTGTAAGAGTTCAGCGCCTCGACGTTGTGCGTGATGCGAAGGGACATTCGTCTATCTCCTTGATGACGTTTGTGTTGGGGTCCCACAGCGACTCCTTGTCGCTGCTTGCTGCTAGGCCGGATGATCGGCGAGCTGTGTCGTGCGCTTGAGGCCTGTCCAGGTTGGCCTGGACGAGTAGTTCAGACGCGGACGTCGATGTGCGGCCGCCCGTCGTCGGGCGGCGGCGGAAGATCGGGCAGTGTCGCGCGGCGCCGGCGCCGCTGCTGGGCGTTCTCGCGGTCGCGCTTCTCGGTGGAACCGTCGGAGCGAGGCACCGCCGGGATCGCGGGAGGCTGCGGTGGCCGCGGCCCGATCGGTTGGATGCGGTCCACGGCTCAGCCTCCTGTCAGCTTTGGGGCATGGCCGCCTGAGCGGCCGTCTGGGCCTCGGCGGGCGGCCGGGGTGCGGTCTCCCGGGCCGTGGCCTGGGTCTCGGCTCTGGCGATCAACCGCCGGCGCAGCGCTTCGAGCTCGGCCAGCGCGATGTGACGCCAGATCGTCTGCACGATCATCCACGCGGCGAGATAGCCGACGATGCCACCAAGGATCCCGCGTTCGATGGCATCAGGCCACGGAAGGCCGGCGCCGCGGGCGAGCTTGAGGACGACCGCGAAGGCGATCAGCCCGCCCCAGCCCTTGGCGATGGCGATGTGGCGACGGGCGCGCGGGTGGGCGGACAGGCGGATGCCTTGCGCGCCGTCAGCGACTTCGACGTTCTGGTCCTTCTTGGCCATCAGGCGAACCTCCGCCGCTGCTCGCGCGACATCTCGAAGGCCAGGTGCATGAGGCGGATGCGGTCGGGCTGAGCGACGTCGCAGAACTGCAGGCCGATGCGATCGGCGGTCTCCAGCCGCACGACGCGGCCGCGACCGGTGACTGCCGGTTCGCCGTCGCCGACCTCCAGCTCGAAGCGCAGCTCGTCGCCGAGCCGGGGCGCGCGCAAGCCCTTGACGAGCATGCCGCCGCCGGAGAGGTCGATTGCGTGGGCGTGCGTGGCCACGTCATCTCCATCGGCCTCGTCGGCGAGCAACGTGAGCGGGAGATCCACCGTCGCACGCACGTACTCGCGGCGCTTGAGCAGCTGCGGGCTGCCGCGGTGGGCGAAGCGCACCGTGTCCTTCTCGCCATAGCCGCGGCCGATGCCGCGCCGATGTTGCGGGACGTCGAGGCGGCCGTGCATGCGCGCGACCCCCTCGTCGTTGATGAACTCGATCAGCAGCGCGCTGCGCTCCAGGCGCGGCGTCGGCGTCGTGGGCTGCTCGAGCAGCGCGAGATCGAAGAACCCAGGGCCGGCCTCGGTCACGCGCGCGAGGACATGCTCGGTCTGCGGAACCGAGAGCAGCAGCTCGTCGCCGACGCTGGGCAGCAGCCGGGTCATGGCACGAGCTCACGCGCGAGATCGGTCGCCGAGGCGGGACGCAGCCCGGCTTCGACGGCCTGGCCGCGCGCCAGGTAGGAGAGCGGAAGGCCCGAGTCGATCGCCAGGCCGATGACGGTCCCAAGCATCTCGGTCTCGTCGGTGTGGGTGAGCACGAGCGCGCCCACGCCGAGCTCGCGCACGCCGCCCACGAGCTCCTGTGCCGCGGCGGGCCCGATCGTCGCTGGGACCGCGAGGTGCAGCTCGTCGGGCGCGAGCGCGTCGAGCTCCGCGCCAAGTGAGCGTAGCTCACCGGTCGACCGCGGGCTGACGCCGGGCGTATCGACGAGCACCAGGCCGTCGCCGCGCAGGCCCGCGATCCGAGCGGCGCCCTCCGCGCCGCTCTCGACCGCGTGCAGGGCGACGCCGTAGGGCGCCAGCAGGCGGCGCAGCTCGGCGCCGCCGTCGGGGGAGCGCAGCGCGATGACGCTGACGGGCATGGTGCCGTGACGGGCGTGGGCGGCCGCCAGCCGGGCGACGCAGCGCGTCTTGCCCGCGCCGCCAGGACCGACGAAGCCGATGACGCCGGGCCCGCTGCGCAGCGGGTGCATCGGGATCCGGCGCGCGAGCGCGTCGGTGACGAGCTCCTTGGGATCGGCGCCGGGCACCAGCGGGGCGAGGCCCGCGATGGCCTCCTGGGCGATCGCCTCGGCCAGGCTCGCGCGCAGCCCGCGGGCGACGAGGCGCTCGGCAGCGACCAGCGCGGCGGGCGGCAGGCCGGCGACCGGCGCCGGGGCGGGCACGATCGCGGCGGGAGCCGGCTCGTCGGCCAGGGGTACGGGCGCGGGCTCAGGTGCCGTGGGCGCGGGATCGGGTACGACCGCGATCGGCGCCGGCGGATCGACATCGTCGACATGCTCAGGCTCCGACTCACGGCCGCCGAGGTAGTCGAACATCCCGGTCGGCTGCTCGACGGGGGCGATCTCGGAGACCACCGCGGGCTCGTCCTCGTCGTCCTCGTCCTCGTCGATCCACTCGCCGTCGTCGTAGTCGTCGTCTTCGATGATCTCGGCGCGCGCAGCTTGACGCTCGGGCGCAGGCTCAGGCGCCGGCGCGACCTCAGGATCCGCCGGCGGCAACCCCGCGTTGAACAGCGACGCCAAGCCCTCCGACCGCGGCGGCGCAGGCGGGAACAGATCATCGACGGTGACATTGGTCGGGGTGGGTGGGGGCGGAATCGCGTCGACCTCGGGCGAGGTCACAGGGCGCGCTTGCTGCTGACGATCGTGGGCCTGGGCCAGCTGCGCCGCGAAGGCGGCAGCGATGTCGGGTCCACCCACCCCCGGCGCGGCGGCCATCTCCCCCGGGCGCACCTCGACCTCGATCTCGCGCTTGGCGAAGAACCCGCCGACGCCGCCGCTGCTCATCTCGCGGCGCGACACGATGACCGCATCGTCGCCCAGCTCCTGGCGGATGCGTGGGACGAGCTCCTCGAGCGAGCGTCCGCGGTAAGTAAAGGTGTCTTGGTCCTCTGGCGGTGTCATCAGGCAGTCACGACTCCGATCGTCTCCACGCCGATCCCGGGGGCGATCTCGTTATAGGCGCAGACCGAGAGCTGAGGCAGCGCCTGCTCGCAGAGCCGGCGCAGGTGCCGACGCACGCGAGAGGAGCAGATCAACACCGGCCGCCGGCCGCGCGTGACGGCCTGCTCGACATGGTTCGACAACTGGTGCACCAAAGCCTGCGCGCGGGTGGGATCCATCGCGAGGTACTCGCCGTCAGGGGTCTGGGCGATGGCGTCTGAGACCTCCTGCTCGAGGTGCGGATCGAGCGTGATGGCGCGCAGCGTGCGCTCAGCGTCCAGGTAAGGCGAGACGATCGTGCGGCCCAGTGCCTGGCGGGCGTACTCGGCCAGCAGCTCCGGATCGCGGGTGACGCGAGCACGGTCGCCCGAGGCCTCGACGATCGCGCCGAGGTCGCGGATCGAGACGCCCTCGCGCAAGAGCGCTTGCAAGACGCGCTGCAGCTCGCCGACCGACAGCAGGTCGGGGACGACCTCGTCGACGACGGCGGCGTTGTGCTCCTTGAGGCTGTCGAGCAAAGTGCGCACGTCCTGGCGGGTGAGCAGGTCGGCGGTGTGGCGCCGGATCGTCTCGGTCAGGTGCGTGACGACCACGCTCTCGGCGTCGACCACCGTGTACCCGAGCGCCTCGGCTTCCGCACGCTGGGCGTCCGTGATCCAGACCGCCGCCATGCCGTAGGCCGGGTCCTGGGTCGGGATGCCATCGAGGTTGCCGAACGCGTCGCCCGGATCGAGCGCGAGCTGGTGGCCGGCCATGATCTGGCCCCGCGCGACCTCGGTGCCGCGCACCTTGACCGAGTACTCGTGGCTCTGCAGGCCGACCTCGTCGTGGATGCGAACCGACGGGATGATCGTGCCGACCTCGGCCGCGATCTGCCGGCGCACGGCGCTGACGCGCTGCAGCAGCGACCCTCCGGCGCTGCCGTCGACCAGCGGAACCAGGCCGAAGCCGATGCACAGCTCGAGCGGGTCGAGCGAGAGCGCGTCCTGGACCTGGTCGCGCGGCGAGGTCGGCACCGCGGGCAATGCCGCGGCCGCGGCGAGCCGCTCGACTTCGGCGGTCTCGGTCGCGGTCGCGGCCTTCGACAGCGCACGGCCGGCGACGATGAAGAGCGCACCGATGACCAAAAACGGGATCTTGGGCAGGCCCGGGATCAGGGCGAAGAAGCAGATGACCACGCCCGCCACCATCGGCGCGCGCTGCTGGGCGCCGATCTGGCTGACGACCTGCGAGCCGAGGTCCTCCGAGCTCGCGGCGCGCGTGACGATGATGCCGGTCGCGACCGAGATCAGCAGCGCGGGGATCTGCGCGGCGAGGCCGTCGCCGACGCTCAGCAGCGAGAAGTGCTGGATCGCCTCGCCGAACGGCCGGTCCTGCATGAAGACGCCGATGACGACGCCGCCGATGAGGTTGATCGCCGTGATCAGGATCGCGGCCATCGCGTCGCCCTTGACGAACTTCGAGGCGCCGTCCATCGCACCGTAGAAGTCGGCTTCCTCGGAGATCTCGGCGCGGCGCTTGCGCGCCTCGTCCTCGGTGATCTGCCCGGCGTTGAGGTCGGCGTCGATCGCCATCTGCTTGCCCGGCATCGCGTCGAGCGTGAAGCGCGCGCCGACCTCGGCCACGCGCCCGGCGCCGTTGGTGACGACGACGAACTGGATGACGATCAGGATCAGGAAGACGACGAGGCCGACGACGATGTTGCCGCCGATGACGAAGTGGCCGAAGGCCTCGACGACGTGACCGGCGTCGCCGTGCAACAGGATCAGACGCGTGACCGAGATGTTGATGGCCAACCGGAAGAGCGTGGTGATCAGCAGCAGCGTCGGGAAGACCGAGAACTCCAGCGCCTTCTTGACGTAGAGCGTCGTGACCACGATCGCCAGCGCACAGCTGATGTTCAGCGTGATCAGCAGGTCCAACAGCATGGGCGGCAGCGGGATGATCAACATCACCACGACCAGGACCACGACGCCGGCGGCGATCAGGTCGGTGTACTTGCCCATCTTCTGCATCGAGCTAGCCATGCGAGTGGTCCTCTAGGCGGTGGCGAGCCGGCGACGGCCGGCAACGCGGTAGACGTAGGCCAGGATCTGCGCCACGGCGGCAAACAGCTCCTCGGGAATCTGCTGGCCGACCTCGACGTTGGCGTGCATCGCGCGTGCCAGCGGTGGGTCGGGGACGATCGGGACGCCGGCCTCTTTGGCGATCTCGCGGATGCGCAGGGCGATCAGGTCCTTGCCCTTGGCGACGACCGTCGGCGCGGCGGAGTGGCCGTCGTATTTGAGCGCCACGGAGTAGTGGGTGGGGTTGGTGACGATGACGTCGGCGGTCGGGACGTCGGCCATCATGCGGGCGCGGGCCGCCTCGCGCTGACGGCGGCGGATCGCGCTCTTGACTTCGGCCGGGAGGTCCTGGCCCTTGCCCTCCTCCTTGACCTCCTCCTTCTTCATCCGCATCGACTTCTCGTTTGAGTAACGTTGATAGATGAAGTCGATGACGCCGATCGCCAGGTAGGCGAAGGTGGCGCGGTAGGCGATCTGCTTGACCAACGTGGCGGTCTCGCTGCCGAACTGCAACGGCGTCATGCCGACCATCGACGCGTAGTCCTGGATGTGGGGCAGCAGCGCGCTGAGCACGACCCAGAGCAGGACGCTGATCTTCAGGAGGTTCTTGGCCAGCTCGACGAGGCCCTGCTTGCCCACGATCCGCTGAAGCCCGGACTTCGGGTTCAGCCGGCGGAAGTTGGGCTTGAGCGCCTGGGACTTGGGGCGGATGCCGACCTGGGCGAGGTTGACCACGACGCCGGCCAGCAGGCAGGCGGCGACGACCGGGGCCAGGCAGATCGCGGCGTTCTTGCCCGCCTGCAGCATCAGGTCGCTGACGGTGTTGACGGTGACCGGATCCCGCCCGGCCCGCCCGGCGCCGGTGGCCAGCGCGTCGTGGATGCCGTCACCCATCCGGCTGACCATCGCCGAGCCCGACGCCCCGAGCGCGATCAGCCCGGCGAGCAGCATGACGGCGCCGCTGAGATCGTTGGACTTGGCGACCTGACCCTTCTTGCGCGCCTCTTCACGGCGCTTGGGTGTGGCCTTCTCGGTCTTGTCAGAGTTCGACATCGGCGATCACCCAACCCGCAGCGTGTTGAGGGCGGCGCCGACATCGGCCTGCAGCTGGTCGCCGATCCAGCCGGCGACGAACGGCATCGAGGCGCCGACGAGCAGCAGGCCGACGACGACCTTGGCGGGGATGCCGACCTGAAAGACGTTGAGCGTCGGGACGACGCGGGTGACCATGCCGAAGGCCGCGTCGGTGAGGATCAGGGCCAACATGACGGGCCCGGCGACCTCGATCGCGCTGGTGAAAACCTGGATGAACGCGCCGCTGGCCCCGTTGACGATGTGGCCGAGCGACGGGTACTGCACGAGGTCGACGACGTCGTAGGTGCGCGCGAGGCCCTTGATGACCCAGGCGTCGCCGCCGATCGCGATGAACACCATCAACCCGACCATGCTGTAGGTCAAGCTCAGAACCGCGGACTGGTTGCCGTTGACCGGGTCGACCAAGCCGCCGTAAGAGAAGCCGATCGTCGTGTCCAGGAACGAGCCGGCGACGGCGAGCGCGGCAAAGGTCGCGGCCAAGGCGTAGGCAAACGCGCTGCCGACCAGCAGCTCCTTGGCCAAGAGCGACCCAATGGCCATCACATCGGTCGGCAGGTGCATCCCCGCCGAGACGACCGGCGACAGGCCGATGGCCAGCGACACGGCGATGATCGCGCGCACGCGCGCGGGAACCATCTTGCTCGAGAACAGCGGCGCCAGCACGAACAGGGGCGACAGGCGGGCGAGCACGAGAAAGAACGCGAGCACGCGCTGCTCGCCGAAGTCGGTCAGCAGCTGCGCCGCGGAGTTCTGGAGCTGCGGTCCCACTTACCCCACCATGTCGGGGATGGACCCCCACAGCTCCGCGGTGTAGCTGAGCAGCTGGTTGAGCATCCACGGTCCGCCGACGACGAGCACGACCGCCATCGCCACGACCTTCGGGATGAAGGCGAGCGTCTGCTCCTGGATCGAGGTGACGGCCTGGATGATCGAGATCAGCACGCCGACGATCAGCCCGACGCCGAGCAGCGGCATGGAGATCTTCAGCGCCAGGCTCATGGCCTGGGTCGCGAGGGAGATGACGACGTCCTGGTCCATCAGTGAAAGGACTCCACGAGCGAGCGGGTGACCAAGTCCCAGCCGTCAACGAGGACGAACAACAGGATCTTGAAGGGCAAGCTGATGAAGACCGGCGGCAGCATCATCATGCCCATGGACATGAGGGTGGAACTGACCACCAAGTCGATCACCAGGAACGGCAAGAAGATGAGGAAGCCGATCTGGAACGCCGTCTTGAGCTCGGAGATGATGAAGGCCGGGATCAGGACGTAGGTCGGCACGTCGGCGCGCGTCTGCGGGCGCTTGAGCTTGGAGAGGCCCACGAACAAGGCCAAGTCCTTGGTGCGGGTCTGGCGGAACATGAACTCGCGCAGCGGCTTCTGCCCGCGGTCCAGCGCCTCGGCCTGGGTGATCTGGTTCTTGCTCAGCGGGTCGATCGCGTCGGTCTTGATCTTGGTGAAGGTCGGGGCCATGACGAAGATCGTGAGGAACAGCGCGATGCCGACCAGGACCTGGTTGGGCGGCGCGGTCGGCGTGCCCAGGCCGGTGCGGATGAAGCCGAGCACCACCAGGATGCGCGTGAAGCCGGTGACGCAGAAGAGCAGGGCCGGGACGAGCGTGACGGCGCCGACGAGGATCAGCAGCTGGACGGCGTTGCCGCCGTCGGCCGACAAGCCGTTGGTCGCCGCGGTGATCATCGCGCGGTCCGGTCGCGGAGGCGGTCGATGGTGTCGGTCAGCAGCAGCTTGACCTTGTCGGCGGGCTTCGCGGCGACCGTCGTCGCGTCCCCGTCGATGTCACCGCTGTTGAGCTGCAGGAGCCCGAGGTCGCGCGCCTCGTCCTCGGTGTAGGTACGGATCGGGACGATGCCGTGCTCGGCGCTGCCGACGAGCACGAGCTCGCGACCGGCGCGGATCAGGTGCACCGAGCGGTTGGGACCCAGCGGCATCGACGCCTCGGTGCTCAGGCCAAAGCCGTGCGAGCGCTCCGAGGCGCTGCTGGACTTCTTCATCTGGCGCAGCACCCAGGTCAGGCCGTAGATGACGGCCACGACGACCGCCAGGCCGACGAACGTGCGCGCCAAGCCGCCGCTGGTCCCGCCGCCGACGTCGGCCACCTTGGCCGGCGAATCGGTCGGGAGGTTCAACGGCGTGGTCTCGCCGTAGGGGTCCTTGCCGGCGGCCAGCACGTAGGCCGGCGCCAACAGGGCGCAGAGGAATGCGACCGCGAGCGCGGCCGTGAGGATGCGATATGGCTTCACTTGGAGGGACTCGGTAGGTCGGGAGGGACGACCAGCCAGTCACATAGATCGGCCTGCGCGTAGACGACTTGAGAGCTGTTTCTGGACGACCGTTCGAGCGGTCAGAGGCCGAACAGTTGGCCCAGACGCAACCGCGGTCGAGTTGACCGGGAATATGCCGGTCAACTCGACCACGAGCCGCGACGGGCCGCGCCGCGCAGCGATTGCGAGCTCGCGGCGTCAGGCCGCGTCGGGCAGCGCTGCGGGCGCGTCGCCCGGCGGGAGCGCGGCCGGCTCGAAGGAGGCGACAGCTGCGGCCCCCGCGTGCTCGGCGCCGTTGACCTCGGTGATGCGCAGGCCGAACTGCTCGTCGATGACGACGACTTCGCCGCGGGCGATCGGGCGACCGTTGACCAGCAGGTCGACGGGCTTGTCGGCCAGGCGGTCGAGGGTGACGACCGAGCCCTGGCCGAGGCTCATCGTCTCGCCGAGCGACATGCGCGTGCGGCCGACCTCGACGGTCAGCTCCACGGTCACGTCGGTCAGGCGCGTGAGATCGGCCTCGCCGGTGGCAGGCGCAGCGGCGGCGGGCGGATCGGTCTCCAGTGGGGTGAACTCGACGTCGGTCATGGTGGTCCTTCTCCCTTGATCGGCGGCTGCCGGGCTTACTGGATCGCCAGGTCGGTGAACATGACGTCTTCTGCTTCGACGTCGGTCTCGTGGTGGATGCGCTCCAGCACGCCCTTCTGGACCTTCATCCGCGACTTCTCCTTGGCCAGGCGCGAGGCCGGGATGTCGGTCAGCGCGTCGGTGATGATCGCCCGGACCACGGCCTCCTGGGGCAGCGTGCCGTAGCCCGCCGGCGGTGCCGCAGCCGCCTCGTGGCCGCCGCCCAGCGCCGCGATGGCCTCCTCGAGGTAGCCGTGCTTGAGCACCAGCGCGGCGTTGAGCTTGGCGAAGCGCCCGCTCTTGAGGTTGATCAAGAAGTCCTTGGGCATGATGTACACCTCGCCCTCGATCTTGTGCTTGGGCACGACGGGCTTGGGCGCCAGCACGAACTTGTAGACGCCACCGAGGACGAGCAGCAGGACGGGGATGATGATCTTGATGTTCTTCATGGCTTCAGTGCGAAGTTCGGCTTGATGGAAGGGATCTTGGTGGAGGTGTGCGCGTCGGCCTCGGCGGTGACCGGCGAAGCGCCCGTCTTGGCGATCTCGGTCACGCGCGGCACGAGGATCTCGACGCGGCGGTTGAGCGAGCGGCCGCCGGCGGTCTTGTTGGAGGCGATCGGCGCATAGGCGCCGCGGCCGGCGGCCGTCATGCGCAGCGGCGAGATGCCGTCGCCGGCGAACGTGCGGAAGATCGCGTTGGCGCGCGCCGTGGACAGGTCGAGGTTGTCGGCGAACTTCCCGCTGTGGATCGGCTGGCTGTCGGTGTTGCCCGAGACGATCAGCTTGTGGTCGGCCTGCGTGGTGGCCAGCAGGTTGGCGACGTCGCCAAGGATCGGCAGCGCGTCGGGCCGTGGCACCGCCGAGCCACTGTCGAACACCAAGTCATCGGTCAACAGGCGGATCAGCAACCCGTCCTTGGTGACCGTCGCCTTGATCTTGCCCGACAGGTCCTTCTTGGCCGCGACCTGATCGAGCTTCTTCTTAACCGCCTCGAACTTCTTCTGCTCGTCGTTGGTCACGCCGCCCGACTTGGTGGTGTCCTTGGGTGCCCCGACGTAGGGCTGCAGGCTGGACTCCTTGGGCGCCGAGGACGGCGTCTTGATGTTCGTCGTGCCACCCGCGTTCTTGATCGACTGGCCGCCCGGCAAGATCTTGCCCGAGAACGCGTCCTGCAACGAATGCTGCAGCGTCTCGAACTTCGACTTGTTCACCGCGGAGATCGAGAACAGCACCATGAAGAGCGCCACGAGCAGCGTCATCAGGTCGGCGTAGGTGACCAGCCAGCGCTCGTCCGGATGCTCGCCGTGGTCATCGCCGCGCTTCTTCTTCTTTGACCCATGCCCGGACATACGCAGACCTAGGCAGCCTCGGCGACGTCGTCGACGGCCTTGAGCTTCGGCTTGGCCTCGCTGGCCTCGACCTCGTCGCGCTCCTCGGGGGCGAGGTAGCTGAGCAGCTTCTGCTGCACCATGCGCGGGTTGTCGCCGGCCTGGATGGCGAGGATGCCCTCGACGATCAGCGTGCGCTCGGCGACTTCTCTGGCGCTCAGCATCTGCAGCGAGTAGCAGACGGGCATGTAGACGACGTTCGCCGAGCCGACGCCGTAGAGCGTCGCGATGAAGGCGGCTGAGATCGACGGGCCGAGCGTCTCGGGCGCGCTCAGGTTGGAGAGCACGTGCACCAGCGAGACGACGGTGCCAAGCACGCCGATCGTCGGCGCCACGCCGCCGGCCTTCTCGAAGACCGCGGCGCCCATCTTGTGGCGGGCGGCCATCGCATCGATCTCGGCGTCCAAGATCTCGCGCAGAAGGTCGGGGTCGGTGCCGTCGACGATCAACTGCATGCCCTTGCGCATGAAGGGGTCCTCGATCGCCTCGATCTCCTCCTCGAGCGCGAGCAGGCCGTCCTTGCGGGCCCGCTCGGCGAAGGAGACGAGCGTCTTGACGCGGCCGGCCATGTCGGGCGACTCGGTCATGATCGCCTTCATGTACAGCTTCGGGATGCCCATGAAGCGCTTCATCCCGACGCCGGCGAAGATCGCGCCGCCGGTCCCGCCGAGCACGATCAGCAGCGCGTTGATGTTGAGGAGCATCGGCGGCGCGACGCCCTCCATGATGCCCGCCACGATGATGGCGGCAGAGGCGATTCCGATTCCGATTGCGGTGGCGGCCTTCATAAGTGTCACCCCCTGTCGTCGGCCATGGCGTGCCGGACTTCAGGGCGCTGGTACTAGCCCAGAGCCTTCTCCACGGCCGACAGGACGCGATCGACTTGGAAGGGCTTGACGACGAAGTCCTTGGCCCCGTGCTTGATCGATTCGAGCACCTTGGACTCCTGGCCCAGGGCCGAGCACATGACGACCTTCGCGCCGGGATCGACGGCGATGATCTCCTTCAGCGCCGCCAAGCCGTCCTTCTCGGGCATGGTGATGTCCAGCGTCATGATGTCGGGGCGCAGCTCTTGAAAGCGCTGCACCGCCTCAACACCGTTGGCGGCCTCGCCAACGATCTCGTGACCGCCGCCCGTCAGGGCATCGGACACCATCTTGCGCATGAACGCGGCGTCATCTACGACGAGCACGCGTGCCATCAGACTGCAACCTCCGTAGGAGTGGGGGAATCGAGCTCAGGGGTGTTCGGGGAAGCGGAGTCACCGGCGCTGAGGACCGTCTCGATGCGCACGGCCAGGCCACCGTCGTCGGTGACCAGCAGGCGGCCGGTGGCAAAGCGCATGCCGTCGGCGTAGAGGTCGATCGGCGCCTCAACGGCGCGATCGAGCTCGACGACGGCGCCGCTGGGCAGCGCGACGATCCGGCCCGAGGGCATCCGCGTGCGGCCGAGCTCGGCCCAGACGCGCACGCTGATGTCGCGCAGCGCGTCGCCGAGTGGCGCGTCGTCGTGGCTCTCGGTCAGCCCGTCCAGCGCGCGCGTCATGCGCACGATGAACGCGTTGGGCACGAGCTGCACGAGCAAGCACGGCACGCCGCAGAAGCTGAAGGTCACGGCCGTGGCGTGGCCGGGGTGCTCCCAGCCGCTGCCGCCGTCGTTGGCATCAGCGAGCTGGCGGATGTCGGGCGGCGCGATCTCGACCTCTTCGCCGAGCACCTTGCTGGTGGCCACCGCGGCCGCCGACATCATCTGGTTCATCGCCTCGCCAACGGCAGAGAACTCAAGCTCTGACAGCTCGCCGCCGGCCTCGACCTCGGTGGGGTCGACGCCCATCATGGCCGCGGCCAGGCGCCGAGCGCCCTCGATGCCAATGACCATCACGTTGCCGCCGGTCACGCCGTCGACGTAGGAGACGTCGGCGCCGATGGCGGGGAAGATCGCGTCGGCAAACGGCGACTGGTCGGGTGGGATGACCTCGACGGTCCCGAGCGTGACGCCGTCGGGCGCGAACATCTGCAGCACGCCCTGGACGGCCTCGGCGGTCGAGGCGCCGAGGCGCAGAAGGGCCTGTTCGGCATTCATTAGGGCTTCTCCTGAACGGGACCGGTGATCTGAACGGCGCGGTTCTTGCCGCTGCGACCGCCGCGCGCGTGGTGCACGGGCGTGCGGTCGGCAAAGAGCGTCAGCTCGGTGTCGGCGTCGGCATCGAGGCGGATGACATCGCCGGGCGCCAGGGCGAGGATCTCGGCGAGCGTCAGCTGCGTGTCGGCCACCTCGGCGCGCAGCGAGACCTCGACGTGGCTGAGGCCCTCGTTGACGGCCGCGGCGACGACCGGGTCGCGCGTCGTGGACTCCTCGTCATGGCGCGAGAAGGCCGACGCGACCGGCGCGATCGCCGCGTAGGGAATCAGCAGCGCCATCGTCGACGACAGGCCATCGAGGCGCGCTTCCAGCGTGAGGACGAGGGTCGGCTCGGAGCCCGAGGCGACCTGGACCGTCTCGGCCTGGGTGTCGACCTCGGCGACCTCCAGGGTCATCTCCGAGACCTCGTACCAGACCGAGGAGAGCGCCTCGACGATGGTGCCGAACATGCGTTGGACGACCATCAGGTCGATGTCGGTCAGCTCGCGATCGCGCGAGGCGGTGTCGGGCCGACCGCCGAGCATCCGCTCCAGCGCGACCAGGACGACCGGCAGCTCGGCGCTCAGCAGCATGCGGCCCTTGTGCGGTGCCGTGTCGATCTGGACGTGAACGGAGTGGTCGGGAAGCTGCGCGAACGCGTTGGTCCACGTGAACTGCCCGACGTCGATGACCTCGAGCTCGATCGCGGTGCGGTGCTCGGCGACCAGGCGCGTGGCGGAGCGCTCGATGAACGTGTCCATCGCACGGCGGATCCGCCGCTCCTGGTCGGTGGTGAACTTCGTCGGCCGGGTGAAGTCGACCGTGCGCAACCAGCGCGCGCGACGGCCCGGGCGGCTGTCGGCGTCGACCGGCAGGTTGCCCTCGCTGGCCCGCTCGAAGAGCTTCTCGATCTCGTTGGCGTCCAAGAACCCGCTCATGCGTATACGACCTTTGACTCGGTGCCCGCCGGCCCGCCGAGGAGCCGCTGCTCGCGGCCTCCGGCCTCCCGGACGGTGATGGAGATATCTGCGCCGACGTGGACGCGCAGCGTGCGACCCTTGTTGCCGCCGAGCTCGGCGGCGCGGATCGGGATCCGGGCCGCCTCGACCAGGCGCGTGACGGCCGCGATGTTGCGCTGTCCGATCTCCTGGCCGCTGCCACCGCCGAACTGGAACATGGCGGCACCGCCGACCAGTGACGCCTCCAGGCGTGTGCGCCGAGCGCCGCTGGCCAGCACGAGGTTGATCAACGACGGGACCGCGAGATCGGCGTACTTGTGCGGCAGCGGCGGATCGGGCTGCGTGGCTGCCGGCAGCATCACGTGCGCCACGCCGGCGATGCCGCGCAGCCGATCGACCAGCGTCAGCCCGATGCACGAGCCCAGCCCGATGCACGCCAGCGTGTCGCCGGCGGTGCTGGAGACAAACGCCTCGCCCATGTGGACGACGGTCTCCATCTACAGGCCCAACCGCTCCAGGAGTTGACGGATGCCGCCGTGGTCGGGCAGCAGCAAGAAGGACAGCGAGCACTGCTCGTCTTCGACCATCAAGTTGGAGTCGAGGATCAGCGCCTCCTCGATGTCTTCCCCGCGACCGAGCAGGACCGAGGAGAGGATCGCGCCGAGCATGTCCTCGACGACCTGCGGAGGCGTCGGCTCCATCACCATGCCGACCATCTGGGCGAGCACGTTGATGTAGTTGGTCCCGAGGATGTTGCCGACCTCGCCGAGCATCGACCGGCCGTCGGGCGTCGAGGGCTCCAGGCCGTAGATACCGCACAACGCACGCGCGTCGGGATCGGGGAAGAGCAGCAAGACGATTGCCTCGAAGTCACCGACGACCGGGACGACGACGCCGTGGCGCAGGTCCTCGGGCGCGCCGGCGATGGCGACGGCCTCGGCCAGCGGCAGGGCGGCCGCGGTCGGCACCGAGATGTCGACGACCTTGCCGAGCATCGAGCTCAGCGCGGTGCCGGCGTTGCCGGAGCCGATGTTGGCGAGCTCGCGCAGGGCGTCGAGCTGCATGTCGGTGAATGCGTTCATGGCTTCCCTACAGATCGTCAGACAGCCGCGCCGAGCGCAGCCACGCGCTCAGCCACGGACAACGCCGGGTTGGTGTTCAGGGTCAATGCGTCGCAATCGGCCAGCAGCACGATGTCGCCGTTGGAGAGCACCGCCGCGCCGGAGACCGCGGCCTCCTGGCCGACATTGGCCGGCAGCGGGCGGGTGACCAGCTCGCGCTGGCCGATGAGCTTGGAGACCGAAAGCGCCACGGCGCCGTCGGTGCCGCGCACGATCACCACGTGGGTGTCGAGTGCTTCGGCGTCCGCTGCGTTGCCGGCAGAACCGCCGAAGACGTCGACGCCGCGCCGCAGCGGCAGCGCCTCGTCGGCGAGCACGAGCATCTTGGCGCCCGCGACCGACCGGACCGGGTGATCGTCGATGCGCATCGTGCGCTCAACGCGCGCCAGCGGGATCCCGAACGGCTGACCGCCGGCTTGGACGACCAAGGCGGACATGATCGCCAGCGTGAGCGGCAGGCGGATCTCGTTGACGGTGCCCTCGCCCGGGACGGACGTGACCGTCACCTCGCCGCCGAGCTCGCGGACCTTGTCGCGGACCGCGTCCATCCCGACGCCGCGCCCGGACAGGTCGCCGACCTCGGCCGCGGTGGAGAAGCCCGGCGCGAAGAGCAGCTCGATGGCGGCGCGCATGTCGATCAGCTGCGCCTGCTCGCGCGTGATCAGCCCGCGTGCGACGGCGACCTCGGCGACCTTCTGCGGGTTGATGCCGTGGCCGTCGTCAGAGACCGTGATCGCGATCGAGCCGCCGGCGTGGCGGGCAGCGATCGTGAGCTTGCCGGTCGGCGACTTGCCGGCCGCGACGCGGTCGGCGGGCGCCTCGAGGCCGTGGTCGAGCGCGTTGCGGATCAGGTGCACGAGCGGGTCGCCGATCGCGTCGACGACCGTGCGGTCCAGCTCGGTCTCCTTGCCGACGAGGTCGAGCTCGACCTGCTTGCCCAGGCGCGTCGCGACGTCGCGGACCAGTCGCGGGAAGCGCGTGAAGACGGCGTCGACCGGGATCATGCGGATCTGCATGACCATGGCCTGCAGCGCGTGCGAGGAGCGCGTGAGCTCCTGCATCGCCTGACTGAGGCCCGGGACGTTGGCCTCGGCCGACAGCGCCTCGACATGCGTGCGCTGCACGACCAGCTCGCCCATCAGGTGCATGAGCTGGTCCAGGCGCGCGGCGTCAACGCGGACGGTGCGGTGCTGGCTGCCCTTCTTGGCCGCCGGCGCGCTCACGGGAACCGGAACCGGACCCACCCGCCCGGCCGGCATCTGCTCCAAGCCGTCCTCCTCGACGGCGGCCAGCGGCGCAGGCTCGGCGACCGGCTCGGCGGTGGCCTCGACGACGCGGGCATCGCCGACGTCGGGCACCGCGCGCACGGCGACGGCGACCTCGTCGGCCGACTGGTCGGTGGCCAGCAGCACCTCGATGATGTGGCCGGTGAAGCCGTCGACCTCGTCTTCGGCCGGGGTCGAGCGCAGCACCTCGCCGTGCTCGGCGACGGTGGCCAGCACCTGGAAGGCGCGCACGGCCGGCATTTGCGCGTCAGGCGCCAGCGCGGCCTGGATCTCCAACACCGTGTGCCCGTCGCCGACCGGCGCGAGCTTGGCCGGAGGCACCTCCGGCTCCGGCTCGACCGCGTCGCGATCGTCGCGGCCGCGGACGAGCCCGCCGAGGCGCTCGACGAGCTCTGCCGGGTCGAAGCGCTCGACGCCGTCGGATTCGATGGTGTCCACCGCGCCGGAGAGCGCGTCGAGGCAGGCGAGCACGACATCGACGACCGCGCCGGTCAGGCCCGTTCCGCGCTGGCGCAGCAGCTCGAAGACGTCCTCCATCTTGTGCGTGAGAGTCGCCATGCCCTCGTAGCCCATGGTCGCGGCCATGCCCTTCAAGGAGTGGGCGATGCGGAAGATCGCGTCGACGGTCTCGCGATCCTCAGGCGCCTCCTCAAGGCGGACAACAGCGAGGTTGAGCTCCTGGAGGTTCTCCCGGCACTCGGCCAGGAACATCGGAAGGTAGTCGGAGGTGTCCATCAGCGCTTCCGGTAGACGAACGGGGACTCAGGTGCGAGGCCGTGGCGGGCGGCCTCTGAGACGCGCTCGGTGGCGCCGACGACCAGGCGACCGCCCGTGCGCAGGCTCGCGGCCAGCCGGCCGTGAAGGGCGTCGCGCACGTCTTCGTTGAAGTAGATGACGGTGTTGCGGCACAGCACGAGGTCGTAGGCCTCTGCCAGCGGGGTGATCGTCAGCAGGTCGCCCTGCTCGAAGCGCACGAGCCGCTTGAGCTCCTCGGAGGCGTGCCAGCGGCCGTCGGTCAGCTCGAAGTGGCCGGCTAGCGTCGCGGTCGGCGCGTCGCGGGCATCCTCGATCGTGAAGACGCCGGTCCGGGCGCGCCGGACCATGCGGGCGTCGATGTCGGTGCCCAGGATCGAGACCACGGCATGCGGGATGGTGCGGCGCGCGATCGCGGCCAAGGTGTAGGCCTCGGCGCCGTACGAGCAGCCGGCCGACCAGGCGCGTAGGCGGTTGCCGTGGCGCGCCGTCGCGGCGAGGTCGGGGAGGATCTGCTGCTCCAGCGTCTCCCACTGCTCCGGGTTGCGCCACAAGCGCGAGACGTTGATCGTCACGCGATCGAGGAACTTCTCCAGCTCCTCCTTGTCGGTCCGCAACGTCGTGGCGTAGGAGGCAAGGTCGGTGGCACCGCGCGTCACGGCGAACGAGCGGATGCGCCGCTCCATCTGGCCGCGCTTGTACTGCAACAAGTCGATGCCGCAGACGTGGCGCAGCGCGTTGCAGAACGTCACGTACTCGTCGCCGGCGCCGCGACGCAGGGCAGCGCTGGAGGTCGCGGTGGTCATGAGCCCATCTCCGCAGCGATGGCCTCGGCGAGCTCTGAGAGCGGGACGACGACGTCGGCCAGCTGCGCTTCGACGATCGCGCGAGGCATGCCGTAGACGGTGCAGCTGGACTCGGCCTCGGCCAGGATCCGGCCGCTATGGGCCCGCACTTCGCGGGCACCGTCGAGGCCGTCCTTGCCCATGCCGGTCATGACGACCAGCAGCAGGCGATCGCCGTACAGCTTGGCGGCGTCTGAGATCGTGAGGTCGGCGCGCGGCCGCAGGCCGCCGATGGCCGCGTCGTCGCTAAGCCGTGCCACGCCGCCGTCACTGAGGCGCAGGTGCCGGCCTCCCGCCGCCAGCAGCAAGGTGTCGGGACGCAGCGTCTCGCCACCGGCGGCCTCGACCACCTTGAGCTTGGAGCTGCGGTCCAGCCGGTCGGCCAGCGAGGCGGTGAAGCCCTCTGGCATGTGCTGGATGATCAGCCCGCCGGCACCCAACGGCGACGGCAGCGCCGGGATCAGCCGCGCCAGGGCCCGCGGGCCGCCGGTCGAGGTGGCGATCAGCACGACCTTCTTGGCGGCGTCCGGTGCGCGACGGGCGCGCAGGCGCGCCACGGCCGGCGCAGCCGAGAGCGGCGTGCGCCGTCGCAGGGGCGCGACGGGGGTCGAGACGGATGCGGCGGCCGCGGTGACCTTGTCGCGCAGCGCGACGACGAACTGCTCCAACGGCTCGCCGAAGACGGGCTTGGCCACCAGGTCGAAGGCACCCTCGGCCAGCGCGTCGACGGCGCGGGCGCCGTGCGCCGGTGAGAACGCCGAGACGACCACGACCGGCAGCGACGAGTGCTCACCGCGCAGGGCGCGCAGCACGCCGATCCCGTCCATGCCGGGCATGGCGAGGTCGAGCGTCATGGCGTCGGGGCGCAGCTCGCGGTAGAGCGCGAGCGCCTCGTCGCCATCGGCGGCCTCGCCCACGACGTCGAACCCCGCATCGACCAACGCCTGCGTGAGCACGCGGCGCATGAACGTGGAGTCGTCGGCGACGAGGATCCGGGACGGCTTTGGGGTGCGGGCAGCGGCGAGCACGGGAGGGATTCGCGATCTCCGGCCTTTATGCGGCGGTCCGCAGCTCGTCGGCGGGATCGGACCCGGCCGCCCCGTCGACGGCTGGAGCAACTGCACCCACGATCCCCTCGGGATCGAGGAGGACCACGAGGCGGTCATCGATCTTGGCGATGCCGTCGATGGCGCGGCCGCCGGCACTCGGCGCCTCGCCGATCTGCTCGGCGTCGAGGGTGATGACCTCTTCGACGTCGTCGACGATGACGCCGGCCATGTCGTGGGCGGTCTCAACGATGACGATCTTGGCCTCGCTGACCTCGGCGGCATGCTCGACGCCGAGGCGGGTGGCCAGGTCATAGACCGGGAGGATCTTGCCCCGCAACGAGATCACGCCGCGCACGCTGGGATCCGTCGAAGCCACCGAGCGCGGCTCGGTGTAGCGGATGATCTCGTGGACCTGCGTGATCGGCAGCGCGTATTCCTCGTCTCCGAGGGAGAAGACGACGAGCTGCCGCTGGAGGGGCTCTTCAGGCATGCGTACTCCAATGGGAAGACGGTCTTTCCCGGTGATCGACCGGGCAGAGGGGCGCTTGAGAGCAGACTGGGCGCGCGATTTAGCGCGACAGGCGCAGCGATTGCGTCAGCACGTCGACGCGCCACGCGCGGATCTTCGCGATGACCTCGTCGACCGACTCGCAGACGGCGATCCGCTGGCCCGTCGTCAACGTGACGTGGCAGTCGGGAGACGCGTCGACGCGCTCGATCAGGTCGCAGTTGAGGTGAAACGGCTCCCGCCCGTGCGAGAGCTTGTGCAGCTCGATCATGGGTGCTCCTAAGGGCTTGAAATCAGCTGCGTCACGTCACGCCCGCCCGAGCGAACGCCCTCCGCGCTCGCGCGGGCGGCCGTGCCGTGACGCAGCTCAGAGGTCGCGGCTAGCGCTTGAGGTTGACCAGCTCTTGGAGCATCTCGTCAGACGTCGAGATGACCTTCGAGTTGGCTTGGAAGCCGCGCTGGGCGACGATCATGCTGGTGAACTCCGACGCGAGGTCGACGTTGGACATCTCCAACGTGCCACCGATCGTCTGGCCGTAGGTCGTGCCGTCCGGCGTGCCGACCTGCTCGGCGCCCGCCGACGGGTGCGCCGCCCAACGGTTGCCCGAGAGGCGCAGCAGGCCTTCTTGATTGGGGAACTTGGCGAGACTGATCGTGCCGGCCGTCGTGCGCGGGCCGCCGCCGGACGGGACGTAGCTAACGTCGCCGTTGGTGCCGACGGCCACGCCGGAGGCGTTGTCCGGGATCTGGATGAAGGTGTCGGAGGCCGGCGTCGTGGTCGTGTCGCGACCCATGACGTAGAAGCCCTCGGGGGTGGTCAGGTAGCCCTGGTCGTTGCGGATGAAGTTGCCCGCGCGGGTGTAGTTCATCTCGGTCGGCATCGTGACCGGCGTCGTCGACGGGTCGCCGATGCCGACGCGGAAGAAGCCGTCGCCCTGGATCGCGACGTCCAGCGGGGTGCCGGTGTTCTGCATCGAGCCATCGCTCATCACGGCGTCGATCGAGCCGAGCTGCACGCCGAGGCCGACCTGGGCCGAGTTCGTGCCGCCGGTGTTGGGACCCTCGGCGGAGCCGCCGTAGAGGGTCTGCTGCAGCTGGTCCTTAAACGTCACGCGTGAGGACTTATAGCCGACGGTGTTGACGTTGGCGAGGTTGTTGCTCACCACGTCGAGCATCGTCTGGTGGGTGCGCAGGCCGGAGATGGCCGAGTACATGCCGCGAATCATGTGGAGGCTCCTGTGAGGTCCTCCGGCTTCCCCAAGTGGGGTCCAGCCGGGTGTTGGTAGTTGGCGTCCTGCCGCGTTCGTCGTCGCGCTAGGCGATGACGGCGCTATCGATGTTCGTAAACACGTGGTCCTTCATCTGGTCGCGCCCGACGGCCGTGACGACCGTGCGGTTGGAGACCGAGACCACAAATGCTGTGTCGTCCACGAGGACCACCGCGTCGCGAGCACCTTTGCCCGCGGCACGATCGACCCCGTCCTGAAGACGCTGCAACACCGTCTGATCGACGGGGAGGTTGCGGCGCTCCAGGCGCTGGACGGCGTGCTTGCTGAACGTGACGGGCTTCGTGCCCGCCGTGTCCCTAAGAACGTCCGCGAACGCCGGTCCTTGAGGCGTCTGGACGGATGGCCGGACCGGTTGGGTCCGTGCACCGACCTGCGACGGCGCGGAGACGCCGGGCGGGACGAGTGCTGGGTTGAACGAACCGCTCATCGGATTACTTGACGTTGTTGACGAGATCGGGATCGACGCCCGCGACACCGGCGACCGTCAGCGACGGACCGGTCTTGGCCGACAGCTGCACGCTCTCGACCAGGCCGGTGACGGGCAGGCCGTCCTTGCCGGGGTAGGTGACCGTCTTGCCGATCAGCTGCGTCGCGTTGGTGTCCTTCTGGCGCGACAGCGCGGCCGTGGTCGACGTCGCGAGGTTGGTCAGCTGCTCGACGCTCGTCATCTGCGAGATCGTCTGGAAGTACTGGTTGGGGTCCTGGCCCGACGTCGGGTCCTGATTGCGCATCTGCTCGGTGAGCATCTTCAGGAACCCGTTCTTGTCCAGCGACGAGCTGGGCGACGTGTCGCCCTTGGTGTAGGCCGGGTTGGTGTAGGTGTTGGTGATGCCGGTGGTGCTTGACATGAGGATCCGTCCTCTCGGTCCTGCGGGGTCAGGCCTGGATGTCGACGAGCACGCCTGCGGGCGTCGACGGGGCGTGGGTAAGGGTCAGCTCGACCTCGGCGACGGGGTCGTCGGTGCCGAGGTTGTGCGATGCGGCAGCGCCGCGGCGGCCTGAGTTGGCCTCGCGTGCGTCGCCTTGGTTGGTGAAGCCGTTGTCGCCGGCGCCGAGCTGCAGGTCGAGGCTGTGCAGCTGCACGCCCTTGTCCTCCAGCGTCCGGCGCAGCTCGTTGCCCGCCTGCTGGAGGGCGTCGTGGCCGACCTGCTCGTGGGCGGCGATCGTCGCCACCAGCCCGTTGCGCGTGGTGCGCAAGTGCACATCGACCTGACCGAGCTCGGCTGGGCGCAGCTGCAACACCGCTCGCGCATTGCCGGCGCGGGTGGTGGCGATGCGCACGAGCTCTTGGACGCGCTCGGCGGTCTGCAGGACGGAGGCGCGGGAAAGCTGGGGCGCGGCGTTGGCGACTGGCACGGCGGCAGCCGGAGGTGCGGCGGCGGGCTGGGCTTGGGTGGTCGCCGCCGGCGCCGGTGCCGGTGCGACGCCGGGGTCGACTGTGGGCACCGGGGTCGGCGCAGCGGCACTGGCCGCAGGCGTGGGTGCAGCAGCCACATCGGCGGTCGGCGGCAGCGTTGGAGCCGGCGGTAGATCGCCCCGGGGCTGATCGCCGTGCTGGAAGTCCTTGGTCTGCCCGCCTTTGGCGTTGAGCAGCTCGGCGGGAATCTGGAGCTTGCCGGCGGGTGTGGCGGCGGCGTCGCCGACGGTCGCTGGGTCCGCTGAGCCAAGCTGCGCGGTCGGCGCGGCGGCGGCCGCCTGAGTCGCCGCGGACGCGACGATCGCGGCGGCGGTGCCGGCAACGGGGATCGTCGTGCCGGGCGCCGGGGCAGCGGTCGGCACCACAGCCGCGGTAGCGGACTGGTCGGCGGCCAGCGTGGCACCAGGAGCAGCCGGATCGGCGGCGGTCGCGGCGGGATCACCGGCAGCGGGCTGGCGCTGATCCCGTGCCCCCTCGACAGGCTTGCCTTCGGCGGCGGCCTGCGGCTGCGCTTGCCCCGCGGCGGTTGCCGCCTGCGCGTCGGTCGCAGCGTCGCCCTTGTTGTCGTCCTTGGGTGCCGCAGCGTCGTGGCGGCGCGGCTCCGCCTGGGCGGGGCGGTTCTTGGGGCCTTCCGCAGGTGCGGTCCGGGCCGAGGTCTGGTCCAGGAGGGCGGCGAAGTCGTTCGCCGCTCCTGGCGGTGGACTGGCGCTTCTGGGCGCCGGCGGGGCCGATGGCTTGGTCGGCGGGGTGATGGAGAGCGGTGACATCAGAGGGTGCTGTAGTCCAGGGCGCCCGAGGAGGAGCTGTCGGCGTCGGTGCTCGCAAGCACGCTTGTGGCCGAGACAGGGGTGGTCGTCACCGGAACGGCGGAGGTCGGAACGGCGGGCGTCGCCGCAGCGGCGGGGGCGCCAGCGCCAGCGCCATATTCCGCCGCGTAGCCGAGCACCTTCTGTACGTAATTCTGGGTCTCGGCATACGGCGGCACGCCGCCGAACTTCGCGACCGCGCCCGGGCCTGCGTTGTAGGCAGCCAGCGCCTTGGAGACGTCGCCGCCGAAGCGATCGAGTTGCTGCTTGAGGTACTTGGCGCCGCCGTCGATGGCCTGCGCTGGGTCGCTCGCGTCGGTAACGCCCAGCGAGGAGGCGGTGCCCGGCATCAGCTGGGTCAGGCCCTGCGCGCCGGCGCCGGAGCGCGCCGATGGGTTGAAGTTGGACTCCTGGCGGATGAGGCCCTTGAGCAGCGCGGGGTCGATGCCGTACTTGGTGGCCGAGGCCGTGATCTGCGCGTCGTAAGGCGTGGCCGCGCCGCCCCCGAGCGTGGTCGGGACCGCAGCAGCGCCCCCCGTGGTCGCGCTCGCGCCCGCGCTGGACTGCGCACTGGCCAGCTGGGACGCAAAGCTGGTGGACGGCGTCGCCGCGCCCTGCCCGTTGAAGGTCGCGATCTGCTGCTGGATCTCAGCAACGCGCGCGCCGATCAGCTCGACGCTCATGCGGCGCTCCGGCGCGCGTGGGCGCGCAGGCCCATCTCGTCGAGCTCGGCGTTGGCCACGCGCTCGCCGGCCTGGCGGTGTGCCTCGCGCTGGCGCGTCTCGAGCTTGTCGAGCACCTCGCGCGCACGGCTGGCATCGGTCAGCTCGACGCGACGGCGCGCCAGCTCGTTGTCATAGCTGTTCATCCGCAGCGCGGCGTCGGCGCGGTCGTTGCGCAGACGATCGACCCATGCTTGGCGGGAGACCAGCGCAGCTCCAGTCAACGGACCGAGGCCCTGGAGACTGCCCCCACCCACCCCACTCTGCGCGTCGCGCAGACGCGCCTCGGCGGCACGCAGCACAGCCTCACCGCGCACGCGCTCGTTGAGGCTGGCCGCGAAGCGCTCCTTCGCCTGGTCCTCATCGTGCGCACGAATCTCGCGCACCCGTTGAAGGCCGAATCGGAAAGGCCGTGACATCTCGTTCTGGTTCGTCGGTCGGTTCGGGGGTCTGTTGAGCGCGCTGGACGACTGTCGGAGCAGTGCGCTAGACCGCGAGGTTCAGGGGTGGGATGGCGGACGGGCCGGTCGGCGTGACGCGCTCAAGGCCCGGCATCTCGCCCAGCTGCGGATCGCCCATTCCGGCAGCGAGCTCGCCGACCGTGGAGCCGATGACGCCAACGGTGCGCAGCAGCTGGTCATCGGAGTCCGGACCGGGCACCGCCTCATCGGGCTTCTGCTTGAGGAAGCCGTCGATCGCGTCCTTCAAATCAATGGCCTTGTCGGTCAGCGGATCGCTGCCACGCTCGTAGGCGCCGATCGCGATCAGATCGCGCTTGTCGCGGTAGGCAGCGAGCAGCGAGCGCAGCTGCGTCGCGCCCTCCAGGACGTCGGGCGAGCCGATCTCGCGCTCCAGGCGCGACACCGACTGCAAGACGTCGATCGCCGGGTAGTGGCCGGCATGGGCGAGCTCGCGCGTCAAGACGATGTGGCCGTCGAGGATCGACCGCACGGAGTCGGCGACCGGCTCGTTCATGTCATCGCCGTCGACCAAGACGGTGTACAACGCGGTGATCGACCCGTCCGGGCTGGTGCCCGACCGCTCCAGGAGCTTGGGCAGCAGCGCGAAGACCGACGGCGTGTAGCCGCGCGTGGCGGGCGGCTCGCCGATCGCCAGACCCACTTCGCGCTGGGCCATGGCAAAGCGGGTCACCGAGTCCATCATCAACATGACGTCGGCGCCCTGGTCGCGGAAGTGCTCGGCGATCGTCGTGGCCGCCAGCGCCGCCTTGATGCGCACAAGCGCCGGCTGATCGGAGGTCGCGACGACAACCACCGAGCGCGAGATCGCGGGCCCGAGGTCGCGGTCGATGAACTCCTTGACCTCGCGACCACGCTCGCCGACGAGGCAGATGACGTTGATGTCGGCCGACGTCGACCGCGCGATCATGCCCAACAGTGACGACTTGCCGACACCCGAGCCGGCGAAGATGCCCAAGCGCTGACCGCGACCGCAGGGCACGAGCGAGTCGAGCGCACGGACGCCGAGCGTCACGCGGTCGGTAATCCGCGGGCGCCCCAGAGGAGAGGGTGGCGAGCCGACGATCGGGCGCTGGGCCAGCGCCTCCAACGACGGGCCGCCGTCGATCGGGTTGCCGAGACCATCGAGAACACGCCCGAGCAGCTCGGAGCCGATCGCAACCGAGACCTTCTGGCCGGTCGCGGTGACGATGTCGCCGGGCCCGATGCCGTGCATCTCACCAAGCGGCATCAGCAGCGTGCGACCCGAGCGAAAGCCCACGACCTCGGCGCCGATTGTCGTCCAGCCGCCGGTGACGGGGTCGCGGCCCGTGCGGACCTCGCAGACCTCCCCCACTTCGGCTTCCAGACCGGTCGCCTCGACGATCAGCCCGATCAAGTCCATGACGCGGCCGTGGCGACGGTGCAGGTCGGCGCGCGAGACGGCGCGACCGAAGTCCACCAGCCGCTCGACGACCGCCGCCTCGGGCGCCAGGACGGCGCCGCCCTGCTCCATCACAAGTTCGGCCATCAGCCGCGCAGCTCTTCTAGGAGGGTCTCGCGCGCGCGCGCGAGCTTGGTCGCCAGCGTGGCGTCGACCTCGCCCTCGACCGTGCGGACGATCGCGCCACCGCGCGCCACCCGGCGCTCGGCCTGCACATCGCAATGCTCGATCCCACCGAGCTCGGCCATCAACGCATCAGAGGCGCCGCGGACCAAGTCGAGGTCCTCGGGGTTGACCAAGATCGTGACCCGGTCGCGCTCGACCAGCCGGCGCAGCGCGCCGCGGACGACGTCGACGACGGCCTCGGGCCGGACCTCGACGGCGGCGCCCAGCGCCTGCTCGGCGATGCGCAGCCCCAGCTCGACGGCGGCGGCCTCAACGGCGCTCGACACGCGCTCACGCTCGGCGGCGAGCTCCGCAACCGCGGCAGCCAGCGCTGCGACACCCGCGGCCATCTGCGCCTGGGCCTCCAAAAGCCCGGCCTGAAAGCCCGCCTCATGGCCGGCCTCGCGCGCCGCGCGCGCCTCGGCCTCCACGTCGATCGCGGGCTCGGCCACGGCCGGCGCCGCGTAGGCGCGCAGCCCGGGCGGCGGCTCCAGGGTGGGAAGCTCGAAGGCCTCCATCAGATGATGTCGTCCTCGGAGTCCCCGCCGTCCTCGCCACCGCGACCGAGCGTGATGGCACCGGCATCCTCGAGGCGGCGGATCGCGCCGACGATGCGGCTCTGGGCCTCCTCGACGACCGACCGGCGCTGCGGCTGGGCGGTGTCCAGGTCCTCCTGGAGCATCTCGGCGCCGCGCGTGGACATGTTGCGGAAGATGGTGTCCTTGACCTCTTCGGTGACGCCGCGCAGCGCCAGCCCGAGGTCCTTCTGGTCGACCTCACGCAGCAGCAGCTGGATATCGCGATCGGTGAGGACCACGATGTCGTCGAAGGTAAAGAGCTTCTGGCGGATCTCGTCGGCCAGCTCACCGTCGGTCTCGGCGATCGCCTCCAGCACGGTGCGCTCGGTCGAGCGCCCGGCACGGTTGAGCAGCTCGGCGAGCGAGTCGACGCCACCGGCCTGGGAGAACTCCTGGGTCAGGACGTTGGAGAGCTTCATTCGCAGCCCGCGCTCGACGTCCTCGACGACGCCCGGGTTGGTGTCCTCCATTGTCGCGATGCGCATCGCGACGTTGGCTTGGGTCTCGGGCGGCAGCGCGCCGAGCACGCTGGCGCCCAGCGTCGTGTGCAGCGAGGCGACGACCAGCGCGATCGTCTGTGGCGCCTCGTCGGCCAGGAAGGTCGCGATCTGCTCCGGCGGGGTGCGGCGCAGGAAGTCAAACGGGCGCAGCTCGGCGGTCGAGGTGATCTGGCCGAGGATCTCCTCGGCACGCTGCGGGCCGAGCAGATGCTCGAGGACCTCGCGGGCGAACTCGGGGCCGCCGACGGCGAACTCGTTGTTGCCGTCGAAGCGCTCGGCGAGCTCTTGGACGACGGCATCGGCCGTCTCGGCCTTGACGCGCCAGAGCGACGCCATCTCCGACGAGAGCGCCTCGATCTCGCGCTCGCTGAGGAACTTCAGCACCTCGGCGGCGCGGGCGCTGCCGATCGTGATGAGGAAGACCGCGGCCTTCTGGCGACCGGTCAGGCCCGCCGAGCCGGTGCGGGCGACCACGCTCACTTGCTGTCCTCGGTGATCCAGGAGCGCAGATGCGCGGCGACGCGCTCGGGCTCACCCTGGATGATCGAGTCGAGCTGCTGGCGCCGTGGGTCGGCGTTGGCGATCGAGACCTCAGCGGCCCCCGCGCCGGCGCCGGAGAGATCCGGCATCGGCATGAGCTCCTTGGGCTGCGCGGCCTCTAGGGTCCGCAGCCACGACGGCTCGTCGATGAGCTCGCCCCGCTCGCGCTTGCGCAGGTGGCGCGTGACGAAGAAGAGGAACAGCAGCGCACCGAGGCCGATGCCGACGCCCTTGAGGATGCCGGCGGCAGCCGCCGGGATCGGGCCGGCCTTGGCGGCCGTGGTCGGCACCTTGGCGAACGCCAGGTCCTTGGTGATGCTCAACGTGTCCTTGCGCTCAGCGACCTGCAACCCGGCAGCAGAGGCGATGCTGGCCTTCAGCGCCGTCTCCTGGTCGGCGGTGAGCTTGACCGACTTGTCCAAGAGCACCGCGACGTCGAGGCGGTTGACCGCACCGGTCGCCTTCTGGGTCTTGGTGATGGTCTTGTCGGCGCCGTTGGTCTTGTCGGTCGTGGTGTTCTTGTAGTTGTTGGTACCGCTGCCGCCCGTGGCGTTGGCCGCGTAGCTGGGCAGGTTGCTCGCCGTGCCGGAGGGGCCGCTCGACGTGCTACCGCTGCCCTTCAACGACTCGGTCGTCGTCTTCTCGGTCAGCGGGACGGTCTTGCCCGTGTAGGTCAGCGCCTGCTCGTCGATCTTGTCGACGTTGAGGTCGGAGTGCACGACGACCTGCGCCTTGTCCTGGCCCAGCGTGCGGTCGAGCATCGACTGCAGGCTGGCCTCCGAGGAAGCGTTGTACTTGGCCTCGGCCGCGGTCTTGCTCGGCAGGCCGTCAACGCCACCGCCACCGCCCGCGCCGCCGCCCGAGGGCCACAGCATCGCGCCGGAGCCATCGGTGATCGTCACCGAGGAGGCCTTCAGCGCGGGGACCGAGGCGGCCACGAGGTTGGCGATGCCCTTGACCGAGGCAGGGTCCATCCCGCTCGCGTCCTGGGGCAACAGCACAGCCGCGGTCGCGGGCTGCGACTCGTCGGCAAAGAGGTTGTCCTGGCCCAGCGTGAGGTGGACCTGGGCGCCGCCGGCGCCGTCGATCTGGCCGATCGTGTTGGCGATCGTGCCTTCGAGGCCGCGCTGGTAGGCGATCTGCTGCTGCTGGCTGGAGGCGCCCAGCTTCTGCTTGTCGAGGATCTCGAAGCCCGGCTGCGTGGTGCCCGAGTTCAGGCCCTTAGATGCCAGCGCGACGTTGGCCGCGGTCTCCTTGCCCTTCTGGACACCCACCGCCGTGCCGCCGTTCTGCAGCTCGAAGGGGACGCCCGCCGCGGTCAGCGCGGTGGTGATCTGCGAGGTCTTGGCGGGGTCGACGCCGGTCATCACCGTCGTGTAGGACGGCGCGCCGGCCATCTTGACGATGAACACCGCCGCGGCGAGGAAGCCGAGGGCGCAGGCGGCGAGCGTGAGCTTGCCGCGCATGGACATGGAGTTGATGAGAGCCATTGGAGGGAGGGGCTCCGGGTCGGAGGTGTGCGGCTAAACCTGGGTGTGGAGGAGGTCCTGGAGCGCTTCGACGCCCTTGGTGCGCAGCTGCGACGCCAGCTGCATCGACAGCTGTGCGCGTTCGACGGCGACGATCGCCTTGGTGGGGTCTGTCGCCGTGCCATCGGCCAGCGAGCGGGAGGCGTCGGCCGCGACGTTCTGAGTCTTCTGCAGCGCGCTGAGCTGATCGCCCAGCGCGTTGGCGAAGGACGGACCGCCTGGCGCTCCGCCGGCAGTCGGCGTGCCATCGAGCGCACCGATCGCCCATTCGGAGCCGCCGGGCTGGGTGGGTCCGATTCCTGCGATGCCGCCCATGGAGGGAACGGTCGGCATCAGCGCAGGAGGTCCAGCGTCTTGGTGAACATCGTCTTGGCCGTCTGCATCGCCGTGACGTTGGCCTCATAGGCCCGTGACGACGAGATCAAGTCGGTCATCTCGGTGACGGTGTTGACGTTGGGCATCGTCACGTAGCCGTCTTTGTCGGCGTCCGGGTGGCCGGGGTCATACAGGCGCTTGAGCGCCGAGGAGTCCTCGACGATCCCGGAGACGCGCACGCCGTTGACGCTCTTGGCGCCACCGGCGCCCTGCATCGAGGCCAGCACGGAGGAGAAGGAGGGGTGGGTGGGGGCCGTTTCTCCGGCCTGTTGCAGGACGACCTCCTTGCGGCGGTACGGCTGGCCATCGGCGCCCTTGGTCGTCTGGGCGTTGGCGAGGTTCTCGGAGGTGACGTCCATCCGCAGGCGCTCGGCCGAGAGGGCCGAGCCGGAGGCGTCGATGGCGTCGAAGAGACCCATCAGCCGATGCCGATCGCGGAGCGCAGGATGGCGGTGCGGCTCTTGATGACCGCCGAGATCGCCTCGTACTGCAGGCCGTTCTTGGCCTGGGCGGCCGCTTCGGTGTCGATGTCGACCGAGCTGCCATCGGCGCGCATTATCGCGCTCTGGTCGGTCTGGACGGTCGGATCGACCGACTCCACCTTGTCGGTCCCCTGGTCCCACGCCGCGTGCAGGGCCGACGCGAAGTCGACGTCCTGGCGGCGGTAGCCGGGGGTGTTGACGTTCGCGAGGTTCTGCGCGATCGCCTGCTGGCGCACCGAGGAGCCGGAAAGGGCGCGCTCGAGGCCGATTTGGGTGGTGTCGAAGAGATCCATAGGACGTGCGGAAGGTCAACGCGCCCGTCCTTGGGCTCTGAGAAAGGTCGCCGGCCTTGGCCACCCACTCACGGTTTTCGGCCGAACGATCGAGCGCTTGAGGTGCTCGTCCACATTGCGTCCAGAACAGGACGCGCGCCGTCAGCCGACGTGGTTGTAGGCGCCGCGCGGTGCGAGCGCACCGGTGCCGGAGGCGTACCCGGCGACGGCCGTGCGGGAGGTGCCCACGCGGCGCAGCTCGGCGCCGGTCTCGACGATGCCGTGGCGCAGGGCGGCGGCGCTCAGCGCCTGCAAGCGCGCGGCCTCGCGCAGGTCGTCCATCGCCTCGGCAGGCGCCGACGCGGGCAGCGCAGCGAGGACACGATCACGGCGCGCGTTGAGGTCGGCGAGGTCTTCCCAGCGACCGTCGGTCACCAGCGCGTGCTCTTCGCGGCCCAGCACCACGAGGGCGCTGAACAGGGCCGCACTCATGCCGAGGCAGGCGCCGTGGCCGCGGCCTGCTCGGCCAACCGGGCCCACGCCTCGCGCAGGTTGATCAGCAGCGCGACGACCTGGCCGATCTTGGCCGCGTCGCGCTGCACGCGCGACTCGATGAGCGTCTTCTTGCAGAAGATGTAGATGGCCTGCAGGCGCTCGGCGATCTCGCCGGTGTCCATGTTCAGCGTGGCCAGCAGCTCGTCCAGGATCGCCTCGCCGCGACTGAGCTTCTCGAAGCTGTGCAGCCAGGCGCCTTCGCTCATGGCGACCTCGGCCTGACGCAAGAAGCGCACGGCACCGTCGTACAGCATCACGACGAGCTGCTCCGGTGACGCGGTGAGCACCGCGGAGTCGCGGTAGGCCTGCGGGCTGGCGTAGGGGTTCATGCGATTCGCTTCCGAGGGAGGGGGGACATCTCAGTATTCGCTGATTTGGTGCAGGACTTGAGGACTATTCGGACGTCGTCGACGCGATCAGGCCCGAGAGGCGGCTGCCGGCCGACTGGCTGGCCGACATCGCGGCCTCCATGGCCGTGAACTGCTTCTGCAGGCGCGCCTCTTTGGCGTCCATCCGAGCATCGAACGTGGTGAGCTTGGTCGCGAAGTTGCTGAGATCGGTGTTCGCCGAGAGGATGCGCGACTGCAACAGACCGGCGGGCCCCTGGTAGTTGGCCAGCACCGCCTGGAACGTCTGTCCGAAGCCCGTCGTACCGCTGACGCCGCCGAGCAGCGCGCGAACGCCGTTGGGGTCTGCGTCCAGCGACGCGCGCAGCTTGGTCTCGTCGACCGTCAACAGGCCGTCGAGCGCGTCCTGGTTGATCGACGAGCCCTTATTGGCCGCACCGGTCGAGACGCCGATGTCGCTCATCGACGTCAGGCCCGTCAGCCCGATGACCGGCGCCGACAGCGTCGAGCGCATCTGCGACAGCATCCCATTGAGGCCGGAGTCGCCGAAGAGCGTGCCCTTCTGCACGTCCTCGGTCGTCTTGCCGTTGACGACCGGCTTCTCGGTCAGGTCGGCGCGCGCGGTCTTGACCACGTCGTTGTAAGCCGTGACGAACGCCTTGACCTTGGTGACGATCAGGTCCTTGTCGGGCCCGGGGGTCCCGACGGTCACGCCGACCGTCCCGCCGACCGCGGTCTTGCCCTTGAGCGTGAACTGCACGCCGGGGATCGCGTCGGTGATCGTGTTGGTCTGGCGCTCGTAGGCGACGTCGTTGATCGTGAGCTGAGCGTTCTTGCCGGCAACGCGCTCGGTCTGGGTGCCGACGCCGGCACCGGTGATCGTGAAGCCGCTGGTGTCGCCCGTCGTCTTGGCGCTCAGGACGAGGCTGCCGTTGACGTTGACGGCGTAGAGCTTGGAGGTCGAAGAGCCGTTGATCGCCGAGACCGCGTCGTCGATCGTCGCGCCGGCCTTCAGCGCGATCGAGGTGCGCGCCGAGCCGTCGGCGTTGGCGATGTCGAGCGTGCCGTCGGCGCCGGGGCTCACGAACGAGAAGGTCTGGCGCTCGGCGGAGGCCATCTGGGTGATCGCGACGTCGTAGCCGCCGGGTGGTGCCCCGCCGGTGCGCGACACCGTGACCTTCGAGGCGTCGCCGGTCTCGACGGTCTGCGTGTCAAGCCAGCTGAGGACCGACTTAAGGTCGTCGTTGGCCGACTTCAGTGCGGTGACCTTCGTCGACAGGTCCTGCAGGAGGCTCTGGCGCTTGGTCGTCGCGTCCTGGTCGAGCGTGATCTTGGTCCGCGGCGCCTTCTCGATCGCCATCAGCTGCGTGATGATCGACCCGGTGTCGATGCCGGAGACGAGGCCGCTGAGCTGCAGTCCTGCCATGGGAGTCCTAGGCCGCCGAGGCGGGGTCGGGGTCGCTGCCGAAGATCTCGCCGAGGTCGACGGGGCGCAGCGTGCGTCCGTCGGTGTCGACCAGCGAAGCGACGACGCGGTTGGTCAGCCGATGGGTGTCGAAGCGCACGCTGTGGCCGTGGGCCGAGAGGTCATCGGCAAGTTGCGCGGCGCGCGTGATGTCGTCCCAGACCTCGTCCGGGATGCGATCGGGGCCCGTCATACGGCGCTTGCGTGCCTCAGCCAAGTCGAACACCTCCGCGAACGCACCGGTCGCCGGAGCCTCGTCGGCCCGGACCGGATCCGGACCGACCCGTGTCAGGCCCCCGGTTCGGTGTGTCGCGTCGATGTCCATCTCGATCCTTTCGAAGTCCGCCCGGCTCGTCCGTGAGCCGTGTACTGCTGCTGTCTCTCCCGTCATCGGTGCCCCAGAGAGGCCCTTGAGCAGGGGCCTGGACGATCGAACGAGTGTCGGATCGGGCCAGCAGGTGTAGGCGTGGGCGGCGGACATCGGGGTTCAAGCGGCGGTGGACGCGAGCGTCGCCGCCTCATCGCGCAGGGTGCGGGCGTCCTCGTGCAGGCCTTGGGCCTCGGCCAGCAGTGCCATGCCGAGCAGGGCGCGCTCGTCGGGGCCGCCGAGGCGCTCGACGACAGCGAACCACTCGTTGGCAGCCGACTCCAAGAAGCCGCGGCGGTAGTAGACGGTGGCCAGCAGCTCGCGCTGTTCGCGCCATGGCAGGTCGAGCAGCTCGACGATGCCGGCGAGGCGCTCGAAGCCGTCGAAGTCCTCCAGGCGGGCGAGCGCCTCGAGCATCACGGCGACCAGCGGGGCGGCTGCGGCGGGAACTCGCGCCGGCGCGCTTTGGCCCCCACGCCACGCGGCAAAGACGGCCAGCTGCGCTGGGTCGGTCCCGGCGGCGGTGGCGTAGGCGAAGGCCTCGTCGAGCTGTGCGGCCTGCGCACCGCCGGCGGTGCGAGCAAAGAGCGCGGTCTGCGCAGCGGCGGGTCCGTGCGGCGCATCGGCCGGCACCGCAAGCGCGGTGGCAGCAGCCGCGGCGAGGTCCCCGGCCGACAGCTGCGCCTCGGCGAGCGCGATGCGCGCGGCGTGGGCGCCGGGCTGGGCGGCCAGGACGGCCTCCAGCTGCGCTGCCGCCTCGGCGACAGCGCCGCGCTCATAGAACGGGACTGCCAGCAAGAAGCGCTGCCCGGGCGTGGGCTTGGGAACGAGCGTGTCGACGCGCGCCACGACCTCCGCCGCCGGCACGCCGCTGCGCAGCAGCACGCGAGCGTAGGGCTCGACCGCACCGATGAAGGCCGGGTAGTGCTCCAGCACGTGCTGGAGCTGGGCCTCGGCATCGGCCAGGCGGCCGACGCCGATGAAGGTCTCGGCGAGCAGGTTGCGGGCGTGGAAGGTGCCGGCGCCGACGGTGGCGCTGAAGCGCGACGGCGCATCGCCCATCCCGATGCAGCGCTCGAAGTGCGCAATTGCCGCGTCGGTGTCGCCGAGGCTGCGGTAGGCCATCGCCTGCTCGAGCACCAGATCGGTGAAGCCCTCCAGCTCGGCCAGGATCTGGTCGGCCTGGGCGATCGCCTCGCGATGGTGGCCGTTGGCGTTGAGCGCCTTGACCAGCCGCGCGCAGAGCGACGGGTAGTAGCCCAGCTCCAGGCGCTCGGGATCACCCAAGACCTTCTCCCAGGCGCGGGAGAGGTGGGCCAGCGAGCCCGCGACGTCGCCGGCAGCCGCGCGCTCGGAGCCGAGGTTGAAGTGCAGGAACGGCGTGTCGACGCCCTCGGCGATCTGGCGCTCCAGGAGCTCCAAGTTGCGGCGCGACTTCCCCTTGGCGTCGCGGACCGCGCCGAGGTAGCCGAAGTGCTCGATGCGCACCTGCGTGTAGGCGATGCGCTCGGGCAGCGACGGGAGCTTGTGGGCGAACTGCTCGTGGACGCGGCCCTCGAAGCGGTACTCGGGGCGGTTGCGAAAAAGGCGCAGCGCGTTGTGCTGGACGGCCGCGCCGTCCTCCAGCTCGCCGACGTGGTTGGTCTCGGTGAGGAAGATGCCCTCGCGCCAGGTGTGGCCGAGCAGCTCGCGCAGGCGCGGGCCGTCGCCATCGACGAGGACCTCGTCGGCATCGAGGTACATGAGCCAGTCCGAGGTCGCGGCGTCCAGGCCGACGTTGCGGGCCGCGGCGAAGTCGCCGTCCCACGCGTGGTGCAGGACCTGCGCGCCGAAGGACTCGGCGATCTCGATCGTCCGGTCGGTCGAGCCGGTGTCGACGACGATCAGCTGGTCGACGAACTCCGCGACGGCGGCCGAGCAGCGCGGGAGCATCGCCTCCTCGTCCTTGACGATCATGCAGAGGCTGACGGTCTGGTCAGCGGCCGGCACAGCCTTCTGGGCGGCGCGCTGAGCGCGCGGGCCGAGGTCGCGCAGCGCGCGCAGCACCTGCGGCGGCAGGCCCTGGGGCGTCGTGATGCCCTGCTTGCGGCGGCGCTTGCACTCGCGCAAGTTGGCCGAGACGTCGGCGAGGTCGGGGTCTAGGCGCTGGGCGGCGCGGAAGAGCGCCTCGGCGGCGACGATCGCGCCAAGCTCATAGAGCAGGACGCCGGCGAAATTGAGCAGGACCGGCTCGCGCGGGGTGTCCTCCAACGCCTCGACGGCGGCGATCGCACCGGCCAGCAGCCGCTCGGCGTTCTGCGCGCCGGTGGTTGCGCGGTTGCGCAGGACGGACTCCAAGAGCAGGCGCCGTGCGAGATAGCGGTCGTGATGATCGGCCAGCTCGGCGGCGGCAGCGACGAGCGCGCGCCAGCCGTCCAGGTCGTGGGCGTCCAGCAGGACGGCAGCGCGGTTGGTGACCTGCGCGACGGCAGCCGCACCGGTGGCCGGGACGGCGGTGGTCTGGGGGGCCGGTCCGTCGACCGGCGCGACGAGGCGAAGCGCCATGAGGGGTGCTGTGCTCCTTGGAGGGAAGGATCGGCGGGAGGGACCGCCACCCCGGTGATTCGACCGCCGCAGCCCCAAGTTGAGCGCTCCCCATGGCCTCTGGCCCGGCGAACGAGCCGCCAGGCGAGTTCGCCTTAAGGCCGCGCGAGCCCCCGGGCGAGCGCGGGCCCGCGCCCGTCAAGCCCCTTGGTCAACCATGCACAGCTTTGAGCGCACTCGATGCAGGTTCGACCTGCCACCTCACCAGTTCTGGGGAGGGGGCGTCTAGCCGCATGTCCAGGGGTCAAGTACCGGTATTCGGGGATGCGGAAGGTTCGGCCCCGCACCGATACCTCCAGCGTCCCCCCGCACCAAGGAGCAATGTCGTGAGCCTCGCCACCGCCCAAACCTCAAAGCGTCGCCTTTCCTCTGAGGACACCCTCGCCCTCTGGAAGGAATACCGCCGCACCAACGACCGCGCTGTCCGTGATCGTCTGGTTCTGACCTTCGCCCCGCTGGTCAAGTACATCGTCTACAAGAAGGTCCGCGAGATGCCGGCCCGCTGTGAGGTCGAGGACTTCATCTCCTGCGGCCTCGAGGCGCTGATCCAGTCGATCGAGCGCTACGACCCGGCCAAGGGCGCCACGCTCGAGCAGTACGCCTGGACCCGCATCCACGGCGCCGTGCTCGACGAACTGCGCCGCCAGGACTGGGCCCCCCGCTCCGTCCGCCGCTGGGAGCGCGACATCGAGCGCGCCGCTGACGAGTTCACCACGCTGCACGGCCGCCGTCCGACCCAGCCCGAGCTGGCCGAGTCGATGGGCACCACCGTCGCCGAGCTGCGCAAGCGCCGCGACGAGGTCACCCAGTCCGACCTCACCTCGCTCAACACCCTCGTCCTTTCCGATGATGAGACGACGATCGAGCGCATCGACACGATCGCCTCGACCGACGCGTCGGCCGACCCGCTGCACCAGGCCGCCAAGGAGCAGGCCAAGGACAAGTTCCGCGAGGCGTTCTCCCGCCTGCCCCAGCGTGAGCGCGAGGTTGCCGTCCTGCTCTACGTCAAGAACATGACGTTGGCCGAGATCGGCGAGATCCTCGGCGTCTCGGAGTCCCGCGTCTGCCAGATCCACGGCCAGCTCAAGAAGACGCTGCGCACGCAGCTCGACGACGACGCTCCGCTCTTCCAAGCCGTCGCCTAGCGGCACCGCCTGCACGTCGTCTTGCGGGGGGCCGCGAAACGACGAAAGTGGTCAAGCCCGTCAGCCCCTTTGCCGATATGGTCGAGCAGCAGATAACTGCCCGACAAGGGGGGCGGGGTGTCTCAGACATCATCGACGGGATCCCGGTGGTCGCAGCTACGCGCCCACCGGGCGCAGGCAATCATCGGCGGCGCGACGCTGGTCGTCATCGTCGTGTTGGGCCTCTTCGCGGTCCAGCTCAACGCCAGCCAGAGCGGGCTGCGTGACCGTGCGATCTCGCGGTTCCAGGACCGCGCGCAGGTCATCTCAGCGCTGACGCAGGCAATCCTCTCCTCTGCCGCGGCGGCCCCACAGGCCGAGCGGCAGTACGGCGGCCAGACGGTCGACCCGGCCCTGTTGGACCGTGCCGTCAAACAAGGCAAGCTCGCCTACGCCGTGCTCTTCGACGAGCGCGGCCAGATCATCGCGACCTCCCGATCGCTGACGCCTGGCCAGCGCGTCACGCTGCTCTCCTCCCAGGCGGTCCAAGCTGTCCGTGCCGGCGCTCCGGTGGCGCTCAGCGACGTCCACGCGGGCACCATCGACCTCGCCGTCTCGCTCGAGACCAAGGCCGGCCGGCGGGTCCTCGTCAGCGGCGCGCCGGCCGCGCTCTTCGGCACGTTCTTGTCCAGCTACCTGCGACGTGTCCCGACACGCGGCGGCACGGCCTACGTGCTTGACAGCCGCGCAGCCATGATCGGCGCGCGCGATGCCACGCAGCCGATCGGCGCCACCGTGCGCGAGCGAGGTCTGGCCGCGGCGGTCAAGCACGGCAAAGACGGCGCCTACGGAGACGATGGCTACTTCGTAGCCTCACCGGTGCCCGGCAGCAGTTGGCGCGTGGTCATGACCTCCACGCGGTCCTCGCTGTTTAGCGCCAACACGGGCTCGCGCAAGTGGCTGCCGTGGATCATCTACGCCGCGCTCGGCCTCACCGCGCTGGGCTTCCTGGCCCTGCTGCGCCGGGTGATGGTCGCCAACGACAAGCTGACCGACAGCAACGCGCACCTGCAGAGCACCAATGCGCTCCTGCGCCACGCCGCCGAGCTGTCGCGCTCCAATGCCGAGCTGGAGCAGTTTGCGTCGATCGCCTCCCACGATCTGCAGGAGCCGCTGCGCAAGGTCCAGACCTTCGCAGCGCAGATCACGGCGACCGAGAGCGACCGCCTCAGCGAGCAAGGCCAGGACTTCCTGCGCCGGATGAGCGACGCAGCCGGCCGGATGCGCGCGCTGATCGACGACTTGTTGATGTTCTCGCGGGTCTCGACCAAGGCCCGCCCGTTTGCCGAGGTCGACCTCTCTGAGACCGTCGCCTATGTGCTCGCCGACCTCGAGATCGCCTTGGAGGAGAGCGGCGCGCAGCTGACGATCGATCCGCTGCCGACGATCGAGGCCGAGCCGACGCAGATGCGCCAGCTGCTGCAGAACCTGCTCGGCAACGCGCTGAAGTTCAAGAGGGTGGGCGGGGACGGGGTCAGCGTCATCCCGGAGATCACCGTGCGCGCCACCGTCGCCGACGGCATCGCCGAGCTGACGATCTCCGACAACGGCCTCGGCTTCGACGCGCAGTTCGCCACGCGCATCTTCCGCGCCTTCGAGCGGCTGCACGGGACAAGCGCTTACCCGGGCACGGGGATCGGCCTCGCGCTCTGTCGCAAGATCGTCGAGCGCCATCACGGCACGATCACCGCCGATGGCCGCGAGGGCGAGGGCGCGACGTTCACCGTCCGCCTGCCGCTGCAGCAGCCCGACGTCCCCGACGCACCGCCCAGCTCGCTGTTCCCCGAGTCCGAAGAGGTCCCCCATGCGCTCGCCTAGCCCCTCGCGAGACCAACGCTCGATCACGATCCTGCTGGCCGACGACGACGAGGACGACCGCGTCCTGACCGCCGACGCCCTGCGGCGCTCGCGGCTGGTCAACGACCTGCGGTTCGTCGTCGACGGCGACGACCTGATGCAGTATCTCCGTGGCACCGGCGTCTACGCGCCCGGCGGCACCGAGGCGCCGCGCCCCGGCCTGATCCTGTTGGACCTCAACATGCCCAAGAAGGACGGGCGCGAGGCGCTGGCCGAGATCAAGAACGATCCGGAGCTGCGGCGGATTCCCGTCGTGGTGTTGACGACCTCCAAGGCCGAGGAGGACATCTTCCGCACCTACGACCTCGGCGTGAACTCGTTTGTCAGCAAGCCGGTCACCTTCGAGCAGCTGGCCAACGTCATGACGACCCTGGCCTGTTACTGGTTCGACCTCGTCGAGCTGCCCCAGGAAGGCGCCGATGCGCCGGAGTGAGTCGCTGCGGATCCTGCTGGTCGAAGACGACGAAGACGACTTCGTCCTCACGCGCAGCATGCTGCAGGTGCCCGGCGAGGGGTGGTTTCAGCTGGAGTGGGAGCAGAGCTACCTGCCCGCGCTACAAGCGATCCGCGAGGCACGCCACGACCTCTACCTCGTCGACTACCGGCTCGGGGATCGCACCGGCCTGGACCTCGTCCGCGACGCATGGGACAGCGAGCCGCCCGCGCCGGTGATCGTCCTCACCGGTCAAGACGACTACGAGGTCGATGTCCAGGCCTCCGAGCTCGGCGTCACCGACTACCTCGTCAAGGGCACGATCGACGCGCCGAGCCTGGAGCGCACGATCCGCTACGCGGTCCGCCACCACCAGGTCATGGTCGACCTGCGCCGCAGCGAGGAGCGCTACGCGGTCGCCGTGCAGGCCACCAACGATGGGATCTGGGATTGGGACCTCGTCGGCGAGAGCATGCACTTCTCGGACCGGTGGAAGGCGCTGCTCGGCTACGCCGACGCGTTTGCCTCCGACCGGCCCGACGCCTGGTTCGACCTCGTCCACCCCGACGACGTCGGCCGCCTGCGCCGCGAGATCAACCAGCATCTCTCGGGCACCAGCCCGCACTTCGAGAACGAGCACCGCATCCGCCACGCCGACGGCGGCTGGCGCTGGGTGCTCACCCGCGGCTTGACGACCCGCGACACCGACGGCCGGCCGCGGCGCATCACCGGCTCGCTCTCAGACATCACCGACCGGCGCGTGGCCCAGGAGCGGCTGATCCACGACGCGCTGCACGACAGCCTGACCGGGCTGCCCAACCGCGCGCTCTTCCTCGACCGGCTGACGCAGTGCCTGCGCCATTTGGAGCGCGACCCCAACTACGCGTGCGGGCTGCTCTACGTCGACATCGACCGCTTCAAGTTGGTCAACGACAGCCTCAGCCACGCGGCCGGCGATCGGCTCCTGATCGAGATCGCCCGCCGCGTCGGCCAGGTCCTGCGCCCGGGCGACACGCTGGCGCGCCTGGGCGGCGACGAGTTCGCGATCCTGCTCGACGGCGCGATCACACCGGCCTGCGCGCTGGACGTCGCCGCCCGGGTGGCGGGCGCGATCGCCCAGCCGCTGCGCTTTGACCGCCGCGAGCTGTCGGTCTCGGCAAGTATCGGGATCGCCCACAACCTCGACGGCTGCGTGAGCCCCGACGAGCTGATCCGCAACGCCGACATCGCGATGTATGACGCCAAGGCGCGCGGCGGCGGGCGCTGCGAGGTCTTCGACGCGTCCATGCACCAGCGCGTCGTCGATCGCGTCTCGCTGGAGACGCGCCTGCGCCACGCGATCGAGCAGCAGCGGCTGCGCACGTTCTTTCAGCCGATCATCGACCTGGGCAGCGGCGCGCTGCACGGCCTCGAGGCGCTCGCCCGCTGGCCGGCCGATGACGAGCCCGTCCCGCCCTCAGAGTTCATCGAGGTCGCCGAGGACTCGGGGCTGATCGGCGCGCTCGGCGTGCTGATCCTGCGCAGCGCGTGCGAGACGCTGAGCGACTGGCGCCGGCGTGGCCTGGTCGCGGCCGAGGTCACCGTGAGCGTCAACGTCTCGATCCGCCAGATCACCGACGGCGGCCTGGTCGAGCATGTGCGCGCGGCGCTGCACGACCACGAGTTGCCGGCGGCCAACCTCGTGCTGGAGATCACCGAGAGCACGCTGATCGAGAACCCTGAGCTGGTCAGCGCCGTGCTCGACGAGCTCCTGACGCTCGGCGTCGCGATCCAACTCGACGACTTCGGCACCGGCTACTCATCACTGACGGTCCTGCATGACTTCCCCGGCGACACGCTGAAGATCGACCGCTCGTTCGTCGCGACGATGATCGAGCGCCCTGAGAGCCAGGCGATCATCCGCTCGATCGTCGGCTTGGCCCACAACCTGGGACTGCGCGTCATCGCCGAGGGCATCGAACGCGCCGAGCAGCGCGACGCAGTCGCCGCCCTGCGCTGCGAGTACGGCCAGGGCTACCACTTCGCGCGGCCACTGCCGCGCCAGGAGTTCGAAGACCTGCTCGCGACCTGCCAGTCGCCGGCCTGAACGTCTTGGGCGCGAGCGTCGTTGCCGCTCAGCGCAAGCGTTGGTCGGAGCGCGCGGCGCGGTCTGCCGGCACCGAGGAGAGCGAGCGGGGCCGGCACTCGCGGCGCTGGCTCGTCGTCCGCCAACGCCCGGGGAGGGTGGGCCTGTTTGCGGACGTAATACGTCCCGATACGGGCCCACCCGGCGCTCGATGGTCCACCCAAGACGACGTGGGCCCGTATGCGGCCGCTATGCGTCGCCAAACAGGCCCACCCCCGTGGCGTCCCGGAACCACAACCCGAATCGCCCGCTGAGGCGCCAAGCCACACCCGCCACGGCCGCGCCACCCCAACACTCTTCGCCCTCGGTGCCGACGGATCACGTCGCGCACCGCGACCCACGCTTCGCACTGAGCGCCACTGACGTCCCGCCCCGCCCACCGCTTCCTTGCTCACGAGCCGATGGCGCCGCGCCTGGGCTCTAGGCCATAGGCCCAGACGAGGACCTCGGCGACGGCGACGAAGAGCTCGGACGGGATCTCCTGCTCGAGCTCCAGGCGCGCGAGCGCCTCGGCCAGCGCGGGGTCTTCGCGGACGGGCACGCCTTGCTCGCGTGCGATCTCGACGATGCGGTCGGCGATCAGCCCGGCGCCGGCGGCGATGACCTTCGGCGCGCCGGCCTCGGACTTGTCGTAGCGCAACGCCGCGGCGCGGCGCGCCTTCTCAGGCTTGGACATTGAGCGTCTGGGCCCGGGGATGAACGGTCACGAGCACCGGCGCGCCGCCGGCCTCGGTGAGCGCGTCGCGGAGCTGATCGGCAGCCGCGCGCACGCGCAGCGCGGGGTCGCCGTCAGAGACATGGACGGCGGCAGAGCTCGCGTCCAGGCGGATATCCAACCGGCCCAGCGTCGGCGAGTCGTAACGGACGACGACCGACCGCGCCGCGCCGGTCCCGCGCTTGGCAGCCTCGGCTTCTTCGCGCTCCTCGACATACACCCGCGCGACCGCGCCGCCCGGCAGCGCCAGCGGGTAGGCCGACGTCGGCATCTGCGGCGCGAGCGCCTGCTCGACGGCCTGCGTCTGACCCGGCATCTCGACGATCCGCAGGTGGATCCGATCGGTGCTCGTCTCGGCCACGCGCAGGCGCAGGACCTGCCCGGCCGCGACGCCCTCGGGCAACTGCGCGGCGAGCTTGACGCCCGCCAGCGACAGCGTGCGCGCGTCGAGCACGCGGGCGGTGACCATCGTCCCCGGCGTCAGCGACAGGCTGGGCAGCAAGCCCCGCAGCAGGACCAGATTGACTCCGACGGCCTCCATCTCGGCCAACAGGTTCGCATGTCGTCTGGCCGCCTCAAGTCCGCCCATGCGTCGCCGACTCTCCAGAAGGCATGGAACGCGGGCTCTACATCGCTGCCGCCGGCATGGTTGCCGAGATGGTGCGACAGGACCAGATCGCCAACGACCTCGCCAACTCGGCGACGCCGGGTTACAAGGCCGATCGAGCCCAGCAGCAGTCGTTCTCCGACCTGCTGTTGCAGAACACCCAGACCGGCGAGACCGTCGGCAAGCTGGGCCAGGGCCCGCTGATCACCAAGCGCGTCACCGACCTCACGCCCGAGGCGCTGCGCGACACCGGTGAGCCGCTCGACCTCGGCATCGCCGGGCCGGGCTACTTCGCCGTGCAGACCGACAAGGGCGTCCGCTACACCCGCGACGGCTCGTTCAAGGCCGCCGCCAACGGGACGCTGTCCGACCAGCTCGGCAACACGGTGCTCGGCACCGATCGCAAGCCGGTCAAGGTCAACGCCGATGGCACCGTCGATGCCGCCAAGGTCGGCAACTTCGCGCTGACCGGCGCGACCAAGCAGGGCGACTCCTACTTCACCGGCACGGCCGCGGGCGCCGCCAAGGGGCAGGTCCAATCGGGCTACCTCGAGGCCTCCGGCGTCGACGCCGGGCGCACCATGGTCGACATGATGGCTTCGCTGCGCGCCTTCGAGGCGGGCCAGAAGGCCATCCAGACGATCGACGGCACGCTGCAGCAGGCTGCCGGCCAGCTCGGCACCCTCCCCGGCTAGACCAGGCGCATGATGGCTCAGTCGGCGCGGGTTTCGCCCCCTGGGCGAATACGGGTGGGTGGGTCCGATTCGAACCCGGCCCCCTGGGCCGGCGTTCCCCCTCGGACGGATGGCCACCCACTTCTCAAGTCGGTTCGGCCCTTGCCGATCACCGAGGGAGACAGAGGACTCCGAAGGCTGGACCGCCCTTGGCGGAAGCCGGAGATTCCTGATTTCCCTCCTTCCCAGGAGAACCCGGTTAAAAGTGCTTGAAGGCATGTACACGGCGGCCGCCGGCATGGCGGCACAGCAGACGCGTCTTGACGCGGTCTCCAGCGATCTCGCGAACGTCGACACGACGGGCTACAAGTCCGCCCGCGTCGCCTTCCGCGATCTCGTGTACGACGACGCCCAGGGCTACGGCGCCGCAAAGGGTGTCTCCATCGGCGCCGGGTCTGCCGCGACCTCGATCGGTCGCAGCACCGAGCAGGGCGCGATGCAGGACACCGAGCGCACGCTCGACGTCGCGCTCAACGGCCAGGGCTTCCTGCAGGTCAAGCTCGCCGACGGCACCAAGGCGCTGACGCGCGACGGCAACCTCGACACCGACGCCACCGGCCGCCTCAAGCTCCACAGCGGCCAGCTGCTGGAGCCCCCGATCAAGCTTCCCGCCGGCGCCGACACCAGCCAGGTGACGATCGCCGCCGATGGCGCGGTCTCGCTCAAGGGCGTCAAGCTCGGCCAGATCACGCTCGTCGACGTACCGGCGCCCGCGCAGCTGCAGGGCGGCCCGGACAACACCTACATCGCCACCAAAGGCAGCGGCGCCGCCCGCGCCGCGGCCAAGTCCACCACCTTGTCGCAGGGCACGCTCGAGGCCTCCAACGTCAACGCCGCCACGGCGATGACCGACATGATCGAGGCCCAGCGCGCCTTCCAGATGGCCAGCAAGGCCATCACCACCCAGGACCAGATCCTCGAGATCGCCAACCAGGTGAAGAAGTGATGAGCGCGCTGCCGCCCATCGACAACAGCCTGCTGCCGGCCAACGTCCGCACGGGCACGACGGCCGACAAGGACCGCTACAAGTCCGCGCTGGCCTTCGAGCGCCAGCTCGTCGAGCAGCTCACCCAATCGCTGGCCGAGACGGGCAAAGCCCAGTCCGACGGCGACGACGGCTCGTCCGCGGCGACCAACTCCTACAAGGAGATGCTGCCCGGCGTCATGGCCGACTCCATCATGTCGGCCGGTGGGCTCGGCCTCGCTGCCACCATCGCCCAGAGCCTCAAGGAGTCGGGCAAGTGAGCACCGCGCTGGCGCCCGCCGCCCCCACCGCCTTCGGCTCCGACGTCCTGCGCCACCTCGACGCGCAGCTCGCCTCTGCCCGCCGGCTGCTGGACGCCGTCCTGCGCCAGGGCGCCGCGATCCGCGCCCGCGACGTCGACGCGGTCCTTGCCCGCCTGGGCGAGATGCAGGCCGAGATGGAGCGCCGCTCCACGCTGGAGCGCGAGCGCGTCCGCCTGCTCACCCAAGCCGGTAGTGGCCTCAACATCCCCGCCCACGAGGTCACGCTCGAGGCGCTCGCCCAGCTGCTGGGCCCGCACGAGGCCCAAGCCGCCAAGAGCCGCAGCGCCGAGCTGCGCGGCCTGCTCGCCGAGGTCCAGCGCGAGCACGTCGTCAACCGCGCGCTCATGCGCCAGGAGCTCTCGTTCCTGTCGCACTTGACCCGTCAGCTCGGTGTCGACAGCGAAGACGTCGGCTACCGGCCGCCCAGCGAGCCGGGCGCCACGATGCGCGCCACCCTCGACCCGGCTGCCCAGCCGGTGCGCATCCGGCGCGCCCTGGATCTCGAGGCCTAGGCCACCATGTCGATCCCCGCCTTCACCGGACTCAACACGGCGCTGCGTGGCGTCCAGGCTCAGCAGGCTGCGCTTGACGTCGTGGCGCACAACATCGCCAACGTCGAGACGCCGGGCTACAGCCGCCAGGAAGCCGTCTTCAGCGCGTCGCCGACGCTGCGCGTCGACGGCGCCAAGCAGGACGGCACCGGCGCCCAGCTCGGCACCGGCGTTGACGTCCTCGCCTACCGCCGCCTGCGCGACGACTTCCTCGATCTCCAGTTCCGCGCCCAGAACATGGCCTCCGGCCAGTCCGACGCGACGGCCCAGCGCCTGAGCGTCGTGCAATCCGATCTGGCGACCGGCAGCACGAGCGACCTCGGCACGCTGTTGGACAACTTCTGGAGCTCGTGGGACACGCTGGCCGCCAACCCGACCAGCACCGACGCCAAGGCCGCCGTCGTGGGCACCGCCCAGACGCTGGCCCAGCGCTTCACCACGCTGGACGCCGACATCGCCTCGAGCGGCACGCAGGCCACCGCGGCGATCTCCGATCTGCTCTCCGACGACGGCCCGATCAAGCCGATCGCCACCGAACTCGCCGGGCTTAACCAGCAGATCAACCAGGCCAAGGCCGCGGGCGTCTCCCCCAACGACCTGCTCGATCGCCGCGACCTGCTGCTCGACAAGCTCTCGGCCTACGGCCAGGTGTCGGTCTCGGCCGACCCGACGCTCGACGCCGGCGGCAAGCCCGCCTACCCGGGCATGATCCAGGTCTCCTTCGGCGGCGCCGCGACCCCGCTGGTCTCCCAGGCCACGGCGACGATGCCGACGATCGCGACGCTCTCGGCCACACCCGGCGGCCAGCTCGGCGGCCTGCAGGACGTCGCCGCCAAGGTCGACGGCTACCGCGCGACGCTCTCGGCAATGGCCCAGTCGTTGATCACCTCGGTCAACAGCGCCTCCTCTACCCCGATCTTCAGCGGCACCGGCGCCACCGACATTGCGGTCGTCGCGACCTCCGCCACGGTCAGCGCCGGCGCGGCCGGTGGTGCCGCGTCTGACAACAGCGTCGCGCTGGCGATCCGCGCCCTGCGCGGCGGCGCCGTCGACACTGCCTACTCCGGCCTCGTGCGCCAGATCGGCGCAGACGTCCGGACCGCGACCAGCGCCAACACCACCGCCAACAGCGTGTTGACGTCGATCACGGCGCAGCGCCAGACCGTCTCCGGCGTCTCCATGGACGAGGAGATGTCCAACATGATCCGCTTCCAGCGTGGCTACCAGGCCGCGGCGCGCGCGCTGACGACCATGGACGAGATGCTCGACACGCTGATCAACTCGACCGGCCGAGTGGGGATGTAGCTCATGCGGATGACCAACAACATGGTCAGCGACCGCGTCATCGCCGACCTGCAGGCGCGCTACGCCGCGATGGCCGACACGCAGCTGCAGATCTCGACCGGCCGGCGCGTCAACCAGCCGTCCGACGATCCGACCGCGGCTGCCCAGGAGCGCCTGCGGCTCTCCGAGCTGTCGGGCATCAAGGGCAGCCAGAACAGCGTCGCCAGCGCCCAAAGCGCACTGAACGCCTCCGAGAGCAGCATGGAGGGCGTCCGCTCGGTGCTCTCCAGGGCCAACGAGCTGGCGCTGGCCGGCGCCAACGGCTCGCTCAGCCCGGCCGATCGCGTCACGATCGCCAACGAGATCGACCAGCTCATCAAGTCCGCCAAGGACTCGATGAACACCAAAGTCGGCGACTCCTACATCTTCTCGGGCACGGCCTCCGACGTCGCGCCCTACGGCGACGCGACCGGCGACGCCTACCAGGGCAACGGCGGAGCGCTGCTGCGCGACGGCGGCGCCGGCGTGGTCCTGCAGACCAACCCCTCGTTCGTGCCGGCCGGTGGCAGCGCCGCGGTGCCCTTGACCGCCGACGCGATCCTGGGCAACGGCAGCGCCGCCGGCGACGGCCGCGTGCTCGACGCGCTGACCCAGCTCTCGGCCCACCTGCGCGGCGGCACCGCCGCCGACCTGCAGGCCATCCAGAGCACCGACCTGCAGGCGATCAAGGCCAACCAGACCGCCGTCAGCTCGGCGATCTCGGCCATCGGCGCGATGAGCAATCGCGCCACCGCCGCGACCAGCCGCCTCGACGACCTCGAGGCCACGGCCAAGCAGAACATCGACGACCTCACCGGCGTCGACATGGCCAAGGCCATCACCGACTACACCGCCCAGTCTGCCGCCTATGAGGCCTCGTTGAAGGTTGGCGCGCAGATCATCCAGCCGTCCCTACTCCAATTCCTGCGATGAGCAGCGGACTGAACAACCCCAACAACGGAGGCGACTCCACCATGGCAGTGACGCTCCAGTCGAGCCGCTTCGGGGAGCTTCAGATCCCCGAAGAGGCCGTGCTCGATTTCCCCAACGGACTGATCGGCCTCAGCGGCCGGCGATTCGCGCTTCTCGCCCGCAGCGAGGAGAGCGCCTTCGTCTGGCTGCACTCGATGGACGATCCCGAGCTCGCGATCCCCGTGACGAACCCCTGGCGGTTCTTCGAGGGCTACGAGCTCGAGCTGGCCGACGACGAGGCCGAGCGCATCGGGGTTCACTCCCCCGAGGACGCGCAGGTTTACGTGACGGTCAGGTCCGCCGCCGCACTCGAGGACTTCTGCGCCAACCTGCGCGCGCCGATCCTCGTGGTGGGCAACGCCGGGCACCAGGTCATCAACCAGGCGCCCGACGCCCCCGTCCGCGCTCCGCTGTTCGCCGGGCTCCAGGAGGAGCCGTCGACGAAGGCCGCGTAACCGCACCGGTACGCTCGGAACCCCTGACCCGGAATCCAAGGAGGAATCCCTCTCATGCTCATCATCACCCGCCGTCCCGGCGAGAAGATCATGGTCGGCGACGACGTTGTGGTCGAAGTGATCGAGGTCAGCGGCTCCAGCGTGCGCATCGGCATCGCCGCCCCGAAATCCATCCCGGTTTACCGGGAGGAGATCTGGGCGGCAGTCCAGGCGGAGAACCGTGCCGCCGCAGCGTCAGACGTCGACCAACTCCCGGACGACGTCCCGACGCCGACCAAGAAGTCCTAGCGCGCACCTCTCACCGCTAGCTCCCTCTCAGCACCCCCTCCAAGGAACAGCAAAGGACGAACAAGGATGTCCCTACGCATCACGCACAACATCGAGGCGATGAACGCCACGCGGAACCTGCAGTCCAACACCGCGAAGATCTCCGCCTCGATGGAGAAGCTCTCATCCGGCTACCGCATCAACCGCGCGGCCGACGACGCGGCCGGCCTCGGCATCTCCGAGTCCATGCGCTCGCAGATCCGCGGCATGGCGCAGGCCCAGCGCAACATCCAGGACGGCGTCTCGATGGTCCAGACCGCCGAGGGCAACCTCGACGAGGTCCACTCGATGCTCCAGCGCATCCGCGAGCTGGCCGTGCAGTACAAGAACGGCTCGATCGACGACACGGCGCGCACCTCGATCCAGAACGAGGTCGACCAGCTGGCCTCCGAGATCGACCGCATCGGCTCCCAGGCGCAGTTCAACGGGATCCACCTGCTCGACGGCTCGGCCACGGTCTCCTTCCAGGTCGGCGCCAACGACGCCGAGCAGATCGGGATCACGTTCCTGAACCTGTCGCAGACGGTCGGCACGTCGTACGCGGCGCTGACGACGGGCAACAACACCGACATCTCGGAGATCGACGCGGCCATCACCGCCGTCTCGGCCGCCCGCGGTGAGATGGGCGCGGTTCAGAACCGCCTCGACCACACGCTGTCGGTGTCGGCTGCCTACCAGGAGAACCTGACCTCCGCCGAGTCGCGCATCCGCGACGTCGACATGGCCGAGGAGATGGTCAACCTGACCAAGATGCAGGTGCTGCAGCAGGCCGGCACGGCCATGTTGGCCCAGGCCAACCAACAGCCCCAAAGCGTCCTCAAGCTCCTCGGGTAGCCCACCAGGAGATGCTCTGTCCGGTCGCGGGCCGCCCTTCTGGGCGGGCCCGTTGTCGTTCCGGGCGCGCGCCGCGTCACAATGGACGCGTGAGCTCGCAGGTCGGCACGCTGTTGAACGGCCGCTACCGGCTGGATGCCCAGATCGGCACCGGCGGGATGTCGACCGTCTATCGGGCCTTCGACACCGTGTTGGAGCGCCAGGTCGCGATCAAGCTCATGCATCGCGAGATCGCCTCAGACAGCGATCAGCTAGAGCGCTTCCGGCGCGAGGCGCGCGCGGTGGCCCAGCTCAACCACCCGCACATCGTCACCGTCATCGACGCGGGTGAGGATGACAACACGCCCTACATCGTCTTCGAGTACGTCGAGGGCGAGACGCTCAAGGACCGCATCCGCCGCCATGGCCGGCTGCCGATCCAGGAGTCGATCGCCTACGCGATCGAGATCGCGCGCGCGTTGGGCGTCGCGCACGCGGGCGGCATCGTGCACCGCGACGTCAAGCCCCAGAACGTGCTGCTCGACGAGGAGGGCTCGGCCAAGGTCACCGACTTCGGCATCGCGCGCACGCTGGACCAGGAGGGCCTGACGGCCGACGGCCGCGTTCTGGGCACCACCGACTACGTCTCGCCTGAGCAGGCGCTGGGCCAGCCCGTGGGCGGCCAGAGCGACCTTTACTCGCTGGGCATCGTCCTCTTTGAGATGCTCACCGGCGACGTGCCGTTCAAGGGCGACAACCAGGTCGCCGTCGCGATGAAGCACGTCCGCGAACAGCTGCCCGACGTGCAGCTGCGCCGGCCGGAGGTCTCCAGCGCGCTGGCCGCCGTGCTGGATCGCGCGACGGCCAAGGACACCGAGCAGCGCTATCCCGACGACCGCTCGCTGATCGCCGACCTCGAAGAGGTCCTGGCGATCGAGACGCAGCGCAGCGGGCAGTCGACCGGCGAGGCGACCGCGGTGCTGCGTACGTTGCCGCCTAGCGCGCAGCGGCGCCTGCCGACGCGGGTCACGCATCCGGTGCGGCTGGTGCTCGCAGTCGCGCTCGTCGCCGCCGCAGCCGTCGTGGCGGTGCTCCTGCTCGCCGACAACACCAAGCGCGGCACCGCCCAGCGCCCGGTGGCCAAGCCGGCGCCGGGGCTGGCACCGGTGTCGCTGGGCCAACTGCGCGCGTACGACTTCGATCCGTATGGCGATGACCACACCGAGCATCGCGACGATGTGGGCCGGGTCCTTGATGACGATCCCGGCACGTCATGGACGACCGAGCGCTACACCGGCGGCTTCGGCACCAAGCCCGGCGTCGGGATCTACATCGACGCCAAGCCCGGCGTCGTCGGCAAGCAGATCGACATCCGCACGCCGACCACCGGCTGGGAAGGCAAGGTGTACGTGTCGAACTCCGTCGACCGGGAGGCGACCAACCTGTCGGGCTGGAAGGACCTCAACACGACCTTCACCGCCGACAAGAAGAAGTTCTCGCTGCAGCTCGACACCGCCGGCCAGAAGTTCCGCTATTACCTGGTCTGGATCACCAAGCTGCCGCCGTCGGGCCAGGCGTCGATCTCGGAGATCGTGCTCTTCCAGTGACGCCGCGCACGGTCAAGCTGACGCATCCTGACCGGCTGCTGTGGCCCGATGCCGGGCTGACCAAGCGCGACTTGTATGACTACTTCGGCGCGGTCGCGGAGACGATGCTGCCGCATGTGCGCGACCGCCCCGTGTCGCTGCAGCGCTTCCGCGGCGCGGTCGGCGATGGCGGGTTCTTCCAGAAGGAGATCCCGAAGGGCGCGCCGGAGTGGGTGCAGACGGCAGAAGTGCCCAAGCGCGGCGGGGTTGTCCATCACGTCCTGGCGCAGGATCGCGAGACCTTGCAGTGGCTGGGCCAGCAGGGGTGCGTGACGCCGCACGTGTTCACCTCGCGCGCTGACCGGTTGGAGCGTCCCGACCGCCTGGTGATCGACCTCGACCCGTCGACCGACGACTTCGCGGCCGTGCGCCGCGCGGCATTGTTGTGCGGCGACGCCCTCCGCGCACGCGGCCTGGAGCCCTTCGCGATGGTCACCGGCTCGCGTGGCATCCACGTGGTCGTGCCGCTGAAGCGCACCCGCAACGTTGGTGATGTCCAGGACTGGGCACGCGCGTTTGCCGCCGAGCTCGCCGACCAGCACCCGGACGAGCTGACGACCGAGTTCTACAAGAACAAGCGCGACGCCCGACTGTACCTGGACATTGCCCGCAACGGCCCTGCCCAGACCGTCGTCCCGCCCTACGCACCCCGCCCCCGTCCCGGTGCACCTGTCGCCACGCCACTGCGCTGGGAGGAGCTGGAGGACGACACGCTGCGGCCCGACGGCTGGACCCTGCGAACCATCCTCGACCGCCTCTCCGACCTCGGCGGCGACCCCTGGGCGGGGATCGCCAAGGCCGCCCGCGCGCTGCCGAAGGCCTAAAGCCGGGTCGCCATAGGAGGTGACACTCAACAGGCGTCGAACTACTCGCACAATGGGCGCGGAAATGAGTCCGGCGTTCTGGGTGTTGCTCGATGACACGCAGCGACGCTGCCGGCAAGCGTCCGACGATTTAGAGGCCCTGGCCGTCGTCCCTGGTTCCGGGGTGTACGAGCGTGGCCGCGAAACGTTCATCAGGGCACTGCAGCTAGTAGTGGAGGGGACCTCCCGCCTTCTCCAGGAACAGGGCGAGTCCTTTCGCTTCGCGACCACCGAGCAGATCCGGTCCGGGTTGTACACGACCGTCCGGAACGTCGCCGAGTGCCTCGGTCCTGTCCTGGAAGGTCCGATCCAACTGCTCCGACTTCCCCGCTCAGAGCAGCTTGAGGTGTTCGCCACCCCCATGACGCGGCTCGCGAAGTCCGTTGTCCCCGGAGCAGAGGTCTTGTTCTTCCCCTGGCTCGGGGCCGCCAGCTACAAGGTGGAGGTCTACAACGCGGCGGTCGCCGCCAAGCTGCTCCCAAGTGCCGACGTCATGTTCGAGCGCGCATTGCCGGGAGTTCAGTTCCTCAGATTGAGGCACCCGGCGTCGCGGACAAGCGACATCTTCCAGCACGCCGTCTTCGCACACGAGATCGCCCACTCCGCCATCGTCCGCGCCTTTCCCGCCGTGCTTCGGGCCCAACTGCCCGAAAGCGAGGCCGAGGTTCCTCATACCTTTGAGAGCGCTGCCATGCTCCAGGCGCCGCGCAGCCTCCAGGCAAACGAGACTCCTGAGCGGGTCAAGTCGTGGTTTCGCGAGCTCGCCTGCGACATCGTCGCCATGCGGCTGATCGGCCCAGCGTTTTTGGTGGCGTTCGCCGAGGTCACCGCCCTCCACCGACTGTCAACCCCTGACGGCAAGCCGCGGATGCACCCCGCTCCCGAGCTTCGCTTCGAGATTCTCGGACAGGAACTCGAGCGGTTCGCGGGCTCGCGCATGCCGGCCGAGACACGCGCCGTCCTCACGTCCTATGCCTCCGTCCACGAGGGCACCTACGCCGAGAAGCCTCCTAGCCCGATCACCAAGCGGTGGATCGACGAGGCCCTCGAGCGCTTCCGGACGATTTGCCTCCCGACTCTGATCGATCCCGAGATGGCCGAGTACAGGCCCGCGACGCTCGACGAAGAGCTCCCAGTGGTCTTCGAAGCGCTGCGAGCCGGGATATACCCGGCCGAGTTGCTTTTGCATCTCCGTGACCCAGACGGCTCCTGGTCCCGGGAGCTCGACTGGCGATCGATCGTCAACGGAGTGCTTCTTGATCACGTCACCCGCCACGGCCTCCCAACCGACATCTCGTCAGAAACTCAGCTCAGGGACCGGCGACAGGCCAACGAGATGGCGCTCGGGGGCGTGGAACTGAGCGAGATCCACCGCCGCGCACGTGCCCTCCGAGTGCAGGCCAACGGCCTCATGAGGCGATAGCCGATGCTGACCGCTCGTCGCCTGATCACCTTGCTGGCAGACCCACGCTCCGGCCTGGCGGTCACGCCCCTCATCGACCTTGATCAAGTCGGAGACGCGTCGATCGATCTCCGTCTCGGCCCAGACATCTGGGTCTCACGTCGCGCGACAGGTGTCGCCGTACTGGACCCAGCCGACCCCGAGGGCTTCCGCCGGGCCCAAGACGCGCGGCACGCCTACGTGCGCCGAGACCTCGGCGACACGTTCCACCTGCAACCCGGTGAGTTCGCCATCGCACGCAGCCTGGAGTACGTCACGTTGCCTGCGTCGCTATCAGCCGAGGTCCTCGGCCGCTCCTCGTGGGGCCGGTTGGGACTCACCATCGCCACGGCGACCATGGTGCAGCCGCGATTCCGCGGCACGATCACACTCGAGCTCGCCAACGTCGCCAACACGCCGCTAGTCCTCCATGTCGGCGTACGAGTGGCTCAGCTCTTCTTCAGCGAGGAGCGGCCCAGCACGCGATCCACCCGCCGCCCTCTAGCCCATCGCGGATCCGCCTTGCGAGCCTCGGCAGTCGCCCACCGCGCCCTCAGGCAGCGGAAGACGACCGAGGCCGATGGCGCCGGCCGCTACCTCCAGCAACTGCGGCCCGAGCTATCGCGAATCGAGCGTGACCGTGATCTGTTCTGGGTGACGCCCCTGGCGATCAGGTACATCGTGGGGGTCGTCGGCGCGCGCGGTGCCGGCAAGTCACTGGCCGTCGACTTCCTAGTCACCCGGCGTGGCTACCGGCTCTACCGGTTCATGGACCTGGTCCGCGAGGAGGCCGAACGTCGCGGGCTGGATGCCCGCGACGGCAAGGTGCTTCGTCAAGTCGGAGAGCGTCTGCGTGCCGATGGCGGCCGCAACGACGTCCTTGCGAGCATGCTCTTCGAAAAGATCCGTAGCGACCACCTCGATCCCGAACGTCGCCGTCCCCCGGCGCGCGTGGTGGTCGAAGGGTTCAAGTGCGTCGAGGAGCTGCAGGCCTTCGGGCACCTCGCCGCGTTCAGACCACTGATCATCGACCTTCCCGACCCGCTCAAGCGTGTCGCGCGAATCGAGCAGGCCGGTCTCGCACCCGAGGAGGTGTTGCGGACGTTGCCTCCGGCTGACGACAATCCGGGACGGGTCCGCTGGCTCACCGAGTACATGGATGACCCGGCCGATGGACGTCGTCCTCTTCATCCAGTCCTCGAGCGGGCTCGGGAGTTCTCCGAAAGCCTGATCATCGATAACTCCCAGGACGGGCCAAAGCACCTTTACGACCAGCTCGAAGCGAAGATCGAAGCGCTCGACGGAGCCTGGCGGGCAGGTCGTCTGGAGCCCGACCCGCAACTGCGAACGGCCCTGATCGGGGGTCGACCGCGTACCACGGGCGCCTAGGGACAGTCGTTGACGGCCTTCAACATCGACAGCGAAGTGGCGGCGTAGAAGTCGCTCCCGCTCTTGACGGCCATGACGCCGTCTTGCACGGATGGTGCCCCGCACACGATCTTGCCGTCCTCCGTCTGCCCTTGGACCCGCTCGGGGTCCTGCTTGGCAGGCCCCAGCCACAACACGCAGGCGCTAGCCACCACCAGCAGCGCCGCGAGGACGCTCAGCACACGTGCGATCCCTAACCCCCGCTCCACCGAGGCCAGCGCGGCATCGCTGATGCGCCTCACCGCGTCCGGGCTGGCCAGGGTGCGGAAGATGCGCGGCTGTGAGGCGAACGTTGCCAGGCCTCCAGCGCCGAGCCCCGCGACTGCGCCGAGCAGGAAGAGGACCTTGCCGATGTCCTTCCATCCGCTCGCGAGCTCGTCGAAATGCTCAGGTCCGGCAACGAGCGCCGCGACGCCTGCCCCAGCCAGCAGACCGCTAATGGCGGTGCCGAGGGAGGCCGCGGCAGTGCGCATGCGTGCGACGGCATCGGCCTGCGATGACGCCAATGCGCGCTGGGCCGCAAGCCTTTCTGGCGTGGAGGATCGCGTCTTCCCCACGACGGGCTTCAGCGGGCTCATTCGAGGAAGAATTGCTCGAAGTAGAAGCCGCAGCCGCTGTTGCCCGGAACGCCGACCCGAGCGTGGGGGTGCGTGCACCCGCACTCCAGGACCGACCACGTGCCGACCTGCTCGTCTCCGCCGCTCCCGTCATCCAGGAGCGCCACCTGCGTCCGTGGTACCTCGGTGCACACCTCATGCGCGCACCGCGGGCAGGTCCATCGAACAGCTTGGTCACCGTCGGCGGTCGTCGTAACGCCCTGAGCTAAGTCCGGGTTGCTTCTTGATTCCCACGCTACTGACGGATCACCGCTCACTCCGCGATTGGCTCCGGAGGAAGATCAGCGATGGTGTGCAGGACGGGGGCGAGCTTTTCCTTCGCGAAGGTGAGCTGCTCGAGATCGAGGTCTTGGCGAGTGACGCCGGGCTTCTCCACCTTCTCGATGATGCCCAACGCCTCCGCAGCCCAATCCGACAGACGGAGGCTGGAGCGATCCTCGACGTTGTTACCGATGATCACCAGCTCGCGGAGCTCCTTGGCGAGCGACAGGTGCTCGGTGGTCGAGCTCGACGTGTCGTCGAGCTGCCCGTCTGGCGCCGGCCCCAGCCGCTTGCCGATGTCGAAGACGTGCCGGATCGGCTCGGGCGGACCGTCGGTAGATGTCCCGAACGTGCGGCGCCCGTTCTCCAAGAAGTCGAGGAGATGGCTGTACACGATGCTCGCGGGCACGCGAAAACCTCGCATCAGAACTAGCTCGTCGAGCGAGGGCGAGCGAGACTCGTCGGTAGATGAAGAGCTAGGGACGACCATCCATGACCTCGCATGGTTGGAGGAAGGAAGAAGGTACCGGATGGGCTCCGGTGCGTTGGACGGCTTCGTTGCAAGAGGAGTGCGCCCAACCTAGCATCGAACGTACGTTCGATCCACTCCTGATCTGCTGGGAACTTCGGCGCTGGCCTCCGGAGAGATTGAACATCACCACGGAACTCATCATGCCGAGTACACCGGTCGGAATCATCCCCAAATTTGGAGGGTGCTTAGGGGGTCACTTATTATGGCGTCGAAGGTGAGGCCACCACGAACAGACAACGAGTGGCAGGTCGCCGAAGCCCTCCTCGAAGGAGCCAAGCCTCAGAGCGAGATCTGCGATCTCCTGGGCAAAGACAAGTCCACGGTTCGAGCCGTCCTCGCGCGGCTGGTCAAGTCGGAGGTCCTGAAGAAGGTCGACCTGGACACCGGTCACATCGGCAGCGGACACTTCAGCGCGCTGTACTCCTTGGAGGAGGACGCCGTCCGACTGGTTGCGGGCCACCACGATGAGCGCATCGCCGCGAACCCCAATCGACCTCCGCGGCCAGGCGACCACATCGTGACCGTGAGCTGCGGCTCGACGGATCGCGCAGACCTGCTGCGCGTGCTGGCAGATCCCGGTCTCTCGCACGACGTGGCCACGGTGACCGAGACGGCAGGAGATGCTTATGCCTTCAGCATCCTGTTTCACCAGGCGGTGGGCCACCATCCAGCCGAGCGCCTCGCCGCAGCGCTCAACGGCGCGGGCTGGGAGGCGACTTCCGCGACAGTCAGTGCTGTGCGGGCGGGTCAGGACCTCCAAGCCGCCGAAGCGGGCAAGACAGCCGCCGCGGAACATGGCCGTATGCTCCGCGAAGGGCAGCAAAGCGGCTGAGTCGCCATCCACCGCCCGTCGCGGTCAGTGGCATAGCGCGTGCTCGAGCACCACGTTCCCTCGTCGGGGGTCGCCGAGGCCGCTCGCACGCTGCAGTAGACCTCAGCTACCGCGACTTGCCCAGCCAGCACATGAGATCCGCTCGGTCCGGAAGGATGCTCTGATGCCAGCGTTTGATGAGTCAGATCGTTCTGCTGTCGTGGACACCGATGGCGCAATGGACTTCCACGATGTGGCAGACACGCTGCACCTCCTCAATGGCTGGCTCCCCGGCCTACCGATGAATAGCCTTGCCGAATTGGTCGGCATGTCGACCAGCCAGATGCAACGGCGCCGCCAGGAAGCCGGAGCCAGCTCGCGGCGCCTGCAGCTCGTCACGCGGCTCGTGGCGACCCTGCGCCATAACTGGACCGGCCACGGCGTCTACGCGTGGTTTTACCGCGAGCGTCTCGAACTCGGCGGGCACGCACCGATCGACCTCCTCGACGACGCTGGCCGCGAGCAAGACCTTCTGCTAATCGCCCGAGCGAGCCGCGCCCAAAACGGCAGTTGAGGCCGAACGAACCTCCGACGACGCATGCGAGAATCGCGCTTTGGCTGAGCTCGATAGCCATCACCCGCCCAGGTGATCCCCACGTCGCTCGGCGGACCTCCTTCTTACCTCGCCGGCCGTAACCGTCGACAACCGGTATATGGCCTCCCTCCCCGCGCTTCGCACCTTCGCCGGGCTGCATCGCACACCCGCCGCCCGCTCCGCCCCGACGCCGTTCGCGACCAAGCCCGACCCCAAGGCCGCCGCCGGCCGCCAGTTGCGCGCTGCCGACCGGACACGCCGGACGACGTCCGTCGCACCGCCGGCGTAGATCCGCAACGAGCGACCTGCCCTCGCCTACTATTCGGCGGGCGCTCATGGCAGCCAGCATGGAAACCTCCCGCCACAACGTTTGCCTGTCGCCGGAAGACGACGACCTCTTTCGAGAGGCTGCGGCCGTCTTGGGCGAGTCTGTCGAGGAGTTCTTGACCAAGACCGGCCGGGAACGGGCGCAGATGGTTCTTGCTGATCGAACCCATTTTTCGCTCGACCAGGACGTGTGGGACGCCTTCGGCGCAGCGCTCGGTCGTGATTCGGAGATCAAGCCACAGGTTCTCAGGCTGTTTCGTCGGCCTCGGCCCGAGTAGGCGTAGGTCAACTGGCGGTGCCAGGCCGCGGCGGTGTGCCGCGACCCGGGCCCGCGTCAGGCTATGCGGTGATGGTGTTGGCGTAGGCGTCGAAGACGCGGTTCAGGCCTTCGACGCCGCGTCGGTTGTGGTGGATCTCGGCCATGACGATCGCGTTGTGGTGGCGGTCGGCGCCGATGTCGGTGAGCAGATCGAGGTTGGTGTCGAGGAGGTCACAGCGACGGTGATGGAGCTGTTCGATGTGGTCGCGGGTCAGCGGGACTTCGACGCTCTCGTGCTGTGGGTTGCGGTCGGGGTCCCAGCCGAGCGCGTCGATGACGGCCGTGGCATCGCGGAAGATGTCGGCGAGCGCGAGCTGCTTAGCGGGGCGGTAGTCGAGGAAGTCCTCGAACGGATCGTGGTTGAACATCAAGACCTTCTTGGCCTCGATGCGGAGCACGTCGGCGGTCGAGGGGTCGACGGTGATGTGGCAGGGAGAACTACCCTGGTGGGCACTCATGGGAGATCTACGCTCCTTTGGGTCATGCCCCCGGCCGTTCGTAGCGGCGCGGGGGCGATGTATTTGGTTGAGGGGTGGAGCCTAGTCGACGGGGCGGACGGCATTGGCTGATTACGCAGCGTTGTTACTGTCTGTCGCAGTGTTGTTGCTGATCGACCGCACCAACTACTCGGGGCGTCCGCTTCGCCTGTTGCTGGGACGGGTAGCGGACCGCCCAAGTCTGACGTCGTAGGGCGCTGATTGGGGAGCGAGTCCTGGTAATACGAACACCTTCGTGGCGCGTCTGCCTGGGCGTTCCGCTCAGACGTGAGTCGGCGTGCCAGCGTGGTCTGTCGGCACCGAGGGGAGCGAGCCGGGGTTGGTTGTGCTTGGCGTTGGCTCGTCGTCCTCGTGGCCTCGGGGGGTGGGCCTGTTGCCGCGGTGACGGGTCGTTCAACAGGCCCACGTCGGCCAGGACGCAGCACACGACGAAGAGGTGGGCCTGTCTGCCGCGACCATACGTCGCCAAACAGGCCCACCCCGCGCTCGGCCCTCTGCGCTCGGGGATCCGGGTCGGCTTGGACGTCAATGAGACGTCGAAAACGCCCCGGACCTCCGGCAATGTCGGTCCAGGCGTCAGAGCGCCGGCGGTAACGCCGCGCGCAACGCGCGTGGCAGCGCGAGCGCGTCGGGAGGGCGGTGATCCGTGATGTCGCCATCGCGCGGCGCCCGTTCGGTGCCCACACCAACGAACGCCGAACCACGCCCCAACACTTTCATCCAACGCCCCAGACCACGTGAGCGCGATGGCGATCGTCACGGAGCGCCGACCATCCAGCCACACCTCGCACCCCGACCCACCGCCCCGCGGAGGATCAGGCAGCGCTAGTGCCTCAGCGCCCGCTCCCGCTCGAACCGCGCCACCGCGATCCGGCACAGCTCATCCACCAGCTCCGGATACGGCAGCCCCGACTTCTCCCACAGCACGCCGTAGGCAGATGTCGGCGTTTGCCCGGGCAAGGTGTTCAACTCGTTCAACAACACCGTCTCACCGTCGACGAAGAAGTCGGCACGCGCCAGCCCCGAGCAGCCGGCTGCCGCAAACGCCCGGGCGGCGATCGATCGAACCGCCTCGCGCGACGAGTCGGAGATCCGGGCCGGGAACTGCAGGCGCATTCCGCCCTCGGTGTACTTCGCCTCGTAGTCGTACCAGCCCTCACGGAGCAGCACGATCTCGCCCGGCTCACTCACCCGCGCGTCGTGGGTGTCGCCCAACACGGAGGACTCGATCTCCAATCCCACCGCCGACGCCTCGACGATCACGCGATCGTCATGCGAGAACGCCTCGTCCAAGGCCGCGTCGATGTCCTCGAACCGCTCCACGCGCACGATCCCCACCGACGAGCCCAGCCGCGCCGGCTTGACCCACAGCGGAAGGCCGAGGTGCTCCAGCGAGGGCCGGCCACGCCCCGCCTCCACCAGCGCATACCCCACCTGCGGCAGCCCCGCCTGGGCCATCAGCTCCTTGAACACCACCTTGTCCATGCACACGGCGCTGGCCATCACGCCCGAGCCGACATAGGGCACGTCCAACACCTCCAACAACCCCTGCACGGTCCCGTCCTCGCCGAACGGCCCGTGCAAGACCGGGAAGACCACGTCGGCGTCGAGCAGCCCGCGGCCCGCGTGCAGTGCGAGCTCCTCGCCCTCATGCCACCACGTACCGTCGCGCGCCAGCTCGACCGCCAGCACCTCATGGCCCGCGTCGCGCAGCCCTTGGCCGACCGTCGCGGCACTCACCAGCGAGACGTCGTGCTCCGACGAGCGCCCGCCCCCCAGCACCGCGACCCTCATCCGACCGTCTCCGTGTTCCCCGGCTCGATGGACGACGGCGTCGAGGTCGTCGGCTCCTGGAGCTGTCCGTAGTTGATCGTCACGGTCGAGCCCTTCTTCGCCTTGCCGTCCGCGGGGTCCTGGCTGATGACGTGCAGGTCCTCGGCGCGATCGGTCGTCGGCGTCGGCACAGCGTTGACGTCAAAGCCCGCCTGCTTGAGCGCCGACGTCGCGGCCAAGCGCCCCTGGCCCGTCACGTCGGGCACGTCGACCTCGACCGGCTCCTTGCCGACCGTGACGGTGACCGTCGAGCCCTTCGCGCGGTTGGCCGAGGCGGCCGGATCCTGCGACAGCACCTCGCCGACCTTGGCGCTGTCGTCGGTCTCCTGCTCCTTGACGGTGACCTTGAAGCCCAGGGCCTCGAGCGTCGAGCGCGCCTCGTCCTCGGTCAGCTCCACGACCTTCGGCACCGCCACGCGCTCCTTGCCGGAGGAGATGACGAGCACGACCTGCGAGCCCTTGTCGAGCTCTTGCCCGAAGGGCGGCCGCGTCGAGATCACGCGGTTCTCGGTAATCGTGTCGCTGGTCTCCCGCTCTTCGGCCACGTTGAAGCCCAGATCGGTGAGCTGCTTCCTGGCCTCGTTGCGCCCCTTCCCCGCAAGGTCGGGCACCCGCGCCGTGCCCGGACCCGCCGAGACGGTGAGGCCGACCACCGAGCCCTTGGGCACGCGCGAGCCGCCGCCCGGATCCTGGCCGATAACCGTGCCCTTGGGCTGGCTCGGGCTCTCCTTCATCGTCACGTCGGTGGAGAGGCCCTTGCGCTTGAGCAGGATCTCGGACTCGGCCTGCGGGCTGCCGACGACGTTGGGCACCTGGACCTTGTCCTTGCCGGTCAGCAGCAGCCCGGCGACGATCGCGCCCGCGACGATCAGGCCGACCAGCAGCGCGACCCACCAGCGGCCGGGCCCGTCGCCGTCCTGAGGCTCGTCGACCGGCGGCTCGGGCGGCCCGTAGTAGCGCTGCTCGACCTGGGCAACCTCCTGATAGGCCCCCGGCGGCGGGATCGGGATCATCGGGCCGGTGGCCTGCAGGACGCTGGTGGCAGCGGTCGCCGGCGGCAAGATGCCTTGGCCGGCATGCTCGAGCGCCGCGATGAACTCGTCCGCGTCGGCAAAGCGCCGCGCCGGGTCCTTCTCCAGGGCGCGCAGCACAACAGCCTCCAGCGCCGGCGGCACCGCCGGGTTGTGCCGTGACGGCGGGACCGGCGCCTCACTGACCTGCTTGAGCGCGATCGTCACCGCGCTCTCGCCCTCGAACGGCACGCGCCCGGTGAGCATCTCATACAAGATGATCCCGACCGAGTAGAGGTCTGACGGCGCGCTGACCGAGTGCCCCTGAGCCTGCTCGGGTGACAGGTACTGCGCGGTCCCCATGATCGAGCCGGTCTGCGTCATGTCCGACGCGCCCGCCTTGGCGATGCCGAAGTCGGTGACCTTCGCCCGGCCCTCGCCATCGATGATGACGTTGTGGGGCTTGAGATCGCGGTGGATGATCCCGCGCTTGTGGGCAAAGCGCGCGGCACGCAGGATCTGGATCGTCAGGTCGATCGCGCGCGCCGGCGCCAGCGGCGCCTCCTCCTGGACGAGCTTCTTCAGCGTGCGCCCTTCGAGGTACTCCATCGCGATGTAGTACGTGTCGTCCCACGCGCCGCGGTCATAGACCGCGACGACGTGCGGGTGCTGCAGCCCCGCAGCCGACGAGGCCTCGCGCCTGAAGCGCTCGACGAACTCCTCGTCCTGGGCAAAGCGCCGGTGCAGGAGCTTGATCGCGACCTTGCGGCCCAGCTGCAGGTCCTCGGCGCAGACGACGTCGGCCATCCCGCCCGAGCCGACGCGGTGCAGGACGCGGTAGCGGCCGTCGATGATCGTGGAAGTGTCAGGGACGTCGGTCAATTGAGCAGCTCTTGCATGATGTCGCGGGCGATGGGCGCGGCAAAGTCGCCGCCGAAGCCGGTGACGGCCTTGACGGTGACCGCCACCGCGATGCGCGGGTTCTCGGCGGGCGCGAAGCCGATGAACCACACGTCGTTGATCTTGGTGCCGAACTCGGTCTCGGCCGTACCGGTTTTGCCCGCGACCTGGATGCCGGGGATGGCGGCCTTCGTGCCGGTGCCACGCTGCACCACGCCCACCATCATGTCGGTCACGGCGGCGGCTGTGGAGGGCTTCATCACCGTCGACTGCAGCGAGGGTGAGATCGTGTCGACCGTCCGGCCGTCGCGATCGACCACACGGGTGGTCAGATGGGGCTTCATCAGCCGTCCGCCGTTGGCCACCGCGGCGGCGACTTGCGCCATTTGCAGCGGTGTCGCCTGCAGGCCACCCTGGCCGATCGCCACACGCCCGATGTCGACGAAGCGCGACGTCGGCGAGACCGCGTGGCCGGGCGGATTGGGCGCGATGACTGAGGCCGACATGGTGTCCTTGGGATAGTCGAGCTCAGGCTTGGCGTCAAAGCCGAAGCGCTCCATGTATTCCTTCATGGTCGCCTTGCCGAGTTTCTCGCCGACGTTGGCATAGGCGGTGTTGACCGACTTGGCCAGCGCGTCGGAGAGCGTGATCTGTCCGAAGTCCTCGTTGAAGTCGTTGGCCAGCGGGATGCCGGAGAACTTCTGGCCGCTGTCGCCGTCCAACGTCGAGCCCGGGGAGAACTGCCCGCTGTCGATCGCGGCGGTCGAGGTCACGACCTTGAACGTCGAGCCCGGCGCGGCGCCGAACTGCACCGCGCGATTGACCAGGGGCGTGTTCTCATTGTCCTTGTTGGCCGCGGTGAGCTTGCCCGCCTCAGCGATCGTGTTGGGGTCATAGGTCGGCGTCGAGGCCATCACCTTGACCGCCCCCGTCCGCGGGTCCAGTGCCACCGCAGCACCGCTGCGACCGACCGCGGCGATCTCGTCGAGCGCCATCTGCTGGGCCTTGGGGTCCAGCGAGGTGCGAACGTCGTCGCCCTCGCGCGCTTTACCGACCAACTGCTCGAAGGTTGTCGTGATCGCGTCCTTGATCCCCGTCAGCTCATCGTTGCGCTCGCGCTCGAGCCCGCTCTGGCCGATCGAGGCGTAGGAGTAGCCCACGGGGTGGCCGAAGCGCTTGCCCAGCGGGTAGGTGCGGTGATAGACGCCCTCGTCATCGCGCGTCGAGCGCGCGATCGCCGTGCCGTCGGCAGCGAAGATCGTCCCGCGCCGGATCTTCTGCGCGCGGATCAACTCGCGGTGGTTGGCGGTGTCGTGGTCGAGGTCGTCAGCCCGCAGCACCGTCCACCACGAGGTCGACACCAACAGCGCCCCGAACATCAGCAGCGCGACGAGGAAGAGGCGGTTGATCGGCTTGTTCATGCCGGTAACTCCGCGTCGCGACGCGCACGGTCAGAGATCAGCAACAACAACGCCAACAACACGAAGTTCGCCAGCACCGACGAACCGCCGTAGCTGACGAACGGCAGCGTCACGCCCGTCAGCGGGATCAGCTTGGTGACGCCGCCGACGATGACGAAGACCTGCAGCGCGAAGACCGACGTCAGTCCCGTCGCCAGCAGCTTGGAGAACGAGTCGCGCGCGAGCATCGCGATCTTGAAGCCGCGCTGGACGAAGAGCAGGTACACGCACAACAGCCCCGCGGCGCCGACCAGCCCCAGCTCGTTGACGATCACCGCGTAGATGAAGTCCGTGTGCGGCGCGGGCAACAGCGAACAGTTGACCGTCGAGGTCGTCGCCGTCGCGCACTGGCCGCTGATACGCAGCACCGCCTGGCCGAAGCCCTGGCCGAGCACGCCACCGTCAGCTTGGGCCCACAGTCCCTGGGCCAGCTGATAGCTGCCGCCCTGCAGGCGGTTGAGCAAGACGGGGTCAAACGGATCCTGCCAGGCGTCGATGCGATCGGCGATGTGGCCGATGTGGCCCGCGACGAGGTAGGCGCCCAGCGCGAAGGTCACCACGCCCACGACCACGAACGACAGCCGGTCGGTGGCCACGTAGACCATCGCCAAGAACGCGCCGAAGAACATCACCGACGAGCCGACATCGCGGATGTAGAACAACAACAACATCGACGCGCCCCAGATGACGAGCATCGGGCCGAAGTGCTTGAGCGGCGGGACCGTGACGCCGGCGACACGCCGCCCGGCGGTGACCAGCAGCTGGCGCGTGTCGCGCAGATAGCTGGCCAGGAAGATGACGATCGCGATCTTCGCGAACTCCGCCGGCTGCACGCTGAGCGAGCCGACCTGGATCGACAAGTACGCCCCGTTGACGGGCGAGAACGCCCGCGGGAGCAACAACAACAAGATGCCCGTGAGCGCGATCAGGTAGCGGTAGCGCTCCAGCTTGCGGTAGTCGCGCAGCAGCAGGATCGTCGCCGCGAACAGCCCCAGGCCGATGACGAACCACTGCGCCTGGAGCCGCGCCAGCCCGTCGTCGATCCGGTAGATCTCGACCAGTCCGAAGCTCGCCAGCAGTGCGCCGAGCGGAAAGAGGTAGGGGTCGGCGTGCTTGAGCGTCAGGCGCAGGAACAGGTGCGCGGCGACGCAGAGCCCGAGGAAGATCGCGCCGTAGGTCAACGAGACGTTGGAGATCTCGTTGCTGCCGCTCAGCCCGCCGAGCAGGTCGTTGCGCGAGAGGAAGACCGCGGCGAAGCCAGCCGAGACCAGCAGCGCGGCCGGGATGAGGGCAAAGAGCTCCCGGTTTCGCGCACTCACGAGGCGAACTGCCCGGCGAGGTCGCCCTGCTCGATCTGACGGATCAGGTCGGCCGCGTCCTGCTGGGAGCGCAGCTTGTGATCGGTGACCGTCTGCTTGGCGCGCGGCGACAGGCTCTCAGCCGGCACGCCGCTGGTGAACTGCGTCTGGAAGAGGTTGACGCCCGGCAGCTCATACGGCAGGCCGGAGTAGAGCGTCACGAAGCCGTCGTCGTCGGTCCCGACGAAGTAGACGGTCTGGCTGGCGATGAGGCCGCCGCTGACGACCAGCGTGAGCAGGATGGCGAGCACTGCGAGACCCTTGGCGGCGCTGACCCAGCGACGACGCTTGCCCGGGGTGGTCTCGTGGCGCGGATGGCGCGGCGGCCGGGGCGCGCGGGACTCGATCGTCGATGAGCCGACGAGCGGCTCAGCGGCGGACCCCGACCCCGCCCGCCCGGTCTGGGTTGCGGCCGGAGCAGCCGCCGGGACCGCTTCGCCAACCGACGTGTGCTGGTTGACGACCGCACCCTCCCCCGGCGTGACGTCCTCGACCCGGAACAGGACCACCGTGATGTTGTCGCGCCCACCGGCCTCGTTGGCCGCGGCGACCAGCTGCTGGGCGGCAACCGCGAGACTCGGCGCGCTCACCAGGATCTCGGCGACGCCCGCGTCCGACACCATCCCGGTCAGCCCGTCGGAGCAGAGCAGGAAGACGTCGCCGTCGCGCACCGGCCAGGAGAAATGGTCGACGGTGACCTCCCCTTCGATCCCCAGCGCGCGGGTGATGATCGAGCGCTGCGGGTGGTCCTCGGCCTCCTCGGCGCTGATCTGCCCGCGGCGCACGAGCTCGCCGACCAGCGAGTGGTCGTCGGTCAGCTGCTCCAGCTCACCGTCGCGCAGGACGTAGAAGCGGCTATCGCCGACGTGCGCGATCGCCAGGTCGTCCTCGCCGACGTAGGCGACGGTGAGCGTCGTGCCCATCCCGGCGAACTGGTCATCGGACTGCGCCTGGGAGTAGACGCGGCCGTTGGCCTGGACGACGAGCTTGGCGAGCCGCTCCTCGTAGGTGCCAGGACCGTCGGGCAGCCCGCCATGATCGGAGAAGACCCCAACCGCGGTCTGCGAAGCGACTTCGCCTGCTTGGGCCCCGCCCATGCCATCGGCAAGGACGAAGAGCGGCGAGTGGACCCAGTAGCTGTCCTCGTTGGCGGAGCGGGCGCGGCCCGTGTCGGTGCGAGCGGCGTGATCGGCGACGCGCAGCATTTCAGCGGTCCATGTAGGTGAACTCGCTGTCGCCGATCCGCACGCGGTCGCCGGGATGCAGCGGCTGCGGACCGCTGAGCAGCTCCTCGTTGAGGTAGGTGCCGTTGGTCGACCCCATGTCCTCGATCACGATCACCGCGCCCTGGCGGATCAGTCGCGCGTGGCGCGAGGAGGCAAATGGATCCTCCAGGCGGATCTCGGCCTGGTCGCCACGACCCATGACCGCGCCCTCGCCAACCTCGTACTCCATCCCGGGCACGTGCCCGGGAGCGCGCTCGACGACCAGACGCGGGTCGAGGTCAGCCTCGGGGACCTGGCCTTGCTTGCTGGCCGAGTAGATCCCTGTCGCGTCCGCGGGCGTCCCCGCCGCCGGCGCATACCCCGCCGCGGGTGGGTGGGACGACACCACCGACGTGCGCTTGAGGTCCTTCAGCGCGTTGCGCGAGATCCACAGCAAGAACAGGTAGAGGACGGCGAGAAAGCCGAACTTCAAGGCGACGGAGACGGGATCGACCATGGCTACTCGACCTCGAATCCGATGCTGACGGTGCCGAGCTCGATGCGATCGCCGCTCTCCAGCGGGTGTGGGCCGTTGACCTGGCGGCCATTGACGCGCACGCCGTTGGTCGACCCAAGGTCTTGAATCAGCCAGCTCGGCCCGCTAGGCGAGATCTCGGCGTGGCGGCGCGAGACGTTGGAGTCGTCGAGCACGATGTCGCACTCGCGGCTGCGCCCGATGATCGCACCGCCGGCGGGCACGACCAGCCGCTTACCGCCGGTCACGACGATCGCCCGCTGGCGCCCGACGCCGGCACCGGACCCAACCTCCTCCAGCGCCGACTGGTGGCGGTCGCTGGTCGAGTAGACCATGGTGTGACCCATATCGGCGGGCCGGGCCTCCGGCGCATTCTGTACCGCAGATTCCGCCGGCTGCACCAGCCGCGCCTGGATCCCGAACTCCCCGAGCGCGAGCCGCTCATCGGTACGGAACTCGATCTGCGGGCGGCTGACCAGCGCCAGGCGCTCACGGCGTGCGTGCTCCAGCAGATAGGCCCCGAGCTCGTCGATGACCGACTGCTCGACGCCCTCGTAGCGCTCGCGGTCCTGCGGCGAGAGCCAGACGACGTATTCGTTGGGCACGTAGGTGCGCGAGACCGAGACCGTGCGGTGCTCGTCCATCTCCTTGGCGAGCTTGCGCGCCAATTCGACCGGCCGGACTTCGGACCGGAAGACGCGACCGAACGTCCCCTCGACGAGGCCGGCGATCTTCTCTTCGAGGCTGCGGAGGACGCTCATGCCGTGGAGGGACGACTTCTTCCCCGCCGGGGATTCCGCCCACACATCATGTGGGGCGGCCCGGCTAGGTTACGCAAGCTCAACGTGAATCGCGTGCCTCAGGTGACGCACGCGGGATCACAGCGACGAACGCCGCGGCAATGGCGCCGACGATCAAGCCCCGTGGCACGCCGCCGATCGCGGCCTGGGTGGCAGCCGCCACCCCCGCCGCCCAGACGGCCGCCAGGACGAAGTCGGCCACCAGCAGCCGACCACGGACGAGGTAGGGCAAGACGGCCGCAGCAGCGGCCCAGACGCCCAGCAGCGCGATTGCCGGCGAGGTGGCGATCGCTGCGATGGCGCCGGTCCCACCGTGCGCGGCGTCGGCCGGAGCGCCGAGCAGCAGGTGGCGCCCCGTCGCGGCCTCGCCCAGCAGCAGCCACCAAGCACCGAGCGCACCGACGATCGCGCGTCGCGGCAGGCTGCCGGCGCGCGCGGCCAGCGCGGGAAAAGCACCGCCGACCGTTCCCAGCGCCAGCAGCGGCGCGGTCCCGGGCAGCGACCACGTGGCGGGTGCCGCGCGGCGCAAGAGGAGCGGAACCGGCAGTGCGGCGGCCAGCACGAGCCACGCGCGGTCCGGGACTTCGGTGAAGAGCCATGTCGTTGTGGCCGCCGCGAACGCCAGCCAGGCCAGGCGCGGGAGCAGCAGCACCGCAAGCGCGACGGCGAGCGCGCCCGCCAGCGGCGCTACCGGTGGAGCCGCCTCAGGACCCGGCCCGGGCATCGTGGCGCCCCAGCGCAAAGCCGCACCCGCCAGGCCCGCGGCCAGCACGGCGGCCAGCGCGCGCTGGGTCAGCTTCGTGTGCTGCGGCGGCGCGACAGGCGCCAACGGCTCCAGCGGCCCGCCGGCGATCGTGCCGGGCTCGTCGTCAACAGCATCCAGCGCAGCGGTCAGCGACGCGCGCAGCTCGGCGATCGTCCCCCGCTCCTCAGGATGCGGCCAGACGGCGACATCCAGCGCCTCGCAGAGATCCAGCGGCAGGTCGCGGCGCAGGCGACCCAACGGCGGCAGGCGCTGGCCGACACGCCGCGCGGTCGCGCCCGCACCGCGCCCGCGCACCGGGTTGACGCCCGACAGCCCCTCATAGAGGCACAGGCCCAGTGCGTAAAGATCGGCCTCCTCCCCCACCTCCGCGCCCTCGGCCTGCTCAGGTGCCATGTAGGCCAGCGTCCCGACAACATCGCCGGTCCGCGTCAGCGCATCGTCGCCGGCGATCCGCGCAACGCCGAAGTCCGTCAGCTTGGCCGGCGCCCCGCCATCGGCGACCGTGTCGGGCACGAGGATGTTCAGCGGCTTGACGTCGCGGTGGATGATCCCGCGCTTGTGCGCATGGGCCAGCGCATCGCAGAGCGCCACGCCAATCTCCACCACATCGCGATCCGAAAGCGCTCCCTCTTCCAATAGCCGCGCGAAGGTCGCACCGCGGACATACTCGGAGACGAGAAAGACGTTCTCGTCATCGGAGCCCGCCTCGTGCAGCGCGACGATCGCCGGGTGCGCCAGCCGCGCCGCGGCGACGCCCTCGCGCTGCGCGCGCCTGGCCGTCTCGGCGTCCGGAGCCGGAATCCGCTTGACCGCGACCGTCCGATCGAGCTTGAGGTCATGGGCCAGCCAGACCACGCCGAAGCCGCCGCCGCCGAGCCGGCGCACGAGCCGGTAGCGGTTCAGGACGACCTCCGAGCCGGCCGTCGTGGCCGTCGTCGTGGGATGCTCCGCGGTCTCCACCGCCTCCGGACTTCCGCGCGGGAAGAAGGTGCCCTGCGTGCGACGGCGAAGTTGCAGCGGGCGCTGCCGCCCGACCCACCGGTAATACTGGCCTATTCGCCCCCGCCAGGAGCGCGGACGTACGTGTCCTTCTTCGACGACGAACCTGACGAACCCACGCGAGTCACCCGTCCCGCCCGGCCCCGCCGTGCGGCGGGCGGGCGGGACGGATTCCCGCCCCCGGCCGACATCGCCCGCCGACGCCAGTTCGTGCTCTTCGGCGGCTTGGCCCTCGTCGCGCTCCTGCTGCTGCTCTTCGTCAAGAGCTGCTCCAGCACCCGCCACAAGAACGCGCTGAAGGACTACAACCGCGAGGTGACGTCGATCGTCCAGAGCTCAGACCGCACGGTCTCCAAGCAGCTCTTTGACGTGCTCTCCAAGGGCGGCGCTTCTCAGGATGTGACGGTCGCGGTCAACCAGGTGCGGCTGGTCGCCGAGGAGGACGCCAAGCGCGCCCGCGACCTCAACGCGCCCGATGACGTCACCGCAGCCCAGCACGACCTCGAAATGGTCATGAACTTCCGCGCCGAGGGCGTCAAGAACATCGGCGACCAGCTCACCAAGGCGCTCAGCAACCAGCCCGCCGCGGTCGCGGCGATCCGCGGCATCGCGGGCCAGATGCAGAGCTTTTTGGCCTCCGACGTCGTCTACTCCCAGCGCGTCGCCCCGCTGATCGTCGACGCGCTCGACGACAACGACCTGCACGACCAGGCGGTCTCGCCGTCGAAGTTCCTGCCGAACATCGGCTGGCTCGACGCGGCGAAGGTCGGTGCCAAGATCAACCCGGACGCTGGCGCTGACTCCTCCTCGGCCACCGGTGAGGTCAAGCCGGGCACCCACGGCCACGGCATCATCGGTGTCAAGGCCGGCGGCATCGCGCTGAGCCCCACAGGGTCGGGCATCAACCGCGTGCCGGCCAAGGCGCCGCTCGCGGTCGAGGTCACCTACGCCAACCAGGGCGAGAACGACGAGTCCAACGTCACGATCTCGGTCAAGGTCACCGGCGGTCCGAAGACGATCTCAGAGACCAAGCGCCTCAACCAGACCAAGGCCGGGACGCAGGCAGCGGTGCCGATCCAGCTGACCTCCGTGCCTCCGTCGGGCTCGTCGACCACGATGACGGTCACCGTCAAGCCCGTCCCGGGCGAGAAGAAGACCGACAACAACACGTCGACCTACACGATCCTGTTCACCTAGTAGCGTCGGCGCCGTGGACAGCTCGACCGCCGGGATCGTGGCGCTCGCCGCGTGCGCCGTCGCGCTGGCGGCCCTGGTCGTGGCCGCCACGGCGCTGGTGCGCCTGCGCCGCCTGCGCGCCGACCAGCGCGTCCTGCTCGGCGCAAGTCCGGACGACGACCTCGTCGCCCACGCCGCGCGCATCGAGCAGGAGTTCCGTGCGCTGCACGCCTACGTCGGCGAGGTCGCGGCGCGGTTGGACGGGCGGCTGGGCACCGCCGAGGGCCGCCTGGACGGGACCATCGCCTTCCGCGGGCTCGTGCGCTTTGATGCCTACAACGAGATGTCGGGCCAGCAGTCGGTGGCCATCGCGCTGCTGGACGCCGAGCAGTCCGGGATCGTGATGTCGAGCATCCACCATCGCGACCAGGCGCGGCTCTACGTCAAGCACGTCGTCGGTGGCGAGCCCGAGTACCCGCTGTCGCCCGAGGAGATCGAGGCGGTGCGCGTCGCCCTGGCCGGCGAGCCGCCGCCCGAACCGCCGCGGCTGCCATGAAGCTCGGCTATTTCGGGCCCGCGGGCACGTTCACCCATGCCGCGTTGCTGGCCTCCGCGCATGTCGCGGATCACGCCGAAATCGAGGCCATCCCGCTGCCGACCGAGCGCGAGACGATCCTTGCGGCCGGCTCTGGTGTGGTCGACGCGGTGCTCGTCCCGATCGAGAACTCGCTGGAGGGCGGCGTCAACGCGACGCTCGACACACTGGCGCTCGACGACGCCGGAGCGACCGTGCGGATCGTCGGCGAGGAGGTGCTGCCGATCTCGCTCGCGCTGATCGTGCGCCCGGGCGTCGCGCTGGGCGACGTCGACGCCGTCTTCTCGCATCCCCAGCCCCTGGGCCAATGCCGGCGCTATCTGGCCGAGGCGTTGCCAGGGCGGCAAGCGGTCGCTGCCACCTCGACCGTCGAGGCGGTGCGCTCCGTGGCCGAGGCGGCCGACGCGGCTCATGCCGCGATCGGGACCGCCACCGCCGCCGGGCTCTACGGCTGCGAGGTGCTGGCGCAGGGGATCGAGGACGAGCACGGCAACGAGACGCGCTTCCTCTGGGTCGCGCCGACGGGGTCAGACCCCTTCGGCACCGCGCGCGCCGACGGTGGCGAATCCAAGACCTCGATCGTCTTTCACGGCGCCGGCGATGCAACACCCGGATGGCTCGTGGACTGCCTTGCGGAGTTCGCTTCCCGATCTATCAACCTCACCCGGATCGAGTCGCGGCCGCTCAAGCGCCAGCTCGGGCATTACCTCTTCCTCGCCGATCTGGCAGGGCATGAGGACGACCCCCAGGTCGCCGAGGCGATCGCACGTCTCCACGTCCACTGTGAGGTCGTGCGCGTGCTCGGCTCCTATCCATCAGCAGCCTAAGCGCCGCGCGCTACCCTGCTTCCAGGTTCGAACCCGGCGATTTCGGTTGCCGCGGCTGGTACGGTTCCGCCTGGAACACGCGCATGAGCAAGCTCGCTACACCACCACACACGATGCGGTCCACGTTGCCCGGCGAGCACCGGCGACGTGGACGTGAAGGTGGCCGAGTGCTCGTTCTCAACGCTTCGTACGAGCCGATCAACGTCTGCACCGTGCGCCGCGCCGTGGTTCTACTGCTCAAGGCAAAGGCCGAAGTCGTCGACCACGCGACGTGGGAGTTGCGCTCCGAGCGGGCCACGATGTCGCGCCCGGTCGTCATCAGATTGACGACCTACATCGTCATCCCGCGCGACACTCACCGGCGCAAGATCACCCGACGCGCGGTCTTTGCGCGTGACAATTGGACCTGTCAGTACTGCGGTTCGCGGTCCAACCTCACCGTCGACCACGTGATCCCCCGCTCCAAGGGCGGCACCTCCACGTGGGACAACATCGTCGCCTCGTGCGCGCCCTGCAACCGCCGCAAGGCCGATCACCTTCCCGAGAAGGCCAACATGCATCCCCGGCGTACGCCGGCGATGCCCCAACCGCACGTCTTCATCCACGTCGCCACTCCCACCATTCCGGTGGCCTGGCGTCAGTGGCTGCCCGAAGCGGCCTAGACCCGAGCCTCCGCGCCGCACCTCGCCCGTCCCTTAACGCCAAAGGACGCCGCGGCAAGCAACCGCGACGCCCTTTGAACACCACTGGACTGGACGAACCCGCTCCGCGACTTTCTGAGCGGCCGGAGGGACGACTTCCGGCATCGCAGGAACGGGGGTGGCCCGGCGTGGATTCGCTGGATCGTTACTCCAGCCCGACCGATCTAGCGGCCGGCCACCTCCAGGGTCCCGCAAGTACTAGAACTAGATATTCGGACCACCTCCTTTCTCTGGTAGGCGCAATGTAGCACCACCGTCCGACAACTTTGCGCAGTACCTGCTAGCTGCGGTCAACGGACGGACGGGAGGTGGTCCGAATGGCTTATGCCTCGTCCTGCGGCGTGTCGTCCTCGGGGCCTTCGACGGCAGCGTCCTCAGCCGCCAGATCGTCGCCGGCGTCGTCATCGTCGGCAGGCAGCGGCGCCTCGGCATCGCCGGGCTCCGGCGCCACGCTCAGCTCCTCGCCTTCAACGTCCAGCGTCGGCTCGCCGCTCTCGTCCTCGGACTCGGCGATCAACGCGACCGCGCTCACCTGGTCATCCTCGCGTGGGTTCATCACGCGGACGCCGGTGGCCGAGCGGCCCTGCTGCGAGATGCCCTTGACCCCGGTCCGCTGGATCATCCCGTTCTGGGAGATGAACACCAGCTCCTGATGGGGCCGCACGACCAGCGCGCCGGCAAGGCCACCCTTGGCCTCGGTGAGCTTGATCGTCAACACGCCCTTGGCACCGCGCGACGTCTTGCGGTACTGGTCGATCTTGGTGCGCTTGCCGTAACCGGCCTCGGTGACGACGAGCATGTCCATGTCGTCGCGCGCGACGTCCATGGCGATGACCTCGCCCTTCTCTCCGACGTCCATGCCGCGCACGCCGCCGGTGTCGCGGCCCATGTCGCGCGCTTGGGCCTCCTCGAAGCGCACCGCGAGACCGGCCTTGGACACCATCATGATCTCGTCGCCCTCGTCAACGCGACGCACGGCGATCAGCTCGTCGTCGTCGCGGATCTTGATGGCGATGATGCCGTCGGCCTTGATCGGCGTGTTGTAGGCCTGGAACTTCGTCTTCTTGATGACGCCCTTGCGCGTGGCGAACGCCAGGAACGGCGACTCCGAGAAGTCCCGCGTCGAGAGCACCGACTGCACGCGCTCGTTCTCGCGCAGCGGCAGGATGTTGACCAGCGCGCGGCCCTTGGACTGGCGCGCGCCCTCCGGCAACTCATACACCTTGGACCGGTAGACCTTGCCCCGGTTGGTGAAGAAGAGCAGGAAGTCGTGGGTCGAGCAGACGAAAAGGTGCTCGATGTAGTCCCCGTCCTTGAGGTCCATCCCGGTGATGCCCACGCCGCCGCGACGCTGCTGGCGATAGGTCGTCAGCGGCACCCGTTTGATGTACCCCGACTTGGTCATCGTGATGACCATCTGCTGGTCGGCGATGAGGTCCTCGATGTCGAGCTCGTCCTCTGACGGCGCGATCTCGGTGCGGCGCGGCTCGGTGAAGCGCTCGGAGATCTCCAGCAGCTCCTCCTTGATCAGCGCGCGCACGTTAGCCTCGTCGCCTAGCAGCTCGCGCAGCTCGCGGATGCGCTCCATCACGTCGGCGTGCTCCTGCTTGATCGCGTCGCTCTCCAGCGCGGTCAGCTGCGACAGGCGCAGGTCGAGGATCGCCGACGCCTGGATCTGCGACAGCGAGAATGCGGTCACCAGCTCCTCGCGGGCGGCCTCGCGGTTCGGCGAGCGGCGGATGACCTCGATGACGGCGTCGAGGTTGTCCAGCGCGATGAGCAGTCCTTCGAGGACGTGCGCCCGCGCTTCCTTCTGGTTGAGCTCGAACTTCGCGCGGCGAACGACGACCTCGCGCTGGTGGGCGACGTAGGCGTGCAGCACCTCGATCAGCGAGAGCGTGCGCGGCACGCCGTCGACCAAGGCCACCATGTTGACGCCGAACGTGGACTGCATCGGCGTGTGCTTGTAGAGCTTGTTCAACACCACCTTGGGGTTGACCGCGCGCTTGAGCTCGATAACCAGGCGCATGCCACGCCGGTCGGTCTCGTCCCGCAGGTCGGAGATCTCGGGGATCTTCTTCTCGCGCACGAGCTCGGCGATCTTGGTGATGAGGCCGTTGTCGCCGCCCTTCTTGACCGCGTAGGGCAGCTCGGTGACGATCAACGCCTCCTTGCCCTGATGGATCTCCTCGATATGGGCCTTGGCGCGGACCTTGACCTTGCCGCGGCCGGTCTCGTAGGCGTCGCGGATGCCCGAGCGCCCCATGATGATGCCGGCGGTCGGGAAGTCGGGGCCCTGGATGTGGGTCAGCAGCTCGTCGAGCGAGATCGCCGGGTTGTCCAGGAATGCGACCGTCGCGCTGATGACCTCTTCGAGGTTGTGCGGCGGGATGTTGGTGGCCATGCCGACGGCGATGCCGGTGCCGCCGTTGACCAGCAGGTTCGGGAAGCGTGACGGCAGCACCGTCGGCTCCTGCTTGGACCCGTCGTAGTTGGGGACGAAGTCCACCGTGTCCATGTCGATGTCACGGACCATCTCCATGGCGATGCGCGTCAGCCGCGCCTCGGTGTAGCGCATGGCCGCCGCGTCGTCGTCGTCGATCGAGCCGAAGTTCCCCTGGCCGTCGACGAGCATGTGGCGCATCGAGAAATCCTGCGCCAGCCGCACGAGCGTGTCGTAGATCGACGCGTCGCCGTGCGGGTGGTAGTTGCCCATCACGTCGCCGACGATGCGCGCCGACTTGACGTAGGGCCGCGTCGGGCCGAGGCCCGCCTCGTTCATGGCAAACAACACGCGGCGGTGGACGGGCTTGAGGCCATCACGGACATCGGGCAGCGCTCGCCCGACGATGACCGACATGGCGTAGTCGAGGTACGCGTTGCGCATCTCGTCTTCGAGCGCGCGCGGCTCGATGTTGCCGCCACTAATGACGTCTGTAGCCATCAGGCCTCATCTCCTTCGATCTTGCGGTTGCGCACCGCCAGCGTTGCTCGGCACATCAGACGTCGAGGTTCACGACTGCGCGAGCGTTCTGCTCGATGAACTCGCGGCGGGGCTCGACCACGTCGCCCATCAACATGGTGAAGAGGCGGTCGGCCTCCGCCGCGTCATCGACGCTCACCTGCTGCAGGGTCCGCGTGGTCGGGTCCATCGTGGTCTCGCGCAGCTGGTCGGGGTTCATCTCCCCCAGGCCCTTGAAGCGCGACACGTTGACGCCGCGGCGCGCGACCTCCAGCACCGAGGTGCGCAGCGTCTCGAACGAGTAGGCCTCGTCGGAGCGCTCGCCCAGCGCGACGCTGAACGGCGGCGCGCCGGCGAGCTCGACGAGCTGCGCGTTGACCTTGACGTACTGGCGGTAGTCGTTTGAGTCA
>CAWCEO010000002.1:0-341687 GCA_963794585.1 uncultured Conexibacteraceae bacterium
CGCTACCGCGCCAAGAAGCGCGAGAAGGATCGCGCCGCTCGTGGCGAGGCCGGCCCGGCCAAGACGCAGTCGCCGGTTGAGCACGGCCCGGGCGCCCCGAAGGAGCGCCTCGGCATTGTCACCTCCAACAAGGCTGACAAGACGATCACGGTGCGCATCGACACGCGCGCCGCCATCGCCGCTACCAGAAGATCGTGCGCAGCTCTTCGACGCTGCACGCCCATGACGAGACCAACGACGCCAACACCGGCGACACGGTCCGCATCATCGAGTCGCGGCCGCTCAGCGCCACCAAGCGCTGGCGCCTCGTCGAGATCCTGGAGCGTGCCAAGTGATCCAGAACGAGTCACGCCTCAAGGTCGCCGACAACACCGGCGCCCGCGAGATCCTCGTCATCCGCGTGCAGGGCGGCTCGCAGCCGCAGGTACGCGCACGTCGGCGACGTGATCACCGCCACGGTCAAGGCCGCCAACCCGCAGGGCACGGTCAAGAAGGGCGAGGTCGTCAAGGCCGTCGTCGTGCGCACCAAGAAGGAGTTTGGGCGCGACGACGGGACCTACATCTCCTTCGACGAGAACGCCGCCGTGATCATCGACGCCGCGGGCAACCCGCGCGGCACGCGCATCTTCGGGCCGGTGGCCCGCGAGCTGCGCGACAGCAACTACATGAAGATCATCTCGCTCGCCCCGGAGGTGCTCTAAGCCATGTCCGCACTGAAGATCCGTCGCGACGATGAGGTCATCGTCATCAGCGGCAAGGACCGCGGCAAGATCGGCAAGGTCTTGCGGGTCGACCCCAAGAAGTCGCGAGTCATTGTTGAGGGCATCAACATCGTCAAGCGCCATCAGCGCCCCCAGCCGAACGCCCCTCAGATCGAGGCCGGCGTCATCGAGCGCGAGGGCCCCATCCACATCTCAAACGTCCAGCTCATCGATCCCAAGACGAAGAAGCCCACGCGCGTCGGCGTCACCCGTGAGGGTGGCAACCGCAACCGCGTGACGCGAGCGTCCGGGACCAAGCTCGACTAGTCCGGCAGAGAATCATGGAAGCCGCAACCCAGACCGCACGCCTCAAGACGCAGTACCTCGAGAAGATCCGCCCCGCCCTCATCGAGCGGTTCGGCTACTCGAGCTACATGCAGGCGCCCAAGCTCATCAAGATCACCCTCAACATGGGTGTCGGCGACGCCAAGCAGGACTCCAAAGTCCTCGACGCGGCCGCCGAGCAGCTCGCGACGATCGCCGGCCAGAAGCCGTCGATTCGGCGCGCGCGCAAGTCCATCGCGCAGTTCAAGCTGCGTGAGGGCATGGCCGTCGGCGTCAGCGTGACGCTGCGCGGCGACCGCGCATACGAGTTCCTCGACCGCCTCGTGTCGGTCGCGCTCCCCCGGGTGCGCGACTTCCGCGGGCTCAAGCCCACGGCCTTCGACGGCCGGGGCTCGTACTCGATGGGCCTCAAGGAGCAGATCATCTTCCCCGAGATCGACTACGACGCCATCGACAACGTGCGCGGCCTCGACATCGCCATCACCACGACGGGCACGTCGAACGCCGAGACCTACGCATTGCTCGAGGCGTTCGGCATGCCCTTCAGTCGTGAAGGCAACCCGTACGTGACCGCCGACGACGGCACCCAGGAGAGCTAGACCGTGGCTAAGACGTCCCAGCGAGTCCGCCAGCAGCGTGGATCCAAGTACAAGACCCGGGAGTACACCCGGTGCCGCAAGTGCGGCCGGTCGCGTGCGGTCTACCGCAAGTTCGGCGTGTGCCGTATCTGCCTGCGCGACCTCGCGCACAACGGCTTTGTCCCCGGCATGACGAAGTCGAGTTGGTAGCGCCATGTCGATGACCGATCCTGTCGCCGACTACCTGACCCGGATCCGCAATGCGATCCGGGCTCAGCACGACGTCGTCGAGATCCCCGCCTCCCGGCTCAAGCGCGAGATGACCCGCATCCTCGCCGAGCAGGGCTACATCGAGGCGTGGGAGACCGAGGCCCCGTCGGCCGAGCGTCCCGCCGAGCTCATCCGCATCCAGCTCAAGTACACCGAGGACCGCAAGTCCGTGGTGTCGGGGCTGCAGCGCGCATCCCGTCCGGGCCAGCGCTACTACGTGCCCGCCACCGGCATCCCCAAGGTGCTCGGCGGCATGGGCACCGCCATCGTCTCGACGTCCCAAGGCGTCATGACCGGCCACGAGGCTCGTCGTCGCGGCATCGGCGGCGAAGTCGTCGCAAAGGTCTGGTGATCACTTCATGAGCCGCATTGGTCGCAAGCCCATCCCGGTGCCCGCAGGGGTCACCGTCGCCATCGAGCCCGAGTCGGTCCGTGTCAACGGCCCCAAGGGCGAGCTCGTCGAGCGCATCCATCGCGACATCACGGTGGAGCACAACGACGACGTCCTGACCGTCACGCGCCCGACCGACCGTGGCGAGCACCGGGCCATGCATGGCCTGTACCGCTCGCTGGTGGCCAACATGGTCATCGGCGTCACCGAGGGCTACGCCAAGACCCTGGAGATTCAGGGCGTCGGCTACCGCGCGGCGCTCAAGGGCCGTGACCTGGAGCTGGCCCTGGGCTACTCCCATCCGGTCTCGATCAAGGCGCCCGACGGCATTGAGTTCGAGGTCCCGCAACCCACGCGCGTCATCGTGCGCGGGATCGATAAGCAGCTGGTCGGCGAGATCGCCGCCAACATCCGCAAGCAGCGTCCGCCGGAGCCCTACAAGGGCAAGGGCATCCGCTACGAGGGCGAGTACGTCGCCCGCAAGGTCGGTAAGCGAGCATGAGCACCACCACCCCTGAAAAGCGCCGTCTGCGGCGTCGCCGTCGCGTCCGCGCCAAGGTCAACGGCACGGCCGAGCGTCCGCGCATCTCCGTGTTCCGGTCCAACCGCGGCATCGCCGCTCAGCTGGTCGACGACGTCGCCGGCAAGACGCTGGCCGCGGTCCAGTGGACCGAGGCCGAGCTGCGGGACCTTCCGCGCACGGAGCAGAGCAGCAAGGCCGGTGAGCTTCTCGCGCAGCGCGCGAAGGCCGCTGGCATCGAGCGCGCCGTGTTTGACCGCGGCGGCTACCAGTACCACGGACGCGTCAAGGCATTCGCCGACGGCGTCCGCGAGGGAGGACTTGCCGTATGAAGCACGACAGCTTCGCTGACCGCGTCGTCTCGCCGGTCGGCCTCGACCTGCAAGAGCGGGTCGTCGAGATCAACCGCGTTGCCAAGGTCGTCAAGGGCGGCAGGCGCTTCTCGTTCACGGCCCTGGTGGTCGTCGGCGACGAGTCGTCGGTCGTCGGCATTGGCTATGGCAAGGCCAACGAGGTCCCGATCGCCATCCAGAAGGGTGTCGAGGCCGCCAAGAAGAACCTCTACCGCGTGCCCAAGCACGGTTCGACGATCACCCATCCGGTGGTCGGCGTCTTCGGCTCCGGCCGCGTGCTGCTCAAGCCGGCCTCGCCCGGTACGGGCGTCATCGCCGGTGGTGGCGTTCGCGCGGTGCTCGAGCTCGCGGGCATCCACGACATCCTGAGCAAGTCGCTGGGCACGCAGAACCCGATCAACCTCGTCAAGGCGACGCTGGCCGGCCTGCAGGACCTGCGCACGCCCGAAGAGGTCGCCGAGATCCGCGGCCTGTCGATCGCCGAGGTCCTGGGCCTGAGCAACGAGCAGCCCGCCGGCGCCGTCGAGACGCTTGAGGGCGCCCCGGTGGGCGACACCGAGGCCGCGCCCGAGGAGGGCGCCGTGGCAGTTGCGACCGAGGAGGCTCCAGCTGAGGCCGCCGAGGCCGAGGCCGAGGCGCCCGCGGAGGAGACGGCGGAGTAATGCCCAAGGTCACCCAGATCAAGAGCAAGAACGGCTCCAACCAGAAGCAGCTCGACACGCTGCGCTCGCTGGGGCTGCGCAAGATCGGCCACACGGTCGAGGTCAAGGACTCCGAGCAGGCCCGAGGCATGCTCCACCGCGTCCGCCACCTGATCAAGGTTGAAGAGGACTAGCCCCATGGCTGACGAGATCGAGAAGGAGCCGATCGGGCTCCACAACCTCAAGCCCGCCCCCGGCAGCCGCCGGCCGCGCAAGCGCGTCGGCCGCGGCGAGGGCTCCGGCCTGGGCAAGACCTCTGGCCGCGGCCAGAAGGGCGCAGGCTCGCGCTCGGGCGCCAAGGATCGCGCGCGGTTCGAGGGCGGCCAGATGCCGATTCACATGCGGATGCGCAAGCTGCGCGGCCCGCACATGAAGAAGTCGATGCCGTTCGAGATGTTCCGTACCTCGACCCAGGGCGTCAACGTGCAGGACCTCGAGGCACGCTTCGACAAGGGCGCCGAGGTTACGCTCGACGCGCTCAAGGCCGCCGGCCTGGCCAAGAAGAGCGATGTTCCGGTCAAGATCCTCGCCAAGGGCGAGATCACCAAGCCGCTCACCGTCCACGCGCACAAGTTCAGCGCATCGGCCAAGGCGGCCATCGAGGCCGCCGGCGGCACCGCCGTCACCATCGAGTCCTAGCCGCTCTGGCATCACCACACGTCGGCTTCGAGGGCCCCGGGCGACCGGGGCCCTCGGTCGTCGGTTACCCTCCTAGCCTTCATGCTCTCGACCATCCTGAGTGCGTTCACCGTCCCGGAGATCCGCAAGAAGCTCGCCTTCACGGCGCTGCTGCTCGCGCTCTATCGCGTCGGCTCCCATATCCCGGTTCCGGGCGTCGACGTCCAGGCGGTCAAGGACGCGCAGGAGTCGTTTGGCGGGGGAGGCATCCTCAACCTGCTGAACACGTTCTCGGGTGGCGGGTTGAGCCGCATCGCGCTCTTCGCGCTCGGGATCATGCCCTACATCACGGCGAGCATCATCTTGCAGTTGCTCACGGTGGTCGTCCCCTCGCTGGAGAAGCTCCAGAAGGAGGGCGAGGTCGGTCAGGCGCGCATCACGCAGTACACGCGCTACCTGACGGTCGGCCTGGCCTTCGCGCAGTCGATCGGCTACGTCTTCCTCTTCAAGTCGCTGGGACCGTCGACGGGCACGTCGATCATCTCGAAGTTCGACACGCCCCACGTCTTCATGATCGTCGTCTCGCTGACGGCGGGCACGGTGCTGTTGATGTGGATGGGCGAGCTCATCACCCAGCGCGGCATCGGCAACGGCATCTCGCTGATGATCTTCGCGTCGATCGTCTCGCGCTTGCCGAGCGGCATCTCGTCGTGGTGGAACAACCCCGACCAGGTCTTCGTCGTCCTGATGCCGTTCCTGGCGCTCGCGGTCGTCTGCTCGATCGTCTTCATCCAGGAGGGCCAGCGGCGGATCCCGGTCCAGTACGCCAAGCGCGTGATCGGGCGGCGCATGAGCGGCGGCGGTCAGACCTACCTGCCGCTGCGGGTCAACATGGCCGGCGTCATCCCGGTGATCTTCGCTGCCTCGATCATGGCTTTCCCGCCCACGGTCGGCCAGCTGATCAACACGCCCGCCACGCACAGCGTCGCGAACTTCCTGAACCCCGGGAAGGCGCCTTATGTGATCGGCGAGGCGATCTTCATCATCTTGTTCACGTACTTCTACACCGCGGTGACGTTCAACCCGGTGGACCAGGCCGAGAACCTCAAGAAGTACGGCGGCTTCATCCCGGGAGTCAGACCCGGCCGCCCGACGGCCGAGTTCCTCGATCGCATCCTCGCGCGCCTGACCTTCCCTGGCGCGCTGTACCTCGCGGCGGTCGCCGCGCTGCCGACGATCGTGATCGCGCTCACCGGCGCGACGCAGTCATTCCAGTTCGGCGGAACCTCGCTGCTGATCGTCATCGGCGTGGCCCTCGACACGATGAAACAGCTCGAGGCCCAGCTGATGATGCGCAACTACGAAGGCTTCCTCAAGTAGGATGCCCGACCTTCCCGGGACCGGTGGCTCTGTGGCCCCGGTCCGCAAGGAGTCTGCGATCGCCGTCGTGTCTGAATTGAACCTCATCCTGGTGGGACCCCCCGGCGCCGGCAAGGGCACCCAGGCCGAGCGCCTGACCGAGGACTTCGGGCTGCCCTACTACGCCACGGGCAACATCCTGCGCGACGCGGTCTCCAACGGCACCGAGCTGGGCAAGCAGGCCAAGGAGTACATGGATGCCGGCGGCCTGGTTCCCGACGAGGTCATCATCGGTGTGATCCTCGAAGCGCTGGCCTCCGACGAGGCTGCCAACGGCTTCCTGCTCGACGGCTTCCCGCGCACCGTGCCCCAAGCCGATGCGCTCGGCGAGGCGCTGCAGAAGGCCGGGCGCAAGATCAGCGCCGTCCTGCTCATCGACGTGCCCGACGAGGAGGTCGTGCGTCGCCTCTCTGGTCGCCGCGTGAGCAAGTCGGGCCGCGTCTACCACGTCGACTTTGACCCGCCCAAGCATCCGGATCGCTGCGACATCGACGGCTCCACACTGATCCAGCGCGACGATGACAAGCCGGAGACGATCCGCAAGCGCCTGGCGGTCTACCACGACCAGACCGAGCCGCTCGTCGACTACTACGAGAGCCGCGACCTGCTGCGGCGCTTCGACGGCACGCGCACGCCCACCGAGGTGCACGACCATGTGCGTGCCACGGTGGCAACGCTGCGCCTCGAAGACGAGCTCTGACTCGACCCCGCCCGCCGGCCCCGCCCGCCCGTCCCCACCCACCCGAGGCAGCGCCGTGATCATCAAGAAGTCGCCCGCCGAGATCGAGAAGATGGCCGCCGCTGGCGCCATCCACGCTCAGACGATGAAGCTCGTCGCGGGCAAGATCCGCGCAGGCGTCAGCACCGCCGAGCTCGACGAGGTCGCCGAGACCTACATCCGCTCCCAGGGCGCGGTCCCGTCGTTCAAGGGCTACCGCGGATTCACCGGCTCGATCTGCGCCTCGCCCAACGCGATGGTCGTCCATGGGATTCCAGGCCCCTACCGGCTCGCCGACGGCGACGTGATCTCGATCGACATCGGCGTCACCTACAAGGGATGGGTCGCCGATGGCGCCGTGACGTTCGGCGTGGGGGAGATCACGCCGGTCGCCGACAAGCTGCTGGAGGTCACGCGGCGCTCGCTCTTTGATGCCGTGCAGCAGTGCCGGCCCGGCAACCGCCTCGGCGATGTCTCGCATGCGGTCCAGGCGACCGTCGAGGCCGAGGGCCTGTCGGTCGTCCGCTCGCTGGTCGGGCACGGCATCGGGCGCGACATGCACGAGGAGCCCCAGATCCCGAATTACGGCGATGCCGGCAAGGGTCCGCTCCTGGAGGCCGGGATGGTGCTGGCCGTCGAGCCGATGACAACCGCCGGCCGCCACATGGTCCGCATGGGCGACGACGGCTGGGCGATCTACGCCCAGGACGGCTCGCTGGCGGCGCATTTCGAGTTCACGATCGCCATCACCGCCGACGGACCACGGATCCTCACGCCCTGGCACGAAGGGGAAGGCGCTCTATAAGCGCCGAAGGGGCGAACTTCCGCCCCGAACGGTCGTGGCTGACGTCGCCGGCACAGTGCCGGCGGGCGGCCGCCCGTCAAGCGTGTTGGCGACCGTCAGGCGCGGGCGGGCGGCGCGGAAGTTCGCCCCTTTGCTATCTTCAGATGTCCGCGCGTGCGCTGTGCCCCTGCGTGCGCGCCATCCGTGATGTCGCAGCGGCTGCTCCCGCGGCAGCCAGAGCGCATCAACGGGCCAAACTCTTGGAAAGGGACCATGAAGGTACGACCGTCGGTGAAGCCGATGTGCGAGAAGTGCAAGATCATTCGCCGCCATGGCGCGGTGCTTGTGATCTGTCAGAACCCCCGGCACAAGCAGCGCCAGGGCTAGGTTTCTGATGGCACGAATCGCCGGGATCAACGTCCCCCTGAACAAGCGCGTCGAGGTCGGCCTGACCTACATTTACGGCATTGGCCGCCCGACATCGAACAAGTTGCTGAGCGCCGCCGGGATCAACCCCGACACGTACGTGCGCGACCTGACCGAGCAGGAGGTCAGCAAGCTGCGCGACGCCGTGGACAACCTCATCGTCGAGGGTGACCTGCGCCGTGAGCGCTCGCAGAACATCAAGCGCCTGATGGAGATCGGGTGCTACCGGGGCCTACGCCATCGTCGTGGCCTCCCGGTCCGGGGGCAGAACACCAAGAACAACGCCCGTACGCGCAAGGGTCCCAAGCGCATGTCGGTCGCTGGTAAGAAGAAGGTTGGGAAGAAGTAGTGCCCGCACCTAAGCGCCCGGCCCGTGGCCGCCGTAAGCCGAAGAAGAACATTCCCGTCGGCCAGGCCCACATCAAGACCTCGTTCAACAACACGATCGTCTCCCTCACCGACCGCGAGGGCAACGTCATCGCGTGGGAGTCCGCCGGTGGCGCCGGCTTCAAGGGCTCTCGCAAGTCGACGCCGTTTGCCGCGCAGGTCACGGCCGATGCCGCTGCCCGCAAGGGCATCGAGCAGGGCCTCCAGAAGGTTGAGGTCTTCGTGAAGGGTCCTGGCTCCGGCCGGGAGACCGCGATCCGCTCCCTCCAGGCCGCCGGCCTTGAGGTGACGGGCGTCAAGGACGTGACCCCGCAGGCCCACAACGGCTGCCGCCCTCGCAAGCGGCGCCGCGTTTAGGAATCTCGTATGGCTCGTGACACAGGCCCCCAGTGCAAGCAGTGCCGCCGCGAAGGGCAGAAGCTCTTTTTGAAGGGCGAGCGCTGCCTCACCGACAAGTGCGGTGTTGAGCGCCGCGCGTACCCGCCGGGCGACCACGGTCGTGGCCGCCAGAAGCAGTCGGAGTACCGCGTGCAGCTGCGTGAGAAGCAGAAGGCTCGCCGGTACTACGGCGTGCTCGAAGGCCAGTTCCGCCGCTACTACGACAAGGCGTCGCGTCAGGAGGGCATCACGGGTGAGAACCTGCTCATGCTCCTGGAGTCGCGCCTCGACAACGTCGTCGTGCGGCTCGGCTTCGCCGCTTCGCGTCGGCAGGCTCGCCAGATGATCCGCCACGGTCACTGGACGATCAACGGCCGCCGTGTCGACATCCCCAGCTATCAGGTGCGTGAAGGCGACGTGCTGGCCGTCAAGGTCGGTACCGGCGCTGAGGCCATCATCCGCGACGCGACCGAGCTCACCGCTCAGGTCCCGGCGTGGCTGCAGGCCGACCACGACGGCCTGACGGCGAAGGTGCTGCGCAAGCCCGAGCGTCGTGAGATCACGACGCCCGTGCAAGAGCAGCTCATCGTCGAGCTGTACTCCAAGTAGGACTGATTGACCGCGCGCCCTCCCATCCGATAACGGCGGGAGGGCTGCGCGAGAGGCCCGGCGACTCCCCGCTCTGCTGCGCCGGGCACCACGACGAAGAACCAGGACCTCCCAGTGCTCGACTTCCAGATCCCTCGCATCACCAGCGAATCCGTCGAGGAGCATCGCGGCTCGTTCGTGATCGAGCCCCTCGATCGCGGCTTCGGTTACACGTTCGGCAACTCGCTGCGCCGAGTGCTGTTGTCCTCGCTGGCCGGTGCGGCCGTCACCAGCGTGCGGATCGAGGGCGTCGCCCATGAGTTCTCGACGATCAAGGGCGTCACCGAAGACGTCACCGACATCGTCTTGAACCTCAAGGGCATCGTCTGCCGCATGCACTCCGATGCAACCGAGATCGAGGCCCCGCTGGTCGTCACCGGCCCGGGCGAGATCACGGCCAAGGACATCGACCTGCCCGCGGGCGTCGAGATCCTCAACCCCGACGTGCACATCGCGACGCTCGAGAAGAAGACCAAGCTCGAGATGTACATGACGATCGGCCGTGGCCGTGGCTACCGTCCGGCCGAGGAGAACAAGTCTCCCGACCAGCCGATCGGCGTCATCCCGATCGACTCCATCTTCTCGCCGGTGCGCCGCGTCGCCTACGCGGTGGAGCAGGCCCGCGTCGGCCAGCGCACCGACTACGACAAGCTCACGCTCGACATCGAGACCGACTCCTCGATCGATCCGCAGGCCGCGCTGCGTGAGGCCGCCGAGATCCTGATCTCGCAGCTGGCGATCTTCACCGACGCCGACCGCATCGAGGAGCTCCGCGCGGGCCCCGGTGGCGCGCTGGACGCGGGCCAGGTGCCCGGCACCAACGGCGCCGGCGCCACGAGCCAGGGCCCGATGCACGACATCCTCATCGAGGAGCTCGAGCTCGGCGTCCGTTCCTACAACTGCCTCAAGCGCGCCGGCATCCAGACGGTGGGCGACCTCATCTCGAAGTCCGAGGGCGAGCTTGCCGCGATCCCGAACTTCGGCAAGAAGTCGATCGACGAGGTCATCGAGACGCTGCACGCGCGGGGCTTGGCTCTGCGCGACGACTGAGAAGGACTGAGACACCATGCGCCATCAGAAGACCCGTCACAAGCTCAGCCGCGACAGCGCGCACCGCAAGGCCCTGCTGGCCAACCTCTGCAAGGAGATCATCCAGCACGAGCGGATCAAGACATCTGAGGCCAAGGCCAAGGCCGTCAAGCCCGAGGTCGAGCAGCTGATCACGCTCGCCCGCAAGGGTGATCTGCACGCCCGCCGCCAGGCGCTGTCAATCCTGGGCCAGGACAAGTTCACCGTGCACAAGCTGTTCGAGGAAGTCGCTCCGCGCTACGTGGACCGGCCGGGTGGCTACACCCGCATCCTCAAGCTCGGCCCGCGTCGCAGCGACGCGACCGAGATGGTGTTCATCGAGCTCGTCTAGCTCGCACGCGGTCGCGGCACAGCGACCAAGGCTTTCGTACGAAGGGCGCCCACGGCAGGGCGCCCTTCGTTGTATCTGCGACGATCTCGCCCGTGAGCATCGTCAAGATCAACGCCATCACCGTCCCGCGCGAGCGGTTCGACGAGTTCGCGCAGCGTTTCGCCACGCGCGCGGGGAAGGTGTCGTCGGCCGAGGGCTTCGAGGGCTTTCAGCTGCTGCGGCCCAACGACGAGCGCGAGGTCTGCCTCGTCATCACCCAGTGGCGCTCCGAGGAGGACTTCGTCGCGTGGATGAAGGGTCCGGACTTCGCCGCCGGCCATGCGCAGCACCGCACCGGTGGGCCGGTTGGGACGGGCTCTGAAGTGTGGTCCTTTGACGTCCTTGAGACCGAGGTCGCGGCCGGCAGCTAACGGCCGCGCGCGTCAGCCGTTGTCGTCGGCGTTCCGTTCAGGCGGTGTGTCGGGTGCGGGCGTGGCTTGACCGTCGCGCTCAGCGCGCGGCGTTGGACTTGCGTGCGCAGTGGGGTCTGTCGGCACCGAGGAGCGTGAGCGGGGTCGGCACTGCGGGGCGTTGCTTGTCATCCGTTAGTGCCCGGGCCGACGATTCGGGCGTCGGCATCTCACGCGAGCCCGCCGCACGTCGCTCGCCGAGGGGGTGGGCCTGTTCAGGGACGTATGTCGGCCGCGAACGGGCCCACCCCGCCCCGGGCCGCCATCGACGGCCGAGGTGGGCCCGTTGAGCGACGGATGCCGTCCGCCAACAGGCCCACCCGCGTCCGAGGCGCCGGCGGACGACCGGCCCCGCAGCGAGGCGCCGACTCCGCTCACGCTCCTCGGTGCCAACAGACCACGCCGCGCAGCACGACCGACGCCCGCACTGAATGCCACCGACGTCCGCATCGGATGCCATCGATGGCCGCACGCCTCAGCCGTTGTTGTAGGGGTTCTTCGGTGCGCGGTCGGACGACAGCGAGTCGCGCGAGCGCTCGGTCATCGCCTCGATCGCGTCGGCGAGGTGGACCGGCGCGATGTTGTAGTCGTCGCGGGCGATGCGGAGCTTGTGGGCTTCGAGCAGGACCTCGGCGTGGGTGAAGCCGTGTGGTGGCTCGAAGCGGTAGGAGGCGAGCTCGATCAGCAGGCCGAGTGGGTCGGTGAAGTAGATCGAGTCCATGAAGCCACGATCCTTGACGCCGCTGTGGTGGATCTCGCGCTCGTCGAGGCGCTCGACGGCTTGGCGGAAGGTTGCGTTGGAGACTGCGAAGGCCAAGTGGTGCACACAGCCCGGATCGGTCGGCGTGCGCGCCGGGTCGGCGGTCCGCTCCTCGTTGGTGAAGATCGTGATCAGGCGGCCGTCGCCCGGGTCGAAGTACAAGTGGCTCTCAGCGGCGTTGTCGAGGTTGGGCTGCTCGAAGACGAACGGCATCCCGAGCGCGCCCTCCCAGAAGTCGATCGACGTCTGGCGGTCGGCGCCGGTGATGGTGATGTGGTGGACGCCCTGGCTCTGGAGCTTGCGCATGGATGGACGAATACTCGCTCGCGCGTCGGCTGCCAAGGGGTACGCTGCCTCACCATGAGCGATCTGTACGGCAGTAGCTACGCCGAGACCCGTGCCCCGGCGCGCGTCAGCACCATGACCATCTTCGGGCAGACCATGTTCCTGGTCGGCCTGTCGATCGGGTTCTTGGCCCTTGGTTCGCTGATCGGCCGCGACATGGCGCTCGGGACCGCGCGCGTTCTGAGCTTTGTCGCGCTCGGCATGATCCTGGCGCAGTCGTTCGTCGCGCCGTTGCGGCTCGGCGCGCTGGGCATCACCTGGCTGTTTGCCTTCGCCCTGATCCTGGGGCTAAGCCTCGGCCCGGTGCTGAGCTACTACATCTCCAGCGACCCCGTGGCGGTCACCCAGGCTGCCGGCGGCACCGCGATCACGACCATCGGCATGGGCGCCTACGGGCTGGCGACGTCGAAGGACCTCGCGCGCTGGATCCGCCCGCTGAGCTACGCGATGCTCGGCCTGCTGGCGATCTCGCTCCTGCTCCTACTGTTCGGCTCGGGTGGCAGCCCGCTGATCAGCCTGGCCGTGCTGGCTGTATCGGCCGCGCTGCTGATCGTCGACTTCAACTACCTGCGCCGCCATGCGACCGAGGACGACGTGGTGTGGCTGGCGACCGGGATCTTCGTCTCGATCGTCAACATCTTCCTGTCGCTGCTGAACCTGTTCGGCCGGAACTAGCGGTCCCCTGAGCGCGCGGCTCACCGTCGAGTACGACGGCACCGGCTTTGCGGGCTGGGCGCGCCAGCCCGGCCTGCGGACGGTTCAGCAGACGATGGAGGAGGCGATCGCGACGCTGCGCGGCGGGCACGGCGTCGAGCTGACCTGCGCCGGGCGCACCGACCGCGGCGTGCACGCCTGGGGGCAGATCGTCTCGCACGCGGGCGAGCCCGTGGCGCTGGAAGGGCTCAACGCGCTGCTGCCCGCGGACGTGGCGGTGCTGGCCTGTGAGCTGGCGCCCGATGGCTTTGACGCGCGCCGCGACGCGCGCTCGCGGACCTATTGCTTTCGCCTGCACACCCGGCCGGTGGCATCACCGTTTGAAGTCGGCCGGGCATTGCACTGGCCGCACCCGCTCGATCGCGATGCGCTCGCCGCGTGTGCCGCGGCGCTGGTCGGCCGGCACGACTTCACGGCGTTCACGCCGACCGAGACCGAGCATGTGCGCTTCGACCGCATCGTCCTGAGCGCCGAGTGGCATCGTCGCGGCGACACGTTGGAGTTCTGGATCACCGCCGACGCGTTCATGCGTCACATGAACCGCGTGCTGGTGGGGACGATGCTGCAGGTCGCCACCGGCAGGCGCTCGCTCGACTCGTTCGTCGAGCTGCTCAGCGGGCGAGCGCGCGTCGAGGCGGGACCGACGGCCCCGCCTCACGGGCTCTACTTTGCCTCGGTTGCCTTCGGCTAGACCGCGGCGCCGCGGCGACCGCTGAAGAACAACACGAGTGCGACGATCGCCAGTGCAAAGAGGATCGGGTGGACGATGACGCCACCGGCGATCGCGATGATGAGCAAGACGATGGCCAAGATGAGCAGCATGTAGGTCTCCCGCAAGTAGGACGGATGGTGGTGGGACTACCTCAACCCGTCCAACGGTGTGCCCAGCCGCTCAACGCCGCCAAACACGAGCCGTCAGCCGCGGCGGCTGTCCACGCACGTCGGCCTCGACCTGCGCGGGACGTAAGCTGAAGGTGTGCGCGTGCTGCTGACCAACGACGACGGGATCGACGCCGAAGGGCTGCAGCGGCTGCGGCGTGCCCTGTTGGAGACGCCCGGCATCGACCTGGCTGTCGTCGCGCCAGATGGCAACCGCTCAGCGATCGGGCGCGGCATCACGACGCGTCGTGCGCTGGCCGTCGAGCGCATCGCGTTCGGCGATGGGACGTTCGGCTACGCGACCGACGGCACGCCGGTCGATTGCGTGCGTCTCGCCAGCCTCGGCCTCATCGAGGACTGGACGCCCGAGATCGTCGTGTCGGGCATCAACCACGGCTCCAACCTCGGCGACGACGTCACCTACTCGGGCACGGTCGCCGCCGCGATGGAGGGGCTGCTGCTCGGGCTCCCGGCGATCGCCGTCTCCCAGCAGTCCGAGAGCCGTGAGATGGACTTCCGCCTCGGCGCCGACTTCGACTTCGCGGTCGCCGCGCGCTTCACCGCACGCGTGGTCGAGGAGCTCGAGGACGTGCCGCTGCCGCCGAGCACGTTGTTGAACATCAACGTGCCGGCGGGCGAGCCGCACGGCGTCGAGGTCGCGCGGCTGGGCAAGCGGATCTATCGCGACCGGCTCCGCGAGCAGGACGCAGACGAAGGTGACCGTGCGCGGCGTACCTACTTCATCTACGGCACCGAGCCGGGCTACCAGGACGAGCCGGGGACCGACCTGGTGGCCGTCGCCTCCGGGCACATCGCTGTGACGCCGGTGCACATGGACCTGACCCACCACGACGGCATCGGGCCGCTCTCGACGGCCGACCTGCAGCGCCTGCTGGCGCCCGCGGCCCAAGAGGTCGAGTAGCGCTCAGCCGTCGAGTAGCGCTCAGCCGTCGAGTCGCGCTATCGCCGAGACCATCCGGTCCTCAACCTTCTTGGCGCAGTAGTTGCACACGCGGTTCTCGATGAAGGAGAACGCGACGCGCACGCCGCCGGTGCTCGTGCAGTAGCCCGACAGCGCGCTGACGCCGATCAACGTGCCGGTCTTGGCGGCACACCGTCCGGCGGCGGCTGTCCCGCGCATCCGTTGGCGTAGCGTTCCCGACCGACCGGCAACGGGCAGCGACGCCGCCCAGGTCGCGGCGTTGTCCTGGCCGGCCATGCGCTCGAGCAACCGGACGATTTGACGGGCTGTCGTGTGGTTGGTCCGCGAGAGGCCGGAGCCGTCGGCCAGCCTGGGGTGGATGCCGAAGGTAGCCAGCTGCGCGCGGGTGACGGCGAGGCCCGCGGTGGTGGTGCCGCCGGCGCCGAAGCGCGCGCCGAGCGCCTTGATCAACATCTCGGCGTAAAAGTTCTCCGACGGGATGTTGGTCTGGGCGATCAGGGTGGCGATCGACGGCGAGGTGAACGTGGCCAGGGGCTCGGCGTCCTCGGTCGCGGCGACACCGCCCCCGCTCACCGCACTGAGCTTCCCGGCGCGCGGCTTGCGCTCGTAGGTGACCTTGCGGGCCTTGAGCAGGGCGGCCAGCTTGGTCGCCGCGCCTTTGGCGGGCCCCGCGGCGCCGGCGCGCCCGTGGCGCCAGGACAGCGCGGTGAGCCAGCCGCCGAGGTCGCCGTCGGGACGGTAGGCGGAGTCGGGCCCGCCGCGCAGCGTGTCAAAGAGCGACTCGTCGCCGATCACGCCGCCGTCGATGCGCTCCACGCCGCGGGCGACGAGCTGGTCGGCCAGCGCCGCCAGACCGGCGTCGCCGAGCGTCGGGTCGCCGCCGCCGACGAGGTACAGGTCGCCGCGCAGGACGCCGTCGGCGTCGATCTCGGCGCCGGGTGTGGCCCGCAGCGTCGTCGCCAGCGTGCCCGAGGCACCGAAGCGCAGCAGCGCGGCCGCGGTCGAAAAGAGCTTCTCGTTGGAGGCGGGCGCCAGCGCGAGGCTGTCGCGGTGACGGAAGAGGACCTCTCCGGTGGTGAGATCGACGACATAGGCGCCGGCGGCCGGGCCGAGGCGGTTGTGCAGTGTGCTCAGCGTCGCGCGCAGGCCCGCGCGGTCGACGGCGCCGGCGGTGGGGGCGAGGGCGCCGAACGCGAGCAGCGCGACGAGCGCGAGCAGGGAGAGGCGGCGGCGCACGGCACCGGACGGTAGCGAGGCGCGCGGTCAGGCGGTGCACACGCGGTGGCGTCGCGCCTGGCCGGTCGGGTGGCGCGTGGCGTTTCCAGGCACCGCTACGATTCCTCGATGGGCAAGGTCGTCAAGCTCGAGTCTGCCGCGGCGCCGAAGGGCGCGCCCCGGCGCCGGCGTCCGCGCCGGTCAAAGACCGCGCTCGTGCTCGGCGGTGGCGGCTTCACCGGTGGTGTGTATGAGATCGGTGCGCTGCGGGCGCTCGACCTGCTTTCGGTCAACCGCACGGTCAACCAGTTCGATGTCTATGTCGGCACCAGTGCCGGCTCCTTCGTCGCCGCGTTGGCGGCCAACGGCGTGACGCCCGAAGAGATGATGCGGGTCGTCAACCAGCAGGTGCCGACGCCGTTTCGCGACATCGACCTCGGTCAGCTCCTGCGGCCCAACCTCGTGGAGTACGCGCGCAAGGGTATGGCGCTGCCGTGGAAGGCCGTGTCGGTCCTGCGCGAGCTGGCGCCGCAGATCGGCCAGGTGTCGGTCATGGACTTCGCGCTCGGCCTGGCCGAGGGGCTGCCGTCGGGCGTGTACTCCGGCTCCGGGCTGGAGTCCTACATGCGCACGGTGCTCTCGGACCCTGATCGCAGCGACGACTTCCGACTGCTGGATCCCGAGCTCTACCTCGCGGCAACCGATCTGGACACCTGTGAGCGCATCGTTTTTGGCGCCAACGACTGGGACGACGTCCCGATTTCCACTGCGGTCCGTGCCTCCACGGCGCTGCCGATGGTCTATAAGCCCGTCCGGGTGCGTGACCGCGAGCTGATCGACGGTGGCATCGTCTCGACGACCAACGTCGACATCGCGGTCGAGGCCGGGGCCAAGTTCATCGTGGTGGTCAACCCGCTGGTCCCTTACGTCAACGACTTCACTGAGCGGGTGAGCGGACTGTTCGGCTCGCGTCCGCGCCACGTGAGCGACATGGGCCTGCCGCAGATTGGCTACCAGGCGTTCAAGTTGATGGCCTATCAGCGGCTGCACGAGATGGCCAAGCAGTGGGAAGAGCGCTACCCGGGCGTCGACATCGTGCTGATTGAGCCCGAGCCCAACGATGAGCTGATGTTCCAGACGTCGATCATGAACTTCACCAAGCGCGTCGACATTGCTCGCCATGGCTTTCAATCGGTGACGCTCAAGCTTGCCGAGGACTACGAGAACTTCCGGACGATCTGCGAGCGCCACGGGATCGAGATCTCCGCGACGCGCGTCCGCAAGGTCGTCAAGCACTTCGCCGACGAGCAGGAGAAGACTCGGGCGTGGCGCAAGATCCTGGAGCAGACAACAGGAACGTTGCTGCGCCAGTCTGGCTCGCAGTCGTAGCGCAACTTCGCCATCCCTGAGGTTTTCTGAGGGCGAGATGTCAAGGATCGTCGCCTTTCTGACCGCAGCCGCGCTGCTCGTGCTCGCTTCGCCCGCGCTTGCTGCCGACCCGCCGCTGGCCGATACCGGCGCGGCCAAGGACGTGGGGCAGACCCAAGCGACGCTGACGGCGAAGGTCGCCCCGCGCGGCGCGGCCACCAGCGTGCACTTCGATCTCGGGACGAGCACGTCCTATGGGCTGCAGTCCACCAGCAAGGACGTCGGATCGGGCGCCGACCCGGTCACGGTCGAGATCCCGGTCCAGGGCCTGACGGCCAACACGACCTATCACTTCCGCGTCGTGGCCACGAGCGAGGGCGGGACCGTCCAGGGCGCCGACGCGACGCTGAAGACCGACGCGGTGCCGACGGCGCCGACGCGCCCGGCGGCGACCACGGGCGGCGTGCGCGACGTGGCGACGTCGGCCGCGACGTTGACCGCCGCGGTCGACCCGAACGGAGCGAACACGACCTACAAGTTCGAGTGGGGGACGAGCTCGTCGCTTCCGAGCAGCACGCCGACCGCCGGCGTCGGGAGCGGCACGCGTAGCCTGAGCGTGTCCGCCCGGATCGCGGGCCTAGCCGCCGGCAAGCGCTACTACTACCGGATCGCGGCCACCAACTCGCTGGGGACGATCCGCGGCAGCACGCGGTCGTTCGTGACGGCGACGACGGCGACCGCGGCGACGCTGAGCGCAGACCATGACCCGGTGCCCTACGGCACGCCGGTGAAGCTGAGCGGCAAGCTCGGTGGCTCGAAGATCGGCAACGTGCGCGTGCGGCTGCAGACCACGTCGTTCCCGTTTACCGCACTGTTCGGCGATACCGGCAACGCGCTGCGCTCATCCAGCAGCGGCACCTACAGCTTCTCGCTGCCGGCGGTGACGACGACGCTGCGCGCGCTCGTCGTGGTCGACGGGCTGCCGTCGTTCTTCTCCAAGCCGATCGTGGTCCGCAGCGCGGCGCGCGCCGGGATCACGTCGGTGACGCGCCGCAGCGGCGGGCGCGTGACGGTGCGCGGACGCGTCATCCCGGCGACCGCGAAGGGGGTCGCGGCGTTGCAGCGTCAATCGGCGAAGGGCACGTGGCTGCCGCTGCGCCGTGCGCACGTCGGGGCCGACGGGCGCTACTCGATCACCTTGCGCGCGCGGTCGAAGGCGATGATGGTCCGGACCGTCGGGCTGACGCATGACGGTGGCGCGCACGTCCGCGGCTACTCGCGGACCGTGAAGGTCGGCGCTCGCCGGGGGTAGCGGCTCGGTCGTCCGCAGGCGAGCACTCCACGTCGCGCTGGCGGTGGAGCCCAGCGCGTTCGCGGTCGGGGTACGTGACGTGGTCTGGCGCCGGCGAGGAACGAGCGGGGTCGGCGGTTCGGGGCGCGGATTCGTCGTCCGTGGGCGCCGGGGGCGAGCGCCGGCCCCGGCGCTCTGACGAGGGGTGGGCCTGTTTGCGGACGCATGATGGCCGCAAAGAGGCCCAGCCCGTCGAGGAGAGCTATCGACGACCAAGGTGGGCCCGTGAGCGGACGTATCCCGTCCCCAAACAGGCCCACCCGCCCCGGGCGCTGGCGGACGACGGCCGTGGCTCCGAGTCTCCGCACCGCTCGCTCTCTCGGTGTCGACAGTCCACGCCACGCACCCGATCACAACCGCGCTGAGCTCCCTCGTCAGCGCGACGTGGAGTGCTCGCCCGCGGACGACCGGAGATGACGTCCTACAGCGGCAGCTTGCCGCGGCCGCGGCGGCCGCCCTCAGCGGAGCGGTTGACGGCCTTCTGGGATGTCCGGAACGGCTTGGCCAGCCACTTGCCGAGCTTCCCCGGCGCCTTCGAAGCGCCCTGGCCGCCCTTGCCGAACGCGGCTGAGGCGCCGTGCTGAGGATGCCGCGACAGCCGCGGTGCGATGAACGCGAGCACGGCGAGAATGATGCAGAGGGCGATGACGCCGGCGATGAGCATGTCCGGGGACTACCCGGATACGGCGTCCAGCGAGCGCAGAAAGCGGTCGACATCCTCAGGCCGGTGCGGCACGGTCAGCCGCACGCGGTCAGGGGCGCCGGCGCCGTTGCCGGTTTGCACGACGATGCCGGAGCGGTCGAGCCGTGCCGCGAGGTCCGAGGCGCCGTGGGGTCCGGGTGCGGGAATCCAGAGCACATTGGCCTGCGAGGCGCCGACGTCCAGGCCGCGCTCGCGCAGCTCGGCGGTCAGGCGGTCACGGTGCGTGGCGATCGTCGCGCGGCGGCGCTCGATGACACCGCCAACCGTGCGCACCGCCTCCAACGCGCCGGCCTGGGCCAGCTCGTTGACGCCGAGCTCGGGCGCGAGCTGCTCGAGCAGCGGCTCGGCGCCCGGGCCGCCCAGCGCGTAGCCGCAGCGCAGCCCGGCCAGGCCCCACGCCTTGGAGAACGTCCGGAAGATCAGCAGGCGCGGGAAGCGCTCCAGCAGCGCGAGCGTCGCGTCCAGCGGCTCGGCGTCGGCGAAGTCGCGCAGCGCCTCGTCGAGCAGGACGACGGTGCGCTCCGGCAGCGCCTCCAGCAGCCGTGCCAGCTCGTCGACGCCGAGCAGCTCACCTGTCGGGTCGTTCGGATTGCAGAGCGCCACCAGCCGCGTGCGATCGTTGACCGCCTCGAGGATCCCGTCCACCGAGAAGCCCGTGACCGGTACCGCGACCCCGCGCGCGTGGCGCGCGACGACCGGATAAAGGGCGTAGGACGGCCACGGTGTGATCAGCTCGTCGTCGGGCTCCAGCAGCGCGGCGGCGGCCTCGGAGACCAGCTGCGCGATACCGTCGCCGACGACCAGTCGGCCCTCGGCTACGCCGTGACGATGGGCCAGCTCGGAGCGCAGTTCGGCGCTGGAGCGATCCAGGTAGCGATGCAGCCCGCGCCGCGCGGCGAAGGTGATGGCGTTGACGATCGCCGGATGCGGATAGTCGGGCCACGTCGTCCGCGACAGATCCAGCGGTTCGATGCGCGAGAGCGCCTTGGCCCGGCGCTCGGCGGCCTGCTCGCGCAGGTCGGCGTTGATCTCCTCCTCCGACAGCCCCTCGAACTGCTTGTAGTAGCCGAGAAGTCCCTTGCGCTCGCCCGCCATCTACCCGCCCTGACCCGAGAAGCTCGAAGAGCCGGGGCCATTGATGATCAAGAACCAGAACATGAAGATCGCGGCGCAGATGATCGCCGTAATGGCGAAGACGCGACCCATGACGCCCGAGCGCTGGTCGATGCCCGCGGCGCGACGCACGAGGATCCACGCGCGGTCGACGCGCTTGAGCAGCATCAGCCCGCCCAGCAGCACCGCGATCATCACCGCAAAGGCGACGAGGATCGCGAAGCCGACGCTGTCGGTCCAGTACTGGACGCGGCCGGCGATCCACAGTGCGCCGGCGGGAATCGGACCCCAGAACAGCAGCGTGATGAAGATCTCGGCCGCCAGCAGCAGATGCGCGAACGTCCGATCGATGCGCTGGCGCGCCGGCGTTCCCCGCTCGGGCAGGGCACGGTATTTTGTCGGTGCCGTTCCTGGACGGCGGCCGAGGAACAGCCCGCCGTTGTCGGTGGGATCCGTGCGCACTCCTACAGAGTACGACGTCCTCGGGATCAGCCGTACAGCTTGTCGAACAAGCCGGCGTATTTCTCGTTGACGACGTTGCGCTTGACCTTCAGCGTCGGCGTCAGCTCACCGGTTTCCTGCGACAGATCGTGGTCGAGGATCGCGAACTTCTTGACCTGCTCGACCGGCGCGTACTTGGCGTTGGCCGCGTCCAGCTCGGCCTGGATCAGCGCGCGCACCTGCTCGTTGTCGGCCAGCGCCGGGATCGACCGGTCCTCGACGCCCTGGGCTTCGGCCCACGGCCCGATCTCCTCCTCGTCGAGCGTGACCAGCATCACCGGGTAGGGCCGGCGGTCGCCGTGCATGACGGCTTGGGAGACCCAGCGGGTCTGCTTGAGGTCGTTCTCGAGGTTGGCCGGCGTCAGGTTCTTGCCGCCCGCCGTGATGATGATGTCCTTCTTGCGGCCGGTGATCGAGATGAAGCCCTCGGCGTCGATCGAGCCGAGGTCGCCGGTGTGCAACCAGCCGTCCTCGACGGCGCCGAAGGACGCGTCGTCGTTGCGGTAGTAGCCGCCGAAGATGTTCGCGCCGCGGATCAGCAGCTCACCGTCGTCGGCGATCTTGACCTCGACGCCGGGCAGCGGCTTGCCGACCGTGCCGAACTTGTGGTCCTCGGGCCGTGAGGCGGTGGCGACGGTCGAGGTCTCGGTCATCCCGTAGCCCTCCATGACCGGGATGCCGCAGCCCCAGAAGAACTCGAGGATCTCCTGGGCGATCGGCGCCGCGCCGGTGACCGCCTCGCGGATCCGGCCGCCGAAGAGGCCCCTGACGAACTCGGCCTTCGGTGCGACCCCGGCGAATCGCTCGCGCAGCTCATCGGGTACCGCGGCGCCGCGCACCTCGAGATCCTGGATCTGGCCGCCGATCGTCCTGACCGTCTCCAGCTCCTCGGCGCTCAGCTGCTGCTGTGCCAAGGTGTACAACTTCTCGAAGATGCGCGGGACCGATGGCAGGTAGGTCGGCTTGACCTCCATCAGCTCGCCGATGATCGCCTTGACGTCGCCGCCGTAGTAGGCGATGGCGGTGCCGCGATCGACCGCTCCGAGCTGGACCAGGAGCGCGAACGCGTGGGCCAGCGGCAAGAACAGGTAGACGAGATCGTCGCCGCTCTCAAAGAGGCCGCGGGCGGCGACCATGTCGAGGACCGCGCGGTAGTTGCCGTGGGTCAGGACGCAGCCCTTGGGCGGCCCCGTCGTCCCCGACGTGTAGATGAAGGTGAACGGATCGTCCGGGCCGACGGCGGCGGTGCGCTCGGCGAGCTGGCGGGCGTCACCGCCGCGACCGCCGGCGCGCAGGTCGTCGAGCGAGATCGCATCCGCTACGTCTCCCGACGGGTCCACGACGATGATCTTGCGCAGCGCGGGCAGTTGCTCGCGCACGGCGACGATCTTGGCCACCTGCGCGGCGTCCTCGCAGACGATGAAGACCGACTCCGAGTTACCGGCGACCCACTCGCACTCGCCCGCCGAGTTGGTGGGGTAGATCGGGACGACGACCCCGCCGGCAGAGGAGATGGCGAAGTCCGCGTAGGCCCACTCCGGGCGGGTGTTGCAGAGGATGGCGACGCGCTCGCCGGGCTCTAGGCCCAACGCGATCAGCCCGAGGCCGATCTCCTGCACGATCGCACCGACCTGCGCGAAGGTGACGTCACGCCACTCGCCGTCGACCTTGTGCTTGATCGCGACCTGATCGGCGAACTGCTCGGCTGCTCGGGCGCAAAGGTCAGCGATCGTCGCTGAACCGGTCCCCTGAGCGGGCGTGGTGCCAGCCTCCATGATGATGATGCTCCTCCTGCTGCGTTGACACCGTGTCAGCAGAGGAGTCTAAGGTCCGCGCGCCTTGCGCGCGAGTGGCATGTCGGCCCCGCGCTAAGCGGTGGCCTCGGCCCTCGTGCTGTCGACCCCGGCGAAGTCCTCGAGCGAGGCGAGGAACAGGGTCTTGTCGATCCGGCCCTGGAAGATCGGAACGCCCATCTCCATGCACTTGGCGATGACGTCACGCCGTTCGAAACCGGTCTCGCGAGCCAGCTCGGTCGGCGTCAGGTGAATAGCCATCGGCATGCCTCCTATGTAAGGGAGTTGGTGACGAATGGAACGTAGCGCGCGGCGCGGACGGGCTCAAGCTTGCTCAACGAACGCACGGATTCCGGTCTGTAAGACGACGGCGGCCTACGTGCAAGAGTCCTGACGATGACGTCCACCGAGCGGCTCGGCCTCGATCTGCTGGTCAGCGTCGATCGCGACGGCGATCGCTCGCTGCGCGTCCAGCTGGAAGACCAGCTGCGGGACGGCATCCGTCGTGGCGCGCTGCACGCCGACACGCCGCTGCCCTCGACACGGGCGCTGGCCGCTGAGCTCGGGGTCTCGCGCGGGGTCGTCGTCGAGGCCTACGCGCAGCTGGTCGCCGAAGGCTTCTTGGTGGCGCGGGCGGGCGCGGCGACCCGCGTCGCCAGCGTCGCTCGCCACGACCCCGTCGCGCCGCCGCAGGAGCGGATCGCCCCGCCGGTGCGCTTCGACTTCCGGACCGAGGCGGCCGATCTGTCGGCATTTCCGCGGCGGGCGTGGTTGGCGGCGTTACGCGAGACGCTGCGTGATGTTCCCGACGTCAGCCTCGGCTACGGCGACCGCTCGGGTGCCCCGGCGCTGCGCGCGGCGCTCGCGGTCTACCTTGGTCGCGCCCGTGGGGTGGCGGCCGAGCCGGGCAACGTCGTCGTCTGCACGGGCATCACGCAGGCGATCACGCTGCTGGCTCGCGCGCTCAAGCGCGCCGGTGTGACGCGGGTGGCCGTCGAGGATCCGGGCTTTCCGGTGCACCGCATGGTCTTCGCGCGTGAGGGGCTGCGGACCGTTCCCGTCCCGGTCGACGCGGGTGGCCTGGTCGTCGACGGGCTCGACCACGCTGACGTCGGCGCGGTGCTCATCACCCCGTCGCATCAATATCCGCTCGGGATGGCGTTGGCGCCGGAGCGCCGCGCGGCGCTGGTCGACTGGGCCGCAGCACGCGAGGCGTGGATCCTCGAAGACGACTACGACGGCGAGTACCGCTTTGATCGCGATCCGGTCGGCGCGCTACAGGCGCTCGCGCCCGCGCGCGTGACCTATCTGGGCTCGGCCTCCAAAACGCTGGCGCCGGCGTTGCGGATCGGGTGGATGGTCGTCGCGCCCGATCTCCTGGAGGCCGTCGGCGAGGCGAAGATGCTGGCCGACTCCGGTAGCCCGCAGCTCGACCAGCTGGCGCTTGCGCGCTTCATCGACAGTGGCGAGCTGGATCGCCACCTGCGCCGGATGCGCGGGAGCTTTCGCCGCCGCCGCGACCTGATGATCGCCACGCTCGCCGAGGAGCTGGGGGAGCTGGAAGTCGAGGGCATTCCGGCTGGGCTGCACGTCTGCGGCCGGCTGCCGCCCGCGGTCGCGCTCGGGCCGCTGCTGGCCGCCGCGTGGGAGCACAGCATCGGCCTCTACGGCTTTGAGCACGGTGGCGTTGCCCGCATCCTGCTCGGCTACGCCAACCTGCCCGAGCCGTCGGTGCAGCAGGCGGTCCGCGCGCTGGCCGAGCTCGTACGCGCGGGCGCTTAGATCGGGTTGGGGATGTCGATGAACGTGTGCTGGATGCCGAACTCGGCGGCCAGCAGCTCGCCTAGACGGCGCACGCCGAACGTCTCGGTCGCGTGGTGGCCGCCGGCGAGGAAGTGGATGCCGGCGTCGGTGGCGATGCTGAACGCGCGCTCTGCGGGCTCGCCGGTGAGAAACGCGTCGAGGCCGAGCGCGATCGCGTCGAGCATGGAGTCACTCGCCGCCCCGGTGACGATCCCCAGCGTCCGGATCCGCTCCGGGCCAGCCGGAACCACCAGTGGTTGGCGATCGCCGAGCGCTGTGCGCAATCGCGCGGTCAGCTCGTCGATCGTGAGGCCGTCGCCTGCGAAGCGCACCTGGACGCCGACCTCGGCGAACCGCTGCGCGTCGGTGCCACCGAGCGCATGGGCCAGCAGTGCGTTGTTGCCGTGCTCGGGGTGGGCGTCGAGCGGCAGGTGGTAGGCGGCCAGCGCGATGTCGTGGACAAAAAGGGGCTGAAGCCGGCGGTGCAGGATCGGCGTGATCTGCTGCGGATCACCGCGCCAAAAGAGGCCGTGATGGACCAGGACGAGGTCGGCTCCGGCGGCGACCGCAGCGTCGAGCAGTAGACCATTCGCTGAGACGCCCGTGACGATGGTCTGAACTTCCTGGTGGCCGGGTACTTGAAGGCCGTTGGGGCCATAGTCACGGAACTCGTCGACCGCGAGCAGCTGATCGAGGTAGGCGATGATTTGTGTGATTTGTGGCATACCGGTAAGGGAAACGCTACATTCCTTTGCGGGCGCGGCCATTGGGGAGCCGTGCACGAGGGGGAAGACAGGGAACGGGATCTTGGCAACGCTCGCCGCACCGGGCATCTCCGCCACCGCACGGAGCCGCCCCGACGTCACCGATCACGATCTGGTGCAGGCCGTCCGGGCTGGGGACGACCACGCCTTCGAGCGGCTCTATCACCGCTACCACCGCCGGATCAGCGCCTACATCTTCGGGATGGTCCACGACCACGGCCGTGCGGAGGACCTCACGCAAGAGGTCTTCGTCTCGGCGCTTCGCCGCATGCGCCAGACCGACCGGCCGATCGCCTTCAAGCCGTGGATCTATGAGATCGCCAAGAACGCGTGCATCGACGCGTTCCGGCGCGCCAAGCGTGCCGAGGAGGTCAGCATCGACGCCGATGGCGGCCTGGCTCCGGCCGACCACGGCAAGCTCGCGTCGATCAGTCCCTCACTGGACGCGACGGTTGAAGGAAAGCAACAGCTTGATGACCTTTGCGGAGCATTCGGCGGTCTCTCGGACGCCCATCATCAGATCCTGGTGATGCGCGAGCTGGAGGGGCTCTCCTATCGTGAGATCGGCGAGCGGCTCGACATGAGCAGGCCGTCGGTGGAGTCCACGCTCTTTCGCGCTCGTCGCCGGCTGACCGAGGAGTACGAGGATCTCCGCACCGGTGCGCGCTGCTTGCGCATCCAGGAGATCATCGAGGGCGCCGGCGCGACGGCGGCCGCACTCGGCTTGCGCGATCAACGGCGTGTGGGCAGCCACATCTCGCACTGCCAGCCATGCCGCAAGCATGCGGTGATGGCGGGGCTGGACGCCGCCGCGCTCGGCCGGCGCTCGGTGCGTGCGAAGCTCGCCGCGTTCCTGCCGCTGCCCGCGGTCTTGCGCAAGCGGTGGTTCGGCGGCGGTGGCGATGGTGGGAGCGGCGACGTCGCCGCTGCGGGTGCTGCACACGCGGCCCATCACGCGCCCGCGCTGGCGCAGGTGTCGATGGCAGCCGCGCAGTACGGCGAGCCGTCGATGGCCGGGTGGATGAAGGCGACCGCCGTGGTGACGGCGGTGGCGATCGCCGGACTCGGCGCGGGTGCGGCGGATCACGCTGTCAACGGCGGGAAGTCCACCGACGCCCCGGCTGTGCACGCGGCGCCGGCAAGCGCGGCAAAGGCGCCGGCCGCGAGCAACTCGGCGGCGGGTGGTGCGCGGCAGACGATCGCGCGGTCGACCGGCGCGACGAGCACAGGTCACAAGTCCAGCGGATCGCATCGGAGCGGGACGGCAGGCTCCTCGGGCGCGCCGTTGGGCTTCAGCAACGGTGGCGGCGCAGCGGGACCGACGACGGGCGGCGCCGGGAGCGGCGCTGGCGCGCCGTCGGGCTCCAACGGCACCGGCAAGGGTGAGAGCGCGTCGTCGGCATCGACGGGCGGGGGCGGTGCGACGTCGACCGCCAACAAGCCGGCCGGCAGTGCGACCGGCGGGGCGGTCCAGCAGGCGGCCGGCGCGGTCAGCGGCGCGGCTGACACGGTGACCGACACCGTCGCGGGCGCGACCGGCGGCGGCTCCACGGCCCCGCTCGTCGACCCCAACCTCGGCGCGTTGACCCAACCGTCGAGCAACCCGCCGCCGGAGACCGTCGGCCAGGCCGTCTCCGGCACCACCGACGTCGTCGGCAACACCGTCGGCGGCCAGGCGGGCGACGCGGTCAAGCAGACGGGAGCCGCGGTGGGCAGTACCGTTGACAACGTGACCCAGGGAGTTACCGGCGCTGTTGGCGGCCTGCTCGGACGCAAGTGACGGACGGGCCTGCGAAGCGCCCGCCCACCGACGCCGACCTGCTCGGCTCGCTCACCGACACCGGCCTGTACTCGATCGGTGCATTCTTCGCCGACCGTCATCCTGAGTTGTGCGATGACGTGATCGCCGAGGCCCAGGCCATCGAGGACGAAGGCCTCAGCCGCTGGGCTCAGCGCGAGGCCGCGACCCTCGACGCGGCCTTCCAGACGTTAGTCACGGGTCTGGCGGTCCGCTACTACAAGGCCGTCGCAGGCACGTCTGAGTAGACTGGCCCGTACGTCGGGATGTGGCGCAGCCTGGTAGCGCGCTCCGTTCGGGTCGGAGAGGCCCCGAGTTCAAATCTCGGCATCCCGATACATGCAGCACGAAGGGCCGCATCCTCGATGCGGCCCTTCCCCGTTAAGCGGTGACGGCTGTCGTCGCTTTGCCGCTCGCCGCGATCGCGCATGCGCGGCCCTCGGAGAAGCCGCCGGCGCCGATGCCCAGGGCGGCGCCCGTGCGCGCTCGCGCGTTCTCCCAGGCGATGAGGTGCGTGAGCTCGAGGATGCCGCGATCGCCGTAGCGGTCGCGCAGCGCTGTGACCGTCTGGTCGTCGACCTCGGGCGGCGTGACCGACATCGCCCGGGCATAGTTGATGACCAAGAGCTCGTCGGCATCGAAGAGGCCCGAGGCCTCGGCGTCGTGGAGGGCCAGGAGCTGCGGGTCGCTCAGCCCGCTGCGGCGCGCGTACTCCGAGCCGATGTCCATGCAGAACTCGCACCCGACGACCGTCGCGGCCTTCAGGACGGCGAGCTCGCGCAGGCGCTTGGGCACGTGCTTGGGCTTCTCCACCGCCCGGTTGAAGGCGACGAACCAATACATCAGCCGTGGGTTTCGGGCGTAGATGCCGGTCGACTCGACAATCTCGGTGCCGTATTGGTGCCGGGCGAAGAAGGTGGCGATCCGGGCCTGCAGTCCGGTGGCGGGGGCGACGCGCGGGGTCATGGATGCCAAGGTACTGCGGTGGTTCGGTCTCGCACAGGACCAGTTGCGGGGCCTGCGGTCGGACCGCCGTGGCGGCTGGTGCTCAGCCGCGGTGAAACCACGGATCTGTGTCGAGCGCGGCCGAAAGCACCGCGGCGCCGTTGTGGAGGATCGGTGGGCCGTGGGTGGTGAGGATGCGCTCGGCGGGGAGGTCGCGCAACGGGTCGAGCGTCGGGGCAAAGCGGCTGCGGTAGAACGTGATCTGCTGCGCGTCGCGCGGTTTCTGGGCCCACATGCGCAGCTTGCCGGCGGGATTGGTCACGAGCGCGTCGCCGAAGGCGAGCGCCTTGTGCGAGGGCAGCCAGAGCGGCAGCTCGGTGCGGCGTGGGCTACCGATGGCATAGGCGACGGCTCCTGCAGGGCCGGGGACACCGGGCTCCAGGATCGTGAACGCCTCGGTGTTGGCGAGTCGGTTGGTGACGCTGTCGGGGCCATGGATGTGGCCCGCGTAGCGGTCGCGCAGCGGTTCAGCCGAGCGAACGTGGTAGCCAATGGTGATGAGGATGTGGGTGGCCTTGGCCGCCTCGGCGAGCGCGTCGAGACGTTCGAGGACGCCGTCGGCGTCCTCGCCCTCGGGCAGCAGCGGATCGACCAGGAGCAGGTCGTCGCCGGCGACGAGCGCGTAGCTCGCGACCTCGGCGCCGAAGGCGTCGGCGGGATGCCAGTCGGGATGGCGGGCGGTCCAGCGCCACAGATCTGGTGCGAGCTTGTCGACGCTCATGTCAGCTCCTTCGGGATCCGCACGGCTTGGCCGGTGACGTGGATGGCGCCGTCGCCTGGGTCGAGGTCGATGAGCAGCAGGCTGGGTCGACTCATGTCGTCGCCCTGGTGGACGGTCACGCGCACAGGTGGCGTCACCAGATCCAGCGCGCGGAGATAGGCGCCGAACGCGGCCGCCGCGGCGCCGGTCGCCGGGTCCTCGACGACACCGCCGACGGGGAACGGGTTGCGTGCGTGGAAGGTCGTCGTGTCTTGGCGGAAGACAAGGTCGACCGTGACCAGATCGTGCTCCAACATGTAGTCCTTGAGCGCGTCGAAGTCATAGTTCAAGTCGGCGAGGCGCTCACGCGTGCGTGCAGCAAGGATGAGGTGACGTGCGCCGGCGAAGGCAATGCGGGGCGGGAGGTCCGGATCGAGCTCGGCAACCGACCAGCGCAAGGCGGCGAGCGCGGGCGCGAGCTCGTCGTCGGTCAGCGGTGGCGCGAGGTGCGGCGCGACGCTGCTGAGTGTCGCGGTGATGGCCTCGCCGTCGGCCTGCGTACGGACCGTCACCAGGCCGGCCCTGGTGGTGAGGACGACGGTGCCGGCGCCGTCGCGCTGCGCCAGGGCGACGGCGGTCGCGATCGTCGCATGACCACAGAACGGCACCTCGGCGGCGGGGCTGAAGTAGCGCACGTCGTAGGTGCGGTCGGCGCCGATGCGGGTGAGGAACGCCGTCTCCGAGTACCCGACATCGGCCGCGATCGCCTGCATCGCCGCGTCCCCGAGTGCTGTTGCGTCGAGCACGACGCCCGCAGGGTTGCCGCCGTCGGGGCTGTCGGTGAAGGCAGCGAGGCGCAGGATCTCGGTCATGAGCTGTTGAGCGTAGTGTCGCGGTCGAGAAATTCACGCACGGCTTGTACGCACATCACCGCAAACGCTCGATCTGTGCCAAAGGTGCGGTGAAGCCGTTTCAGGAGCGTGCCGTTGCCGTCGATCGGCCGCGCTGTCCCCTACCGTCGACGGATATATGAGCACCGCCATCGACACCCGCGCCGAACAGCACCTCCAGGCCCTTGCCGGCCCGCAGGCGCGCTTTCGCGAGCATCAGCTCGACGCCGTGCGCGATCTCGTCGAGGACCGCGCGCGTGTGCTTTGCGTGCAGCGGACCGGGTGGGGGAAGTCGGCCGTCTATTTCGTCGCGACCGCCTTACTGCGGGAAGGCGGCGCTGGTCCCACGTTGATCGTCTCCCCGCTGCTGGCATTGATGCGCAACCAGATCGACGCGGCGCGCAAGCTCGGCCTGCGGGCGCACACCATCAACTCGACCAACCGCGACGCCTGGACCGAGGTCTCGGCGCTGCTGGAAGCCGACGCCGTCGATCTGCTGCTGATCAGTCCCGAGCGACTCAACAACCCGCAGTTCCGTGAGCAGATGCTGCCGGTCTTCGCCGCTCGTGTCGGCCTGCTCGTGGTCGACGAGGCGCACTGCATCTCTGACTGGGGCCACGACTTCCGCCCGGACTACCGCCGCATCGGCGACATGCTCGATCGCCTGCCCGGGGGTGTCGGCGTACTGTGCACGACCGCGACGGCCAACGACCGCGTGGTGGCCGACGTCTCCGAGCAGCTCAGCGCCGGACGCGATGCGGGCGAGCTGCGGACCTACCGCGGTGCGCTGGGCCGGTCGAGTCTGCGCTTCGAGGTCGTCGACCTCCCGGCGCAGGCCGATCGCCTGGCGTGGCTGGCGCAGCGGCTACCCGAGCTGCCCGGCTCGGGCATCGTCTACACCTTGACCAAGCGCGATGCCGAGCTCGTCGCGACCTGGCTGTCGGGTCGCGGGATCGCGGCCGAGGCCTACAGCGGCGAGGTCGAGACCGAGCGCCGCGTCGACGTCGAGGACCGCCTGCTGCGCAACGAGCTCAAGGCGGTCGTGGCGACCAGCGCTCTAGGCATGGGCTATGACAAGCCCGACCTCGGCTTCGTCGTGCACTACCAGGCGCCGGGCTCGGTCATCGCCTACTACCAGCAGGTGGGCCGTGCGGGGCGCGGCATCGATCGCGCAGAGGTCGTGCTGCTGCGTGGTGCTGAGGACAAGCGCATCCAGGACTTCTTCATTGAGCAGGCGTTCCCGCGGCGTGAGGTCGTCGACCGCGTGCTCGAGCATCTCGAGAACGTCGGCGGCGACGGTGCCGTGACCCAGGAGCTGATGGCCCAGGTCAACCTCGGCAAGGGTCGGATCGAGGGGTTGTTGAAGGTGTTGGACGTTGAGGGCGCCGTCACGCGTGCTGGCACGCGCTGGATCGCGCAGCCGGGCGCGAGCTGGACCTATGACGCCGAGCGCTACGGACGCATCACCGAATTGCGCCGACGTGAGCAGGCGGCGATGGCCGCCTTCGGCTCCGACGGGCGCTGCCTGATGCGCGCGCTGCAAGAGGAGCTTGATGATCCGGACCCCCAGGATTGCGGCCGATGCTCGGTCTGTGCGGGGCCGACGTTCGACGGTCCGCTGGACCCGATCCTCGTCCGTGACGGCGCGCTGCACCTGCGGTCGCGGCCGGTCCTCCTCGAGGTCAAGAAGATGGCGCCCGACACCGACGGCCGGATGAAGAAGATCGCCGACGGCGTGCGTGCCGAGGAGGGTCGTGCGCTGGCGCGACTAGGCGACGGTGGCTGGGATCCGCTGGTGCAGCGCGGGCGGGCCGGCGGCCATTTCGACGACGACCTGGTCGCGGCGGCCGCCGAGTCCGTGCGGACCTGGGGTGCGCCGGTGCGCTGGGTCACGGCGATTCCATCGCTGCGCTCTGGCACGCTCGTGCCGGAGTTCGCCCAGCGGTTGGCGGCGGCGCTCGGGCTGCCGTTCGCGCCGGTCCTGCAGCGCGTGGGCGACGGCCCGCCACAGCGCGAGATGGCCAACGCGCCACAGCAGGTCGCCAACGTGCGTGGGGCGTTCGCGGTCGCCGGTGCCGTGCCGGCCGAGCCGGTGCTGCTGGTCGACGACCTGCGCTTCAGCGGCTGGACGCTGGCGATGGTGGCTGGCCAGCTCCGTCAAAAGGGCGCCGGACCGGTCTTTCCGTTCGCGCTGGCGACGGCGTTTTAGCTGGCGAGGCGGTCTGCGCAGGCCGGTCGCTGACGGGCCGCATGGCGCTCGGATGCCCCGACGCGCGCTTCCGTGTTCGCGCCAGGGCACCGAAGTTCAGCTGCGGCCACGGCCCGACAAGGGGGTACCGGAACCGTGGCCGCAGCGCGATGGTCAGGGAACAGGAGCCTTTGGTCACTACCGCAACGGTGGGAACTGGTCCATCAATGTCCGCAGACGGGCGTCGGGCGCCGGAACTGGCCGATCGGCGATGGTGGTCACGGGCTGTAGGCCGCGCAGCGCGCCAGTAGTCAGGACGGCGTCAGCGGCTTGCAGCTCGGCAAGCGCGAGCGGGCGCTCGGCGACCCCGATCTCCAGCTCTCGCGCCCATCCCAGTGCTCGGGCTCGGGTCACGCCCGGCAGGATGCGACCGTCCAGCGGCGGCGTCACCAGCGTGCCGTCGATCCAGGCCAGGACGTTGGCCCGCGTCGTCTCCAGCACGCCGCCGTCGAGGTCGACGAGGAGCGGCACCGCGCCAACCTCCGCGGCATGATCGTCGAGCGCGTCGATCAGCTGTCGGTCACGCCACTTACGGTCGCCCAGGCCGCCCGGGACGGCGAGCGCGAGCAGCCGCTGCGTCCCGTCGCCCGGCGCCGGCAGCGGTGCGACCTGAAGGCCGATCTCGCCACTGGGATCGAGCAGCACCCGGAGGCGACACGGGCCGCCCTGCTCGAGCGCTGTGTGCCGGATGAGCGCGGCGAGCGCATCTGGCAGGACGACGCCGTAGAGCGCCGCTGCGGCGTCGGCCAGCCGCGCGAGGTGCGCCTCCAGCGCGACGGCTACGCCATCGCGCACCAGGATCGTCTCCAGGACGCCGGCGGTGGGATCGGGACGGGCGACGGGACGGGCGCCGAGACGGGGTGGGACAAGCGGCTGGCGCGCCGCGTCACCGAGGCCATCGCGCGCCGGGGCGGCGCCACGGCCGTTGCCGCGCGCTGCCGACTCGCTCTCCAGCTCGGCCCCGATCGCGGCCAGCAGCGGCCTGGCCTTCGCGAGCGCCTCGGCCGCTTCGGCGGCTGGGTCGGAGTCGGCGACCACACCGCCGCCGACATCCAGCCAGGCGTGGCCGGCAACGCACTCGAAGGTCCTGATCGCCACGCTGAGCTCCAGGCCCGCCGTCGGGCTCGCGAAGCCGATCGCGCCGCAGAACATCTGGCGCGCGGTGCTTTCCAGCGCGCTGATGACGTTCATCGCTGCGAGCTTCGGCGCGCCAGTGACCGAGCCCGGCGGAAAGAGCGCAGCAACCAACGCACCATCACCTACATCATGGCGGAGGCGTCCTTGCACCTCGCTGACCAGATGCCACACGCCCGCGTGCGGCCGGACCTCCGCGAGCGCCGTCACCGCGATCGATCCCGGCTCGCTGATGCGCCCGAGATCGTTGCGCATCAGGTCGACGATCATGATGTTCTCGGCGCGGTCCTTCGCTGCGCCGGCCAGGTCGGCACGCTGAGCTTCGGCGGCGACTGCATCGGCCGGTCGCGATCGGGTGCCCTTGATCGGCGCGGTGCGCACGCGGTCGCCGGTGCGCGCGACGAAGAGCTCGGGCGACAAGCTCGCCACCGCGCCCCACGGCCCGGAGAGCCACGCCCCACGATCCGGGGCCAGGGCCTGCACCCCACGCGTGAACAGGTCAATGGCATCGCCCTCGACCCTCGCCTGCAGCCGCAGCGACAGGTTGGCCTGAAAGAGGTCGCCGGCGGCGATCCGCTCGCGGCACGCCGCCACCGCGCGGGCGTGTGCTGCTGGCGACGGGCTCGCCCGCCACGGGCCGGATGCCACGCGCCGCGGACCGTCGACGCCAGCGGCCACCCGTGCCGACAGCTCGGCCAGACGCCGCTGCAGCATCTCGGCCCGGGCGTCGCTCCACAGCGCCTCAAACCACCACTGCCCGCCGGTGTCGCAGCGCAGCACGTGATCGTAGAAGGCGAGCATCGCCGCGGGCAGTCGCTCGCCGGTAGGCGCGGGCGGCGGTGGCCCCAGCGTCTCCAGCCGGCGGCCGAGACCGTAGCCCAGCGCCCCGAACCACCCGCCACCGACGAAGCCTGTCGGCAGCTCACCCTGCACGGGCGGCTGCTCATCGAGCAGTGCGAAGGGGTCCTCGCGCTCAGGGTCGGCGACCCGCAATGGCGTGCTGCCGGCCAGCGCTGCGGCGCCCGCCCAGTTGCCGACGAGCGCGAACGGCAGGACGTCGTCGCGCACCAGCAGCCCCGCGTGGGCAGCCGGGACGTCACCTTCAAGCGCCACGCGGACCGCGCGCACCTCCGAAGAAGCCGCGCCACGGACGGCGACAGGGGTGGACGTCTGCGGCATGGCCACCATTGTCGCGCGCGGCGAGCCGGAACGGCCGAATGCCATAGGCGCACCAAGCCCGCGACGTTTAGAGTCGCCAGATGGCCACGGATGCCACGCCGGCGCGGGGGCGGCCCAGAAGCGCAACGGCCGATCAGGCCATCTTCGCCGCGACGCGCCGGCTCCTCGACGAGGCGGGGTATCACGGCCTCACGGTCGAGGGCGTCGCAGCGGAGGCGGGGGTGGCCAAGACCACCATCTACCGGCGCTATGCCAACAAGGCGCTGCTCGTGCTCGACGCGATGGATCAGTCGGCGCGCGACGCACCCGTCGCCCTGCCGGACACCGGGACGTTGCGCGGTGACCTGCTCGCGGTCGCCCTCCTTGTGCGGGAGGAGATCGTCCCGAGCTCGCCGTCGTCGGTCGGCGCCGCGCTGCTGGGCGAGGCCAGCCAGGACGTCGTCGTCGCCGAGCGGCTGCGCGACTTCGCCGATTTCCGCTTCAACCAGCGCCGGCCGCTCTACGAGCGCGCCAAGGCACGCAACGAGCTGCGCGCCGACGCCGATTGGCGCGTCGTTGCCGAGCTGCTCGTCGGCTGGATCTTCCACGCCTCGATCGTTAGCCGCCGCCCGCCCGACGACGCGGTGCTCGAGCACGCCGTCGAGCTCGTCGTCTGCGGCCTGCAGCCCCGGTAAGGCACGCCAACCGGCGGGTCCGCCGCTGCCGTTTGGCATCCTCGACCCCATGTCGCCCCGCGCCCTGCTGTTGGCTGCCGCCGTCGCGGCCGCGACCCTCGTCGCCTGCGGCAGTGATGGTGACGGCGCCGGCGCCACGATTCCGGCGACCGGCGGCGATGCGAGCTCCACGCCGACGACGACGGCCACGACCGCCGCCAGCCGTGGCGTCAAGCTCGTCAAGGTCGGCAGCTTCGATGAGCCGCTCTACGTCACCGCGCCGCCGGCCGACCGGCGCCGGATCTTCGTCGTCGGTCAAGGCGGGCGGATCGACGTCGTCCGCGCCGGACGCAAGCTCCCGGCGCCGTTCCTCGACATCAGCAACCGCGTTACGGCGGGTGGCGAGCAGGGGCTGCTCGGCCTTGCGTTTGCGCCGGACTATGCGAGCTCCGGGTTGTTCTACGTCTATTACACCGGTACCGACAGCAAGCAGCACCTCGTCGAGCTCCACCGCAAGAGCGATGACCTCGCCGACCCCGCCAGCGCCCGTACCGTCTTGATCCACGACGATCCCGAGGGCAACCACAACGGCGGCCAGCTCGCCTTCGGCCCCGATGGCTTCCTCTACGTCGGCACCGGCGACGGCGGTGGCGGCAACGACCAGCACGGCACGCGCGGCAACGCGCAGAACCTGAGCTCGCCGCTGGGCAAGATCCTGCGCATCAAGCCGCGCGCCGACGGCGGAAAGTCCTTCACCGCGCCAGCGAACAACCCGTTCGTCAACCGCGCCGGCGCGCTACCCGAGATCTACGCCTATGGCCTGCGCAACCCGTGGCGCTTCTCGTTTGATCGCGCCACCGGCGACCTCACCATCGGCGACGTCGGCCAAGACGCTGTCGAGGAGATCGACTTTGCCCGCCAAGGCACCGCGCGCGGCGCGAACTTCGGCTGGCGCCCGTACGAAGGTCGCAAACGCCTCTTCGATGAACCCGCGCCCGGCGCGAAGTTCCCCGTGATCACCAAGACCCACGACGATGGCTGGTGCTCGATCACCGGCGGCTACGTCGTGCGCGACCGGGCTGTCGCCGGCCTCTTCGGTCGCTACGTCTATGGCGACTTCTGCAAGGGCGAGCTGCGCAGCGCCCGTCTCTCCGGCGGCAAGGCCAGCGGCGACCAGGCGATCCCCGGACTCAAGACGATCAGCGGGCTGGCCTCCTTTGGTGAGGACGCGGCCGGTCGCATCTACGTCGTTGCCCAAGGCGACGGCACGGTCTACCGGTTCGCCGCGCGCTGACGGCGCGGTCCCGGAGATCGCGTCGCTCGCACAATCGTCCAGCCCGGCTAGCCCAGGCCTCAAGATTGTTCGTGCAGTGCCGCTTAAAAGGCGAGAGGCGCCCCCTAGGGGACGCCTCGAAACTAGCAACTCGCCGTGTAGGAACTTAGTTCTTGTAACCCACGGTGCACCCCCAAAGACGTTCGCGCTGCGCACCACCGCAGCGACTAAGCGGACGGACGGATTGTCAGAACGATACGGCGCCCCGCCTGCCAGCAGCGGCGCCGTTTCGTCGTTGACAATTGCAAGTTTCTACTCCATGTGTCCAGTGCGCCATCCCCAAACTTGGGGATCGGACATGTCTATGGACGGATGTCCTATCCGCTTGGGGTTATGTGCCCCTGGCGTCCAGCAGCCATATGCAGGGCTTTCAGCCTGTCTGGGCGCGGCTTTTCAGCGCTGGTGAGCGCTCTGCGTGCCCGCGATCGGGCCGCTGAGCCCTAGGCAGCCTGGGGGAGCGCGTAGCCCCGGACACGGGCATCGAAGTCGAGCTCGCGCTCGAAGTCGGCGTCCGTGGTGTGCTGGAACTGCAGTCCGCTGCGCTCGACGATGCGGATGAACGCCTCGACCAGGTCGCCGTCCAGCTGGGCGCCGGAGACCCGGCGCAGCTCGGCGATCGCCTCGGCCTGGGAGACCGGGTCGCGGTAGGAGTCGCGGGCGGTCATCACGTCGTAGGTGTCGGCGATCGAGATCATCTTCGACAGCAGCGGGATCTTCTCGCCGGTGAGGCCGCGGGGATAGCCGCGGCCGTCGATGCGCTCGTGATGGGCGAGGATGATCTCGGCCACCGGCCCGTAGCCGTTGATGCGGCGCACGAGGCGCGCCCCTTGGTAGGGGTGGGTGCGAACGATCTTCCAGTCGTCGTCGTCGAGCTTGCGGTTGGCGAGCAGGATGCGGTCGGGGAAGGCGAACTTGCCGATGTCGTGCAGCAGGCCTGCGGTGTGGACGAGCTCTTGCTCGGCGGTGCTGCAGCCGACGTCCTCGGCGATCGCGCGGGCGTAGCGCGCCACCGCGGCGCTGTGGCGGGCCGTCATGCGGTCGCGCAGCGACAACGTCTGGACCAGTGCGGCGAGGACGCCGACCTGCAGCGAGGCCAGCTGCGTCGAGCGCGCTTCGAGCTGCTCGGCGCGATCCTGGGAAAGCAGCAGCTCCCGCGTCAGGATCTGAAAGAGGAAGAGGGCGATGAGGACCGCGACCAAGGCCGGCAGGCCGACGGTCTGGTAGGTCGCGGCGCTGATGACCGTCAGGGCGCCGGCAAGCGCCTCGGAGGGCATCAGCGGGAGGAAGATCGTCCGCAGCGAGCGGCCGAGCGGGACGCCGTCGGTCCAGATGTGCGGAACGGCGATCAGCAGGAAGTTCAGGAGGTTGACCCCGGCGAAGACCACCGCGACGCCGAGCGCCTGGCTGACGCCGTCGCCGCCATCGACGTGCAGGGCGCGGGCGGCGAGGCCCCCGGCCAGCGGGAAGACCGAGAACGTGCTGGCGTTGGAGAGCAGGGCCGCCGGCTTGTCGCGAAGCCGGCGCGCATCGGTGGCGATGGTCAGCAGGCCGATCGCGACGGCGGGGGCCGGCCCGAGGACGACCATCGCCAGGACGAGCGCGATGAAGGACCCCGTGAGCCGCATGCTGGCGGTCTCGATCGCCATCGCGTCGGAGGCGATCGCGAGCGCCGCGAGGAGGACGACGAGGCCGATGGGATCCCAGTCCGATGCGCGGGAAGTCATCACGGCACCGGCAAGCGATGCCGCGAAGAGCAGTCCGTGCGTCACGACGAGGGTCCTACGGCCCATTACGCCCCGCTTATCGGCCTAATTGGTTAAATCCTTAGCCAGGGCCGCACCGCGTCGTGGCCGGGTGGGCCTTTACATTGGGCACGTGTCGCCGGTCAGGAGATCGCTTCGTGTGCGCGGATTCCCGGCGCTCGCGACGTCGTACGCGATCAACGAGCTGGGCGACAACCTGGGGGTCATCGCCCTGGCGATCCTGGTCCTTGATCGGACCGATTCGGCCCTGGCAGTGACCGCGCTGTTCGTGGCCGGCAAGTTCGTGCCGGCCTTCGTCGCCCCGGCGCTGACCGCCGGCCTCGACCACCTGCCGGTCAGCCGCGCGCTGCCGGCGCTCTACGCGCTGGAGGCGGGGGCGTTCGCCGGGCTCGCGGCGCTCTCCAGCGCCTTCTGGTTGCCGGCGATCTTGGTCTTCGCGTTTGCCGACGGTCTCATGGCGCTCACCGCGCGCGGGCTCTCGCGGGGCGCGATCGCGGCGGTGCTGACCCCGGCCGGGGCCCTGCGCGAGGGCAACGCGCTGATCAACGTCGCCTTCGCGATCATGAGCGCGGCCGGGCCGGTGCTCGCGGGGCTGATCGTGCATGAGTGGGGCGTGGCGACCGCGCTGTGGTTCGACGCGGCGTCGTTCATGGCCGTGGCCGTCCTGCTGCTGGCCAGCGCCCGAAGCCTGCCCGAACCCGAGCAAGGCCCGCGCGAGCGCTGGCGTGCGCGTGTGCGCGACGGCCTGGAGTACGTGCGCGACCATCCGACGGTCGGGCGGCTGATCGTCGGTCAGTCGGTGGCGATCCTGTTCTTCACGCTGATCATCCCGATCGAGGTGGTCTACGCGAAGGAGACGCTGAACTCCACGAGTCTCGGCTTCGGCCTGCTGATCGCGTCGTGGGGCGCGGGGATCGTTCTCGGCTCGGCGCTCTTTGCCCGAGCGCGCGGGCGGTCGATGAGAACGCTCGTGCTCGTCTCGACCGCGGCGATCGGCGCCGGGTACGCAGTGATGGCGGGCGCACCGACGCTGCTGGTCGCGTGCTTGGGGTCGGTGCTCGGCGGCACGGGCAACGGCGTGCAGTGGGTGGCGGTGATGACGGCGCTGCAGGAGGCGGTCGAGGACCGCTATCAGGCCCGCGCCGCAGGTCTGCTGGAGTCGGCGGCCGCAGCGGTGCCCGGAGTGGGCTACATCGTCGGGGGCGTGCTGACGGCGGCGGTGTCGCCACGGCTGGCCTACGCCGTCTCGGCGGTCGGCGTCGCGGTGGTCGTCGTCATCTGGGCGCGGCGGCCGATCGTGCCTGACCGCGTCACGGTCTGAGCTGCGCCCATGGTCGACCCGCTCGCCCAGCATGATGTGGAATTGGTGCGGGCCGCCAACCCGTCGCCGCTGACGCTGTCGGGGACCAACACGTGGCTCGTCGGGCGCGATCCGTGCTGGGTGGTCGATCCGGGTCCGGAACTCGCCGAGCACGTGGCGGCGGTGCGGACGGCGGCTGCGGCGCGCGGCGGCATCGGTGCGATTGCGGTGACCCACGATCATGGCGACCACGTTGGCGCCGTCCCGGCGCTGGTTGCGGGCGCGGGCGCGGATGTTGCCGTCCACGCGGCGCGCCTGGCGGGCGCGGTGGCGACCGGTGACGGCGATGCGGTCGGGCCGCTGCTGCGCGCGATCGCGCTGCCCGGACATGCGCCCGACCACCTCTGCTTCGCGCTCGGCGACGCCGTCTGCTTCACCGGCGACGCGGTCCTCGGCGAGGGCAGCGTCTTCATCGCCCCCGACCCGGGCGCGCTGGCCGGCTACCTGGCGGGCCTGGAGCGGCTGCGCGAGCGCGGCTTCGGGCTGCTGGCGCCCGGCCATGGGCCGGTCGTGCTCGACGCCGAGGCCAAGCTTGTCGGCTACCTCGAGCACCGCCGGGACCGCGAGCGCCGGTTGGTCGCCGCCCTGGACGGCGGCGCGCGCACGCTCGACGCGCTGCTGAACGCCGCGTGGGATGACGTGCCGGAGGCGCTGCGCCTGCCGGCGACCGTGACGCTCGTTGCGCATCTCGACAAGCTCGCCGAGGAGGGTCGGCTGCCCGACGGCGTCCAGGGCCGGCCGGCGTGGTTTGCCCAGATCGGCCGCCACGCGCACTGAGCCGCCCGCGGTCTACCCTTGGCCGACGATGCTCGAGAACGCCTACGCCATCCTCATCTGCGTCCTGGCGGTCGTGGGGATCGGCTGGATCCTCTGGGTGATGCGCCACGGCGACGAGGATCGCCACGCCGAAGACCGCGCCCGGCGCTTCTTTGACGAGCACGGCCACTGGCCTGACCAGACGCGCGAAGAGGCTGAGGCCGAGCGCGCGTCGATCGCCGCCACGGCGGGCGCCCCGGTGCCGCCGGTCAGCCAGGCGTCGCCCGACGGCTTGGTCTAGCCCCGGCGCAGATTGCTCTTGGCCAGCGCCATCGCCGCGGTGAGCGGCGTCGTGCCGGCCGCGTCGGCATCGTCGTAGATGCGACGCAGCGTGTCGCCGATCCCGGCCACTTGGGCCGTCGCGCGGCCGGGGTCATAGCCCTTGGGGTCGAGCTCGACGGCGATGTTGACGATGCCGCCCGCGTTGGCGACGAAGTCCGGTGCCCAGAGGACGCCGCGCTCGCGCAACAGGTCGGCGACGTCGGAGGCGGCCAACTGGTTGTTGGCGGCGCCCGCGATTGCCGGCGTCTGGAGCTGCGGGACGGTCTCGTGGTCGAGCACGCCGCCCAGCGCGCACGGCACCAGGACGTCGACGGCAGCGGTCATCGCCTTGGCCGGCGTCGTCCAGCGCGCGCCGAGACGCGCGGCCTCGTCGCGCTTGGTCGGATCGATGTCGGCGACCACGAGCTTCGCGCCCGCCTTGGCCAGGAGCTTGGCGACGCGCAGGCCGACGTGGCCGAGGCCGACGACGGCGATCGTGCGTCCGCGCAGCGACGCCGACTCGAAGGTGCGCTCCACGGTCGCCTCGATCGCGTGCAGGACGCCGAGGGCCGTGAAGGGGCTCGGGTCGCCGGAGCCGCCCGCACGCCGTGAGCGGCCGCTGACGTGCCCTGTGGCCTTGGCGATGACGGTCATGTCGCGCGTCGCGGTGCCGACGTCCTCGGCGGTGATGTAGCTGCCGCCGAGACGCTCGACGGTCTCGCCGAAGTCCACGAGCGCGGCACGCCGACGTGTGGCGTCCAGCGGCTTGCCGGGTTGCAGGACGATGACGCCCTTGCCACCACCCAGCGGCAGGCCGGCGACCGCCGACTTGTAGGTCATGCCCTCCGACAGTCGCAGCGCGTCACGGATCGCCGCGCGGTTGTCGTCGTAGGTCCACATCCGGCAGCCACCCAGCGAGGGGCCGCGGACCGTCGAGTGGACGGCGACGATGCAGAAGAGCCCCGAGCGCGGGCCACGCCGCACGTAGAGCTCCTCGTGGTCGAGTGTCGCGAGGTAGCGCTCGATGGAGGCGACCTTAGCGAGGCGATGGGCTGCGGCGCTCAGCCCCCGGGCGGCGCGGTCGCGCCCTGGGCGATGGGGCTTGACGGCGGGCTTGCCGGGGCGCTCGTGCCGCCGGAGCCGGTGGCCGACGTTGCGCCAGAGCCGGAAGAGGTGGTCGTCGTGCCCGACGTGCCGGTGCCCGACGTGATCGTCGTCTCGCTGCCGGCCGTCGTCGCGGTGCCCGCGCCAGTCGTCCCAGTGCTCGCAGCGGCCGTGTCCGTTGCTGCCGTGTTGTCGCCCGCGCCGGTCGTCGCGCCCGCTGCGTCGTCAGCGGCCGTCGTCGCGTCCTCGCTGGGCGCCTGGAGCGCGCCGGTTGTCGCTTCGAGCTTGGGAACGTCGACGCCGGCGGAGGAGACAGGCTCGTCGCCGGCCGCGCGCACATGGGCGACGTGCGGTGCGACCGCGGCGCCGTGGGTGGTCTTGACCTTGGCAGACAGGCTGATGTGGCGCCCGGGGTCAATGCGGTGCTGCGCGACGGCCGGGGTGGCCGCGAGCCCCACGGCCACGGGGCTGACGTGGGCTGCGGGCGCACGGTGATGGTCGACCTTGCGCTCGACCGTCGCCGCCCCGCCACCGACGACCGCGGCGGCCGCCATCACGGCGGCGACCTTGCCCGCGGTGGCGGCTACGGCGCCGGTGCCGATCGTGGCGGCGGTGGTCCCGCCGGCCGCGGCGCCCGCACCCCCGCTGAGCACTACTGCCCCGCCGCCGGCTGCCGCGCCCGAAGAGGCGCCGCCGATCCCCAAGATCTTGGCGATCGCGGTCAGCGGGCCCGAGGCCGGCGCCAGACCGTTGAGCTGCTTCTCGACGCCGCGCAACGCGGTGCGGTAGTCGCGGCAGCCGGAGCACTCGCGCAGGTGCTTGCGCGACCGTCCGCTGGCGCGCACACCGCGATCGAACGCGGTGGCGAGGTCGGTCCGGATCTCCACGCAGGCGGTGTCACGGGCCTCGATGGCCTCCACCAGCCCGACGCGCGCACGCACGAGCAAGGACTTGATCGCCGGGACGGTGACGCCCAGCGCCTCGGCCAGGTCGTTGTAGGACAGGCCCTCCATCTCGCGCATCAACAGCGCTGAGCGCTGCTGGTCGGGCAAGGCGCGGACGTCGGCGATCAGCCGGCGCAGGTCCTCGCGCCGCTCCGCCTCGGCCATCGGGTCTGACGGCACACCGCGGTTGAGCTCGTAGATGTCCTCCGGTGCGGGCGCCGGCCGCCGGATCTGATCGATGCAGCGGTTATGGGCGACGCGGTAGAGCCAGGCCCGCAGCGCGATCGGCCGCCGGTCGGCGCGCAGCGCGTGGTAGGCGCGCAGGAAGACGTCCTGCAGCACGTCCTCGGCGTCGGAGCGCGAGCCGCTGAGCATCTGGCGCGCGTAGGCGAACAGCCGCTGGCGGTAGCGGTCGTGGATGACCCCGAACGCCTCGTCGTGGCCGGCGCGAAACAGTGCCACGAGCTGATCGTCGGTCCGCAGGCGCAGCAGGGGCCCGGCGAGCGAGACGCGGCTGAGACCGACGGGATGGGGTAGCGCTGAAGCTTCCACAGTGATCCTCCGCCGACAATAACGGGGCGCGGAACAGAAGGTTCCGCGTTTCTCAGAAAATCTTCACGCCGCTCCGAGCTTGACCATGACGTGCTTGACCTCGGTGTAGTCCTCCAGGGCGTACATCGAGAGGTCCTTGCCGTAGCCCGACTGCTTGAAGCCGCCGTGCGGCATCTCGGAGGCCAGCAGGCCGTGGTTGTTGATCCACACGCAGCCGAAGCGCAGGGCGTTGGAGACGCGCATCGCGCGGCCGATGTCGTTGGTCCAGACCGACGAGGCCAGGCCGTAGGGCGTGCCGTTGGCCCAGGCGATCGCCTCGTCCTCGTCGCTGAAGCGCTGGACGGTCAGCACCGGGCCGAAGATCTCGTTCTGGATCATCTCGTCGTCCTGGCGCATGTTGGCGACGACGGTCGGCTCCAAGTAAAAGCCGGGCAGGTCGGGCTCGCCTCCACCGGTGACGACCTCGGCGTGCGACGGCTTGCGCTCCAGGAAGCCCTCGACGCGCTCGCGCTGGCCCTCGCTGTTGAGCGGACCGAGCGTGGTGTCGGGCGACTGCGTGTCGCCCAGGACGTAGCCCTTGGCCTCGTCGGCCAGCCCGGCGACGACGTCGTCGTAGCGCTTGGGGGCGACCAGCACGCGCGTGGCGGCGGTGCAGTCCTGGCCGGCGTTGTAATAGGCGAAGCCGGCGATCTCCTCGACGACCGAGGCGACGTCGACGTCATCGAAGACGACGACCGGCGCCTTGCCGCCGAGCTCCAGGTGCACGCGCTTGAGCGAGTCCGCGGCCGCCTTGGCCACCGCCTTGCCCGCGGCCACCGAGCCGGTGATCGAGACCATGTCGACCCCATCGTGCGAGACGATGGATTTGCCGACGTCGTCGCCGCCGAGCACGACGTTGAGCACGCCCTTGGGCAGGATCTCGGCGGCCAGCTCGGCGACGCGGACGATCGAGACCGGCGTCGAGGGCGCGGGCTTAAGGACGACGGTGTTGCCGGTCGCCAGTGCCGGGCCGATCTTCCACACCACCATCATCAGCGGGTAGTTCCACGGCGCGATCTGGCCGACGACGCCGACGGGCTCGCGACGGATGATCGATGTGTAGCCCTCCAGGTACTCGCCCGCGGGCTTGCCCTCCATCGTGCGCGCGGCGCCCGCGAAGAAGCGCAGGTTGTCGACCCAGACCGGCAGCTCGTCTTCCTTGACGGCCTCGATCGGCTTGCCGGCGTTCAGGGACTCGAGCTGTGCGATCTCCTCACCGTGCGCCTCGATCGCGTCGGCGAGCTTGAGGAGCGCGAGCGCGCGCTCGCCCGGCGTGGTCGCGGCCCAGCCCGGGAAGGCGCGGCGGGCGGCGGCGACGGCGCGGTCGACGTCGACCTCGCCCGAGGACGCGGCCTGCCAGCTCTCCTGGCCGGTCGCGGGGTTCAGGACAGGGCTCGTGGCGCCTTCGGCGGCCTCGACGAACTCCCCGTCGATGAAGTTGCGCAATGGCTGCGTGACGGTGGTGCTCATGCGTTCGAACGTATCACCGCCTAGTCTTCCCGCCCGAGAACTTGGCCCGCCCGCCCCTGAGAGGAACGCCAGCTTGACCAACGTCGTCATCACCTCCGCCGCGCGCACCGCGATCGGCTCCTATGGCAAGTCGCTTGCGGGCGTCGCGCCGACCGATCTGGGCGCGACGGCCGCGAAGGCCGCCATCGAGCGTGCCGGCATCGCGCCCGAGCAGATCGAGCACGTCGTGTTCGGCAACGTCATCCACACCGAGACGGCCGACGCCTACATGGCGCGCGTCGTCGGCATGAAGGCGGGTATCCCGAAGGAGACGCCGGCCTTCACCGTCAACCGCCTGTGCGGCACGGGCGTCCAGGCGCTCGTCAGCGCCTGCCAGGCGATCCAGACCGGCGAGGCCGACGTCACGCTCGCCGGCGGCGCCGAGTCGATGAGCCGCGCGCCGATGTGGCTCTCGCAGGGCCGCTGGGGCTCCAAGATGGGCGCGGCGCCGGTGATCGATCCCGTTCAGGGCGCGCTCACCGATCCGTTTCACGACATCAAGATGGGCGTCACGGCCGAGAACCTGGCCGAGCGCATGGGGATCTCGCGCGAGGAGCAGGACGCGTTTGCGGTCGAGTCGCACCTGCGGGCGAGCTCCGCGCAGGAGGCCGGTCGGTTTGACGACGAGGTCGTCCCGGTCTCGGTGAAGGTCAAGCGCGAGCTCGTCGACTTCACCAAGGACGAGCACATCCGCCACGGCGTCGACGCCGCCGGCATGGCCAAGCTGCCGACGATCTTCAAGAAGGACGGCGGAACGGTCACGGCCGGCAACGCGTCGGGCATGAACGACGCGGGCGCCGCGCTGGTGCTGATGAGCGCCGACAAGGCGGCAGAGCTCGGCGCGCCCGTGCGTGCGCGCGTGCTCGGCTACGCGTCGTGCGGCGTGGATCCCGAGATCATGGGCATCGGCCCAGTCCCGGCGGTCCGCAAGGTCCTTGACCGCGCGGGGGTCTCACTTGATGACATCGGCGTCATCGAGCTCAACGAGGCCTTCGCCGCTCAGGCGCTGGCGGTTATGAAGGACCTGGATCTCGATCCGGCGAAGGTCAACCCCAACGGCGGCGCGATCGCGTTGGGCCATCCGATCGCGGCGACCGGCGCGGCGATCACCACCAAGTGCCTGTCAGAGATGGATCGCGGCGGTCACCAGTACGGCCTGGTGACGCTGTGCATCGGCGGCGGCCAGGGCATCGCCCTGCTGTTGGGCAAGGAGTAGTCCGCGCTCGTCGCGCCTTGGGCCGCGGAGGACAGGTACCCTCCGCGGTCCATGGCGCACTTCGAGTCCGACGCCGAGGTCTACGACCAGCTCGGCGGCATCCTGAACAACCTGGTGTACAACAGCGCTCGTCGTGAGCAGCTGCGCCAGGCCGATGCGGTGGTGCAGTTCGCCTTCCGCCAGCCGGACGCGACCGTCACGCTCGACGTCCGCGCCCACAAGCCGGCGCGGATCGAGCTCGGCGAGACCAAGCTGCGCGTCGACGTCGTGCTGGCGATGGACGCCGACACCGGTCGCGCGTTGCTGACCGGCGAGCTGAGCCCGACGCTCGCGCTGGCCCGTGGCGACGTGCGCACCAAGGGGCCTGTTGGCAAGGTGCTGCGGATCGTGCCGGCGACGGTTGGCGCGCACGAGGTCGAGGCGGACTTGGAGCCGGAGCCCGAGGCGCCGGCTGCGGAGGCCGCGGTGCCGAACGACGCCGAGGTCGCCGCCGCCGAAGTGCAGGCCGAGGCCGAGGAGGTCGAGGCCGCTGCGGGCGACGTCGAGACGGCCGCTGAGCCGGAGTCCGAGCCCGAGGCACCCGCCGCGGAGGCCGCGCCGGTCGATCCGCCGGCCGAGGCCGAAGCACCCGCCGAGTCCTGAGCCGCACCGCCGCGCGCATGGCGTGCGCGCTGTGCGGGAACCCGCATGGGCATGAAGCTGCTCGTGCTGGCCACCGACCCCATTGACGCCGACGACCTGCGCGGCGCGCTGAACGGCGAGGTGCTCGACGGCGCCGAGGTGCTCGTCGTCTCGCCCGCAGTCAACGAGTCGCCGGTCGCCTTCTGGGTCTCTGACAGCGACGAGGCGATCGCCGATGCGGAGTCCACGGCGCGCCAGACCGCCGAGGCGCTGGCCGCCGAGGGCGCGCGGACCCGCGCCGAGACCGGTGAGAGCGAGCCGCTGCTCGCGCTACAGGACGCGCTCGCGACGTTCCCCGCCGATCGCGTCGTCGTCTTCACGCGTGACGACGAGGAGTCCCAGCGCTACCGCGAGGATGACGTCGCCGGCGAGGCACAGCGCCGCTTCGGCGTCCCGGTGATCGCTGCTACGCGCTGAGGTCGGGGCGCGCTGCCGCGACGGTGGCGCGCAACGTGTCCGCGGCATCGTGCTTCGGACGCCAGCGCAGCAGCCGTCGCGCACGGGCGGTGTCCATCAGCGTCGGCCGCCGCACGGCCTCGATCCAGGACACCTCGTCGGGCATCAGCGGCAGCCTGGAGACGACCTCGGCGGTCGCGTCGACCGCCAGGTCAGGCACCGGGACCGAGTAGTACCCCAACTCGCGCGCGAGGTCCGACATCGTGATCGTCCCGTCGCCAGCCAAGTTGTAGGCCCCGGGCTCGCCGCGGCCCAGCACGCCGGCGCGCAGCGCGGTCGCGACATCGTCGTGATGCACCAGCTGAAACGGCACGCCCGGGTCGGGCAGCACCGGCTTGAGGATCGGCACGACGTCAAAGAGCGCGCGGACCGCGCCCGGAAGCCGGTCGCCCCAGCGCACATACGGGATCTGGTTGACGAGAATCGGCGCTTGGGGCCCCGCGACGATGCACGGCCGGAAGATGTAGGCGTCGAGGTCACCATCCTCGAGGACCTCGCTGAGCAGGGCCTCGACCTGCGCCTTGTGATGGGAGTACGGCATGCTCGCGTTGCCGGCGGCCGGATCGTCCTCGACGATGTCGCGATCGAGTGCCGGGAAGCCATAGGCCGCCACCGACGAGGCGTACACCAACCGCTGCGCGCCCGCCGCGACGGCTGACTCGAAGACGTTGCGCGAGCCCTCCAAGTTGATGTGCTCGCTCTCGCGCGAGCCCGCGACGATGATGAACGCGAGGTGCACGACGACGTCGGCGCCGGTGCACAGCTCCTCGACCGAGGCACGATCCAGGACGTCGCCCTGGCGGTACTCAACCTTCTTCCACCCGTGCGCGGCCGGGTCGAACGGCCGCCGGGCCATCCCGATGATCTTCTCGACCTCGCGCGAACGATCCAGGGCGGCGACGAACGGCTTGCCGATCTCCCCGGTCGGGCCGGTAACCGCGACGGTGAGACCCACCTCAGGCGTCCAGCACGGCGTGCGGGACGAGGCTCCAGCCGTCGGGACCCGTCACGAGGTCGCCGTGCACCCTCGGGCCGTGCGCCGTCGCGTGCAGGCACGCGGGTCCCGGCTCAACCGGCATGCCGACCGGCAGCCGCGGCAGACGCACGACGCCGCCGCGCGGATCGGGCGCGACGCCCAGACGAGCGGCGAACGGGAAGCCGTCGGGGCCGACGCAGGCCAGCAGCGCGGAGTCCAGGTCATCGAGTCGCTCGTCCCACAGGGCGGCGCCACCCTCGGGGCCGGCGTGGCCGACCTCGGGCTCTTCGTTGTGGCCAGAGCGCACCTCCTCCAGGTGCGCGTCAAACAGCCGCGGCTCGGCGTCCGGGTCGTCTGAGGCCCACGCGTAGACGCGCTCGGGCCGGACGTGCAGAACGTCCTGGACCTGGGCGGTGCCCTGCACGAGCACCATCGGGCCGGCGTCGGCGAACAGCAGCGCGACATGCGGATCGGCGACCTCAGGCGCATCGCCCGCGACGTCGATGCATGGCCCGCCGGGACGGTAGGCCGGTACAACGGACTGGGCGACCGGCCGGCCGCGGCCGTCGATCGTGACCAGCTCGGCGACGGTGCAGCGCGCGAACACGTCGCGCAGATCGGACGGCAACGTGGCGGTCATGCGATCGACACTACGCCTGCCGCGGGCGCGGCGCCACGTCTGCGGTCAGGAGGCGGCGGGCGCCGTGTCGTAGCCCGGCTCGCCGGGTAACAGGATGCGCGCTTGCTCGCCGCTCATGACGACCCGCGGCGTGACTGCGACGACCTCACGCCCCGTGGCGAACGCCAGCAGCTCGTCGGCCGTCGCGAAGGCCGAGAGCTGCTCGAAGTGCTTGATGGTGGGGAAGACGAGGAGCAGCTTGCCCTCGGCGTAGGCGGCCAGCGCGGCCTGCGGCGTGAACCAGCCGAGGTCGACGCACTCGTCGCCATCGATGCGCGGCTCCGCCCCTTCGGGCAGCGGTGCGAGGAAGAAGTGCGTGTCGAACCGGATCTTGACCTCGGGCGGCGTGATCCACTGCGAGAAGCGCACGAGCTGGGTCGGGATCGACGCCCTCGATCGCGGCCTCCTCGGCCAGCTCGCGGACGGCCGCGGCGCGATGGGCGCTGTCGCCCTCGCCCTCGTGCGCGTCGACCGCGCCGCCCGGGAAGACCCACGCTCCGCCCATGAACCGCTGCGCCGGGTTGCGCTGGACGAGCAGGATCTCGAGCGTCTGCGACCCACCGCGCAGGAGGATCACCGTCGCCGCCTGGCGCGGCACCGTCACGGCGCCGTCGTTGAGCTCTTCTCCCGGTCCAGGGCGATCGACGTCCACGACGACGCAGCCTACTGGCCGCCTGGCCGTACCGTTCAGCGCACATGAGCGAGAGCGCCACCGTGCAGAAGTGGATCTGCGAATCCTGCGGGTTCATCTACGACCCCGCCGACGGCGATCCCGACGGCGGCATCCCGCCTGGGACGGCGTTCGAGGACATCCCGGACACGTGGTTCTGTCCGGTCTGCGGCGCGCGCAAGCGCGACTTCGTCGCCTACGAGGATTGAGCTCCAGCAAGCCCGCGGGAACGGCCCTCTGGGCCGTCTCCCGCAAGGTCAATCGCCTCCTGGGCGATTGACCCAGCGCCCGTCGCTGCCGCGATCGCCTCGGCGGTGATCGCGACCAGCTGGCGCAGCTCGTCCGTCGCTGATCGACAGCGGCGGCATCAGCACGATGGTGTCGCCCAGCGGCCGGACGATCGCGCCGCGCGCCCGGGCCGCCAGCGTCACCTGGTGGCCCATGCGCGCCTCGAGCGGGAAGTCGGTCAGCTCGATGCCGACCATGAACCCGCGGCGGCGGACCTCGGCGACGGCGGCCAGCGGCGCGACGTGCTCGGCCAGCAGCTCGCCGAGCAGCTCGATCTTGGGCGCCAGCGCCGCGAGCGTGTGCTCGTCCTCGAAGACCTGCGAGCGTGGCGAGCGCCGCCGCGCAGGCCAGCGGGTTGCCCGTGTAGGTGTGGCCGTGGAAGAACGTGCGGAACTCCTCGAACGCGCCGAGGAAGCCCTCGTAGATCCGCTCGGTCGTCAGCGTCGCGGCCAGCGGCAGGTACCCGCCCGTCAGCCCCTTGGCGACGCACATGAGGTCGGGCGACGACGCCCTCCTGCTCGCAGGCGAACATCGTGCCGGTGCGCCCGAAGCCGGTCGCGACCTCGTCGCAGATCAGGAAGATGCCGTACTCGTCGCACAGCTCGCGCACCGCGCGCAGGTAGCCGTCGGGGTGCACGGAGATGCCGGCGGCGCCCTGCACGAGCGGCTCGATGATCACCGCGGCGACCTCGTCGCCGTGCTCGCGCAAGGAGCGCTCCAGGCCCGCGACGTCGCCCGGCGCGGCGCGGACCCGCTCGAACAGCAGCGGCCGGAAGAGCGTGTGGAAGAGGTCGATGCCGCCGACCGAGACCGAGCCGATCGTGTCGCCGTGGTAGCTCATGTCCAGGCAGACGAACTTGGTGCGCCGCTCGCTCGCCGCGGATCTGGTGGAACTGGAAGGCCATCTTCAGCGCGATCTCGTTGGCCGTCGAGCCGTTGTCGGAGTAGAAGACGCGGGTGAGCGCGGTCGCCTCGGGCGCGACCGCCAGGAGCTGCTCGGCCAGCTCGATCGCCGGCGGGTGCGAGAGCCCGAGCATCGTCGTGTGCGCGACGCGGTCGAGCTGCGCCGCGCATCGCCGGGTCGATGCGCCGGGTGGCGGTGGCCGTGGACGTTGCACCACAGCGACGAGACGCCGTCGATGTAGGCGTTGCCGTCGGTGTCATAGAGCGTAGTGCCTTCGCCGCGCTCGATGATCGGGGCGTCCTCGGCGCTCCAGCCCTGCTGCTGGGTGAACGGATGCCAGAGGCGCTTCGCGGTCGGCGGCGCGGAGTTCGGCGGTCGTCATGGCCCGAACGGTATGGCCCGCCACGGACGCCACCACGTACCCTTGGCGCCGTGGAGCATCGTCGTGCTGTTGCCCTCGTCGCCGCCGTCGTGGGCGCCGCCTCGCTCGGAGCCGAGATCGCGGCCGCGCGCCTGCTGGCGCCGTGGTTCGGCGCCTCGACGATCGTGTGGGCCAACACGATCGCCACCGTCCTGGTCGCGCTGAGCGGCGGCTACTGGATCGGCGGCCGGCTCGCCGACCGCGACCCGACCTTCGCCGGCCTCTGCCGCCTCGTGCTCGTCGCCGCGGCGCTGCTGGCGGCCGTGCCGTTCGTCGCCGGGCCGTTCCTGCAGGTCTCGGTCGACGCGCTTGACAGCGTCGAGGCCGGCGCCTTCGTCGGCTCGCTGCTGGCGGTCCTCGTGCTGATCGCGGCGCCGGTGGTCGTCCTCGGGTGCGTCGCGCCCTACGCGGTGCGGCTCAGCGTTGGCGCGCTGGATGAGGCGGGGCGCGTGTCGGGGCGGCTGTACGCCATCTCGACGCTGGGCTCGCTGGCCGGCGTCTTCCTCAGCGCGCTGGTGCTGATCCCGTTCGTCGGCACGCGCCGCACGTTCCTGGTCTTCGCGCTGGCGCTCGGCGGTCGTCGCCGCTGCTCGGCCTGCGTCGCCGCGCAGCGGTCCTTGCGCCGGCGCTGGTCGCGGTCCTGATCGCGCTGCCGACCGGCGACCGTGAAGGCGACGACCGACGGCCGCGTGATCTGGGAGGGCGAGACCGAGCTACCAGTACGCCCGTGTCGTCGAGCGTCACGACGGCGAGCGCCGGCTGGAGCTCAACGAGGGCCAGGCGGTGCACTCGGTCTACACGCCCGGGAAGTGGCTGACCGACAACTACTGGGACGAGCCGCTAGTGCTGCCGTTCGCCGCTCGCGCGGTGGCGCCGCGCTCGATCGCGATCCTCGGCAGCGCCGCGGGCACGGTTGCGCGGGCCTACGGTCACTTCTTCCGGAGCGACGCGGATCGACGCGGTCGAGATCGACCCGAAGGCTGACCGAGGTCGGGCGCGAGCTCTTCGACCTGCGCGCGCCCAACCTCCACACCCACGCCGCCGACGCGCGGCCGTGGCTGCGGGCCACGCAGCGGCGCTTCGACGTCATCTACGTCGACGCCTATCGCCAGCCCTACATCCCGTTCTACCTGGCAACCAAGGAGTTCTTCCGGCTGGCGCAAGCAACGCCTGAACCCCGGCGGCATGGTGATCGTCAACGTCGGCCATCCGGAGCAGTCCCAGGATCTGGAGCAGGTGCTGACGGCCACGATGCGCTCGGTCTTCGGGCACGTCGTGCGCGACCCGAGCGAGGACGTCAACACGCAGGTGGTCGCTGCCGATGTGGAGCTGCGCGGCCATAACCTGGCGGCTGCCCGGGCCGGCGGCGCGCTGCCGGCGGGTCTCGGCGAGGTCGCCGAGGAGACGGCGGCCCGGATCGCTCCAGGCCTGCGCGGCGGCCGGGTCTACACCGACGACGTCGCGCCGGTCGAGTGGCTGATCGACGCGTCGATCGTGCAGGTGGCGGCCGACGGCGAGCGCTGAAGCCGCCTGTGCACCCGCCGCGGCGACTATGACCGAGTGGGCCTGTCGGGGGACCGATGACGTCCGCGAACAGGCCCACCGCAGGGCACATGTCCCGATGGCGTCCGGGTGGGCCCGTCGGCGGACCAATGGCGTCCGCAAACAGGCCCACCCCTTGCGGGAGTCGTGGCTAGCTGAGCCAGTCGTCGATGGGCAGGAGCTCGCCGGCGGCGGCGAGGGTCGCCGACGAGAAGTCGGCGAGGTGGGGGAGGCCGGTGACGCGCACGTCGCCGAAGGCCTCGACGGTCGCGAGGTTGGAGGACTCCATCGGCGTCGGCTGCTCGGGCCACGGGGTCATGACGACGCCGCGCACCTCGACGCCTGCGGCACGGGCGACGCGCAGGGTCAACAACGTGTGGTTGATCGTCCCGAGCCCTGGGCGGGCGACGACGACGAGCGGGAGCCCCAACTCGATGATGAGGTCGAGGACAAGGACGCCGCTCACCGTCAAGGGCACCAACAACCCGCCGACGCCCTCGGCGATGAGGGTCCGCCCCTCGCCGTTGGCGCGTGCCGTCTCGATCAACATGGTGGGGTCGATCGATAGGCCCGCCAGCTCGGCGGCGAGATGCGGCGAGACGGCCGGGCCGAAGCGGTAGGGCGCGACCTCGGCTGGCGCCATCCCGGCGCAGCGCGCGAGCAGCTCGTGGTCGTGCGGCTTGCCGCCCTCGGGCTCGTCGTCAAGACCGGTGACTACCGGCTTGAACGCGCCGACGGCCACCCCGCGTGCGGCGAGTGCCGCGGTCAGTGCGGCGACGACGACGCTCTTGCCGACCTCCGTGTCGGTTCCGGTGACGAAGAGCCCGCGCATCGTGCTCAGAACCTCGGTGCGCGCGGGGTCCGGGTCGAGTTGTCGTGCACTATGCCGGTCAACTCGACCACGAGGGATCGTTCGCCTCCGAGACGGAGACAAAGCTCCGTCGCAAGCACGCCCGGTCGGTCGCGCTGCGTGCCCATCAGGCGGCCGCCGCCGCCGCGTCCTCGCCCGCGGCGGCCAGCGGTGACGGCAAGCGCTCATCAGGATGACCCGCGGGCTGGGCGGCGGCCACCGGGACGCCCGCGCCCGGCCGGAAGCCCGCCTGCAGGGCGGCGCGGCCGAGCGTCCGGGCCGCGGCGCGCAGCTCCTCGCGCGTGTGGGTGGCCATCAGCGCCAGGCGCAGCCGCGAGGTGCCGGCGGGCACCGTCGGCGGGCGGATGGCCTGGGCAAAGACGCCGGCCTCGATCGCTTGCTCGCAGACGTTCATCGCCAGCTCGGCGTCGCCGACGACCAGCGGGATGATCTGGGTGCAGGAGCCCGCGACCTCGAAGCCCTCGCGAGCCAGCTCGTCGCGCATCGCATCGGCGTTGGCCTGCAGCCGGTCGACCATCTCGGGGTGCTCCTGGAGGACCTCCAGCGCGGCAAGTGCGGCGGCGACCGCGGGCGGCGGCAGCGCGGTCGAGAAGATCAGCGAGCGCGCGGTGTTGGTCAGCAAGTCGCGCATCGCGGCGCTGCAGGCGGCGAACGCGCCGTAGGCGCCGAGCGCCTTGCCGAGCGTGCCGATGACGACGTCGATCTCGCCGTCCAATCCCGCCTTGGCGACCGCCCCACGCCCACCCGGGCCCAGGCAGCCGGTGCCGTGGGCCTCGTCGACGACGGTCCGCACACCATGGCGCTGGGCGAGCTCGGCGATCTCGGCCAGCGGCGCGATGTCGCCGTCCATCGAGAAGACCGAGTCGGTGACGATGATGCCCGGGCGATCGCGGTGCTGACGCAGCCCCCACGCGAGATGCTCGGTGTCGCAGTGGTCATAGACGAACGTCTCGGCCCGCGCCAGGCGGCAGCCGTCGATGATCGAGGCGTGGTTGAGCTCGTCGGAGAAGACGACGGGCGGTGGGGTGCCGGGGTGGGTGGGGGCGGTGTCATCGCCGGCCAGACGCGCCAGGGCGCCGATGACGCCGAGGTTGGCCAGGTAGCCCGAGCCGAAGAGCACCGACGACTCGGTCCCCTTGAACGCCGCCAGCGCCTCTTCCAGGCGCCGGTGGACCGTCATCGTCCCGGAGACCAGGCGCGACGCGCCGGCGCCCGCACCCCAGCGCATCGCGGCGTCCGCCGCGGCCTCGCGCACCCGCGGGTGGTCGGCGAGCCCCAGGTAGTTGTTGGAGCACAACAGCAACACGGGGCGGCCGTCGAGGACGACGCGCGAGCCCTGCGGCCCGCTGACGTGGCGCATGCGCCGGTAGAGCCCCGTCTCGCGGAGCTCCTCCAGGCGGGCTTCGATGTCGCTCACGGTCGTCGGTCGTCGCCGGGCCGGTGCTCAGACGTCAGTGGCCGAACGGCATGCCGGACAGCTGCGCCGCCACTTCTTCTGGCTCCTCAGCACCCGGCCAGCGGTTCGGCGCGCCATCGGGCCGCGGCGGAACCTTGTCCTTCTTGGCGTAACGCAGCTGCGACGCCGGGTCCCAGGTCGTGACCCTGATGCCGGCGCCCTCGGCCTCGGCCAGCGTGTCGAGGTAGTCCTCGATGACGTCAGACGTCTCGCCCTCCAGCCAGCCCGAGCGGTTGTCAGGACGCGGGTTCGCGCCGTTGTCGGCCTGGCGGTTGATGTTCAACCCCAAGTCGGTGAACATCTTGCGGTCCTCGGCCGGGTCGGCGTTCAGGGTCGTGAGGAAGTTGCCCATCATGACGCCGTTGAGGCCGGCCTTGACCGCCAGCGGCTGCAGTTCGCCGAGGTTCTCGACGCGCCCACCGCACAACCGGAACAGGGCGCCCGGCAGGATCAGGCGGAAGATCGCGATCCACTTCACGACTTCCCACGGGTCCATGTAGTCGCGGTCGCCGAACTTCGTCCCCGGACGCGGGTTGAGCAGGTTGATCGGCACCGAGGTCGGATCGATCTTGGCCAGCTCGAACGCCATCTCGACGCGCTGGGCGCGCGTCTCGCCGAGGTTGAGGATGCCGCCGACGCAGGTCTCCAGCCCGGCCTCCTCGACCGCCTGGATCGTCCGCAGCCGGCCCTCGTAGCGGACCGTCGAGGAGACCTCGGGGTAGTAGGACTCGGCCGTCTCGACGTTGTGGTGGACGCGCTGGATCCCGGCGTCTTTGAGCGCCTTGGCGCGGTCGACGCTCATGTGGCCGACCGAGGCGCAACGCTTGAGGTTGGTGTGCTCGGCGACCATCCGTGCACCCTCGAGGATCTTCTCGAAGTCGCGCTTGGAGAGCCCCTGGCCCTGGGTGACCATGCAGAAGCGGTGGGCGCCGGCCGCCTCGGCCGCCTTGGCGTGCTCGAGGATCTGGTCGGGCTCCATCATCGCGTGCATCGGCGTCTCGGCCTCGGCGAAGCGCGACTGGGCGCAGAAGCCGCAGTCCTCGGCGCAGCCGCCGGACTTCGCGTTGACCAGCGAGCACATATCGGTGCTGTCGCCGAACTCCTCTTGCCGTGCCTCCCAGGCGCGGTCGACGAGCGCGAGGATCTCGTCGTGGTCCTCGAGCTCGCCCAGGCGGACGGCTTCTTCGCGGGAGATGAGCGACGGCATAGTCCGGCACAGTAGGCACGGCTCCGGACGATTGCGCCCGCCCGCCCACAGGCGCGTCGTGGGGGACGGATCTGCCCTCGAAATCTAGCCGAATGGACGGGTGGTTCTCGCGTCGATCATCAGAAGTGGGGATGGTCAAATGTTGCTCACCAACCGATGATGTGGAGTACGTGGCTGCCGCCGATCCGATCCGTGTTCTGCTGTGCGATGACGCCGAGGGCTTCCGGGCGTTGATGCGCTCATCGCTGGCCGAAGATCCGTTGATCGAGATCGTCGGTGAGGCGGCCGACGGCGTCGCCGGTGTCGAGGCGACGGCCGAGCTGCAGCCCGACGTCGTCCTGCTCGACATGTCGATGCCGCGCATGGGCGGCCTACAAGCGATCCCCAAGATGCGCCGCCGCGCGCCGGGCACGTCGATCATCGGCCTGTCGAGCTTGAGCGCGGCCCGCATGGCGGCGCCGTCGATCGAGATCGGCGCGCACACCTACCTTGAGAAGGGCACCGGCCTGGAGGACATCCGGGCCGCGATCCATCGGGCAGCCGACCGCTGAGCGCCCTGGCGCTCACACACCGCAGCACTTCTTGTACTTCTTGTACGACCCGCACCAGCACGGGTCGTTGCGGCCTGGCGGCCACGGCACGGCGCCGCCCTCCTGGGCGACCTCGTAGGCCGCGCGCGCACGCGCCTCGGCGGCGTCCTCGTCGATCTCGGCCTCGACGGCCAGCGCACGCACACGCGCCACGGTGAGCGGGACGACGACCGGATGGCGTGGCGCGCTGGGCGCAACGGCGCGCATGCGGCGATCGAGCTCCAGCGCGTAGGCGGCGTGCCCGTCGACGCGCCAGTCTGCGGCGAAGCCCGGCCAGGCGTCGAGCGCCAGCGCGAACTCTGCTGGCGCGAAGAACGGGGTAGCGACCGGTGTGTCGGCGCCCTGGGCCGCGGCGCGGGCCAGCGCGAGGCGTGCCGCCTCGTCGATCGGCCCGGGCTCCAGCCCGGCGGCGGCCAGCGCCTCGGTGCGCGCGCCGACGATTTGGCGCAGTGTCTCGCCGTCGGCGCCGCTGTGCAGCGCCAGCTCCAGCGCACGGGCAAAGCGCTCGGCGGCAAGATCCGGCTCGCCGGCTTCGGCGTGCGCGTTGCCGGCCATGAACGGGACGGTCGGGTCGCCCGGATGCTCTTGCTCCAGGGCGGCCCACAGCGCGTCGGCCTCGCCCCGGCGGCCGGCCAGGACGTGCATCCAGGCGACGTGCCAGCGCTGGTCTTGCCCGGTGGTCTGCTCGAGCTCGCCGAGGACCGCGATCGCCTCGTCGTACTCGCCCGCCTGCTCCAGCGCGTCGACGCGCGCCTCCAACGCCTGTACCTGCTTGGCGGACGGCTTCGGTGGGCTCACTGGCCCTGCCAGCGTGCGGGGCGCTTCTCGCCGAACGCGCGCACGCCCTCGGCGAGGTCCGCGGAGTCAAAGCAGGCCTTGCGCAAGGCGATCAGGTCCGCCTCGATCTCCGGATGCAGCGACGCCTCGGCGGCCAGCAGCGCGCGCAGGACGCGCTTGTTGCCGCGGACCGACAGCGGCGCGTTGGCGGCCAGCTCGGCGGCCCAGTCCAGCGCGAAGCCCTCGAGGTCCTCGGCGCCGGCCAGCTCGTTGACCAGGCCCCAGCTCTGGGCCTCACGCGCGCTGATGTTGCGGCCCAGCAAGAAGAGCTGGCGCGTGCGTGGCTCGCCGATGATGTGCAGGAAGCGGCGCAGCCCGGTGTGCGAGTAGACGAGGCCGAGCTTGGCCGGCGGCATCCCGAGCTGGATGCCGTCACGGGCAACGCGCAGGTCGCAAGCCAGCGCCAGCTCCAGGCCGCCGCCGATCGTGTGGCCCGGCAGCGCGGCGATCGTCGGGATGTCGGTGGCGTCCAGTGCGTCGATCGCGCTCGTGAACGGGTGGGCGACGAGCTTCTCGGCCTCGGCGGCAAAGACGTCGGGCGGGATGTCGCCGATGTCATAGCCCGAGGAGAACATCCCGTCAGCCCCGGTGAGGATCAGCGCGCGGATGCTGTCGGCATCGGCCGCTCGCACGGCCTCGGCGATCCCGTCGAGGATCGCGTGGTCCAGCGCGTTGCGCTTCGCCGGATTGGAGATGGTCATCCGCCGGACCCCGTCCAGCGGCGTGTCGATCAGCAATTGGCCCGCCATTGACGGCGGGAGGCTATTCGGTTCGCGCGCTATTCGAGGACGACGAGCGTGTCGCCCTCGTTGACGGCCTGGCCCTCCTCGCAGAGGATCTCCTTGACCGTGCCCTCGTCCTCGGCCTCGACCGGCATCTCCATCTTCATGGACTCGAGGATCACGACCGTGTCACCTTCGGCGACCTTGTCGCCGATCTTGCACTCGATCTTCCACACGGTGCCCGTGATGTGGGCTTCGATGTCGGGCATGGGCGGGAACATAGGCACGACACCGGACGTTTGCAGGGGTACTCGACCGGTGGGCGAGGCTCACCCTCCGATGTTCCGACCGCGTGGCGATAGAGCGGGGCTCGACCGTCCCGCATGATGGTGGCAAGTGATCGGCCGGGGGACATCGCAACAGCGCACACCGTCTCCTCCTGCGACGACTCGCCGTTGTGCCGACCGATCGCCGCTCCGTGGTATGGCCTGACCCACCGTCCCGGAGCACGCCCGGGGACTCTGCGCCGCATGGAGGAGGGACAGCCTCCATGCGGCGCACCCCGGGCGGCACCCATCTGAGACGCCTCGTCGCCGCATGGAGGCTCGGCCTCACATGCGGCGCACCCCGGGCGGCACCCACCTGGTCGGGCGCCTACGCCTTCGTCGTCGCGGGTAGCATCTGCTCACCGTGAGCGAGCCGGACGAGCTGGTCAAGATGAAGGAGCAGGTCTACACCGACCCGCGGCCTTCCACCTACTTCGATCGCTTCCATGAACGCGCGCGTACCCGTGAGCCCGACTGGGTCTATGAGGCCACGCGCTCGCTGACGCTGCTGTACTCGTGGTCGTTCTTCCGCGCGCGGGTGATCAGCACCGACAAGGTGCCGCCGGTCGGGCCGGTCATCCTGGCGCCGAATCACTTCTCGTTCATGGACCACTTCTTCGTCGCCGCCTCGATCCGGCGCAAGGTCCAGTACATGGCCAAGTCGCAGATGTTCAAGCCGCCGCTGCAGTGGATCTACACGCATGGCGGCGTCTTCCCGGTCCGCCGCGGCGCTCGCGATGAGGATGCCTTTCTTACCGCCCACACCATCCTGGGCCGTGGTGGTTGCATGGCGATGTACTGCGAGGGCGGGCGCTCGCGGTCCGGCAAGCTCGCCGACGAGGCCAAGCCCGGTATCGGTCGCCTGGCGCTGGAGACCGGTGCAACGGTCGTGCCGGTTGCGATCCAGGGCTCCGCGAAGGTCCGCAACTGGAAGCGTCTGGAGTTCCCGAAGGTGACGATCCAGTACGGCGACCCGTTCCGCTACGAGGTCGTCACGCAGCCGACGCGCGAGCAGGCCAAGGCGACGGCCAACGAGATCTTCGACGCCATCAAGGTGCTCTACCACGGTCTGGAGGCGCACGGGCGTCGCGGCGCCGTGAAGCTGGTCCGCCAGGAGCGCCGGCTGGCGCGGCGAGCCGGCAAGAAGCGCACCGCCGCGGCGTGACCGCGCGGATCGCGGCGGCGCTGGCGCTTGCTGCGCTGGCGATCGCCACGCCGGCCGTTGCAGCACCGTCGCCCGTCACGCTCGTGCCGGTTGCGCGCTTCTCGGCCCCGGTCGGCGTGGTCGCGGCGCCGGGCGATGCCAGCCGCCTGTTCGTGGTCGAGCAGGCGGGGAGGATCGTGGCGCGCCGCGGCAAGGTCCAGACGGTCTTCGCTGACCTCACCGATCGCGTGAAGGCCGATGGCGCAGAGCAGGGGCTGCTCGGACTGGCGTTCGCCCCGGACTACGCCACGAGCGGCAAGGTGTATGTCTTCTACACGGCGCGCCCGCCGGTGGGTGCGGTGGTCCGCGACAACGGCAGCGACCTGGTGATCAGCGAATTCCGTCGTGCTGATGGCGACCATGTCGATCCGGCTAGCGAGCGCGTGCTGCTGCGCATCCCGCACCGGCTCGGCGAGTACGAGAACGGCGGCCAGCTGAGCTTCGGGCCTGACGGGCAGCTGTGGATCGGCACGGGGGATGGCGGTGGCGACAACGACCCGTTTCGCAACGCCCAGCGCACCGATCCCGCGACCGACGACGCCACCCGCGGTGCGGACGCGCTGCTCGGCAAGATCTTGCACGTGGATCCAAAGCCGGGCGACGGCTGCGGCGGGGCCTGCACGATCCCCGTCGACAACCCCGGCTTCGCCCAGCGCGAGGTCTGGGCCTTGGGTCTGCGCAACCCGTGGCGGTTCTCGTTTGACCGCCTGACCGGCGACCTCGTCATCGCCGACGTCGGCAACACCGTCTTCGAGGAGCTTGACCTCGCGCCCGCACCCGACCGTGGCCGTGGTGCCAACTACGGCTGGCCGGCGTTCGAAGGCACCGCGCGGGTGGATGGCACCGATGCGCCGCCGGCCGGCTGCTGCACCGGCCCCGTGCTCGAGCGCGCACATGCGCAACCCGATGGCTATAACGCGATCATCGGTGGCGTCGTCGTCCGCGACCCGGGTCTGCCGACGCTGGCCGGGCGGTACTTGTACGCCAACTTGAGCAGCGGCTTGATCCAGGCGGTGCGCCTCGGCGGTGGGACCGCGTTCGACGATCGCGCGACCGGCCTGCGCGCGCCTGGGCTGACGTCGTTTGGCGAGGACGGCTGCGGGCGCGTCTATGCGACGACGCTCGACGGCGTCCTGTATCGGCTTTCCCAGGGTGAGGGCGCTTGTGACGCGGTCGGGGTGACGCTGGCGCCACCGGCACGCCAGCGCGCGGTGAGGACCGGCCGTGTGCGCGCGACCCTGACCTGCGCGACCGCCTGCACCGCCGGCGTGCGTGCCTCGCTGACGGTCGGCGGCGCGATCGTCGGGCGTACGGCGACGCGGACGGTCGCCCTGGGTGCCGGGCGTCGCGGCACGGTGGTGCTGCGGGTGCCGGCGGCAGCTCGCGCGACGCTGCGGCGCGCGCTTGCGCGTGGGCGGGCCGGCGGCGTCCGCTTCGTGGTCACCGCGCGGTCGGCCGATGGCGGGGCGCGGCGCCGGACGGTTGCAACCGCGCGCGTCGTGCGCTGAGCGTCCGTGCCGGCGTAGCGTCGGCGCGGAGCGGTAAGACTCGCGCCATGGAGCTCGGAGTCCGAGGATGGCGGCCGGCGGCCGTGGCGGCGCTGACGAGCGTGGTGCTGGCGATCAGCGTCTCGTCGCCGGCGGGCGCCGCGGTCTCGCTGCTGCAGGTCGGCACGTTCGCCCAGCCGGTGTACGTCACCGCGCCGCCCGGCGACCTCTCACGGATCTTCGTCGTCCAGCGGACGGGCAAGATCATGGTGGTGCGCGATGGCGTGAGCTCGACCTTCCTGGACATCACGGGCCGCGTGCGGTCCTCGGGCAGTGAGCAGGGGCTGTTGTCGATGGCCTTCGCGTCTGACTACGCGACGAGCGGCACGTTCTACGTGTACTACACGGCGCAGCCGCCGGGCGGCAGCGGTGCGCCGGGCTCGGACCTGATGATCAGCGCCTTCCAGCGCATCGACGCCGACCACGCCGATCCGGGCAGCGAGCGTTTGGTCCTGCAGGTCCCGCACCGCAAGTTCGACAATCACAACGGCGGTCAGCTGCAGGTCGGGCCTGACGGGATGCTGTGGGTCGGCACCGGCGACGGCGGTGACGGCAACGACTCGCTCGGCAACGCTCAGCAGACCAGCCCGGCGTTCAACGATGCGGATGCCGGCCACGATGCGCGGCTGGGCAAGCTGCTGCGGATCGGGATGGGTGGGTCTGGGTCCTCCGGCTGCGATGGTCGCTGCACGATCCCGGCGGGCAACCCCGGCTTCGCGCAGCCCGAGATCTGGGCCAAGGGCTTGCGCAACCCGTGGCGCTTCTCGTTTGACCGCGTGACCGGCGATCTGACCATCGGCGACGTCGGCCAGGACACGTGGGAGGAGGTCGACTTCGCCGCGGCACCCGGTCGAGGGATCGGTGCCGACTACGGCTGGAACGTCTACGAGGGCCTGCACGCGCGCGGGAGCACCGCGCCTGCAGGCGCCCCGCCCGGCGTCACAATGCCGGTGCTGGAGAAGGGCCACGCGGCGCCGGACTCGTTCTCCACGATCGCCGGCGGCTACGTCGTGCGCGACCCTGCGCTGCCCGACTTGCTGGGACGCTACGTCTACGCCGACACCTATCTCGGCGACATCCGCGCGGCGACGCTGACGGGCGGCGAGGCGACGGGCGATGCCGACACCGGCCTGCACGTCTCCACGCTGGCCTCCTTCGGTGAGGACGCGTGCGGGCGCGTCTACGCCGTGTCGCTGGACGGGCCGGTCTACCGCCTGGGCCAGAGCGGCGCGTGCGTGCCGCCGGCGTCGGTCGGCGGGCCGGGTGTGACGCCGCCGACTACCCCCGGAGTGCCGGGCGGTGGCGCCGGCGCGCCGGTCGTGAAGGTCAGCGCGGCCGCGCGCCAGCGCCCCTGGAAGACCGGTGTGGTGCGCGTCCGCGTCTCCTGCCAGCAGATCTGCGATATCACCGCGCGCGGGACCTTCCTGGTCTCCAAGGCCAACAAGAACGAGGGCGCGGCCGCCGTCGTCAAGCTCCTGCGCACGGCATCGGCCAAGACGACGCTCGCCGCGGGCGCCACGGTCTCGCTCAAGGTCAAGGTCTCGGCACGCACGCGCCGCTCCCTGCTCGCGGCCCTGCACCGCGGCCGCCGCATCACGCTGCGCTTCGCGGTAACGGCGACCGACCGCGCCGGCCACGCGAAGACCACGAGCGCCCGGTCCAAGATCGTCCGCCGCTAACGTCGAACGTCCTCGCAATCCGCGGCGACTTCGTCGGTCGCGTCGGCGAAGACGATGTCCTTGCCCTCTCCGCAGGAGACGCGGTCAAAGCCGCCGCCGACGACTTGGATGCGGTCGTCGCCCTCGTCGCCGGCGATGATGTCGTTGTCGAGGTTGCCGAAGATGGTGTCGTTGCCCGGGCCGCCGTTGATGGTGTCGTTGCCACGGTCGCCGGTGATCGAGTCGTTGCCCTCGTTGCCCAAGATGGTGTCGTTGTCGCCGCGGCCGTGCAGCGCGTCGTCGCCGGGGCCGCCGTGGAGCTCGTCGTCACCGTTCTCGCCGTCGACGTAGTCGTTGCCGCCGGCACCGTAGAGGACGTCGGCGCCGTCGTTGCCGAAGAGCGAGTCGGTGCCCTCGGTCCCAAGCAGCATGTCGTCGTAGACCGTCCCGAAGATGTTGTTGGAGGCCGGCGGCGCGTCGGTCGCGCCCTCAGCCGGTACCGGCTTGACGGTCTCACACGACTTCAGCGTGTCGCGCGTCGGCGCGTCTTGCTCGACGTAGACCGTGTCGCGGCCCGGGCCGCAGTCGACGGTGTCGTGGTCGCCGTCGGCGACGCGGATGTCGTCGTTGCCGCGCCCGCCGCTGACGATGTCGGCGCCCGGCCCGGCGGTCAGCTCGTCGTTGCCGTCGCCGCCGGAGATCATCCGGTCGTCGCCCGAGCCGCCGTCGAGCTGGTCATCGCCCTCGGCGCCATAGAGCGTGTCGCGGCCGGCGTCGCCGCGGATCGCGTCGTTGCCGGTCCGGCCGAAGATGCTGTCGCCGCCGGTGCCGCCGTCGATCGTGTCGTTGCCGTCGCCCGCGTCGATGCGCTCGCTGCCCGAGCCGCCCAGCAGCGTGTCGTCGCCGGCGCCGCCGTCGATCGTGTCGTCGCCGCGGTTGGCGTTGATGTAGTCGTTGCCGTCGCCACCGTCGAGCAGCAGGTCGTTGCCCAGGCCGAGCTCGATCAGTCGGTCGTTGCCGGGGCCGCCGCGGAGCACGTCGTCCCCATCACCGCCGTCGAGGCTGTCATCGCCGTCCGACCCGTCGAGCTCGTCGTTGCCGGTCCCGCCGTTGGCATAGTCATTGCCTGGGCCGCCGTCGAGCGTGTCGTTGCCGGCCTGGGAGAAGAGGTGGTCGTCGCCGTCCTCGCCATAGATCTTGTCGTTGTCGGGGCCGCTGTCGAGCGTGTCGTTGCCCGCGCCGCCGGAGAGGAGGTCGGCGCCGCGGCCGCCGAGCGCGACATCGTCGCCGCCCAGTGCGTTGATCTGGTCGCCGAGGCGGGTGCCGGTCAGCCGGTCTGGGCCCTCGGTGCCGGTGATCAGGCCGACGCCGGGCTGGACGGCCAGCCCGCGCGGATGGCCGCCGCCGGGCAGCTTGCGGATGGTCAGGCGGCGGAAGGAGAGCGCGCTGAGGACCGAGATCGTCCCGGCGCGCTCGTCGGCGACGTAGAGCCGGACGCCGTCGGGGGCGACCGCGGGCCGGCCGGGGCCGGCGCCGGTGGCGACGCGCGTGGATACACGGCCGCGCTTGAGGTCGAAGACGGCGGTGACGCGCGAGCCGGCGCCCGGCCCGACGATCACGTGGCGGCCGTCGCCGCTGACCGCGACGCCCCCGCCTGGGCCGCGGGCGGTCCGGATCCGGTGGCCAAGGCGGCCACCCGCCGTGTCGATCGTGGTCAGCGTCGTGTCCTTCTTGGTCGCCGTCGCGGCGAACGCGTTGCGGCCGGTCGGCGCGAAGGCGATCCCGGTCACGCCCGCCAGCTTCATGCGGCGTACGCCGCCGCCGAGCAGGTCGACGATCGCGATCCGCTTGGCGTCGAGCGCGACGACGGCCTTGGCGCCATCGGCCGAGATCGCCACGGCGGCGGGCTTGCGCGCCTTGGCGCCGAGGTTGATCGAGCGCGTGACGGTCAGCGCGATCGGGTCGATGGAGTCCAGCGCGCCCTCGCGGAGGGCGACCAGCCGGTGGCCGCTGGCGCTGATCGCGATCGCCGTCGGCGTCCCGGTCAGCTGCACGTCGCCGACGCGGGTGCGGGCGTTGAGGTCGATCGCGGCCACCCCGGCACCGGCGGCGACGTAGCCGCGGCTGCCGTCCGGTGCCACGGCGACCGATCGGGTGCCGCCCGCTACGGGCACGCGAGCGACCAGCGCGCCGGACTGCACATCGAGCAGGGTGGCGAACGCGTTGCCGGTCGCGACCACCATCACCCGCGCGTGGGCGGCAGGCGCGGCGGCGAGCAGGGTGAGGGTCAGGGCGGGGAGGAGGAGCGAGCGACGCATCGCTCCCCTAACCCTGACAGGGGGCCGGAGGTTCCGGTGCCGGTGTGTCTGAATCTCTTGGCCGTTGAGCCTGCAACCTCCGGGGTAGGCCGCAGACCATGCCTAAGCTGCACGTCATCCTGGCCAGCACCCGTCCCGGTCGCGCCGGCGAGCCGATCGCCGATTGGTTCGTCGAGCGCGCGGTTTCCCACGGTGCCTTCGACGTCGAGCTGGTCGACCTCGCCGAGGTCGCGCTCCCGTTCATGGACGAGCCCAACCATCCGCGCCTACGCCGTTACACGCACGAGCACACCAGAGCGTGGAGCGCGCGCGTCGACAGCGCCGACGCCTTCGTCTTCGTGACCCCGGAGTACAACTACGGGTTGACCGCCCCGCTGAAGAACGCGATCGACTACCTGCACTTCGAGTGGCAGCACAAGCCGGTCGGCTTCGTCAGCTACGGCGGCGTCGCGGCAGGCACGCGCGCGGTGCAGATGCTCAAGCAGGTCGTGACGACGCTGAAGATGGTCCCGCTCTTCGAGGCGGTGAACATCCCGTTTCACACGCGGTTCATCGATGACGAGGGCGCCTTGGCCGCCAACGAGACCATGGTCAAGGCGGCCGCGGCGATGCTCGACGAGCTCGTGCTCGTCGAGGCGATGCTGGCCCCGCGGCGCGCGGCGATCCGGGAGGCCGAAGCGGCGTAGGGGGCCTGGCCGCGGCGATCTATGTGGTGATGATGTCGCTGTAGGCGTCGAAGACGCGGTTGAGCGCTTCGACGCCATGGCGGTTGGCGTAGATCTCGCTCATCACGACGGCATTGGCCTCGTTGTCGGCACCGATCTCGGTCAGCAGGTCGAGGTTGGTGTCGAGCAGGTCGCAGCGGCGATGGTGGAGTTGCTGGACGTGGCCAGGAGTCAACGGCACCTCGACGCTTTCGCGTTGCGGATCGACGTCGGGGTCCCAGCCGATCGCGTCGATGACCGCGGTCGCGTCGCGAAAGAGATTGGCTAGCGCCAACTGCTTGGTCGGGACGTAGTCGAGGAAGTCCTCGAAGGGGTCGTGGTTGAACATCAAGACCTTCTTGGTCTCGATGCGCAGCACATCGGCGGTCGACGGGTCGACGGTGATACGGCAGCCGGAGCTACCCTGCGGGGCACTCATGGAGCTACTACCTCCTGGGTCATGCCCCCGGGCCGTTCGTTGCGGTCGCGGGGGCGAAATGTTAATTATGTCGGTGACGGAGCTTAGCGGAGGGGGCGGCGGAACGGTGAGGCCGCGACAGCAGCCCATCAAGCCGAGTCCGATGCAGGGCGAGACGCGCGGCTCCTGAGTCACCGCGCGCCTTTCGTCCGTGGGTACGAGCAGGTACCGTCCTCCGTGGTGACCGAGAATGAGTCGAACATCCGTGAGGTCGGGCGCCGTCTGGCCGCTGAGGTGCCGGATGCTCGCGTCGTGCTCTTCGGCTCACATGCGCGAGGCTCGGCGACGCCACGCAGCGACATTGATGTCCTTGTGATCGAGCCCGAGGTTGAGAACACGGCGCTGGAGTCGGTGAGGCTGATGCGGGCGGTCCGCGACCTGCGGTTGCCGGTCGAGATCGTGGTGGCCAGCGAGCGTGAAGCTGCCGAGTGGGGCGACGTGCGTGGCAGCCTCGTGCATGCTGCGCTGTCTGAGGGCCGCGTGCTCGCCGCTTGATGGCCCGATCAGGCTGATCTTGCGCGCGAGTTGCTTGGGCTGGCCGCTGACGATCTGACGGCGGCGCGGGCGGTTGTCGATGTGCCCTCAGTGTCGGACGCGATCGTGGGCTTCCACGCGCAGCAGGCGGCGGAGAAGGCGCTGAAGGCAGCGCTCGCCGCTAGCGGTCAGACCTTTCCGTTCACGCACAACATCGCGTTGTTGCTGCAGTTGAGCGAAGACGCCGGCATCGAGCTTCAGGCTGCTCTCGATCAGCTCGATCTGCTCACCCCGTTCGGTGTGGTTGGACGCTACGGCGCGCGTTCTCCCGGCACCGTAGACCGGGCGACTGCGTTGGATCTGGCGGCGAAGGCGGTGGCGTGGGCGCGAGCGGTTGTCGAGGCGCCGCCCAGCACAGGATCATCCGACGCGGATCTGGATCCCGCTGGGGCGTGAAGCCCGGGTTCGACCCCGTCGCTCCCGCCTCTACGCTTCGCCGTTCTTGACGGCTCCTGAGATGAGGAAACGCAATGTGCTACGGTTGACGCACAATGTCGACCGTCGGCGTCCGCGAACTGCGTCAGAACCTGAGCCGCTATCTGGACCGGGTCAAGAACGGGGCGTCACTCGAGGTCACGGAGCATGGTCGCGTGGTGGCGCGCCTCTCGCCGGCGGGTGAGCAGGTCCCGGATGCGTATGCCGCGCTGGTCGCCGAGTACGGTGCCACGCTCCCTAGCGCCAGCTTGACCGACGTGATCGCACGCCGGGCCCGACGCCAGACACCCGGCGGTATGACGGACGCGCTGCTGGCGGAAGGTCGCGCCGAGCGGGCGTAACGCCGGTGGCGGGTGTCTACCTCGATACGAGCGCGCTCGGACGCGTCGTGCTCGACGAGCCCGACAGCGCTGCGATCGGCGCTGCGCTGGCGGCGTTCGACGCCGTCGTCTCCAGTCGCCTGCTCGGTATCGAGTTGCATCGCGTGGGGCTTCGGACTGGCATCGCACGCGAGGAGATCGAGACATGGCTGGCGGGTGTGTCACTCGTGCCGATGGATGATGCGACCCTTTCAGTAGCTGAGGCGGTCTCGCCTGCATCCGTCGCAACGCTCGATGCGATCCATCTTGCAACTGCGCTTCGGCTCGCCGCCAAAGGGCACATCGCGTCGGTCATGACGTTCGACGTGCGGCTCGCAGAAGGTGCGCGCGAGCACGGACTCGCCGTGATCGCACCGAGCTGATCTCAGGCGACAGGAGGCGGCGCGGGCGGTCTGCGGGTCATCGACCCGGATCGCGATCCCGCTGGGGCGCGACGCGGGTTTGACCCCCGTCGCTCCCGTACTTTCAACCTCGCCGCTCCTTTTAGGGGCGGCGTTGTCGCTTGCGGGGCGGTGACCGCGTCGTTCGAAGAACGGCGCGAATGCGGACGACGGCCGTACGGCGACGATGCGGGAGTCGTCGATCCATACGCGCTCGAAGAGCTGGCCGACCAGCTCGCGGCGCTTCGTGGGGTCGGTTTCGTCCTCCCAGAAGCGGCCGAAGTCTTCTAATACGGCGCGGGCTCGGTCGAGGTCGGCGGTTGGTCCGGGAGCCATTCCGTCTAGTCCCTCATCGATCTCGGCGCATTTGGCTCGGTACTCGGTCCGCTCGATGTCGCCCATTTCGTAGAGGTCGCGGAGTCGCTTGCGGCGTTCCTTCAGGATGCGGCGCTGGCGGTTGGTGTCGGTGTCGGTGGGCTCGTCGACGACCAGTCGGGCCATGATCTCGTTGCGCATCTCTGGGCTTGGCGTGAACCCCGAGACGAACTCCGCGAGCTGCTGTTCGATCGGCACGGCTGGCGCGAGCGGCTGGTCGCAGCCTTCGCGCTTGCGGCGTGTCGAGCAGTAGTAGCGGGGCATGCCTTTGCGCCCGGTGTTCTGGCCGTACATGCGGCCTTGGCATCGTTCGCAGCGCGCGATGCTCTTGAGTACGAATCGCTGTGATGGGCGTCCCGGGTTCTTGGTGGTCGTCCGCTGGCGCCGAAGCTCGGCGCAGCGGTCAAACAGCCCTTCGCTGATGATCGGCTCGTGCTTGCCCTTGATCTCGCGGCTCGTGCTGCGTTGCGCGGTGACGAACCCGGCGTAGGACAGGTTCCCGATCATGTCGCGGACGGTGTCGGAGCAGAACAGGCTGTGGCGGGTCGTGCGGAAGCCGCGCGCATTTAGCCAGTTGGCGAGATCGCGGTAGGAGTGGTTGCCGGTCGCGTAGATGGTGAACAACGCGAGCACGACCGGGGCGCGCTCCGGATCGGGAACCGCGATCCCGTCGTCCCCGCGGAGATAGCCCCACGGCAGGCTGCCGGTGACGAGTCCCTGGCGAGCCTTCTGCGCAAGGCCCATCTTGGTCCAGAACGAGAGCGACCGCGAGTAGTACTCGTCAAAGACCTCGTTGATGGACTCGTTGAGGAAGGCGGTCGGATCGTCGGTGTCGGTGCCAATGGATTGCGTGACCGAGATGACGTCGATGCCGAGTTCTTCGCGTAAGAGCTTCTTGTACTGCTTGGCCTCCATCGCGTTACGGGCGAAGCGCGACGTGTGGAAGACGAGCACCACGTCGAACGCTCCGGTCATGGCATCGGCAATGAGGCGTTGAAAGTCCTTCCGCGTATCGGCCTTCGTCCCGCTTTCAAGGTCGAGGTACTCGCCGACGAGGCGAAGGCCGTTGCGCTCGGCGAACTGCGAGATCGCGCCGCGCTGGCCATCCGGGGAGTACCCCTTGCCCTGCTCTTCGGTGGATTCGCGGACGTAGACCACCGCGCGTCGCCTCGTGCGCTCGTGGTCGGCAGGGTCAGCGGTCGGGTTCGGCAGTGCGATCACCTTCCCGGGGTCGGCTTCGCCAGTAGCGGACAAACCAGTCAATGAACTGCTCCTGCTCCGGTGTGAATTGCGTCTGTGGCCGCCGGGTCCTCTCGACCCGATGCCCGCCCTGGGCCTCTCGCCGAGGCCGCCGGGGAGCGCGACCAACGCGCCGACTGTTCAAGTGCTCCATGTCGGCCATCCCTGGCCCGAGCTGGCGCGGTGTTAGTCGCGTCGTCAGCAAGGAGACCGCGGCTTACATCGGTTCGTCTAGTTCCTCTTGCGTCGGCTTTCCGCCCAGCGAATCGCGAAGCAGGATCAGATCCCGCGTCAGGGTCGCCGCGCTGAGTACGTCGTCGGCTTCCTCGATGGTGCGCGGCCAGCGTCCGGGCTCTTGCATGCCGATGGCGATGGCGGCGAGCTTTGCGACCTCTTCGCGCGTGCAGGCTCCCGCGTCCCAATTTTCGATCGTGCGGGTGGCCTGGCTCAGGCGCGCGAGTCGGGTGCGGTACTCGTCTTCGTCATCCGGCCAAAGGCCATCAGATGCGAACTCCATCTCTTCCCTGGCCGCCAAGCTGAGCGCGTCGCGGAGGTGGTCGGGAGGTTGCGGGAACTCGGCGTCTAGCGGGGTAGGGTCGTCGGTGTTCATGGGGAGGCTCGATCTCCTTGTGGGCCATGCCCCCGGCCGTTGACCCGGCGCGGGGGCGCTTCTACGTGCTCGGACCGTACTTGACGTTAGTGTCTAGCGCAAGGTGGTAAAGATCATTGCGAACAGGCTGGTCGACACTTGATTGCTAGACACTCTCATCTATCGGATTCGTTTCGGTCACTCTCTAGGGGTGGATCGCGTGGTTGAAGCGCTGCTAAAACAGGCCGTGCTTGCGCGCGAGTCTCTGGCCGGTGCGCTGCGGCAGACCGATACGAAGGACCCTGCATTCCCGGCCACCCTGGTCGCGGTGCGCGAGACCGGACTGTTCACCGTCGATGAGTTGGCTGAGTTGGTCGGCTTGAGCCGAGCGCGCCTCTACCAACTCATGGGCAAGCCCGGCGAAGAGTCCTAGCCCGGTGACGTGAGCGCGCCTCGTCGGCGTCGGCCGGTGAGTTCGCGCTGCGGTGCGTCCTGCGGTGCGCGCAGCGGTGCGCGCTGCGGTGCGCCTGGGTTCGGCGCGGTTTGCGCGGCAGCCCTTGCGCCGCAAGGGGTTGCGGCTGACCGGCGATGCCGACAACTACCCCTAAGCAGGGGTAGTGCCATGGATGGCCCGGTCTCCCGAAGATCCCGCCCGCTGACCGCGACGTAGTAGCGGTCAGCTCGATCTGCGCTTAGCCTCGGATCTCCGGCGGTTGCCGTGCCTCGTCGTGGCCTTCGGGGACATCTTGCGCAGCCTGATCGGCGTCGAACAGCGGAAGGGTCGGTGGGACTCCATCATCGTCCGGCGCTTTCGGCTTCGCTTGGGGGTGCTGCGCCTTCTTCTCGGCTGCGCGTCGTGATTCTGCGGCTGCCACCGCTCCGGCCTTTTCGGAGTAGACCAGTTGGCGACGGCGCCGCTTCTCTCGGCTGTCTTGCCAGCCTTCAAAGTCGACCTGCAATGCGCGGCGCGCGCTCAGGTACGCGACATCCAGTAGCAAGACCTTGTGCCGTCGAGAGCCGAGGTCTGGCACCGTTTCGCCATCGAACAAGAGATGGACGAACCGCAGATCTTGCAACTGGTCGATCTTGGCGGTTAGGGCGGCGTCCCTTCCGTCCACAAGGAAGTACGCGGTTTTGTGATGACGGCAGAACTCGGCCAGATCTTCGAGCAGTTTCTCAAGCTCAGACGCTGTGTCGGGGGCGTCTTCGCGCAGGTCATCGAGCTTGCTCTCTGCGGTCTGGCCGGCTGCCTGATTCACGTCCTCGGCCATGACCTTGTGACTGCCGGCCTTGTCGCTCGACCCACGGTTTCGAGCGTGCTTGATCGCCTCGCCGGTCAGCCGGAGGTAGTCACGCGGGACTCCGCCCGAGGCCAGGACGAGACGTCTAAGAGCACCGTCTGTCATCAAGGACGCCATGTCGACTTCCGCCGAGTCGGCGATGTTGCCAAGGATCCGTTCCAGGAATGAGCGGGTAGATCCAACTAGTTGTAGGCCACGATCGAGTGAGACCACGTTGGCGTCCTGCGTCGGCTGCATTCCTCGCGGCGGACTTCCGCCCTTATAGGGCGTGGTCCAATACCTAACACTCCCCACCTTGAGCCACAGACCGGTGTCTTTCGCTAGGCGGTGCATGTAGCCCAGGACGAGTGGCTGATCGTTGCGCTGCACGCGGTAGAACTCATCCAGGAAGACGAACCCTCCGTCGCACTCGCTAGCCGCTTGCTGAACCAGCGAGCGAAACTCGCTCAGGCTGCGTTCGAGGTACTCCTCCTTGGAGCTAACCACGGTCTCCGTGGTGGTCGTATTCTCGCTCGTCTTGGAGGTCTGCCCTACCTTGCCGTCTAGCGGCCCGAGGCGCACAGAGCCGAGCGAATCTAAGGTGCTGTCGGACCCGGCAGAGCGCGTCCATTCGACGGTTCGATCGTTGGGAGCGTGCTTGAGCGTCTGGAGGTTCTCAACGGCTCGGTCAAGGGCCGCAAGCGTGTGACTCCTGCGAGGGCTTCGCCACGGTGTGATCTTCATCAGCCACCCCTTGGGCGCCTTTTGCTCACGAGCCGCGACGGCCGTTCGTAGGCCCTGCATCACCTCAAGGACGGAACTGACCAAGACATCTGGGAAGGCCAAGGCCATAAACAGCTCTTGGTCGATCCACACGGTGACGCGGTGTTCACTGACCAGGTTCCGCTCCAGATGTCTTAGGAGGCTGGTCTTGCCCGACCCGCGACGTCCGAACACCAGATGGTGAAAGCGTGCCTGAACCTGCGACAGCTCCCCTCCCGCTGGAGGCACGAACGCCACGGGACCGCTACCCGGTGTCGCGCGTGTTGCCTCCTCAAGCGTGACGAGGAGTTGATCCACAACCATGGCGTAGTAGTACGGCGCCTCATTGGACTCCTCACCCATGAGGGGAGCCTAGCCGGGTATCCGGTCGATTGGGATCTCCAAGTGCCCGTACTTGCGGCGCGTCGAGCAGTAGTAGCGCGGCTGGTGAGGTCGGACGCCGGTATGCTCAGCGTCCGCTTACAGGTCGGTCATGCGCACAGGCACTTACATCGTCGTTCTTTACGCCCGGGCTGGCGCGCGCTTCGAGCCTGACGACCATCTGCACTTGGCGGACGTGCCGGTGGGGCAGGGAAAGGCGGACCTCATTTTCCGGACCGATTACGTCGAGGAAGGGTTCGCGAGTCCGGTCCCACGCTCAATGTGGGTGGAGGTCGCCGGGTCGGCCGACTCTCTGGACGAAGCGCTGAACGTGCTAGGGCCGTTGGGTCATGGGTTTGGGCCAATGATTGCTCTGGCGACGAACGCATACGTCGGAGATTTGGAAGCCCACATTGCATATGACCTCACACAGGGTCGAACGGAGAGGGAGTTTTTCCAGAGCTTCATCCCGTCGGTGATCGGCATGCCGACACCGGGACGTGCGGTCTGGGTCGAAGGGGCGGGGAAGCTCATTGAGGCGTTCTCGGCTAGCTCGCACCGTCGCAGGCTCGATCGGGCCGCCGGGCAGTACGTGGTTGCGCTCGGCTATTGGCGCCCCGAGTTCGAGATTCTCGCGCTCGCTCATCTCTACATGGGCATGGAGGCGATGACGCCGGTGGCGGTTCGTCGTGAGGCGGCGCGGCGGGGATTGACTGAGGACGATCTTTGCGCTGACCTTGGCTTCGAAAATAAGCACCAGCTCGCGGTGCACATCAGAAAGACCGTGCTGTTCGACGGCGACGACGACACGTATCGCGTTGCGCGGCGGGCGAGTGATGAATTCGAGCATGGTCTTGAAGACTTCGACTCGATCCGCAAGAAGGCAGCGCAGGTGCGCGACCGCACCGCGTTTCTCCTCCGTAAGGCAATAATCGAAGCGAGCGACCTGGACCCGTCTGTAGCGGGCAAGTTGTTGACACCGCCGTATGACACTCCACAGGACTGGTTCGGCTACGCCCGATACTTCCGAGGCACGCTTGTCGGTGAGGTCGGAGACCTCGCGGCCCCCGACAAGCAGTACCCGATGCTCGTCCTGAAGCAGGGTATGAAGCGGTTCGAGCGGCTTCCGAACGGCAAATACCACGCCGAGTTCAAGGTCGACATCACGCCGCTGCTCGCGGAGGGAGTGGTGCTCGGAGCCGGCTCAATGCAGATCTGGGGGCCCGGCGGCTCCGACCCTGGGAGCATCGAGTTTGATGGCGTAGCGCGCACCGATACGACCGCCGAAGATGGAGGACCAATCGGCGGGTAGATCGTTGGTGAGGTCCAGATGTCGATCAGCACGCGCAGACCTCGCCGTGCGCCCTGCGTCGAGAAGCGGGGACGAGGAACATGACTCGCTCGGGTTAGTCGAGCCGGATTTCCACGGCGCCTATGGAGGTTGAAAGTCCGGGTTCGAGTCCCGTCGCTCCCGTACTTCCTACACCCGCGCCGTCCCACCTGGGGCGGCGTTGTGCTTTGTGGGACGAACAGCCCGGCGAATGCGGCTGTGGGCTTGACGGCGACGATGCGTTGGCCGTCGATCCAGACGCGCTCGAAGAGCTGGGCCAGTAGCTCGCGGCGGGGCTCTGGGGCGGTCTCGGTCTGCCAGAAGGTGGCGAAGTCCTCCAAGACGGCGCGGGCGCCGTCGAGGTCCGGCGAGGGGCCGGGCGCGAGGCTGTCCAGCTCGGCGTCGATCGCGTCGCGCTTGCTGACGTAGGTGGCCTTGTCGAGGTCGCCGAGTTCGTAGAGGTCACGCAGTCGCTTGCGGCGGTCTTTGAGCTGGCGTTGGCGGCGCGTGGTGTCCTCGTCGCCGGGCTCTTCGCTGGCGAGGCGGTGGAGGATCTCGTCGCGCATGGCGTCGCTGGGCTTGAAGGCAGCGACGAACGCGGCGATCTGGTTCTCGATCTTGTCGGCGTGGGCGAGCGGCTGGTCGCACGTGTGGCGCTTGGAGCGGTTGGCGCAGTAGTAGCGCGGCTCCTTCTTCTTTCCGCTCGTCTGGCCGTGCATCCGGCCGCCGCAGCGCTCGCAGCGCACGATGCTCCGCAGGAGGTAGTTCGGGGAGGGGCGGCCGGGGTTTTTGGTCGTGGTCCGCTGGCGGCGGAGGTCGGCGCAGCGGTCGAACAGCTCTTCGGAGATCAGCGGTGGGTGTTTGCCGCGGATCTCCTTGCTGGTGCTGCGCTGGGCTGTGACGTAGCCGCAGTAGGTGAGGTTGCCGAGCATGTCGCGCACGGTGTCGGCGCAGAACAGGTTGCCGCGCGTCGTGCGCTGGCCGCGGTCGTTGAGCCATTGGGCGATGTCGCGGTGTGAGTAGCGGCCGGTGGCGTAGATCTCGAAGATGGCGAGGACCAGCGGCGCGCGTTCGGGGTCGGGGATCGCGATGGCGTCTGTGCCCTTGAGGTAGCCCCAGGCGAGGCCGCCGGTCAGGAACCCTTGGCGGGCTTTCTCCTTGAGGCCCATCGTGGTCCAGAACGAGAGCGAGACGGAGTAGTACTCGTCGAAGATCTCGTGGACGGACTCGGCGAGGAACGCGGCGGGGTCGTTCGCGTCGCCGAGTGGCTGGGTGACCGAGATGACCTCGATACCCAGCTCGGAGCGCAGGAGCTTCTTGTAGTGCTTGGCCTCGATCGTGTTCCGCGCGAATCGCGAGGTGTGGAAGACCAAGACGGCGTCGAACTTGTGGGCGCCCGCGTCGCCGATAAGGCGTTGGAACTCGTCGCGCTTGTCGACCTTGCGCCCGCTCTCGAAGTCCATGTACTCGTCCAGCAGGTCGAAGCCTTGGTCACGAGCGTAGGACGCGATGGCCTGCCGCTGGCCCTCAGGTGAGAAGCCCTTGCCCTGCTCTTCGGTCGACTCGCGCACGTAGGCGACGGCGCGACGCTGCGCGACCGGGGCGCTACTCGTCTCGCGCGTGAGAGCCGTTGGCAGCGCGATCACCTCCGCTGTTTCTTCGGCCACGCCAATAGCTGACGAACCAAGCGACGAACGCCTCATGGTCGGGCGGGAGCGGGGGAGAACATGTGCTTCTTGGTGGCTCGGTGCGGCTTGCCGATGCTCGCGGTCTGGACGATCGCGGCGGGGTCGCAGGCCGTTGAGATACCGGTGATGGTCTGTGCTGCCGAAGGGAGTTCATGTGAGCCTCCCTGGCAGGAGCCGAGGAAACCGGTAAGCGTGTTGTCCGGCGAGGGACTCGACCTAGACCTACAACTCCAGACTCGTGCGAGCGAGACTCCCGCTCGACTACTAGCCCGCATCGTCATCGGGCTTGGTGTGCTTGCGGCGCTTCGCCGCGATTCGTTGCCGCGAGTCGACGGCTATTGACGCGAGCGGTCCCTCGAACTCCTGCGCCATGCGAATGACTTCCACGATGCGCTCCCAGCACGCGGGGTGGTAGTCGGCTGCCCACTCATACGCGCCGATCAAAGCCCCGGCTTTCACGATGTCCTCCTCGAAGCCGCTGAGCTTCCGGTTGCAGAAGTCGCAGGTGATGTGGCGGCTCATGAGCGAGCCCCGCGCGTTCGTGGCGGTGATGCGGGTTCCGGTCGTTTGCAGGTACGGTCCGGGATGTCCATGGGAGTTACGGCTCCTTTGGGCCAAGCCCCCGGCCTGCCCAAACAGGCGCGGGGGCGCCCTAGTTAATGAGGTTGGTTCGGTCGTGCGCTGTGGAGCTGCACGTCCTGGGCGTTGCGGCAAGGCGTATGGCGCGGGAGTCCTCCTACATAGGCTCGTCCAGCTCCTCCTGGGTCGGCTTGCCACCAAGTGCGTCTCGGAGCACGATCAGGTCGCGCGTCAAAGCCGCGGACGCGACCAACTGGGTGGCCTCTTCGATCGTGCGCGGCCAGCGACCGGGCTCCTGGTCATCAACCGCCGTGCGAGCCAGCGTCGCGAGCTCTTCTCGGCTGCATGTCCCGGCCTGCCAGGACTCGACCATGCGGGCGGCACGCAACACGCGGTCGCGCTTCTCGGCGCGTGCTTCGGGCGCCCCGGGCCAAAAGCCGTCTGAGGCGTGCTCTAACTCCAGCTCGGCGGCAGCGGTGAGCGCGGGTCGAAGATGACCGGGGATCGTAGGGTCGGCATCGTCCATGGGGAGTTACGGCTCCTTGTGGGAAGGCCCTCGGATCTGCCCAAACAGACACGAGAGCGGAATCTACGCGCGACAGTATATGCCCCATTGGGCATTGCGGTCTAGTTCGTGCTCACCGAGGGTCCGAGGCCAGTTGCCCGACGATGAACCAGAGCCCGCCGAACTCGATCCCGCGGTGGCGCAGTTCACGGCCAACCTGCGCGAGGCACGCCGGCGGGCCGGGCTGACGCAAGAGGCAGTGGCCTTGGCGTCAGGCGTGCCGCAAGGGCACTACTCGCGCATGGAAACCGGCAAGCGCGATCCCGGCATCCGGACGCTGGTACGTATTGCGGCGGCCCTGAACACGACCGCGGCAGATCTGCTGGCGGGGGTCAAGAACCGCTGAAACGGACCTGGGCGGCAGTTCGCGCCACGGTTCGCACGGTGGTTCGCACGGCGGGTTCGCGCCACGGTTCGCGCGGTGGTTCGCACCACGGTTCGCATGCGTCCCGGCAAGAATCGCCCGGAGCCCTTACGCCGCAACGAGTTTCGGGATTTGTCTAACGCCGACATCTACCCCTGAGAGGGGGTAGATGTATCGATCCGACTGTTGCCGCGCCGATGCACACCGGACCAGTCGAGGTCGTCACCTTGTCGAATCGACATCGGCCTCGTCCGTTGCGGCTGGCATGGTGAAAAGAACACACATTTGTCTTCAGGTAGTGTGCTCCCTCGTTTGACGAGCTAGATGAGAAGGAGATCCTCTAATGGCGAATGTGTGGCGCAAGCGGAAGGGCATCGCGTACGACACGTGGCATTTCTGCCGCAACTGCTCGAACTGGCCGACGAGCAACTACGACGAACGGGCTACCAAGCCAACGAACGGCGAGTTGTGTAACGAGTGCGAAGGAAAGAAGCACGCTGGCAACTGCTCCTAACGCGCGTACGACAGGTAGAAGACCACACCGTTAGGACCCTGTCGATGCCGTGGCGGTCGCGTAGCGACCGTCTTGGATGAGCGATTACGTGCGTACGGTGGCGCGTCGAGGCTCGGCGCGCCACCCGTCGTCCGTAGGGCGAGCACCATCCGAGGTAGGTGCGCTGCTCGCAGACGACCAATAAGCTTCCAATAATCAGCGGTCGGTGTGACGCAGGCGCAACAGTGAACAATGAAGTCAGCATCAGTTGGCGCGCGTCTCGTTACCGTTGGGACCCGACCGTCCGTCCTGGGTTGGTAATTAATGTCTCACCCGGTTGGGCAACCCGTCAAAAATTCGACGTCTGGGCGAGATCCCGCGTATCACGTCTTTCCGGCGGGATCGCTGAGCGATGTCGACCCGGGTGTCTACGGCGCCGTGCTGCAACGCCGACTCCAGTGGGACAATCTGGTTTGGCAAGTGCCTGTCGTCTCGCTTACGGCACAGTCGTTTCTGCTCACGATCGCGCTGTCTTCAGGGTCAAGCCAGTTTGCTCGCGCGATGGCAGCCGCTTTAGGCGTCATTGCGTCCTATATGTCGATCCAGCTCATGGCACGCCACCGGCAGGCTGAGCTACTCGACGCACGATGGCTGGCTCGCTATGAGGAAGACAACTTTGGGCTGACGGTTCACGGGCGCGAGTGGCGGGACATCCGGAACAGCGAGCCAATCGGGAGGGCGTGGAGGTACCGCGGCTACCAGACCTGGCGCAACGGTCTTATGGCATTCGGGCTAGTAGCGTTCGCAACCCTGCTATTGGGCGTTGCCGACCCTTCCGTCTTCTGACGGCGTTCAACTGCGGCAGTTCCTAACCTCATCGGGTCGGACGTTTGACGCGCGTCCGTTGTCTTTTGTGAAGCGATGGCCGCGCCCGCGCAGGGGCGTAGGCGCGGACGGACTACGGCGTTTCGTCGGCCGTCGGCGCTTCCACACCGAGTCGGTGATGCTCGCAGCCGCGCTGGAGTTGACCGTCGAAGGTCAGCACGGCTTCGATCTCGCCTGCGTTGCGGAGCGCGATCGCGGCTTCGAGGTGGATTGCGTCGAGCGATCGGACTTCGGACGGTGGCAGGCGCGAGGCTCGCTCCAGGGTTGAGCGATCAAGCGGATGCAATTTCATCTCGGAGAGGAGTGCCTCGCCTGCGGTCTCGCGTCCTGTGCGTGCGCCGAGCCGCCGTAGCTCGACCACGAGCAGCGTGCTGGACCACCAGCGGTCGTAGCGACTGAGGGTCGAGCGGATCGCCGGTGCGTCGGGCTCGGTGAGGAGGACTCGTCCGAGCGCCGATGTGTCGACGTAGAGCCCTGCCATCAGTAGGGGCGCTCGCGATCGGCCTGTCGCAGCCGATCGGTCGTGCCCGCCGGGCTCGGTGCTGAGTGCGCGAGGTGATCGTCGATGACCTTGAGCAGTTGCCCGTGGTCGCGCGACGTGACCTCGGCGCGGTGGACGACGATCGCGTCGTGATCGAGGTCTTCGCGGTCGACCTCGACCCGGACCTCCTCGCCTGCATCGAGCTTGAGTGTTGCCGGTTCACGCATGGCCTCTGGATTGTCGCACGAGCCGCTGCCGGGGCCAAGGATTTATCCGACGCGGATCTCGATCCCACCGGGGTGTAAAGCCCGGGTTTGACCCCCGTCGCTCCCGTACTCCTGCAACCACGCCGCTCCATTAGGGCGGCGGAACGGTGAGGCCTACGTGCTCTGGGCGATAGACCCGAGTGCAGGCAGCACGACGGCTTGCCCGCGCTCTTGGCTGATGGCGTCGCCGCCGAGCGCGCCGAAGAGTCCGTCCGGGAAGCGTGGAGCATGCAGGAGTGCCTCGGCTTCATGGCGAGGTAATCCCGGAGGTCCTGACCAGAGGCGGCTACTTCAGCGGTGAGCTCTCGACGGCCATCGACCAAGGCGATGATGTCGGCGAAATCGCGGCTTGCGAGGAAGTCCCCTCGACCTCGGCCGTTGAACGCCTCAAGCTTGGTAGCCAGCAGGTAGGGAGGAGAAAGCGCTCGGATCGTGGTGCCTGACGGGAGCTTGCGGTTGATCGCGTGGGGTACTCCGGCCCCTTGCCATCGGTTCTCGAATCCGAGGATGCTCGCCTTGCTGGACATCGCGTCAAGGATCAGGTCGTTGGCGTTGTGGCGCCATCGACAGATGACGCCGTCAACTGTGGCTCCGCCCACGGAGACGACTTCGGGCAGCAGATCATCGAGAGCGGTCGAAGCGGCTTCGAGGAGCTCGATGCTCATGCCGCGAGTTGCTCCAGGCGGCTGGTGAGCAACTCTGCTGCTACACCGCGAATGCGTGCGTCGCCTAGTCGAAGGGCGTCGACCAAGGCCAGGCGCTCGCCGAGCTTCGGATCCCGTCGCGCGGCTTCTGGGGCCGCGACGTGCAACGGGCGCACGACCAGTCCACGCTGGCGCCCCTTGGCGTCAGGCCAGACCGGGGCGAGTGCACCGGGCGGTGAGGCGATGCGACTGGCCAGTGGCTCGGCAGCCCACGCTGTCGGCACACCGCGGCTCTCACCCTCTAAGACCGCGGGGAACATGTACTTGACGGCATGGACCAGAAATTCCTCGGCCTGGCTGAGGTTCACCCGGCGGTGTCGCTCGTCCAGGAGCCCAGCAGCCGCCAGCCGCTTGAGCGCTCGGTGGACCACGCTGCGGGGGATGCTTGTCTCGTCGGCCAGCGTGCGCACCGTCCAGCCTGGGGCGCTGTCGCTGAGCTTGAGCAGCAAGACGACGTCTTCGCCTTTGAGCATGGGCGAAGGATAGCAGTTTGTCCCTAGTCCCGGGACTGGGGACAGGACGCTAGGCGTACATGGCGTCCAGCTTGGCCCACGTCTCGGCGTCATGTCCCGGGATCACGGGCGCGCCCGGGTGCGCGGCGGTCCACTCGCGCACCCAGGTCAACGACTTCTTGTAGGCCTCGTCATCCCAGGTCAGTAGCGGCAGCAAGTTGTCGTCGATGGTCTTGCGCGCGTAGGCGGCGTCGCCGATGAGCAGGAGCTCGCGGTCGCCGCTCAGGCGCAGGATGACCGAGCGGTGGCCGGCGGTGTGGCCGGGCGTGGCGACGAGGCGCACGAGGCCGTCGCCGAAGAGGTCGATCTCGGTGGCGGCACCGGGGATGGTGCGCCACGTCTGGCCGGGCGTCGTGAAGAGATGGGGGAGATAGCCCTTCAGCGGGCTGCCCTTGCGCGCGTCTTCCCACTCGTGCTGATCGACGACGACGGTCGCATTCGGGAACGCGCGCAGGCCGCTGGCGTGGTCGTAGTGCAGGTGGGTCATGACGATCAGCTCGATGGCCTCGGGGTCGACCCCGCGCTCGCGCAGCTGGTGGGGCACGGCCCACTGCGGCTGCATGTCGATGGTGAACGCCAACTTGGCCATGCGGCCCAGCGCGGCGCCGATGTCGGTGGCGACCTGCTCGTGCAGGCCGGTGTCGATGAGGAACGGGCCGGCGGTGGGGTGCTCGATCAGGAACGCCGGGATCGGCACCCAGATCCAGCGCGAGCGCGGGATGTGCAGGCCGAAGCCCTTGGCGATTGCCAGCGGCTTGGGGCCGCCCGGCCGCTCGTAGAAGTCCGGCATCGCCTTCATCCGCGCGGTCTGCAACGGGTGGACGCGGACGCCCTCGGTCGACGCTCCGGGCGGGCGGCCGCCGGCCAGAGGGAGGTCGAGGGCGCACGGTGACGGGGGCTTCATCGCGCAGACCCTAGATGTAGGGTCCGCTCCGTGCTTGACGTGCTGCGCCCCGGCGTGTTGGAAGAGCTGACGCTCTGCGTCGTCGGCGACGGCGTAACGGAGCGGGAGCGCGCTGCCGCGCTCGGCGCGCGTGTGGTGACGGTGGATGGCGATCTGGCCGACGAGGATGCCGTCGCGGTCGCCGTCGGAGCGCTCGGCCACATCGATGTGCTGGTGGTTGATGCAGCGTCGGCGTTCGTCACCGCCGGCGGTGGGATGGCCGGGCTGCGGGCCGCGGTCGACGACGGCTGGAACGTCGTCCGCGCGGTGGTCAACGCCTCGTGGGTCACCGAGGGCGAGGGCGGGGGTGCGCCCGCGAGCGGCGGCAAGGTCGTCCTCCTCGCCCCGGCCACCGACGCCGGTGAGCACGCCAACGCGGTCGGCGCGGCGCTGGAGAACGCCGCCCGGACGCTGTCGGTCGAGTGGGCGCGCTTCGGCGTCCGGATCACCGCGGTGCGGCCGCGCGAGGGTGCGTCGGCCGACGAGCGCGCCGAGCTGGTCGCGTTTCTGGCCTCGCCGGCCGGGGACTACTTCACGGGGTGCTCGTTCTACCCCGGTGCCGCGCTATAATTGCGCGCGCAACTACTGCTCTCGTCGTCATCACGCCTCGCGGAGGTCTCCATGCAGCTCCAAGGCATCCACCACATCAGCGCGCTCACGGGCGACGCCCAGCGCAACCTCGACTTCTACACGCGCGTCCTCGGCCTGCGCCTGGTCGCCAAGACGGTCAACCAGGATGACCCGTCCGTGTACCACCTGTTCTACGCCGACGAGCAGGGCCACCCCGGCTCGGAGCTGACGTTCTTCGAGTACCCGCACGCGATTCCCGGCCGTCCGGGCGCCGGCATGGTGCACCGGATCGTCTGGCGCGTGGGCAGCGCCGCGGCGCTGGACTTCTGGTTCGAGCGCCTCGGCTTGCTGGAGGTCGCGGTCACCCGGGACGAGGCGGCCGGCTCGGTCCGCTTCTCCGACCCTGAGGGTCTCGATCACGAGCTGGTGGTCAACGCAACCGGCGATGCGCCGCTGGTCGCCGAGCATCCGGAGATCCCGACGGCCCACGCGCTGCAGGGCTTTGACGGCGTTCGGGCCTATGCCACCGACCCGGCGGGCAGCGGTGCGCTGCTTGAGCAGGTGCTCGGCGCCGAGAAGACCGGCGAGAACGTCTGGACGCTGCGCGGCCAGCGTCGTGGCGGCTGGATCGCCTACGACCGTGCGCCGGCCGAGCGGGGCCGCCAGTCCGGCGGCAGCGTCCACCACATCGCTTGGGGCACCAACGTGGCCGAGCACCCGCGCTGGCAGGAGCGCTTCGAGGCGTTGGGCCTGCCGACCAGCGGCATCATCGACCGCACGTACTTCAAGTCGATCTACTTCCGCGAGCCCTCCGGCGTCCTCTTCGAGATCGCCGACGACGCTCCTGGATTCACCATCGACTCGCCGGTCGAGGAGCTCGGCCGCAAGATCATCCTGCCGCCGCAGTTCGAGCCGCGGCGTGCGGAGATCGAGGCGCGCCTCACGTCGCTGCCCGACCCGCGGGCGGCTTTCGCAGCGAGCGCCGCTCCAGGGAGTCCGGCAGGCCATTGAAGTCCCGCTCGACGAGCGCGTGGTGGCCGCGATAGAAGAGCGGCACGACCGCCGCCATGGCGATCACCACCAGGCCGAAGCTCCAAACGGCCCCGTGTGACGCCTTCACGGACAGGATCGCGCAGACACCCAGGAGGCCGGCGAGCCCCCACCAAAAGCACGCACGCCAGCCCGGCTTGATCCATGGACTGGCCGGGAAACCCGGGATATCGGACTCCTCGCCGTTGGCTCGCTTGAGCAGCAGATGCCATTCGGGGTCGGTCGCCGTCTGGTTCTGGAGCGCCGGCTGGCGACGCGCGACGCGCAGAGCCTTGAGGTCCGGGTCCTCGTGGGCCATCCAGCTGACGGACAGGCGGCCTCCGGCCGCCTCGGTGGCGTTGGTGAGGCAGTGGTAAGCGCGCCGCCGCAGCTTGCGGGACCGCGTCGCGTTCGGCGTGCGATCTGAGAGCAGGGCGTAGAAGCACCCGGCGTTGTAGAAGGCCTGCCATCCGCAGAGGAAGCGTCGCAGCCCTAGGTGGACGAAGCGGACGGAGATCCGTCGCCACCATATGCGCATCAGCGTGTCCTCGCTACGGACCATGACGCAATGGCGCGAGATCAGCACCGTCTGCAGGAGCTCACGGCGCTCGTAGCCGCGCAGCTCATAGCGGTAACGGAGCCGTTGGCGCGCCACGAGCACGTACCAGCCGCGGAGGATCGCGAGCGTGGCGTCCGCCTCGCGGCGGGCCAGCTGCTCGAGCTTGCTCGCCAGCTCCTCGGCGTCCCACGTCCAGTTGTGGTCGTCGTTCGGGCGCGGCAGTCGGAGGCTGTTGGCCAGGCTCACGATGATGGACTTGTCGATGTCTGGATGGCTGACGGTCTGCGCCAGCATCGCGGCGAGGACGCCCGCGCGAAAGCGGGGCTCGACGAGCTCGGTGCGCTCCATGCCGAGGTCGAGATAGCGTCGCAGCGCCGTGGCCTGGCGCGCGGCACGAAAGTCGGTTCGAAGTTTCTCTTTGCTCGCGTCGAACTCCGAGATGTTCGCGAGCTGCAGTCGCGGAAGGGCGTTGGTCGGCTCGCCCTCGGCGGCGTTCTTGAAGTTGTCGCGTGCCGCATCGAGGTTGCCTGCCCGCACGTTGTCCAGCCCGTCGAGGTACTCGCGCAACGCCGGTCGGCTGTGCCAGCGCGCCCATGCGGGGAAGATGGCGACGGCATCGGTAGAGATGTGCGCGAAGATCTCGGCCACGGCTTGGTCGATCGCGTTGTCGTCGCTCGTGTCCTCGATGGTCTTCAGCAGCGGAGAGCCGACGCCTTCGGGCTGCAGCCAGAAGCGCAGCCGCTGCACGGCCACCGGCTTGGCGCCCGGCGGAGTCATGCGGCCGCCGTCGACCCGCAGCAGCGTGGTCTGCACGGTGTAGCGCGTGGACTGCGGGCGGGGGATCGCGTTGAGGAGCTTGGCCAGCCAGCCGACCTGCGGGATGTCGCTCTCAGCGACAGCGGAGATCAGGTCGGTCCGCGGCGAGCCTCCGGGCACGGTCGGCACCGGCGACAGCCCGCTGTGCGCGAGCCGCTCCCGGAGCAGCGAGGTGAGGCCCTCGACGTCCGGCGTTTCGTCCTCAGGTTCGTCGTGGGTCACGGTTGCGATCTCGATCGGCCCGAGGCGGGTTGCCGCTCGCAAGGCCAGGAAGACCCAGGTGCAGATCAGCGCGATCACCAAGAGCAGCACGAGGTCGCCGGCCGTCAGCCCGTCGACGGCGCCTTCCGCCCACGTCACCGCCTGATGGACATCGGTGCGCAGGTCGGCGTTGATGACGATGCTCATCTCGACGTCGCCTTCGTCACCGGCAGGTCACTCAATCCCTGCATGGCGCATTCGAGGTTTTCTGGCCGGGTTTCCGGGCGCGGCCGCGCGCTGACCGTGCGCCGGTAGGGAAGGTCCTCGGCGAGGATCGCCATGTAGGCGGCGCGAGCCTCCGCTGTCATGCCGCTGTGTGCGAGAGCGAGCGCGCGTGTGCAGCGCTCCACCACGACGTCCCACGCCCCATTGGCGGCACACGAACTGCCGGGGTGGGCGGCGAGAATCGACGCGTAGGCCTTCTGCGCCGCGGCGACCATGCCGGCGTCGAGGCTCCTCGTAGCCTCTTGGCAGGGGGAGTCCCCTCGTGGCGCCGCGCGATCCAGCACCACCGTCCCGCCGAGGACGCTCGCCAGACCCAACATGACGATCGTGAGAAACGGCCGCACCTTCATCGCGCAGCTGTCCTATCACTTTTGCTGCACGAAAAGCGAGAGTCTTAGAGTCAGACTGCCTGACCGTCTAGGGCCAGGCATCGCGCGATGGCGGCCGGTCTCTAGACCAGCTCGTGCCCCGCGCGCCGCAGCGCGCCGAGCGCGGCGTCGAGCTGCGCGCCGGGCACGAGGATCCAGTCGGTGTCGTGCGTGGCGATCGGGAAGATCGGGACGTTGGCGCGGGCGAGTGGGCCGGCGAGGGCGGCGAGGACGCCGGTGAGCGCGAGGTCGAGTGGGCCGATGACCTCCAGGATGCGCCAGCCGCCGACGACCGTCGTGCCCTCGCCGGCCGGCGGCGACAGGTCCTCCAGGCAGACCAGCGAGCGCTCCTCGCCGACCTCGGTCAGCGACCAGAAGCCGGTCCCACGCGGCGGCACCGCCGGCGCGTCGGCAGCGTCGGCCAGCCGGCAGACCGCGTACTCGCCGTCGAGGACGCGCAGCCTCATCGCGGCGCCCAGGGGACCTCGACGGCATCCTCGGTCGGCGAGTCGCGCGCGACGATGTACTCGGCATCCTGCGTCGTCGACGGGTTCTCCAGCACGTGCGTCTCGTGTGGGGGGACATACAACATGTCACCGCGCTCAAGCGCGACAACATGCTCCAGCCGGTCGCCCCAGCGGATCAGCATCTGACCGTTGAGCATGTAGCACGCGCTCTCGCAGTCGGCGTGGAAGTGCGGCCGCGAGCGTGCGCCGGCCGGCAGCCGGAAGATCCCCATGAAGATGTTGGAGTCGGTGCCGGTCGTCGCGCGCGAGACCTCGTGGCCGCCGACGACGCCGCGGGGCTCCTCGTGCGGTGCGACGCCGGGGCGAATGACCTTCATGGGCGCAGCGGAAGGTCGTAGTCCAGCCACTCCGAGCGCTGGCCGCCGACGCGGTCATAGACGGCCTGGGCGCGGAAGTTGTCCTTGGCCGTCGTCCAGCTGAGCTTCGGCGCGCCGTGGGCGCGTGCCGCGTCGCCGCATGCCGCGATCAGGGCCTCGGCGACTCCCGTGCTGCGGGCCGGCTCGGCGACGAAGAGGTCGTTCATGACCGCCGCGCGCGCCGCGCTGAGTGTCTGCCACGTCCAGAAGACGGTGGCGAACGCGATGGCGCTGCCGTCGGCATCCCGCGCGATCAACTGAACGCCTTCACGCTTGGGGTCGGCGATCAGCGCGCGGCTCATCGCCAGCAGCGCCCCGTCGCTCGGCGCCACCTCATAGAAGTCGCAGTAGGCCCGCATCAGCGGGAGGAGATCCTCGAGATCCTCCTCCCGCACCACGGCGATCGCGGCCGGTGAGGCCATCAGCTCATCATGCCGGTGAATTGCCCGCCGGTGACGTTGAGCACCTGCCCGTGGACGAAGTTGCTCCACGGCGTGCACAGGAAGAACACCCCGCCCGCCGCCTCCTCGGGCGTGCCGGGCCGGCCGAGCGGGATCACCATGGAGGCCACGCCGCGCATCTGCTCGGGGATGCCGAGCTGGACCTTCTCGCCGTCGATCTCCATCTGGTTCTCGTCGACCTTGGAGGCCGTCAGCCGCGTCTCGATCCAGCCGAACGCGACGGCGTTGACGTTGATCTTGAACTGGCCCCACTCCTTGGCCAGCGTCTTGGTCAGGCCGACGACCGCGCTCTTGCCCGCGCTGTAGTTGGCCTGGCCCGCGTTGCCCATCGTGCCCGAGATTGAGGAGACGTTGACGATCTTGCGAAAGACCTCGACGCCGTCGGCCTTCTCGGCCTTCGCCGGCTCGCGCAGGTGCGGCGCGGCAGCGCGTACGACCTTGAACGGGACCGTGACGTGGATGTCGAGCATCCGCTCCCACCAGTCGTCGCTCATCTTGTGGACCGGCGCGTCGAGGGTGTAGCCGGCGTTGTTGACGATGATGTCGAGCTTGCCCCAGCTGTCGATCGCGGTCTGGATGAGCTTGTCCGGGGCGTCGCCCTTGGTCAGATCGCCGGCGAAGACCGCGGTCTCGCCACCGATCTCCGACGCGGTTTGCCGGGCGGCGTCGCCGTCGAGGTCGTTGATCACGACCTTGGCGCCCTGGGCGCTCAGCAGCTCCGCGGTCGCCCGCCCGATGCCACGGGCCGAGCCGGTGACGATTGCCACCTTGTCATCGAGAATTCCCATCACCCGATCCTATTGCCGCTACGGTCGGCCGAGGTCGGCAGAGGAGTTGGATCGTGGAGTCCCAAGAGGTCAGAACAGCGGTGGTGAGCGTGCTGCGTCCGACGATCGCCCGCCTGACCGACGAGGTGCTGACGAGCGTCGTCGAGGCCGCACCGCGATCTTCACCTACATTGATCAGCTCTGCGCGGCGACGGTCGCGGGCCGGATCGTGTTGTTGAGGCTGTCGACGAGCGTCGTCAGCGACGTCATCTCAGAGGACGAGACGCCCGTGGCTGCCAGGCACGTCACCGGCGGGGTGGCGAACGGCCGGCCGTAGCCGAGGACGACGACACGTGCCGTGGCCGACTTGGCGCGGATCGCGTTGTAGGTCGCGTCGAGCTTGGCGGGCAGCTGCGTGTTGATCTGGTTCTGCGACGCGGCAATCTGCTGCGAGCAGCCCAGCGTCGTGCAGGCGATGATCAAGTTCGTAAACCCGATGTCGTTGCCGCCGATCGTGATCGTCACGAGCTTCGTGTCAGACGTCACCGAGTTGACCTGGTTGTTGATGATGTCGGGCGTTTGAGCGCCGGAGCAGGCGACGAAGGTCAGAGCGTAGCCCTTCTGCTGGGACAGCAGGTACGGGTAGGCGTAGGTGTTGCGGTTGCAGGCGGCGTTGAGATTGGTGCTGTTGGCACCGTTGCCGGCCGAGTAGCTGTCGCCGAGGACGACGTACTTGTCGGCGGCGAAGGCGCTGCCCGTCAGGGACAGGACAACGAGCAGCGCACCGAGGATCGGTGCGCACAGACGACGAAAACGCTTCATTTGGGTAAAGACTCCTCGATTGGTTAGATCCCGAGCGCGACCGTAACCCCGGGGTCTCACCACGTCCTCGTCCGGACGCCACGTGTCCAAGCCGTGCGCTTGTGCTAACGCACAATCACTCAGCGTTGCGGTGAGGTTTCGTCCCGTAACCGTCCGAGAAACGGGACAGAGAGAAGGATCGCGGCGCCACAGACACCCCACATCGCCTGGTAGCCCTCGGTCCCACCAAACGGCCCGTCGAGGACGCCGATCGCAATGCCCGCCAAGAGCGGGCCGAGTGCCGTGCCGACGCCGCGGCTGAGGCTGTAGAGGCCGGTCGTCAGCCCGTGGTCGTCGTCGTCCATCAGCGGGATCAGCAGCGCGTAAGGCAGCGTCATCACGACGCCGCCGCCGAAGCCGACCAGTGGCGTGATGGCACCGACGACGATCGCGTTGTCGACGATGAACGGGACGAGCAGCCCGGCGCCGTAGATCAGCAGCGAGATGCGCATCACGCGCACGGTGCCGAAGCGATCGGCCAATCGGCCGCTGATCGGGGTCGCCGCAGCGATGAAGACGGCGGTCCCCGCGACGGCCAGGCCTGCCAGCCCCGTGCCGACCCCCAGGCCGACGGTGAGATACAGGATGATGAAGGTCTTGGTCGCGCCCAGCGACAGCTCCCAGAGCCCGTTGGCCACCATGAACGCGCGCAGGTCCGGGCGTTGGGCGACAAGCTCACCCAACCGCCCCAGGTCCTCGCGCAGCCCAGAGGAGCTCCCGGCGACGTGGTCGGTGTCGGTGCTCTGACGCCCCAAAAGGGCCAAGAAGACGCCGACCGCCACCGCGCTCAGGCCCGCGCCGACCAGGAACGGCACCGGCTTGCCGAGCGTCAGCAGGACACCACCGGTGGCGATCGCGACGATCGTGCCCAGACCGCGCCACAGCGCCTGGGTGCTCTGGCCGCGTCCGGCGATCAGCGGGTCGACCAGATCGGGATAGAGCGCGCGGTAGGGCTCATAGGCCACGAAGTACGCGGCGAAGAAGACGACGACGGCCACCAGCGCGAACGGCAGGCTCGTCGCAAAGCCCATCGCGGCCAGCGCGACGACGAGCACCGGCGAGCCCCACCGCACGAACGGCAAGCGGCTCGTCCGCCGGTCGGAGAGCGCGCCGGCGGGCACAGCCAGGAGCAGCGCCATGATGCCCTCGACCGCGATCAGCAGCCCGACGACGGTGCTCGAGCCGGTGAAGTCCTGCGCCAGCACCGGCAGGTAGGTCGTCGCGACCGTCGTGGCCAGCGCGTAGGCGAAGGTCGGCAGTCCCAAGACGGCCAGCAGCCGCCACTCGCCGGGCTTCAGCGCGCGGTCTCGCTGCTCGTCGCTGGAGGTGGCCACTGCGCCGGGCGTACCCCGGCATCAGGTTCTACAGCGCCAGGACTTTGGCGAGGATTTCCCGCATGATCTCGTCGGTGCCGCCGCCGATCGGGCCCAGGCGCGCGTCGCGAGCCATGCGCTCGATCTCGTACTCCTCCATGTAGCCCGCGCCGCCGTGGATCTGCAGGCAGGTGTCCATGACGTCAAAGCAGGCGCGCTGGGTGGCGAGCTTGGCCATCGTGACCTCCTTGACCGCGTCGCCCTCGGTGCTGACGAAGCGGCGCAGCGCGTCGTAGGTCACCACGCGTGAGACATGGACGGTCGTCGCGATCTCGGCCAACTTGTGGCGCAGGACCTGATGGCCGGTCAGCGCCTTGCCGAACGCGCGGCGCTCCTTGGCGAAGGCCACCGTCTTGTCGTAAGCGACCTGCATCGCGCCGACCGCGCCAAGCGCCATGACCAGCCGCTCCCATTGGAAGTTGGCCATGATCAGGTAGAAGCCCTCGTTCTCGCGGCCGAGCAGGTTCTCTTCGGGCACGAAGACATCGTCGAAGCTCATCAACGCGGTGTCAGACGCGTGCCAGCCGAGCTTGTCGATCTTCGACGCCGTCACGCCGTCTTGGCGGTCGATGATGAAGAAGCTCAGTCCATGGTGGCCACCCTCGCCGGTCGTCTTGACCGCGGTGACCCAGAAGTGCGCGCGCACGCCGTTGGTGATGAACATCTTGGAGCCGTTGATGACCCAGCCGCCGTCGACGCGCTTGGCGTGGCTTTTGAGGCCGGCGACATCAGAGCCCGCGTCGGGCTCGGTGATCGCCAGTGCGCCGATCTTCTCACCGGCGATTGCGGGCGCGAGGTAGCGCTCCTTCTGCTCCTCGGTGCCGAACTTGGCGATCGGCGGCGTCGCGATGTTGATGTGCGCGCCGACGCCGGCGGCTACGCCGCCCGATCCGCAATGCGCCAGCTCTTCGGCGAGCACCGCCTCGTGGAGGTAGTCGCCGCCCTGGCCGCCGTAGCGCTCTTCGTACTTGAGCCCGAGGAAGCCGTGCTGGGCAAACGACGCGAACACCGAGTCGGGAAACCAACGCGCCGTTTCCCATTCGGTCGCGTGCGGGCGCAGCTCGGCAAGCACGAAGCGGCGGACCGACTCCCGCAGCGCCTCGTGCTCGGTGGAGAAGATCCCGCCCACCCGCTCGGGGGCCACCTCGGCCTACAGGCCGTACGAGCGGCCGATGACGTCGAGCATGATCTCGTCGGTGCCCGCGCCGATGCGGTTGAGCCGCATGTCGCGCCAGATGCGCTCGACGCCGTACTCGGTCATGTAGCCCGCGCCGCCGTGGATCTGGATGCACTCGTCGGCGACCTCGACCGCGACCCGCGCGGCGTGCAGCTTGGCCATCGAGATCTCGCGCACGGGGTACTCGCCGTTGTGGAAGCGCCAGGCCGTCATGTAGGTCAACTGCCGCGCCGTCTCGATCTTGGTGGCCATCTCGGCGAACTTGTGGCGGATGACCTGGAACTTGCCGATCTGGCGGCCGAAGGCCTGGCGCTCCATGGCGTACTTCAACGTCATGTCGAAGCAGTTCTGCGCGCCGGCCACGCAGCCGGCCGCGCCGATCAGGCGCTCGCCCTGGAGCTCCCAGCTGATGTGGTAGAAGCCCTTGCCCTTCTGGCCGAGGATCGCCGACGCGGGCACGCGCACGTCCTGGAAGGCCAGCAGTGCGGTGTCGGAGGAGTGCATGCCGAGCTTGCTCAGGCGCTTCTCGCGGATCACGCCGGGGGCGTCCATCGGGACGAGGAACAGCGTGATGCCGCCGTGCCCGGCGTCCGGGTCGGTCTTGGTGACCAGGATGATCACGTCGGCGCGGTGGCCGTTGGTGATGTAGGTCTTGGAGCCGTTGATGACGTACTCGTCGGTCGCCGCGTCGTAGACGGCGCGGGTCTTGATGCCGTTGACGTCAGAGCCGGCGTCGGGCTCGGTGATGCCGAGGCAGAGGATCTTCTCGCCCTTGATCGCGGGGACGACCCACTCCTGCTTTTGCTCCTCGGTGCCGAAGGCGAGGATCGGCGGCATCGCCATGTCGGTGTGGACGGCGACGCCCATGGCCAGGCCGCCGGAGCGGGCGTGGGTGATCTCCTCGGCGAGCACGAGCGACGTGAAGTAGTCGCCGCCCTGACCGCCGTACTGCTCGGGCTTGTCGAGGCCCAGAAAGCCGAGCTCGCCCATACGCGTAAAGACCGAGTCGGGGAACGTCGTCTCCTCCCACTCCTCAGCGTGGGGCGCCAGCTCCTTCTGCGCGAACGCGCGGATCGACTCGCGCAGCTGGTCGTGCTCGTCGGTGAAGATGAAGTGCTTGCGACTCGCGCTGAAGTCGGGCTTGAGGACGTCGTTCTCTGCGGTGGCCATGGATGGACCGTAACGGCCGTGCCCGCAAAAGTAAACAGTGGCACGTCCTACTTTCAGCCGGAGCGTGTGCTCAGCCGGGAGGCGGTGCGAAGGCCGATGCGCAGGTCTCGCCGACGTAGCGGCCCGCTTGCTCGACGGTCATGCGCCCGGCGTTGACCTCGACCATGGCTACGACCCCGAGGCCGCGGAGCGTCGTGAGGATCCACGAGACGGGGAGGTCGTCGCGCAGCTCACCGCGCATCTGGGCAACGCTGAAATATGCCTCGAGCGGGTTGGTGACCTCATCGATCGGCCGCAGCGCCCGGTCACGGAGGTCGGGCCGCGCGTCGATGAAGCGGTAGCGATCGCCGATGGCGATGAAGCGCGGCCCGAGCTCGCAGAGCAGCTCACGGGCCGACCCCGCGGTGCGCAGCGCCTCCTCGATCGTGCTGGCCGCGTCGCGGATGACTTCGGCAAAGAGCGCGTCGATCAGATCCTGGCGCCGCGGGAAATGTCGGTAGACCGTCGTCCGGCCGAGCCCGGAGGCGTCGGCGACCTCCTGCATCGTCGCCTGGGGGCGCTGCGCCAGCAGCGCCACTGCGGCATCGAGGACAGTACGCCGGTTTCGGCGCGCGTCGGACCGCAAGCGGGCGTCGGTGGTCTCTTCGGTCATGGGTGCCCTCCAATGGTGCCGTAACGGATCACGGCGTGGGAAAGCACTCTTCCGTATTGGCCGAACCTCATACTGTTCGGTAGCCACCCTGGCGGCAGATGTGGCGCGTAGACGCTCATGTGTCCGTGGTTGTGCGACAGGCTTCGAGATGTCGCGCAGGCCGCCTCCGTGCTTTGCTTCCGGGTCCCATGGCCTACGAGACCGTCCACTACGACGTCGCCGACACAGGAGTCGCGACGATCGCCCTCGACCATCCCGAGACGCGCAACGCGCTGTCGGACCAGGTGCTCGACGACCTGCTGGCCGCCTTCACCGCTGCCCGCGACGACGAGGCGGTCCGCTGCGTGGTGCTGACCTCAACCCACGAGAAGGTGTTCAGCAGTGGCGGGAACCTCGCGGGCTTCGCGGAGGGCGTCCCGCTGATCCACAAGCACTTCGGCACCAATCGCTTCCCGGCGCTCTTCCAGCTGATCGGCGAGCTGGGCAAGCCGTCGATCTGCGCGGCCAATGGCCATGTGCTGGCCGGGGGGCTCGGCCTCGCGCTGGCCTGCGATCTGATCGTCGCGCGCGAAGGCGCGACCTTCGGGACCCCTGAGATCAACGTCGGCGTGTTCCCGTTCATGATCATGGCGTTGATCTACCGCAACGTCGGGCGCAAGAAGACCAACGAGCTGTTGTTGCTCGGCGAGCGCATCGACGCCGTCGAGGCGCAGCGGATTGGCATCGTCAACAAAGTCGTCGCGGCAGAGGAGTTTGCGGCGGCCGTCGACGAGTGGGCGGTCAAGCTCGCGAGCAAGTCCCCCGTGTTGATGCGGCTGGGCAAGGACGCGATGTACCGCCAGCAGGATCTGGCGTTCACCGATGCGCTTGAGTTCTTGCATCACAACCTCACGCTGGCGTTCTCGACCGAGGACATCCAGGAAGGGGTAAAGGCCTTCTTCGAGAAGCGCGAGCCCGAGTGGAAGGGTCAGTGAGCGCAGAGCCCGCCGTCGTCGGGATGCTGTGCCGCTCCTCGGAGCGCGTCGACGGTGCGGCTGCGGGAACTGAAGCACTCGCCCGCGAGTTGGCCGAGCGCCGCGCGGTGGACGCGCGACTGATCGGTCGCCCGAGCCCGATGAAGATCGTCGGCTGGGAGGAGGACTTGCGCGACTCCCGTGGCTGCCTGCTGGAGGCGGGCGGACAGGTCGACGACGCGCTGACCGACGGTCATTACCCGGTGCTCGTCGCGCCTGATTGCTCGGTGAGCATCACGACGCTGCCGACCGTCGTTGGTCATCGTCGGGACGCGACGGTGCTGTGGCTCGACGCCCACGCCGACTTCAACACGCCCGACACGACCACCTCCGGCTACCTCGGTGGCATGTGCTTGGCGGCGGCCTGCGGGCTCTGGGACGGCGGCTTCGGCCTACCGGCCGTCGACCCGACGGCTGTCGTCATGTGCGGCCTGCGCGACCTCGACGGTCCCGAAGTCGTGCTGCTGGAGACCAAGGGCGTCGTGCGCATCAGCCGTCCCGGGCAGCTCGCCGAGGCGCTCGCCGGCCAAGACGTCTTCGTCCACCTCGACCTCGACGTGCTGGACCCCTCCATCATCACCTCGCCCTTCCCGGTCGCCGGCGGCCTCAGCGACGGCGGCCTGCGCACGCTGCTGACCGAGGTCGCCGACGCCTGCGAGCTGATCGGCTGCGAGATCGCCGGTTTCCACGACCCGGCGCTGGCCGAGCTCATCGCGAGCGTCGTCGAGCCGCTGGTGCCTTGACGGATCGTGAAGTGGGAAGTAGGACTTCCTACTTCTGATGACGGACACCACGAACGCCCCGACCTCGCTGCTGCGCCCCCTGGTTGACGATCTGCTGGAGCGGCGCGCCGCCGCGCTGTTGGGTGGTGGGGAGGAGCGGATTGCGCGCCAGCATGCGGCGGACAAGCTGACCGCGCGGGAGCGGATCGCGCTCTTGGTCGATGAGGGGACGTTCTCCGAGATGGGGCTGCACGGTGGCATCCACTTCTCGGTACGCGGGTTGGAGGACAAGAACGCGCCGGCCGATGGGGTCATCACCGGTTACGGCAAGGTTGACGGCCGGCTGGTCGCGATCGCCGCCTACGACTTCACCGTCATGGCCGGCTCGATGGGGATGACCGGCGAGATCAAGGTCGCGCGGCTGCGCGAGCTTGCGCTGTCCAAGCGGATGCCGATGGTGTGGCTGTTGGACTCGGCCGGCGCCCGCATCCAGGAGGCCGTCGGCTCGCTCTTCGCCGGCTCGGGCTACCTTTTCCGCGAGGAGGTCGTTGCCAGCGGCGTCATTCCGCAAGTCGCCGCGCTGATGGGGCCGTGCGCCGCGGGCACCGCCTACATCCCGGGGCTGGCCGACTTCGTCCCGATGGTCAAGGGCCGCGGCTCGATGGCGCTGGCCGGCCCGCACCTCGTGCGCGCTGCGGTAGGGGAGGACGTCACCCAGGAAGAGTTGGGCGGTTCGCGCGTGCACTGCCGCAAGTCGGGCGTCGGGGACCTCGAGGTCGCCGACGACCAGGAGTGCATCGCCAAGATCAAGGCCTACTTGTCGTTTTTGCCCTCCCACAACGAGCAGGCACCGCCGATCGCGGAGTGCGACGACCCGATCGACCGCATGGACGAGGAACTGCTCGACGTCCTGCCGGAGTCCAACCGCAAGCCGTATGACATGTACGAGCTGATCCGGCGGATTACCGACCACGGCGAGTTCTTCGACATGAAGCCCCAGTTCGCCAAGACCATCATCACGGGCTTCGCGCGCTTCGGCGGCCGCCCGGCGGGCATCGTGGCCAACCAGCCCAAGCAGCTCGGCGGCATCCTGGACAACGACTCGGCCGACAAGGCCGCACGCTTCGTCAACCTCTGCAACGCCTTCGGCATCCCGCTCGTCTTCCTCATGGACGTCCCGGGCTTCATGGTGGGGTCCAAGGTCGAGGCCGGCGGCATCATCCGCCATGGCGCCAAGATGCTCTACGCGGTCGCCAACGCGACGGTGCCGAAGATCACCGTCGTCGTCCGCAAGGGCTACGGCGCCGGCTACTACGTGATGAACGGCCGTGCCTACGAGCCCGACCTGATCGTTGCGTGGCCGAGCGCCGAGATCAGCGTCATGGGTGCCGAGGGCGCCGTCGAGATCGTCTTCCGCAAGCAGGTCGACGCCGCCGAGGACCCGGTGGCCAAGAAGCAAGAGCTGATCGACGCCTATAAGAAGATCATCGACCCCTACATCCCGGCCAAGAACGCCATGATCGACGACGTCATCGACCCGCGCGAGACGCGCCCGGTCATCTGTCGCGGGTTGGAGATGGCCGCGGGCAAGCGGGTGGACCGCCCATGGAAGCGCAACGGCGTCGTCCCGGTGTAGCCCGCCTTAGGGAGTCCTGAGAAAGCGTCACTATCCTGACGGCTATGTCATCGCTGACGATGGTGTGGCTGCTGACCATGATCGTGCCGCTGGGCCTTGGCCTGTGGGCGCAGCGCAAGGTCAAGACCACGTTTGAGAAGTACAGCCAGGTGCCCGTGCGCTCCGGGATGACCGGTGCGCAGGCGGCCGCCGAAGTCGTCCGCTCTTCGGGACTGACCGGCGTCGAGATCCGCGAGGTCGAGGGCCGGCTGACCGACCACTACGACCCTCGCAACCGCACGCTGAACCTGAGCCCCGACGTGGGCCGGGCCTCGTCGGTCGCCGCGCTGGGCGTTGCCGCCCATGAGGCCGGCCATGCTGTTCAGGACGCGCGCAACTACCTGCCGATGCGGGTGCGTCAGACGTTCGTGCCGGTCGCGTCGATCGGCTCGAACTTCGCGATCCCCATCATCTTCATCGGCCTGCTGATCGGCGCGACGGGACTGACCAACGTCGGCCTCGCGCTCTTCAGCGCGATCGTGCTCTTCCAGCTGATCACGCTGCCGGTCGAGTTCGACGCGTCGCGCCGCGCGCTGGTGGCGCTCAACGACGGTCGGCTGCTGCAGGCCGACGAGCTGGACGGGGCGAAGTCGGTGTTGAGCGCCGCGGCGCTGACCTACGTGGCTGCGCTGGTGGCCTCGGTCTCGCAGCTCATCTACTTCTTCCTCGCGTCGCGGCGATAGCCGAGAGCGGCCCGCCCGCCCGCCGGTAAGGTGGCGGCCCCGTGCGCATCCTCGTCACGTCCACCCTCTACCCGCCGGTGGTGCTGGGTGGGTACGAGCGCGAGTGCGCGATGGTCGTCGACCGGTTGCGCCAAGACCACGAGGTCCTGGTCCTGACCAGCGATTACGGTCGCACCAAGGACACGCCGCACGAGCCCTACGTGCGCCCGGACCTCCAGGCGCTGACGGCCGACGAGCGCGGTGCCCTGGGCGCTCCGGCCGCCGCCGTGCGCGCGGTGCGCACCGCGCGCACGGCCCTGGCGTTCAAGCCCGACCTCGTCTACGCGTGGAACGGGAGCGTCATCCCGCATGCCGCGCTGCGGGTCCTCGCCGACTCCGGGACCCCGATGGCGTTCCGGATCTGCGAGCACTGGTTCGCCAGCCTGTTCGTGGGCGACCAGTACCTGCGCGAGCTCCTGCCCGCCGAGCGCGGCATGGGCCGTCGTGGCTGGGCCGCGCTGTGCCGTGGGCTCAACGCGCTGCCGGGGATGCGGCTCGATCCGTCGCGACCGTTTCCGGCCGCGATCTCATGGATCACCGAGCGGATGCGAGACGGGATTGAGATGCCGCCCGCGGTGCGGCCGGTGTTGGAGCGCGTCTCCTACGCGGTCCCGCGCAGTGGCGACCTCTATGCGGCCCTGGAGCGTACGCCGGCGCCGACTCCGGAGATCGCGTTCGTGGGCCGCGTGACGCCCTACAAAGGCGTCGATGTCGCGGTCGAAGCGCTCGCGCTGCTGCGCGACGCCCACCGCATCACCGCCCGGCTCGTCGTGCTGGGCCCGCAGGACGCAGAGCACTTCGCCGACGTCGGCGCCCTGGCTCGGGCGCGCGGCGTAGCCGACCAGATCGACTGGCGCGGCGCGCAGGAGACCGAGGGCGTCGCCGCCGCCTTGGCGCGCGCGCACGCCGTGATCGTCCCGTCGGTGTGGGACGAGCCGCTGGGGCTGGTGCCGATCGAGGCCGCGTTCGCGCGCGTGCCGGTCGTCGCCTCCGAGGTTGGCGGCCTGGGGGAGGCGATGCGCGCCGAGGAGCACGCGCTGCTCTTCGCGCCGGGTGATGCGGCCGCGGCCGCGGCCGCGCTGGCGCGCACGCTGACCGAGACCGAGGAGACCGCGGCGCGCGTCGGTCGCGCCCGTGAGCGCGCCGAGGACTTCCGGCTGGAGCCCTACCTGGCGGAGCAGTCGCGCTTCGTGCTGGACGCCTACGAGCTGCTGCGCGGCGCAGACCAGCCGCGCTGACGCGGCTTGCGGTCGAGCGCCGAGTGCGAAAGAGTGGAAAGTGGCACGTCCCACTTTCCACCTTGGAGCGAGCGAGCCTTGAGCCTCGAGCACCCCGTCGTCATCACCTGCGCCATCTCCGGCGCGCTGGCCAACCGCGACCAGTGCCCGGCGATTCCGTACACGCCGCAAGAGTACGCCGCCGAGGCGCGGCGGATCGTCGACGAGGGTGGCGTGCACATCCACATCCACGCCCGCACGCCCGACGGGACGCCGAGCTATGAGATTGAGGACTTCACCGCGATCCACGACGCGATCCGCGCCGAGATCGGCGACGCCGCGATCCTCAACTTCTCGACCGGCACGATCGGCGTCAGCGTCGAGAAGCGCATCGCTTATCTGAAGGCTTGCCCGCCCGAGGTGGCCGCACTCAACATGGGGTCGATGAACTACGCCAAGTACTCGTCGCGGCGCAAGGACTTCGTCTTCTCCACGGTCTTCCCGAACCCGTTCGACGAGATCATTGAGCTGTTGAAGGCCATGAACGAGCTGGGCATCAAGCCCGAGCACGAGTGCTTTGACCTCGGCCACGTCGGCTCGCTGTGGCCGCTGCTCGACATGGGAGTGCTGCACGCGCCGCTGCACGCCGACTTCGTCATGGGCGTGACCGGCGGCATCCGCCCGACCGCGCGCAACCTCGCGGCGATGGCCGACAACTTGCCCGAAGTCGACGCGCACTGGGGCGTCATCGGCATCTCGCGCGTGCAATGGACGATGGTCGCCGCGGCGCTCGCGCTCGGGGGCTCGATCCGGGTTGGCCTCGAGGACAACCTGTATCTGCCCGACGGCGAGATGGCGCGCTCCAACGGTGAGCTGATCGCCAAGGCGCGGCAGATGACGATCGACGCGGGGCGGCGGCCGGCGACGGTTGAAGAAGCACGGGCGCTGCTCGGCCTGAAGGCGCGCGCCGGAGCGCCAGCATGAGCGGCCTGCCGTTCGAAGGCCTCAAGGTCCTGGACTTGAGCCGCCTGCTTCCCGGTGGCTTCTGCTCGCTGCTGCTCGCCGACTTCGGCGCCGACGTCATCAAGGTCGAGGACACCGGCATGGGCGACTACATCCGCTGGTCGCCGCCTGCCTTCGAGGGTGCGGAGGAGACGGCCAAGAGCGCGCTGTTCTTGTCGTTGAACCGTGGCAAGCGCTCGGTGCGGATCGACCTCAAGAGCGAGGCCGGCCGCGACGTCCTGCTCAAGCTGGTCCGCGACGCTGATGTGTTGTTGGAGTCCTTCCGCCCGGGCGTGCTCGACCGCCTCGGCGTGGGCTACGAGCGCCTCAAGCAGGAGAACCCGCGGCTGGTCTACTGCGCCATCACCGGCTACGGCTTGACCGGACCCAACGTCCAGCGCTCCGGCCACGACATGAACTACTTGGGCCTCAACGGCGTCCTGGCGATCAGCGGCGACGCCGACGGCCCACCGACCCAGGCCGGCGCCCAGATCGCCGACCTCGGCGGCGGCGCGCTGATGGGCGCCTTCGGCATCCTCGCCGCGCTGCGTGAGCGCGACCGCAGCGGCGAGGGTCAGCTCGTCGACGTCTCGATGTTCGACGGCGCGCTCTCGTGGCTGGCGATGGTCGCCGCGCGGGTCTTCGCGGCTGGTGAGCAGCCACGCCGTGGTGCAGAGATGCTCAGCGGCTCGCTGCTCTGCTACCGCCCGTACAAGTGCGCCGACGGCTGGGTCACGCTCGGGGCGCTGGAGCCGAAGTTCTTCGCGGCGTGGTGTCACGGGGTCGACCGTGAGGACTTGCTCGCGCATCAGTTCGAGGCACCCGGAAGCCCCGCGCACGCCGAGGTCGAGGCGATCTTCGCCGGACGCACGCGTGCCGAGTGGGCGGCGTTCGCGCAGGAGCACGACTGCTGCCTGGAGCCGGTGCTGGAGGTCGAGGAAGCGCTGGAGTCCGAGCTCGTCCGCGCCCGTGAGATGGTGATCGAGTTCGAGCAGCCGGGTGCCGGCATGGTCAAGGGCCTCGGGATGCCGGTCAAGCTCTCGCGCACGCCCGGCCAGGTCCGCAGCGGCGGCCCGGCGCTGGGCGAGCACACCGAGCAGGTGCTGCGCGAGTCCGGGTTCTCCGAAAAGGAAATCGCCCAGCTGCTGGCCGACGGTGCCGTCGCGGGCGCCGCCGGATCGAGCGCGACCGCGAGTCCGTTCCTGGCGTCATGAACGACGACGGCCTCCTCAAGATGAGCGAGCTGGCCCAGCGCAGCGGCGTGTCGGCCGGCACGATCAAGCACTACCTGCGCGAGGGGTTGCTCGACGGTGAGGGCGAGGGTGTGGTGCGCACCTCGCGCAACATGGCCTACTACCCGCCGGCCTACGTCGAGCGCATCACGCTCATCAAGCGCCTGCAGGAAGATCGCTTCATGCCCCTGAAGGTCATCAAGGGCATGCTCGACGACGACCCCGACCGCGCGCTGGCGCTGGTCGAGTTGGAGGACAAGATCATCGAGCGCGCGCTGGAGCGGCGCGAGTCGGCGCGGGTCAGCTCGGCCGAGATCCGCAAGCGCTATGACTTGCCCAAGGTCGTCCTGGACCGCTTGGTCGAGATCGGTGTGCTGACGCCCAACGGCCGCGGCTACGACGCTGACGACGTCGCGATCATCGAGGCGATGGTGCGCTTCCGCGCCGGCGGCTACGACGAGACGCTGGGCTTCACGGTCTACGACACGCTGCGCTACCGCGAGGCCTTGCAGCCGCTGGTCGAGGAGGAGATCGCGACGATGCTCGGACGCCTCGCCGGCGAGGTCGAGCCCGACCGCGCGGCCGACATCATCGCGTCGGGCACCGAGCCGCTGCGCGAGCTGCTGGGAGCGATGCATTCCAAGCTGATGCTGGCCGAGTTGCGGCGCCAGGCCGGCGATCGCTGATCGGGCGCGGCGGACCGGCTGTACGCTCATTCCGGATGGCTCCGAACCTCGCCGAACTCGAAAAGCGTCTCTGGGACGCTGCGGACGAACTACGCGCGAACTCGGGGCTGAAGGCTTCCGAGTACGGGACCCCGGTCCTCGGCCTGATCTTCCTGCGCTTCGCCGACGCGAAGTTCAGCGCGGCGCATGACGCTATCGAGGCGAAGGCGTCGGCCCGCCGCAAGATCGGTCCGCCGGAATACCACGCTCGGCGCGTCATCTATCTCACCGACGAGGCGCGCTTCGAGAACCTTCTGGCACTCCCCGAGGACGCCGATGTCGGCAAGGCCGTCAACACGGCGATGCGCGCGATCGAGGAGTACAACCCGGACCTGTCGGGCGTGCTCCCGAAGAACTACACCGCGATCGACAGTGCGACGATCACGTCGCTGCTGCGACACATCAACAGCTACACAAAGGACCTCGAAGGCGACGCGTTCGGCCTGGTCTACGAGTACTTCCTTGCGAACTTCGCACTGACCGAGGGCCAGGGCGCTGGCGAGTTCTTCACGCCCGCCGCGATCGTACGGCTGATCGTCGAGATCATCGAGCCATACCACGGCCGGATCTTCGACCCGGCGTGTGGATCGGGCGGCATGTTCGTCCACTCCGCGCACTTCGTCGAGCGTCATAAGCAATCGCCAGGCGACGAGTTGTCGATCTACGGCCAGGAGAAGACGAGCGAGACGGTTCGCCTCGCTCGGATGAACCTCGCCGTCCACGGGCTCTCGGGTGAGATCGGCGAGGGCAACAGCTACTACGACGACCTCCACCAGAGCGCGGGCCGGTTCGACTTCGTGATGGCCAACCCACCGTTCAACGTCGACCGCATCGACAAGGCCAAGCTCGAGGACGATGCCCGTTTTCCGGACCTTCCGAAGGCCGACAACGGCAACTACATCTGGATCCAGCTCTTCGCCACGGCGCTCAACGAGCACGGCCGCGCCGGGTTCGTCATGGCCAACTCGGCGGCCGACGCGCGCCATAGCGAAGCGGAGATCCGCCGCAAGCTGATCGAGTCTGGTGTCGTCGATGTCATGGTCGCGGTCGGTCCGAACTTCTTTTACACCGTGACGCTGCCGGTCACCCTGTGGTTCCTCGATCGCGGCAAGGGCGGCACCGAGCGCGCCGACAAGGTGCTGTTCATCGATGCCCGCGCGACCTTTCGCCAGATCGACCGCGCGCACCGCGACTTCACCGACGAGCAGATCGAGTTCCTCGCCAACATCGTCCGTCTATATCGCGGCGAGGATCCCGAATTCGCTTCGGGTACCAATCCGCTGTTCAGCGATCGGTTTCCCGACGGCGACTATGCCGACGTCAACGGTCTCTGCCGTGTCGCGACAATCGAGGAGATCGCCGAGCAGGGCTTCAGCCTCAATCCGGGCCGCTATGTCGGCACCGAAGTCGAAGACCTCGACGACGAGGTGTTCGAGGAGAAGCTCGCCGCTGCCCACTTGGAACTGCGCGAGCTCGCCGTGCGCGCAGGCGAGCTCGAGGCGAGCGTCGATCAGGTCCTGTCGCAATTGCTCGAACGCTGACTCGAACACGCACGTTCCAGTCCCGCAATGTCTCTAACGCGTGTTGCTCTTTTCGTTAGGGTCACGTAGGTTGCGCTCGTGGATTCCGCCGACTTCCCATGCACCGCGTTTGGTGAAGCGCGGCGGACCATCGGAGCGCACGCCTATGTCGCGTATTTCCCAGCGCCGCTGCCACGGTCGTTCGAGCTCCCTGCTCGGCTCGTGCCCCTGCTTGCGGACGCCGAAGCGGCTCTTGGCCGCCTTGCCGGTGTCGGTCAGCTCTTGCCCAACCCGCACCTGCTGATCCGGCCGTACCTTCTTCGTGAGGCCGTGGCCTCGACGATGATCGAGGGGACGCAGGCATCGCTCGCCGAGATCTTCGAGCTCGGCGCTGCTGGTGAGCAGCCGAACGCGGACGTCGAGGAGGTCCTTGCGTACGTCGATGCGATGGAGTGGGCGGTCACCGAGGCACCCCGACTGCCGCTGAGCAACCGCATGTTGCTCGAGATCCATCGCCGGCTGCTGAGCGGCGTGCGTGGCGCCGAGCGCCGCCCCGGGGAGTTCCGGACGACGCAGAACTGGATCGGCGCCCCGGGCTCCCCACTTCAGACCGCGAGCTTCGTGCCGCCCCCACCCGATGCGCTCTCCGAAGCACTGTCAGATTGGGAGCGCTTCGCCAACGAGGAACCGGAGATGCCGCTGCTCGTCCAGGACGCGCTGCTGCACGTCCAGTTCGAGACCATCCATCCGTTCCTCGACGGCAACGGCCGGCTCGGACGCCTGATGCTGGTCTTGTTTCTCATCGTCCGTGGGCGGCTGACAGCGCCGTTGCTCTACCTCAGCGCCGGCATCGAGCATCAGCGCGACCGCTACTACGCCGCGCTACGCGCGACCCGTACCGACGGCGACGCCCTGCCATGGATCGAGCTCTTCCTTGAGGCCGTGCGCTCACAGTCCATCGACGCCGTGAGGCGAGCCGAGAAGATCATCGAACTCCGCGAGCGCTACCGCGCGCAAGCAACTGTGTTCGGCAGCGTTAACGCACTACAACTCGTCGACCTCATGTGCGAGAACCCGATCGTGACAACCCGACTCGTCGAAGCCCGCCTCAGCGTCGCACGACCAACCGCGCTCCGGCTCCTGCGCCAGCTCGCCGATGCCGGACTGCTGGAGGAAGCCGCTCAAGGTGCACGCGGTCAGCGGCGATATGTTGCGCGCGACCTGATGGACGTAGTGACCGCGGATGGGTTCGGAGGCGCACCGTGAGCAATCCGACGCTCGCCGACCTCTGCACGCTGATTGCAGACTCGGAACACAAGACCGCGCCTAAGGATTCGGACGGCCAGCACCCGCTCGTCCGCACGACCGACCTCGGCAACGCCCGCGTGGACTTCGCTCGGGCCCAACGTGTTAACGCCGACACCTACGCCAAGTGGACGCGTCGCGGCGAGCCACAAACCGGCGATCTCATCCTGGCGCGCGAGGCGCCGGTTGGCGGTGTCGCCCGCGTCCCGGAGGGCGTCCAACCAGTTCTCGGACAGCGCACCGTGCTGCTCCGTCCCGGCAAGACCGTGGACAGCCGGTTTCTGATGTACCGGCTCGCCGCCGTCGATCTTCAAGCGCGCATGAACGAAATGGCGACCGGATCAACGGTGGCGCATCTCAACATGAGTGACATCCGCACGTTTGAGATCCCAAATCTACCCGCGCTCTCTGAGCAGAAGCGCCGGGCCGCGGTCCTCGGCGTCTTCGACGAGCTCATCGCGATCAACAAGCGGCGGATAGAACTGCTTGAAGACCTTGCGCGTTCGCTGTACCGCGAGTGGTTCGTGCGGTTCCGGTTCCCAGGCCACTGTGATGTGACCCTCCACGACTCGATGAACGGCTCGCGCGTGCCCTCCGGATGGAACGTCGCCCTCCTACGCGATGTGGCCACCTTGAGGTACGGCAAGGCGCTTCCGGCCAGGAGCCGCCGCTCAGGGACGGTTCCGGTGATCTCATCCGCTGGCGTGATCGACCAGCACGATGAGGCACTCGTTGAAGCGCCAGGGATCGTTCTCGGCCGCAAGGGCAACGTGGGTTCGGTCTGGTGGATCGATCGACCGTTCTTCCCGATCGACACGACCTATTTTGTTGAGTCGGATCTGCCCCTCGGGCTCCTGTACTGGCAGCTTCGCGACATGGCGTTTATCGATTCGCATGCAGCGGTTCCGGGTCTCAGCCGTGAACAGGCCTACGGTTTGCCGGTGATCGTGCCGCCGAACGTACTCGTCCGAACGTTTGACTCGGCGCACCAGGCCTGTTTCGGCTCTATGTCCGGGCTTCGGTCAACAAACGCTGCTCTCGCGCACACCCGCGACCTCCTGCTTCCCCGCCTGGTGACAGGCCGCGTCGACATCGCCGATGTTGACCTCGCCGCGCTCCTCCCCGAGGAGATCGCTGCGTGAGCCCAGAGGCGTTCTCAGAGTTGGGGTTGGTCGAGAAGCCGACGCTTGCGCTGCTCGAGTCGCTCGGCTACGAGACGATCGACGCCTACACCGAGGCATACGGCCCGGACTCACCCGCCACCGGCAACCCGGGGCGTGACGACCGGTCGGAGGTGATCCTGCGTCATCGCCTACGGCCCAAGCTCGCGCAGCTCAACCCCGACCTTCCGCCGCCTGCGATCGACCAGGCGGTCGAGCAGCTTGTGGTCGATCGCTCGGCGATGGATCGCGTTCGCGCGAGCCAGGCCGTCTGGAAGCTGGTGCGCGATGGCGCGAAGGTCGCGTTCACCGACGACGACGGCGGACGGGAGACCGAGACCGTCCGCTTCGTCGATTGGCGCAATCCGCTGGCGAACGATTTCCTCGCGGTCTCGCAGCTGTGGATCACCGGCCCGCTGCACACGCGGCGCACGGATATCGTCTGCTTCGTCAACGGCATCCCGCTCGTGCTGCTGGAGCTCAAGGCATCGCACAAGTCCGCGAAGGAGGCCTACGACGAGAACCTCACCGACTACCGCGACACGATCCCGCAGCTGTTCACGCCCAACGGCCTTGTCATCCTCTCCAACGGGCTCGGAGGCGAAGGTCGGCGCGACGTTCGCGCCATGGGAGCGCTTCGGCGACTGGAAGAAGGTCGACGGCGAGGAGGAGCCGGGCGTCGTCGCGCTCGAGACGGCGATCCGCGGCCTGTGCGAGCCGGAGCGGCTGCTCGACGCCGTCGAGAACTTCGTCGCCTACATCGAGCGGCCGGGTGGGCTGATCAAAGTGCTCGCGCAAAACCACCAGGTGCTCGGCGTCAACGCGGCGATCCGCGCGCTGCGCGACGAGCGCACGCGCGAGGGCAAGCTCGGCGTCTTCTGGCACACGCAGGGCTCCGGCAAGAGCCTGTCGATGCTGTTCTTCACGCAGAAGGTGCTGCGGCGCGAGCCGGGCAACTGGACGTTCGTGATGGTCACCGACCGCGCCGAGCTCGACGACCAGCTCTACGGCGAGTTCGCCGACGCCGGCGTCGTCGGACGGGCATGTGCAGGCCGACTCCTCCGCGCACCTGCGACGGCTGCTGGGCGAGGACCACCGCTACGTCTTCACGCTGATCCACAAGTTCCGCGCCGAGCGCGACGAGCGATGCCGGTCTGCTCGCGAGCGCGACGACATCATCGTCATCACCGACGAGGCGCACCGCAGCCAGTACGACACGCTCGCGCTGAACATGCGCCAGGCGCTGCCGAACGCGAGCTTCATCGGCTTCACCGGCACGCCGCTGATCGCCGGCGAGTGAGCGCACACGCGAGGTCTTCGGCGACTACGTCTCGATCTACAACTTCCGCGACTCGATCGAGGACGGCGCGACCGTCCCGCTGTACTACGAGAACCGCATCCCCGAGCTGCAGCTCGTCAACGAGCGCTTCGACCGACGAGCTCACGACGATTCTCGAGGAGGCCGAGCTCGACGAGCAACAGGAGCGCGCGCTGTCTCGGCGTTTCGGCACCGAGTACCAGCTGCATCACCCGCCCCGAGCGGCTGCGACGCATCGCCGCCGATCTGGTCCGTCACTTCGTCGGTCGCGGGTTCCTCGGCAAGGCGATGTTCGTCGCCATCGACAAGGCCACCGCGGTGCGGATGTACGACCTCGTCGGCGAAGAATGGTCAAGATATCTCATCGAATTGGAGACGCTGGCACAGCGGCTCCCGCCGCTGGAGCGCGAGGGCGTCGACGCGCAGATCGCGTTCATGGAGAGACCGACATGGCTGTCGTGGTCTCCCAGTCGCAGAACGAGATCGCCGACATGCAGGAGCTCGGCCTCGACATCGTGCCGCACCGCAAGCGGATGCTCGACGAGGACCTCGACGAGCGCTTCAAGGACCCACGACGATCCGCTCCGGCTCGTCTTCGTCTGCGCGATGTGGATGACCGGCTTCGACGTGCCGTCGTGCTCGACGATCTATCTCGACCGGCCGATGCGCAACCACACGCTGATGCAGACGATCGCGCGGGCCAACCGCGTCTTCCCGGAAAAGGACAACGGGCTGATCGTCGACTACATCGGCGTGTTCCGCCACCTCGAGGAGGCCCTTGCGATCTACGCTGCCGGGCGCAACGGGAGAGTACGCGCAGGCCGTGATCCGCGATAAGGCTGCGCTGGTCGAGGAGCTCGAGGACGAGGTTGGCGAGCTGGTCGCGTTTGCCGAACGGTGGGACGTCGACCTCGACGAGCTGGCGAAGGCCGATGGCTTTGAGTTCATCGCGCTTCGCGACGCGTCCGTCGAAGCGCTCCTGATCGACGACGTCACGCGCCGCGCGTATCTCGAGCGCTCCGACCGCGTGCGCCGGCTGTTCGCGGCGATCCTGCCCGACCCGGCCGCGGCGCCGCACGCACGGCTCGTCGGCGTGGCGCGCAACATCGCCGAGCGGATCCGCTCGCTGGACGAGCCGCCTGACGTGACGCAGGTCGCCGGCGCGGTGAACGAGCTGCTCGATCGCTCCGTCGGTGCCGAGGAGTACGTCATCCGTGCCGCGGCCGAGGGTGCCGACGCTGACACGCTGATCGACCTCAACACGATCGACTTCGACGCGCTCGCAGCGAGGTTCGCCGGACGTAAACGCTCTGCGACGCAACGCCTGACCAAGCACCTCGGCGAGCAGCTCGAGGCGAGCGCGCGCCGCAACCCAGGCCGACTTGATCTCGTCGGAAGGCTGCGTGATCTCATCGCCGCGTACAACGCCGGCAGCCTCAACGTCGACGAGATGCTCAGGCATATCCAGGCGCTCTCACGCGACCTCTCCGACGAGGAGGCCCGAACGGTCCGTGAAGGACTCGACGAACCAGAGCTCGCCGTCTTCGATCTCCTCACCAAGCCGGACCCGGCTCTGACAGACGATGAGCGCGCACAGGTCAAGCAGCTTGCCCGAGCGCTGCTGGAGCGCATCACCAATCGACTCGTTCTTGACTGGCGACGCAAGGTCGAGACGCGTGAGGCAGCACGCGTTTTGGTCCGCGACGTCCTTGAGGACCTCCCGGACGCCTACGACTCTGACACCTGGCAACGCAAGACCGACGCCGTCTTCAACCACATCGTCGCGAGCTACTACGACAACGGGCACAGCGTCTATGACGAGTCTGACGAACGCGCCGCGGTGGCCGTCGCCGCACCCGCGGTGACGATCGAGCAGCTCGACGTCACGCAGGTCACCCAAGCCGTCATCGAACAAATCCATGCTGACCCGGCCTTTGCCGAGGCCGTCGCGGAGCGTCTCAGAGGCAAGGACGCGTTCTTCGCTGTCACCAGCCGTGAGCTGATCGCAGGCGACGAGACGTTCGCCGTCGAGTTCAAAGCGACCGCACGCTGGAACGTTCGCGAGAGCGTCAAGGACAAGCGGATGGAGGACGCGGTGGTCAAGACGATCGCGGGATTCCTCAACACCGACGGCGGGACGCTGTTTGTTGGGGTCGATGATGAGCGCCGTCCGATAGGGCTCGCCTATGACACGCCGCTCGTCAAGCCGTCGAACGTCGACGGGCTCGTCAACTGGCTGACGACCCACCTCGCCGCGGCACTGACGCACACGGCCGTCATGCGGACACGCACACGGATCGAAGCGATCAACGACGTCGAGATCTGCCGAATCGACGTCGCATCCTCGTCACAGCCGGTGAGAGCGAGGATGAGCGATAAGAGCGAGAAGTTCTGGGTGCGCATGAACAACAGCACACGAGTACTGCCCGAGATCGAGGTCGAGGACTACTGCCGCGACCACTGGTAGTCGTCATCGGCCTCCAACTCACCGCGACCCTCACCGTTTCCGCCGCCCCCTCCGCTAAGCGCCCGCCAGCCGACCCTGGCCGAGATCGACCGCCGGACGGCCGTCCAGGCGCGCCCCCGCACGGCTGCTAGGGTCGCCGACCGATGACCGCCGTCACCGCCGTCACCACCGTCGCGCAAGTCCGCGAGCTGCTCGAAGGCGTGGGGGGCGGGACGTCGTCTGCCGCCGGTCAGGAGCTGCACGAGTTTGTCCGCGAGCACCGCTTCGACCACTGCCTGGAGCTCGGGTTCGCCCACGGCGCCTCGAGCGTGTGGATCGCCTCGGCGCTCGAGGCCAACGGTCACGGGCAGCTGACCTCGGTCGACCTCGAGGTCGCGCACGACCGCCGGCCGCCGGCGCGCGAGACCGTCGATCGCGCCGGGCTGGCCCACCGCGTCAGCCTCAACTATGAGGCCACCAGCTACACCTGGTTCCTGCGCGAGAAGCTCCGTGAGCAGTTGCGTGACGGTGAGCGGATCGAGCCGCTGTATGACTTCGTCTTCATCGATGGCGCTCACACCTGGGACGCCGACGCGCTGGCGTTCGCACTCGTCGACCGGCTGCTGAAGCCCGGCGGCTGGATCCTGCTCGACGACCTCGACTGGCAGATCGGCGACAGCGAGCCGAGCCTTCCGCAGCTTCAGCGCGACCTGCGCCAGGTGCACGAGATCTGGGAGCTGCTGGCGCTGACGCACCCGCAGTACGACGAGTTCCGCACCGACGGCCAGTGGGGCTGGATGCGCAAGTCGACCGAGGCAGTTCCCACGACGCGCACCGTCGTCAAGCAGGATCTTGCCGGCTCGGTCCGCCAGGTCGCTCGTATCGCCCGCTCCAAGCTTGGCCGCTAGCTGCGCTCCAACTTGCGGTTCATCCGCACGCGCGTGTCACACTGACGGCGTGCCGATCCCCACGCCGTTGTCGCCGCGGGCGCTGTCTCGCGCCGTCATCTTCCTGCTCACCGCCGCCCTCCTGTGCCTGACGGCCGCTAGCGGCGCCGCCTCCGCCACCCCGTTGTACGGCGTCCAGGGCGTCGAGGCGCTGCCCTGGGTCAGCTCCGCCGAGGCTGATAAGGCGCTCGACACGGCCCAGTCGACGCACGCCAAGGTCCTTCGTGTGGAGGTGTCGTGGTCCACGCTCGAGCCCATCGCCGCCGGGCAGCGCGATCCGGCGGCGCTGGCCGCGATCGACCACGTGGTGGCGGGCGCGTCGGCACGCGGGATGAAGGTGCTGCTGCTCGTCGACTCGACGCCATGCTGGGCGTCGATCTCGCCAAGCAGGGGAACGTGCGCGGGCGCCAACCCCAACACGCACGACGTGACGCGCTATCAACCGTCCGGCACGCAGGGCTTCGTCGACGTCTCGACGTTCCTGGTCCAGCGTTACGCCAAGGACATCGCCGCCTTCGAGGTCTGGAACGAGCCCGACCAGGTCAACCAGAACTACTGGGCCGGCCCCAACAAGGTCGCCAAGTACGTCGCGCTGACCAAGGCGGTCTATCCCGCGATCAAGCGCGTCGCGCCGCAGGTGCCGGTCTTGGCCGGCTCGTTCGTCGGCGGCAACGGCAAGTGGCTCAAGGCGCTGTATGCCGCGGGGATCAAGGGGTACTACGACGCGCTGTCGGTGCACTTCTACGACCTGACCCTCTCGGCGCTGAGCACGACGCGCGCGGTCCAGAAGGCCAACGGTGACCGCAAGCCGCTGTGGCTGGCCGAGTTTGGCTTCACCAGCTGCTACGCCAAGGGGGGGCCGGCGTTCCGGATCGACCATGCCTGCAACACGCGCGCGGGCCAGGCGCACAACTTGGCCGACACGTTGCGCTCGATCAAGAAGGTCAACTGGATCAAGGCCGCGATCGTCTACACGTTGCGCGACCAGTCTGCGGCCTACCAGTTCGGCTTGCTGACGGCCACCGGCCAGCGCAAGCCGGCGTTCGGGCTGGTCAGCGACATCTTCGCCGGCAGGAAGGTCAAGGTGACCAGGCCGAAGATGAAGCTGACGGCGAGCAAGGGCCGTGTGACGGTCGCGGGCACCGCGTCGCAGGTCGAGATGTTCACGCTGCGCGTCTACCGCTCGGGTCGGCTCGCCTTCCGCGCGACGCTGCGCACCGACCGCTTCGGCGCTTACAAGATCAAGCTGCCGGCGTCGATCGGCACGTCGCAGCTGCGCGCCCGGCTGTCGGGCACGTGGACTGGAAGCGTGCAGAAGCGACGCTAGATCAGACGTCCGCGAGCCCTGGATGGTCCAGGGAATGCGCCGATGGCTGTGGCAGAGTGACGATGGTCGTGACCGGCACCGCACCCGTTCCCGCGTCCGGATCCGTTCCCGCGCCGGCGGCCGTGTACCTGCACGGCGCCGACGTCGGCGACCCCGTCTTCGGGGTCTTCCATGACGTCGCCGATCGCGCGGTCTCCACCGCGGTCCTGCTTGTGCCGCCGTTCGGCTACGACGACGTCTGCGCTTACCGCGCGCTGCGGATGTGGGCGCTGTCGCTGTCGGCCGAGGGCCGCGCCGCGCTGCGCATCGACCTGCCGGGCAGCGGCGACAGCGGCGGCTCACCGCGCGACGCCGGCCGCGCTGCGTCCTGGCCGCGCGCCGTCGCCGCGAGCGCCGCGTGGCTGCGCGAGCGCACGGGCGCGGACCGCGTCGTCGCGATCGGCCTCGGCCTCGGCGGGCTGGTCGCCGGCCAGGCGGTGGTCGAGGGCGCCGACATCGACGACCTCGTCCTTTGGGGCACGCCCGCGCGCGGCAAGACGCTCGTGCGCGAGCTGACGGCCTTCGCGCGGCTTGGGATCTCCAGGACCGACGACGTCGACTGGGACCTTGCGACGATGCCACCGCTGCCCGAGGGCTCGCTGGAGAGCGGCGGCTTCCTACTGGCGCCCGAGAGCGTCGCATGGCTGCAGGCGATCGACCTCGCCGCGACGTCGCTGCCACGCGCCGAGCAGCGGCGCGTGCTGCTGCTGGGGCGCGAGGCGATCAGCGTCGACGCGAAGCTGCGCGATGCGCTGGCTGCGGCCGGCACCGACGTGACGGTCGCCGACGGCCCGGGCTACACGGCGCTGATGGACGAGCCACACCGATCGCTGGCGCCGGTCGCGACGTTTGCGACGGTGGCGAGCTGGCTGCGTGCGACCGCCGGCGCTCCCGGAGCAGGTCCCCGCACCGCGCCGCCGCAGGTGACCGCGACGCCCACTCTCGACCTGCCCGGCGGCGTGACCGAGGCGCCGGTCGCGATCGCCGCGCCCGGCCACGGTGGATCGCTCTTCGGGATCGTCGCGACGCCCCCCGCGGGCACCGCGCAGGACGCGCCGCTGACCGCCGTCTTGCTCAACGTCGGCGCCGAGCGCCGCATCGGCGCCAACCGCATGTGGGTGGAGGCCGCGCGCCGCTGGGCTGCCGAGGGCGTTCCGTCCGTGCGGCTCGATCTGATCGGGATCGGCGAGGGCGGCGGACCCGCGACGCCGTGGAACGGTGAGTACGCGCTGTACAACGAGGCGCTCGTCGACCAGGTCGCGATCGCGCTCGACGCGCTGCCCGGCCTCGGGCTGCCGCCGCGCTTCCTGCTGATCGGGATGTGCTCGGGCGCCTACTGGGCCTTTACGCGCGCTCGCCACGACCCGCGCATCGTTGCCCTCGACTTGCTCAACACGCGCATGTTGCTGTTCGACGACACGCGTGGCAGCGCCACCGAGGTTCGCCACCTGCGCCGTCTCGCCGGGGGCGAGGTGTGGCGGCGGGTGGCCGCCGGCGAGCTCACCTGGGCACGCGTGCGGCGGATGGCGAAGGCCATCATCATGATGGTGGCCAAGCTGCCGCGGCGAGCCGCCGGCCGGCTGCGCGCGAAGGCCGCCGGAGGCGACTCGCTGGACCTCGTGCTCGACGGCCTGCGTGACCAGGGCACCGAGATCGTCCTGCGCTTCACCGAGGGCGAGCCGCTGCTCGGCGAGCTCGAGCGCAGCGGCCACCTCGCGCGCCTGGCCCGCTGGCCCAACGTCACCGTGGAGCGCCTGCCCGGCCCTGCGGAGTCCCACACGCTGCAGGTTGTCCGGATGCAGCCGGCCGTCCACCGTGCGCTCGACGCCTTCCTGGCGGCGCAGGTCCAGCGCCTCGGCGGCGCGAGCGTGTGAGCGACGCACCGGCCACCGAGCCGCTGGAGGTCGCCCCGCTGGCGACGCCCACGCGCGAGCACGCGTTTCGCGACGTCTTCGTCCAGGTCGCCACCCGCGTCCTGAACCTCGCGCTCGGCATCGGTGTGACGATCCTCGTCGTCCGGATCCTGGGCGACTCCGGCTACGGCCAGTGGATGACGATCCTCACGACGTTCCAGCTCGTGGGGTTCTTCACCAGCCTCGGCATGGAGTCGGTGGCGGTCCGCGAGGCGGCGGCCGATCCCGAGCACGCCGGCGACTGGGTCGGTGCGCTCGTCGTCACGCGCTTGGTGCTCACGCTGCCCGTCATGCTCGTCGGGCTCGGCCTCCTGACGCTGATCCAGGAGAGTCACGCGATGCTGCTCGCCGGCATCATCCTGCTGCTCGGGTTTCCGCTGGGCGTCGGCTCGTCGCTGGCGGTCGTCCACCAACTGCAAGTGCGCAACACGTGGCCGATGATCATCCTCACGGTCAACAGCGTGCTGTGGGGCATCTCGGTCCTCGTGATCTACGTTGCCGGCGGTGGGATCGTCGCGATGGCGACCGCCATGACCGCAGTCGCGGCCGTGACCGCGACGATGCAGGCGTTCGCCGCGCTGAAGATCATGCGATTCCGGCTGCGGCCGTCGCGCGCGGCGATCGTGCGGCTGGTGCGCGTCGGGGCGCCGCTGGGCGCGGCGGGCCTGCTGATCAACGCCTACGCGCGCATCGACCAGGTCATCGTCTTCGAGCAGGCGGGCTCGCAGGCTGCCGGCTACTACGGCGCCGCGTACCGCGTGCTGGAGCAGGCCCATTTCATCCCGGCCTCGGTGCTCACGACGCTGGCGCCGATCATGACCATGCTCTATATATCTGATCGAGCACGGATGCTTCGCATCCTGACGCTCGCCGCCGAGTTCCTGGCCATCGGCTCGCTCGGCGCGGTGGGTTTCACGGCGGTCGCGGCCGAGCCGCTGATGCGGCTGTTCTTCGGTGAGGACTTCGTGCCGGCGGCCCCGGCGCTGCCGGTGCTCAGCGGCGCGTTCGTGTTCATCTGCTACGGCTATCTCATCGCCAATCTGCTCCTGATCCTCGGGATCCAGAACAAGCAGATCATCGTCGGCCTCCTCGCCCTGGTGGTCAACGTGGTGGGCAACCTGATCCTCGTCCCGCGCTACGGCTTTCAGGGCGCGGCGTGGATGACGCTCTTGACCGAGATCGTCGTGGTCGGGACGGGCGGCTCCTTCGCTGTACGCGGGCTTGGCGGTCTGCGCGTCGTGTCCGTTGGGCGTCTGCCGCGCGTGCTCGTGGCGGCGGCGACGCTGACCGCGGCGCTCGTCGCGGTGAAGGCGGTGGGCGGCGGGCTCGCCGCGCTGTCGGTCGCCGCCGCGGTGCTGTACCCGTCGCTGCTGATCGGCTGCGGCGCGGTGTCGATCTCAGAGATCAAGCCGCTCCTGCGCAAGCGCATCGCGGGGGACACGCGCCCGACCTGAGTCCCTCTGATGCGCGCGTCGCCACCTACGATGGATTCGATGCGTGTCCGTGTCCTCGCGTGCTGGGCCGTGGTGGCGATCGCCGTGGCCGGCGTCGCCGTCGCGCGCGCCGTGCGCCCCTCCGGGGGCGCGGCCGCGGCTAGCCCGACCCTCCGACTGGGCCTGGTCGCCAACACCCTCGGCTGGGGCGCTCGCGTGGGCGGCGCGCAGTCGCTGGTGCGGCAGACCGGCGCTCGGTGGCTACGCGAGGAGATCGACGGGGCGAGCGTCGTGCCGGCCCGCGGCGAGCGGCGCTGGGGCGCAACCGACCGGTTGTTCGTGGCCGCTGCGCACCGTGGGTTGCGCGTCCTGCCGCTCCTCAACGGGGCTCCGCGCGGGGCGAACGGTCGCGACGGCGCGCTGCCGACCGACGCGCACGCCTACGCGGCGTTCGTCGGCTCCGTGGTCGGTCGCTACGGTCCGTCCGGCAGCTTCTGGCGTGCCCATCCGGCGCTCGACGAGCGGCTGGCGCCGGTGTGGTTCGAGCTCTGGAACGAGCCGTACTTTGCACGGCCAAGCCACAGCGCGATCACCGCGCAGCGCTACGCGGCGCTCGCCGACGCCGCGATCCGCGCCGGCCGTGCCGCGGACCCCGCGGCACGCTTCCTGCTGGCGGTCGATCCATCGACCTCGAGCGACGCCGACCTGGACGCTCGCTGGCTCGATCGCCTGGAGAGGACGCAGCCGGGCCTGCTCGCCGCGGCCGACGGCGTCGCGGCCCATCCCTACGCCGCCGACGGCGCGGCCTCGCTGCGCTCGCTGGACCACCTGCGCGGAGCGCTGACCGCGCGCGACCAGGCGCGGATGCCGATCTGGGTCACCGAGGTGGGATGGACCACCTGCAACGGCTCGACGCAGTGCCTCACCGAGCGCGCTCAGGCCGCCAACCTGCGGCGCTTGCTGACCGGCGTGCTCCAGCAGCCCGACCGCGCCACCGCGGTCTTCTACTACCACCTGCGCAGCTGGCGGGTCCGAGCCGGCGACCAGCTCTTCGGCGACTATGGCCTGCTGCGCGCCGATCGGACCCGGAAGCCGGCATGGACCGTCTTTCGGACGTTCGAGCGCGGCCTGAGCCGGACGCGCGCAGGGTGAGCACCCGTCTTCAAGAACCGTTGCGCGAGCGTCGATATCCCGAGTGATCCCGATGCCCGGTGAACGACCCCTGCTCTCCCACGAGTTCGAGCGCGTCGCGCTCGTCCACGACTGGCTCACGATCCCCGGCGGGTCAGAGAAGGTCGTGCTCGAGCTGCTCGACCTGATCGGCCCGGCCGACGTCTACACGTCGGTCTATGACCCCGCGGAGTGGTCGGAGCTGCTGGGCGGCCGTGCCGTGCACCCGTCGTTCCTGGATCGGATCCCCGGTGCGCGGCGCAACTACCCCAAGCTGCTGCCGTTGATGAACGCGGCGTTCGAGTCCTTCGACCTGGCCGACTACGACCTCGTGGTCTCCTCCAGCCACTCGTGCGCCAAGAACGTGTTGACGCCACCGCACGCGCTGCACGTCTGCTACTGCCACACGCCGATGCGTCACGCCTGGGAGCCGAGGTTCCTGGAGGGCGAGGAGCTCGGGACCATCGCGCGGAGCGCCGCGCGCGTGCTCATGCCCGGCCTGCGCCGTCGCGACCTCGCGGGGGCGTCGCGGCCCGACGTCTTCGTCGCCAACTCACGCCACGTCGCCGCGCGCATCAACAAGTACTACCGGCGCGAGGCTGAGGTCATCGCCCCGCCGATCGCGATCGACCGCCACCTGGCATCGCCGCGCGACCCGGACGACTATTACCTCGTGATGGGCCGCGTCGTGCCCTACAAGCGCGTCGACGTCGCGCTTGCCGCCTGTGCCCAGCTGGGCCGCAGGGTCAAGGTGGTGGGCAGCGGTCGAGCGCTCGAGAGCGCCCGACGGTTCGCCGGGCCCGACGCCGAGCTGCTCGGCTTCGTGCCCGACGACGAGCTGGCCCCGCTGTTGGCCGGCGCGCGCGCCCTGCTCTTCCCCGGCGAGGAGGACTTCGGGATCGTGCCCGTCGAGGCGCAGGCCGCGGGCGTTCCGGTCATCGCCTACGGCGAGGGCGGGATCCGCGACAGCGTCGTCGAAGGTGTCACCGGCGTCTTCTTCGCGCAACAGACCGCCGCAGCGCTTGCGGAGGCCATCCTGGCCTTCGAGCGGCTCGACCTGGACGAAGCCGCGATCCGCGACAACGCGCGCCGCTTCGGTCCCGAACATTTCCGATTGGCGTTCGCCGACCTCGTTCGCCGTCATCATGATGTGTCAGGAGCCCCTGCATGACCGATCTGCCACCCACGGGCCGTCCGTCGCCGCGGTCCGCCACCGCGGGCGTCGGCGAGCCCGAAGCCGACCGTCGCGACACGGTGGCCAACGCGCTCGCGGTGCTTGGGCGCCGCTGGGCCGTGCTGGTCGCCTGCGTGCTCGCGTGCGTGCTCGTCGCCCTCCTGCTGCACGCGCGCCGCGACCAGACCTACTCGGCGACGGCGTCGGTGGCCTTCAACGTCGCCAGCCTGTCGAACACCGCGCTCGACGTGAACACGAGCTCGGGCGACCCGGCCCGCACCGCGGCGACCAACGTCCTGATCGCGCGTTCCAACGAAGTGGCCGCCGCGGTGGCCAAGGAGCTCTCGACGGCCGGGGATGCCCGCCATGTGCTGAGCGGCGTCAGCGTGTCGGCGGCGCCGAACGCCGACGTGCTCGACATCTCCGCCGAGAAGGCCACGCCGCAGGAGGCTCAGGCCGTCGCCAACGCGTTTGCCCGGCAGTACATCGCCTTCGAGGCCAAGTCCCAGGTCGAGTCCATCGACCACGCCGAGACGACGCTCCAGGCACAGCTGGCGTCGCTGCCCAGGGGTTCGGTTCGGGCGGCTGCCGTCAGCAGTTCGCTGCAACGGCTGGCCCAGCTGCGCGCCGTGGCCAACGGCGACGCCCAGATCATCAGCCGCGCCGGCGCAGGCACCCCGACGGGCCTGAGTCTGAAGACGTCGCTGGGGCTCGCGGTCCTGATCGGCCTGGCGCTGGGGCTCGCGATCGTCTTCGTGCTGGAGGCCGTCGACCGTCGCCTCACGCGCATCGAGGACCTCGAGGCGGAGTACCAGCTGCCCGCACTGACCGCGGTGCCGCAGTCCGGTTTCCGCGCGCCGCTGGCGATCGACCGCCGTGAGAGCCTCGAGCCCTACCGGATCCTGCGCAGCGTCTTGGACATCTCGGCGGCGGACCGCTCCGTGTTCACGGTGCTCGTCACGAGCGCGATGCCCGGCGAGGGCAAGACCACGGCCGCCGTCGACCTCGCTCAGGCCGTCGCCCTGACCGGACGCTCGGTGACGCTCGTCGAGCTCGACCTGCGCCGTCCCACGTTCTCCCGCCACCTCCCGCTCGAGCCGCGCCGCGGCGTCACCACGGTGCTGTCGGGTCGGGCGACGCTGTCGGAGGCGCTCGTCACGCCGTTTGAGGATCTGCCGAGCCTCACGGTCCTGCCCTCGGGGCAGCTGCCGTCCAACCCATCCGAGCTGCTCGGCTCTGAGGAGCTCGAGGACCTGCTCATGCGGCTGTCGCATCGCGGCGGGGACACGGGGCGGATGCTGGTCATCGACGCACCGCCTTTGCTGCCGGTGGCCGACACGCAGGTCCTGCTCAACAGCGCGGCGATCGACACCGTCCTGGTCGTCACGCGGTCGGGCCGGACCAGGCGCGAGGAGATCCGCAACGCGCGGTCGATCCTGGACCGCCACCTGCTCCAGCCCATCGGGCTGATCGTGACCGGCGTGCGCGATGCGCCCAAGCGCTACGGCTATGAGCCACTGACCGACGTCGCCGGCCCGGCGACCCGCGCCGGCCGTGTCGTCGACGCTGCACCGGCCGCGTCGCGCCGTCCCGTCGAGACGGCCGCGCGCCGCGACGCATAAGAGCGATCGGGTGCGCCTGCCTGCCGCACGGCGCCTGACCTCGCCGGATCGCACGTCGGTCGCGATTGGCGCGCTCGCTGCCGCTGGCACGCTGGTGACGGTGGCCGCAGCCTTCAAGGTCGGCATCGCCGGGCTGGCGCTGCCGATCGTGGTGCTCGTGGGGATCGCCGCCGTGCGCTACCCGGGGCTGGTCCTCGTCGCGGCGGTCGGCGCCGTCGTGCTCTGCGAGAACGCGGGCTTCGGGCTGCTGCCACAGACGCAGCATCTATACGACGACCTCATCAAGGGGTTCATGCCGGTCGACGCGCTCTTGGCGCTCGCCCTGGTTGGCACCGCCGCGCAGGTGATCCAGGATCGCCGGGCCGTGCGGCTCCCGGCGCCGCCGCTGACGTTCGCGCTGGTGCTCCTCGGTCTGGGCGTCATCTCGGGCATCGTCGTCGGCCGCGAGGCAGGCGTCGGGGTCAGCTCCGCGGTCCTGCTGATTCACGCCTTCGCCTACATCATCATCGTGCCGCTCGTCGCCGCGAACCTGCGGGTGAGCGATCGCGACGTCGTCCGGCTGCTGGGAGCCTGCACGGCGCTGGCACTGCTCAAGGCCTTGTTGGGCCTGCTTGTCGTGGTCACCGGCCGCGGCGACAGCATCGAAGGCTCGAACCTGACCTACTACGAGCCGGCGGCCAACTGGCTGATGACCGTCGTGTTGCTGAGCATCGTCGCCGCGGCGCTGGCGCGCGTGCGGCTGCCGTGGTGGGTGCCCGCGACCGCGCCGCTGCTGCTGATGTCGCTCGTGCTGTCCTACCGGCGCTCGTTCTGGATCGCCGACCTGCTCGGGCTCGCGCTGGTGATCCTGCTGGGCCTGTCCTCGGGTGGGCGCAAGGTCGTGCTGCCGGGCGCCGTGCTCGTCGGCGCGGCGATCTGGGCGCTGGGCGGCGTCGCGCTGCAGTCCGACACGCCGCTGGGCCAGCGCGTCCAGAGCCTGTCGCCGTCCAGCATCGCGGTCAAGCCCGACGAGCGCTATCGGCTGGACGAGCGCGCCAACGTCTGGCACGCGATCAAGGCCGGGCCGCTGAGCGGGCTAGGGATTGGCGTGCCGTGGCAGGCGACGGCACGACCGTTGCCCGTCGAGGTCAATCCCGAGCACCAGTACGTGCACTTCGCCATGTTGTTCTGGTGGTTGAAGCTCGGCGTGCTGGGGCTGCTGGCCTACGCCGGGATGCTCGTGGCCGGCGTGCTGATGTCGCTGCGCGTGTGGCGCCGCTCCAGCGTCCCGGTCATCCGCGCGTTCGGGCTGGGGTCGTTGTGCAGCTTGGTGGGGTTGGCCGTCATCGAGACCACCGCCACGTTCTCGGGCAGCGACCTCCGGTTCACGCTGCTGTTTGCCGGTCAGCTCGCGCTGCTGTCGGCGCTGTGGCGACGCGATAAGCCCGCCGCCGGCCCGATCGTCTGAGCGGCGCCGCGATCAGACGCTGGCGCTGAGCAGTGTCTTGATCGCCGTGGTGTAGGTGCCCTTGGCGGTGCCGTCGAGCGTGAGGCCACCGAAGTAGGACTCGCGACTCCCCGAGCTGCCGGAATGCTTCTGATCATGGGCCTGGTAGAGGTACATGGCGGCCAGGCGCGAGCCGTAGCGGGCGCGCATCGCGGCGACCGTGCTGGAGAGCGCGGTGCCGGCCTGGTCGTAGGTCATGCACTTGTCCCAGCCGTAGTTGTCGTCCAGGCAGCGGCCGTCGTCGGAGGCGATGCCGTACTCGGTGACATAGATCGGGATCGTGCTCGGCGCGCCGTGGGAGGCGACCTGCGCCAGCGCGTCGTCCATGGCGGGCTGCCAGCGGGCGGCGGGGCCGTAGGGGTGCATGACCCAGCCGGCGACGTAGCTGCTGAACTCCGGGACGGCCGCGTAGACGTTGTCCATCCAGGCGGCCCAGTTGCCGGGCGTGTCGCCGATGGCCAGGAGGCCGACGTTGCCGTTGACGCCCTTGATCGCCTCGTGAGCGGCCTTGAAGGCGGTGGCGTAGCCCTGCGCGACGGAGGCGTAGAACGGCGTGCTGGCCCAGTTGGGGTCGTTCTGCAGCTGCGCGTACTGCCAGCTCTGGTTGGACTCGTTGCCGAACTCGATGCGGGTGACCGCGGTGCTCGACTTGTAGCTCTTGCCCGCCCAGAACGTGCCGCCTGGCCCGTAGGCGGCGGCCCAGGTCGCGAGGTTGCGGCCCTCGGCGGCGGTCGGCGTGCGGCCCTGGAAGCTGGCCAGCAGCAGCGGCTGGATGCCGGCCTGGGCGTAGGCGTCGATGTAGGGGGCCAGGTCGGCGGCCGGCGCGTCGATGTCGAACTCCATGCGAGCTGACGTCGCGCCGAGTGACTTGACGAACGGCAGCTCCCAGTTGACGGCCGCGCCCGAGACGACGCCGACGCGGAAGTTGGCAGACGTGCTCGGTGCGGGCGCCGGCGTGGACGCCGAGCCGGTGCCCGTGGCGGGCGTGTCGCTGGCAACGGGCTTCGGTGCGGCAGGCCGGTTGACCGCTGCGGGCGGGGCAGACGCAGACGTATTCGGGTAGGCGATCCTGGCCTCGCGCGACCAGGCCGAGCCAACGATCGCCGTGCGGACCGCATAGGTCACGGTCTTGCCGGCCTGTGCGGCCGGGGTGGTGGTCGTGCCGGTGACGACCGAGTAGCGGTCGGTCTGGCCGCCGACCTTGGCGACCAGGACGTAGGAGGTGACGTCGGCGACCTTGGTCCACTTCAGCGTAGAGCCGGAGACGGTGAGCGTCGGCGCCTTCTGACGGCGGCTCGACGAGGAGGTGCGCGCGGAGTGGGCGACGCTGCGTTGCGCGCGGGAGAGCCTCACGCCGGCGGCCTGCAGGCTGCCGCGGCGGGCCGAGCAGGCCGTGCTCCGGGTGCCCTTGGCGCGCTCGCAGCTGACGACCTTCTCGGCGGCCGAGATGACGGCGGTGTCGGCGCGATGGTAGGCGCCGACGGCGGCCGCGCTGGCGGTGGCGGCCCCGGCGGACGGGGCGAAGGCGGCCGTCAGGACGACGGCTGCGGTGACGAACAGGCTGGGTGCGGCCAAGCGGCGGCCGCCCTGCGGGGAACAGAGGGTAATCGGGATCCTTGTGGGAGCTGGGCGGTCTGCGAGAGACCCCTGGCTTTGCGGACCCGCCTCGCGACGGGGGTGCCTTTTTCGGGGGGCGACGGCGCGTCGGCGGCTCTATCGCCGGTGCGCTTCCTTCACGGCATCGGTCGTGGCCGCGAATCCATCGCGCAACATCGCTTTCTGTGGACGTCTGTCCTAAAGGACGTCACGCAGCGGACGAAGGAGCCAGCCAGCGCGCGATGATGGAGGGGTGATCGACCTCCACTGCCATCTGCTGCCCGGCATCGACGACGGCCCGTCGACGACCGCGGACGCGCTGGCGCTCGCTCGCGCGTTCCTAGCGGAGGGGATCACGTGCGTGGCGGCCACGCCGCACGTCTCGCCGACCTATCCCAACACCGCGGCGGTCGTGCACGAGGCGTGGCTGGCCCTGGTCGGCGAGTTGGGGCGTGCGCACATTCCGCTGAAGCTGGTGACCGGCGCCGAGCTGGACCTGCTGCACGCCGTCTCGCTGTCTGATGCCGAGCTCGCGGGGCTGACGCTCGGCCGCGACGGCGCGCTGCTGGTCGAGTGCCCGTTCTCGGCCGTCGTGCCCCAGTTCGAGATGCTGGTCACGCGCCTGCAGGACAAGGGATTTCGGGTGGTGCTGGCCCATCCGGAGCGCTCGCCGGCGTTCCTGCGCGACCCGGAGCTGCTGCGCCGGCTTGTGGGCCGGGGCGCGCTCGCGTCGCTGACCGGCGCGTCGTTTGCCGGCCGGTTCGGCCGGACAGCGCGCAAGTACGCGTGCTGGGCACTGGACGAGGGGCTCGTCCATAACGTCGCCACCGACGCCCACGACGCGCAGCGGCGGCCGCCGCTGCTGCTGGGTCCGCTCGAGGAGGCCGGCTACGGCTGGGCCGTCGAGTGGCTGACGGTCGAGGTGCCGGCCGCGGTGCTCGCCGGCGGCCCGCTGCCGGCGCGGCCGATGCCGCGGACGGCGGCTGGCGGCTGGTCGCGTCTGCGCCGCGCGCTGCCGGGCGGCGCCGGGTAGCGCCTTACCCGCGGTCGCGCCGGATCGTCCTGGCCCGCTGCACCACCTGCGCGAGCTGCTCCTGCCGGGCCTGTGGAAGCGCCCGCAGGCCCTGACGCGCCAGAGCGCGGCCATGACCGGGAGCACGCTGAGCGTGGACGAGCGCCCCGCGAGCGGTCCGTGGGATGAGGACCTGCCAAGCGATCGGCTCGTCGTGGTCGGCGAACCGCTGCTTGTACCCCTGGTCACCGGCACCCAGGTCGAGGACCGACAAGCCGAGCCCGTGCGCATCGATGACGGCCTGCCCGAGCAGGACGAGGCCGAGCGACTGGCGCTCCCAGCTCGAGCTGGTCCCGCCGGTGTATCCCGCCATTCGGCTACCGGCCACGAAGAAGAGCTGCGCGCCCACGACCTCACCGTCGGCCTCGATGACCCAGAGGCGCACGAGCTCCTCGGCCGCCATCGCCGTCACCGCCGCGGCGAGCGCGCGGTGGCGCGTGTCGTCCAGCGCGCTCTGCTTGCGCAGGACGGCGAAGCGCTCGTGGTGCAGGCGAAACAGCGCGTCCAGGTCCGCCGGCAGCGTCGCGGCGTCGGAGCGGCGGATGGTGCCGCCGCGCTTGGCGACCGCCTTCGGGTAACGCCGCAGCGCCTCGCGGAAGTTCTTGGACTGCGCCGCCAGCCACGCGTCGTGGTCGGCGTCGGCGCGGATGGTGACGGCTGGGGCAGGCTCGGTGCGGTCGGTGACCAGGCGGGTCGCGCCCAGCGGGGTGCGCCAGTCGGTCGCGATCGCGGCCCCGACGGTTGCGGCCGCGTCCACGCCCTCGAGCGCGAGCACGTCGACCCGGTCGCCGGTCAGCGCGCGACCGATCGCGGCGCCGACCTCGTGCTCGCGCCCCGGTGCGGCCACGGGGCCCGTCCGCTGGCCGATGCCGGAGGCCAGGAGCCCTACCGCGTGCGGCCGGTGTCCCGGACGGCCGCACACGAACGGCCCGATGCCGATGACGTCTGACCCGTCGCGAACGACGACGACGCGCAACTCGGCGCCGACATGGTGGTGGGCGAAGAATGCCAGCATCCACTCCGGTGTCGAGTAGGGCAGCGAGGCGCCGATCGCCAGGCGCCGCCAGGCGTCACGGACCTGCTCGGTGAGCCCCTCCAAGGAGGTCACGAGCTCAGCCGTGACAGCGCCAGCGCGCGATCCTGTGCGCTGCGGCGTCATGGCGCGGGATTCTGGCAGACGGCCCAGCAGAGCACGGCGGACGCGCGTCAGCGCAGCGCCGCAATTGCCGCAGCGATCGCGGCCAGGCGCGCGTCCCACGAGTGGCCGGCGGCGGCGGCGGAGCGCGCCCGGCGCTCCGCATCGCCGTTGTGGGCCAGCGCACGGTCGAGCGCTTGGGCGAAGCCGTGCGCGTCGGCTGCCGTGGCGATCGCCTCGACGCCGGCGAGCGCCGGCAGCGGGGTGGCGACGACCGGCAGGCCCGCCGCAAGATACTCATAGACCTTCATGGGGAAGATGCTTGCGGTGAGCTGGTTCGACGCATAGGGGATGATCCCAGCGTCGGCGGCGCGCAGCACCGCCGGCAGCTCGTCGTGGGGCCGGCCCCCGAGGAAGTGAACGTTCGGGACGGCGTGCAGGGCGGAGACGTCGGTGCCCGGGTCGCCCATGCCGATCGGCCCGACGAGCGCGAACGCGTAGTCCGGGCGCGCGCGGGCCACATCGGCGATGAGGCCGACATCGAGCTTGGTGGCGACGATGGCGCCGGTGAAGACGATGCGCGGATGGGGGAGGGCGTCCATCGCCGGATCCGTCGGGCCGTCATCGAGCGCCGCGGCGAACGCCGCCGTGTCGGCGACGTTGGGCGCCAACAGCACGTTGTCGTTGAGCGCCCGCATCCGCTCTGCGAGTGCCGGCGCGCTGGCGAGCACGAGGTCGGCGCGGGCGGCGAAGCGCGCCTCGGCGGCCCGGAAGCTCTCGGCATCGACGCCCGGCTGCGCCGCGATGTCGTCGACGCAGTGATAGACGACCAGCGCGGGCTCCAGGGTTTCGAGCAGCGCCTCGGCCTGCGGGACGTAGGCCCACAGGATCGGGCGCTCGAAGCGTAGGCGCCGCGTCGCACGCCCGACCAGCGCGGGCAGCAGGCGGCCGTTGATCGCTCGCACGGCCGGTCGCGCGTGCAGCGGCAGGACCAACGGCGACAGCACATCCAACCCCTCGGGCGCCCGCCGCGCGCCGCCGAGCCCGCGCCGCACGCGCCGGACGATCCGCCGCACGTCGCGCCCGGCCAGCTGCGGCCTGCGCAACCCGAGCGACTCGATGAACAACACCCTGTTGTCCTTGGCCAACCGCGACATCAGGTGATGTTGGTTGGTCCACAGCTCGGTGTCCCAGTCGGCAAAGCCGACGCAGACGATCTCCTGGCCGGTGAGTCGCGCGCCGGCGCTCATGCGGTCACCGCCGTCTCCAGCGCCGCCAGCGAGTAGCGCTCGGCGACAAGGGTCCGGCCCCGAGCGGCGAGCGCGGGCGCGTCGGCGTCGCCAGCGATCAGCGCGAGGATCGCGTCGGCGAAGGACCCGCCGTCGTCGCCCTCGCGGTAGTGCTCGCCGGCGCGGACGGCCAGCCCGGCGGCGGCGCGCGGCGTCGCCACGACGGGCACGCCGTGGGCCAAGGCCTCCAAGAACTTGAACGGCGTTCCGCCGCCCTCCAGCAGCGGCACGACCGCGCAGCCGGCCGCGGCGTACTCGGCGCCGAGGTCTTCGACGAAGCCCGCGGCCTGCACGCGCGGCTCGTCGGGCGCCGGATCCTGCAGGCCGCGGCCGACCAGCCGCAGGACCGTGTCGGGTCGTGTCGTCCACACGCGCGGCATCACCTCGTCCAGCAGGAAGCGCAACCCATTGGCATTGGGTTCGTAGGAGTAGTCGGCGACCATGAGCACGCGGTTGGCGCCCGCCTGTACGGTCACCGCGGCGATCTCGGCGATGTCCACCACATTGGGAACGAGACGCAGCACCGCGCCCGGGCACAGCGCGCGGGCGCCGGCCAGGTCGGCCTCGCTGACCATCCACGACTCGGCGAACGTCGCCAACAGCCGCCGCTCGGCACCGCGCAGCAGCTTCGGCGAGCCGAGGTCGCGGGAGGCCAGCTCGTGGCGATAGGCCGACTCCAAGTTATGGGCGTTGTAGATCATCGGCCGGCGGCGCGCGAGGTCCAGCAGCGCGGCCGCGGCGCCCGGGCCGTCGGCGATCACCCGCCGCACCCCGGGCTCACCGGCGCGGCGGTGCGCGGTGGCGACCAGCTCGGGCGAGATCGCCCGCGCCCAGCCGGCCGGTAGGCGCCGGGCACGCGCCGCGGCATAGGTCAAGGCGCGTCGCGCGCCACGCGAGGGCTCCACGGCCTCGAAGCTCAGGCCATCGACCGCCTGCAGCGCGGGCGCCGGCTCGTCGGCGCCGAAGCGCACGTAGAGGACGTGGACGCCGGGGCCGGTCGCGGCGAGCGCGCGCAGGAGCGTCGCGACGCGGAGTCCCTGCCCGGTGCCGAGCACCGGCGTCTGCACCGCGACGAACAGATCGTGGTCGGCCATTCGCTCGCATCATCTCAGCGTGCGGCCTGTACGCTCGCAGCCGTGGTTGCGAGCAACCGAGCGGGTGGCCCCGGACGGGTGCTGGTGATCGAGCAGGGCGGACGGGGCGGCGTGGCCGACTACACCGCCGCACTGGTCGCTGCCCTTGCCGCGCAAGGCATGGCCGTCGACCTCGCCACGGCGCGCGACCACCGTTATCCCGACGTGCCCGGCGTCACCATCCACCGCAGCTTCCGCTACTTGCGCGACGGTGCGCCTGTCGGCCGCGCGCTGCGTCGTGCCCATCTCGGGCGCGTCGGCAACGGCCTACTCTTCCTCGCTGCGATCCCGCGCTTGGTCGCGCTGGCTCGCGGCGCCGACGTCGTCCACACCGAGGGCTGGGAGGACCTGCGCCTGGGCGTCGTCGCGGTCGCCGCGCTGCGCGCCGCCGGCGCGACGATCGTCCAGACCGAGCACAACACCTTCGAGCGCGCCGCGTCGCTGGAGCGCACGCGGCGCACACTCGCGCGGCTGACGGCCAGGACGATCGTCCATGCGCAGGCCGATGTCCCACGCGCCTATGCGTCTGAGCGCGGGCACGCGATCGTGATTCCGCACGGCGAGTACGGCGGCCTTGCGCGCACCGGCGGTGAAGGCGACCGCAAGGCCGCCCGTGCCGCGCTCGGTATCCCGGACGGCGCGCCCGCGGTCCTGCTCTTCGGGCAGCTGCGCGCCGACAAGGGCCTCGGCGACTTGCTGCGCGCCGCCCGCACCGTGCCAGAGCTGCACGTGATCATCGCCGGCGAGGACCTCGGGGCGCCGGCGGCCGAGGCCGCGCAGCTCGCGGCGCTCGAGCTGGCCGGTCGCGTCCATCTGCGGGCCGAGTTCGTCCCGATGGCCGACGCCGCCGACCTGTTCGCTGCGGCCGACGCTGTTGTCCTCCCCTACCCGCGCGCGAGCCAGAGCGGCGTGTTGTTGTTGGCCTACGGTTTCGCGCGCGCGGTCGTCGCCTATCCGGTCGGTGGCTTGGCCGAGGCGGTCCAGGACGGCGAGACTGGGTGGCTCTGCGCGCGGCCGGACCCCGAGGCGCTGGCCGACGCGCTGCGGGCCGTCGTCGCGGCGGGGCCCCAGGAGTGCGCGCGGCGGGGTGTCGCGGGCCGGTGGCTGGCCGAGACGCGCTTTGCCTGGGACGCGATCGCGCAGCGCACGCGTGACGTGTACGCCGACGCGCTGGCCCCAGGCGATGCGGACGCGCGCCAGACGGCGCGGATCATCTTCGCGCGCGAGCTGGAGTCCGGCGCGGCGACCGTCGCGGAGATCACGACGCCCGCGGTCCTGGGCGCGTTGCAGACCGCGCCGGTCCCGCCCGCACCGGTGCGGCTCGCCCAGCTCGTCCGTCGTCGCCGCGGTGGCTTGGACTTCGACTCGGCCGTCGCGGCACCGCTCGCTGCGCTGCGCGAGGAGGTGCTCGGCGACGACGCGCCCGGGCCGCCGCGCTTCCTCGTCCGCGTCGACGAGTTCCCGCACTACCAGGCATGGGATGAGCCGGCGCGCTTTGGCCCCGATGGCTTCGAGCGGTTCCACACCATCTTGACCGAAGCCGGTGTGCCGTACTGCATCGCGGTGCCACCACGGGTGAGCCGCCGGCCGCTCGACCCCGCCGAGACCGCGTGGCGCGCGCTTGACGACCGGGAGCTCGCGGTGCTGCAGCGCATCGAGCGCGATGGCGTGACGCTGGCGCTGCATGGCCGCGACCATCGCACGCGCCACGCTTCGCCGCGGCGACGCAGCGAGCTGACGGGCCTGGATGCGGCCGCGACCGCCGCGCTACTCGATAGCGCGCTGGCCGAACTCGCCGACGCCGGCCTCGCGCGCCCCGAGGTCTTCGTCGCGCCCTACAACCGCTTCGATGCCAACCAGTACGCCTTGCTCGCCGAGCGCTTCGCCGTCGTCTGCTCCGGACCCGAGACGCTGGCGACGATGGGCTTTCAGCCCACGCCCCAATGGCGCGACGGCGCGCTGTATCTCCCGTCCTACTGGCCGCTCTACGGCCACGCGCGCGAGGTCCTGCCCGCGGCGGCGGCGTTGATGGACACCAACAAGGCCATCTGGGCGCCGATCACCCTGCACTGGGGCTGGGAGTCCGACGACGGCTGGACCCAGCTCGAGGCACTGGTCGCCCAGATCGCGCCCGCCGCGGCGCACTGGGGGCAACTGCTCACGCTCGTCCGGCCTCAGTAGGCCGGACGAAGCCCATCGAGCATCGGGAAGTGGCGGACGTTCGTCGTCAGCAGCTCGGCATCTAGGAGCAGCGTCGTGGCGGCGATCAGGTAGTCGGCGTCGTCGATGCCGCTGTGAGACCGTCGATGGTTCCGGGCTAGCGCTGCCGCGGTTCGCGAGATCTCCTCTCCCACCGGCACCCAGGCGAGCGCTGAGAAAAACATCTCCAGCGCGTCGACCTCGCGGTCGCGCACGCCGGCGAGCAGCTCGAAACGAACGACCTCGCTCGCGAGGATCGGCTCGTCGGCCTCGATGATCTGGGTAAGAACCTTGACGGCTGGCTCGACACCCCGGAGGTGATCGATGGCGACGCTGGTGTCGAGCAGCTTCACGTGACGCCGAGCCGTGAAAGGCGCTCGTTGAGATCGCCACCGCGCCGAGCGTCGACGTACTCGGCGCCGCTGACACGGCGACCGCGCCACGAGCCGGCGCTCGCCTGCAACGCGCGGAGCTTGTCGGCTCTGTCCTGCTCCCCGAACGTGGCGCGAACTGCCCGGCGGATCAACTCGGAACGTGACGCGCCGCTCTCCTGCGACGCGCGATCGAGGAGTACGAGTTCCTCCGAGCCGAGGTAGATTTGCGTTCTTCCCATGGTGTCACTGTACACCAGCTGGTGTCCCACATCGGGGAAGAGGCAAGCTTGAACATCAAGGCCGTCTAGGCGTTGGAGCGCGTGAGCAGCGCTTCGATCCGCGCCGCGATCTTGGCGCCGTCGTAGCGCTCCTCGGCCAGCGCGCGCCCTCGCGCACCCTCGCGCGCCACGCGCTCCGGATTGTCGCGGTAGGCGGCCAGGACGGCGGTCGTCGCCGCCACGTCGTGCTCCGGCAACGCGATCTCGCCCATGCCTGGCTCGATCATGTCGGCGACGCCCTCGGGTCCGGTCGAGACGACCGGCCGGCTGGCCTCCATCGCGTAGATGACCGCGCGTGGGGCGCCCTCGGTCGGGCTGGGGCAGAAGACCGAGACGTCGAGCGCCGAGAGGACGTCGCCGATCGCGCGATGGGGCGTGGGGAGGAAGTGCGCGCGGTCGTCGAGCAGCGAGGCGGCCAAGGCCTTCAGGTTGCCCTCGGCCTCGCCGTCGCCGGCGATCAGCAGGTGGACGTCAGGTCCCAGCGCGGCGGCAGCGCGGATGAGCACGTCGATCGGCTTCTTGGGGTGCAACCGCGACACGCAGCCGACGGTGAACGCGCCTTCAGGGATGCCCAGCTCACCGCGCACGCGCGTCCGAGCGGCAGCATCGAAGCGCACCGCATCCAAGTCCATGACATTGGGAACGACCTCGATGATCGCGCTGTCGATCCCGGCCTCCACGAGCGAGTCCTTCGTCCCCGTCGAGACCGCCAGCACGGCGCCGACGTCGCGCGCGGCCCGGCGATACAAGACGTTCGGCGCGCCGCTGTGCAGCTGGCGCGGCACCGGTCCCCATTCGGCCCAGGCTAGGGTCGGGCGCAGCCGCCGCGGCAGCCACGGCGCCAGCAACTGCTCCTTCTTGTAATGGACGAGCAGCACGTCGTAGGGCGCCTCGCGCTCTAGGGCGGTGCGCAGCGCCCGTAGGACCAGCGGCGCGCGCAGCGTCAGCGAGACGGCGGTCGACCGCGACAACTTGGGCCCGAGGTCGACCGGCCGCACGGGTACGGACGTGCCGTCGGCGATCTCCGGCACGTTGCTGAGCATCACGCACTCGTGGCCTCGGCGGCCGAGCGCGTCGAGCAGATCGACCGCGGCGTACTCTCCGCCACCGCGCGCGGCGGTGGTCATGACGCTCACGATCTTCACGCGCGGCACGATATTCCCCAACACGATGCACCTGCCCACCGCCCAGCCGTTCGACGGCGCCGCCGTCCTGGACTTCCTTGCCGCCCGCGCGATCACGGGCGTCGAGGAGGTGCGCGACGGCACCTACCGCCGGACGCTGGCGCTCCCGCACGGCACCGCGATCCTCGCGCTCGCTCCGGTGGCCGACGGCGTCACCGCCGATCTCACCCTCGCCGACGCGCGCGACGAGCCGGAGGCGATCCGCCGTGCCCGCGCGCTCTTCGGCCTCGACGCCGACCCGCGCGCGGTCGCGAAGCACTTCGACGGCGATCCGCACCTCGGCCCGCTCGTCCACGCGCGCCCCGGCCTGCGCGTGCCCGGGGTCGTCGACGGCTGGGAGATCGCGGCGCGGGCGGTCCTCGGTCAGCAGATCACGGTTGCGGCGGCTCGCACGCTGGCGTCGCGGATCACGGCGGCGGTCGCGACGCCGCTCCCAACCGCGGCCGGCGCACTGACGCACTTCTTCCCGATCCCGGCGCAGGTCGCCACCGCGCCCGACGACGTCTTCACGATGCCGCGTTCGCGCGCCCGCACGCTCCGCGAGCTCGCCGCTGCCGACCCGCTACTCGCCGCGCCGCAAGATGCCGCCGCGCTCCAAGAGCTCTGGGGCATCGGACCCTGGACCGCGGGCTACGTCGCGATGCGCCTCGGCGACCCCGATGTCTTCCTCGATGGCGACGTCGCGGTCCAGAAGGCGTTACGGGAGCTCGGCGTCGACTCCGCCGCGGCACCGCCAACCTGGTCACCCTGGCGCAGCTACGCCGTGCTGCACCTCTGGGCCAGCCTGGCCGGAACGCCGGCCTAGGGCGACGCGGACGCGGCACCCCGCGGCGCGGTCGCCGCCGCCCGCAGGTCCTCCTGCGTCCAGACCTCCGCCAGCCGCACGATCACCGCAGCCGCTGCCGCCATGTCGTGCAACGACGCCCACTCGCGCACGGAGTGAAACTCATGGCCGCCGGTGAAGACGTTGGGCGTCGGCAGACCCATGGCGCTCAGGCGCGAACCGTCGGTGCCGCCACGGATCACCGTGCGCTGTGCCTCCAGCCCCTCGGCCGCGATTGCACGCTCAGCGGCGCTCACCACCTCCGGGAACGGCTCGAGATGCGAGCGCATGTTGGGGTACTGGTGATGGACGTCGACCTCCAGCCGCGCTCGCGGCTCCCGTCCGACGACGTCCTCCGCGGTCGTGCGGATCAACGCGATGTGCTCGGCGAGTAAGTCATCGTCGAAGTCCCGGACGATCGCGGTGACCGTCGAGCACTGCGCGTCGCCGGCGATCGCGTAGGGGTGGATGTAGCCCTCGCGGCCCTCGGTCGTCTCCGGCGTCAGGCGATCGGACGGCAGCGCCGCGACGACCTGCGCTGCCAGCCGCGTGGCGTTGACGAGGATGTCCTTGGCAAAGCCGGGATGGATGTCCACGCCATGGATCGTCAGCTTGACCTCGGCGGCCGTGAACGTCTCGTCTTGGAGCTCGCCGATCTCGCTGCCGTCCATCGTGTAAGCGCAGAACGCCCCGAAGCGCTCAACATCGAAGAGCGTCGCGCCTTCGCCGATCTCCTCGTCGGGCGTGAAGCAGATGCGCAGCGTGGGGCGGGGGAGCTCGGGATGGGCGGCGAGGTAGCTTACGGCGGTGACGATCTCGGCGACGCCGGCCTTGTCGTCGGCACCCAAGAGCGTGTCGCCCGACGACGTGAGGATGTCGTGGCCGACCTTGGCGGCCAGACCGGAGACCGACGCCGGATCCAGAACCGTCCCGCCGCGCGGCAGCTCGATGATCGTGCCGTCGTAGTCGCGGTGCACGAGCGGCTCGACGCCCGCGCCGGGCGCGTCCGGACTGGTGTCGACGTGCGCGATCAGCCCGATCACCGGCGCATCGTTCACCGTCGCCGGCAGCGTCGCGGTGACGTAGCCGTTGCCGTCGAGCGCCGCGTCGTCGAGACCCGCGGCGCGCAGCTCGTCGACCAGCAGCCGGCCGATTTCCAACTGCCCTGGCGTGCTCGGGCTCTGCGTGCGCTCACGCGCGGCGGTCGACTCGATGCGGACGTAGCGCTCGAAGCGCTCCAACAGCCCGGGGGCGAGCTCTTGGGCAAGCTCAGAGGTATACGGCGACGGCATCGCCTGAGCCTAGCCCGCGGCCGCCGTTCACCAGCGGACCGCGTGCGCTTCCATCACACCCCAGCCGCGGGCGACGGCAACCCCGCTGGGCAGCGACCCGGAGAACGTCCCGAACGGCTGGACGTAGTCGCTGGCAAAGAGCTTGAAGTCGTCGGCGCGGGCACGGCGCGCCTCCTCTGCGAAGACCAGAACTGACCCATCGTCGAACGCGACGGTGCGCAAGTCCTCGTCGAACGTCGCGGGCGGAAGCTCCTGCGCGACGCCGTCGACCCACAGCGTGCGCTCGCTGCCGACCGGCGCGTCGTGGACGCCGACCACGATGTTGAAGGCCAACGCCGCGCCGGTCGGCGTCTCGCCGACGCCTGCACACCAGCGCCAGTCGGTGCGCCGCGCGTGGTAGCCGGCGGAGTCGTCGATCAGGCCACGCAGCGTGACGCGTCGCCCATCGACCGTCCCGGCCGCGCGCACCGGCTGCTTGCGCGTCCAGATGTAGGAGTCGCCGTGGCGCGAGGTGACCGCCATCGGCTCGCCGTCGGGCTCGAGCACGAGCTCGACCGGACCGAACCGCGCGCGGTCGTCGCCGAGCACGATCGCGCCCGGCCGGAAGACCGTCTTCTCGCGCAGCTCGGTGCGATCCCACGTCGCCCAGAACGCCTGGGGCACCACGCCGACACGCACGTTGGCGGCGCAGAGCATGAGCTCCTCGCCGTAGAGGCCGAGGTAGCGCCAGCGCTTCAGCGGGCGGCGGTCGCGCAGCAGCGCCATGCGCGCGGGCGGGACGGCGTACCCAGATGGGCGGTTGCGCAGCGGGAGATCGTCCAGGGTCGGCACGTCCGGGGTATGCTCCCAGAGATCGGTTGACTGACCAGTCAATCGCTACATCGGGAGCACCGTGCGCGCCGCCGCTGTCCAACTCACCGCGACCGCCGACAAGGCTACAAACCTAGAGACCGCCGACCGTCTCGTGCGGGCCGCCGTGCGTGATGGCGCGTCGCTGGTCGTCCTGCCCGAGAAGTGGTCGGTCTACGGTACTCCGGAGGACCAGCGCGCCGGTGCCGAGCCGCTTGACGGCCCCGCACTGAGCTGGGCGCGGACGATCGCGCGCGAGCTGGAGATCGACCTCGTGGCCGGCTCGATCGCCGAGCGCGTCGCCGGCAGCCCCGACGGCCGCGGCTGCAACACCTCGGTCCACATCGGCCCCGACGGCAGCGACCGCGCGACCTACCGCAAGCTGCACATGTTCGACGTGCTCGTCGGCGGCCGCGACTACCGCGAGTCAGACGGCGAGGCACCGGGCGATCAGATCGTCCTCAGCGCCCTTGCCGATGGCCTACAACTCGGTCTGACCATCTGCTACGACCTCCGCTTTCCCGAGCTCTACCGCCGCCTCGCGGTCGACGGGGCACGTGTGTTCGCGGTCCCCGCGGCGTTCACCGAGCCCACGACCCGTGACCACTGGGAGATCCTGTTGCGTGCTCGCGCCATCGAGAACCAGGCCTTCGTCGTGGCCGCCAACCAGGTCGGGCGCCACGCGCCGGGCCTGAAGACCGGCGGCCGCTCGATGATCGTCGATCCCTGGGGGATCGTCCTCGCCCAAGCCGCAGACGTCGAGTGCCACATCGTCGCCGAGCTGGACCTCGACCGCCTCGAGCGGATTCGCACCGACTTGCCGTCCCTGGCCAACCGCCGTCCGGAGGTCTACGGCTGATGGCCGGACGGGTGGGACGGTCTCCGCAGGCTGCCGCCGAGAAGCGCCGGCTGATCCTCGACGCGGCCGTTCGCGTCTTCGCCCGCCAGGGCTTTCACACCTGCCGTGTCAGCGACATTGCCGACGAGGCGGGCGTCGCCTACGGGTTGGTGTACCACTACTTCCGCTCCAAGGACGAGGTGCTCGACACCCTCTTCCTCGAGCGCTGGAACGTCATGCTCGACGCGATCCGCGACGTTGACACCCAGGACATCCTGGCGCGCAAGAAGCTCGAGGCGATCGCCGGCTTCATCGTCGACTCCTACCGCCACGACCCCGACTTGATGAAGGTCATCATTGTCGAGGTCACGCGGGCGGCGAACTCGTTCGGGCAGACGCACCTCGCCAAGATCACCGAGGCCTACAACCTGATCGGCGCCGTCGTCGAGAAGGCGCAGGCAGCGGGCGAGTTTCGCTCTGACATCTCGCCGCAGTTCGCCGCGATGGCGTTCTACGGCGCGATCGAGCAGGTACTCACCGGATGGATCTTCGATTCGCTGCCGCAATCGGCCGGTGGCTTCGACGAAGCCAAGCGTCTCATCGTCGAGACGATCTGCAGCGGGCTCGACCGCTAACCGGCAGGCCTGGCGGGTAGAGTCCGGCCAGATGCAGCACAACGACATCACCAAGCGCCTCGCCTGGTCGGGGCTGCTCGCGGCCTTCGGGGCCATCGCCTCGATCGCCGCCTCGCGCGTCGCGGCCATCGCCTACCGCCGGATCTTCGACGAGGACCCGCCCGAGTGAGCGGCGAGGATCTTCACACCCCCACCGCGGCTGGGCCCAACCCCGAGCCCGCGACGCCCGCCGAGCCGACGCCGACCGTTGGCGCCGCCGAGGCGACCTTCGGCCAGCCGGCCGGCAGCGCGCTGCTCGATGCTCAGCCCGTCGATCCGCACCCGGAGAAGCGCGTGGGCGCGGCATTTGCCGGCGGCATCGTAGCCGCTGTGTTCCTCAAGGGCCTCGCCAGGAGGAAGCACCGATGAGCGATCAACCAACCAACCTCGTCACCACGATCCAGCAGGTCACCGAAAAGGCCTCGCTGCTGGTCCGCGAGGAGATCGAGCTGGCCAAGGCCGAGGTGACCGCAAAGGTCTCCAAGCTCGGCAAGGGCGCGGCCGTGGCCGCCGCCGCCGGGATCTTCGTCCTCGGCGCCGCGATCATGATCCTGTTCGGGCTAGCGCAGCTGGCCTATTGGGCGATCCCGTTCCCGGACGGCCAGCCGTTCTGGGGCTACTTCACCGTCGCCGCCGTCCTGCTGTTGCTCGCCGCGCTCGCGGGCTACATCGCCTACCGCGCGCTGAAGGCCGGCTCGTCGCCGGCGCCGACGATGGCCATCGAAGAGGCCAAGCTGATCAAGGAGACCATCACGGCCGAGCACCCTGGAGGGACCGTCTGATGCCCCAGCGTTCTCCCGAGGAGATTCGGCAGTCGATTGAGACCAACCGCGCCGAGCTGGCCGTCTCGATGGAGCGCCTGCGCGGTGAGGTGGCCGAGGTCACCGACTGGCGCAAGCAGATTCGCGACCATCAGCAAGAGGTGCTGATCGGCGCCGCGGTGGCAGGCTTTGTGATCGGTGGCGGGATCGCCGCCATCGGTGGGCTGCTGCGCCGCAAGAAGCGCCGCTGGTAGCAGCCGCGCGCTCCGTCTCGGACCGTCCGGCCGCGCGCCTACGGTTCGAGGCGGATGCAGTCCCGCGCCACCGAACTCCCCGTGCGCACGATCGTGCGCGTGGTCGCGATCGTCGTCGTCGCGGCGATCGCGCTGTATCTCGTCTACCTGCTGCGCAAGCCGATCGGCTGGGTGCTGACGGCGACGTTCATCGCGATCGCGTTGTCGGCGCCGGTCAACCGGCTCAACCGCCACATGCGGCGCGGCTTGGCGATCACGATCGTCTACCTCGGGCTGATCCTGGTGCCGATCGGGCTGACGGCGCTGGTCGTCCCGCCACTGGTCACCCAGGGAACCAACCTCGCCGAAGACCTGCCCGACTATGCGCGCGACGTCCAGGACTACGTCAATAAGAACGAGCGGCTGCGCAAGCTCGACGATAAGTACGACCTGACCGGTCAGCTGCAGAAGCAGGCCAACCAGCTGCCGGCCAAGGTCGGCGATGCGGCCAAGGTGCTGAGCGACATCGGTCTCGGCCTGGTCAACTCGGTCTTCGCGCTGGTCAACATCCTCATCTTGAGCATCTTCATCGTGGCGGGCGGCCGCGGTTGGACCGACGCGGCACTGCGATTGAGACCCGAGGCCGAGCGCGATCGCATGCGCCGCATCCTCGACAGCACGGCCGCGGCCGTCGCCGGCTATGTCCAGGGCGCGCTGACGATCGCGCTGATCGCCGGCGTCCAGGCCTTCATCGTGCTCGAGATCCTCGGCGTGCCGTTCGCAGCTCCGCTAGCGGTGCTGGCCGGCCTAGCGTCGCTGATCCCGCTGGTCGGCGCGACCGCCGCGGCCATCGTCATCGGGTTGGTTACGTTGTTCAATGACTTCCCGACCGACACCATCATCTGGGCGGTCTGGGCGATCATCTACCAGCAGCTGGAGAACAACCTCATCCAGCCACAGGTTCAGCGTCGCACGGTCCAGGTGCAGCCGATCATCGTCCTGGTCGCCGTGCTCTTCGGCAGCACGCTACTCGGCGTCCTCGGTGCGATCGTGGCGATCCCGCTCGCGGCCTCGATCCAGATCCTCGTCCGCGAATGGTGGGCCTGGCGCGCCGAGGTCCGCGAGGCGTCGATCATCGACCCGGAGGGTCCTCAGCCGCCCGCTCCGCCGGGAGTCAGCGGTCGCCCGCCCGGGCCCGACGAGGGGTCTGGCGGCACGATCCTCCCGGCCACCTAGCCGCGACGTGCGGCTCAGACGCCGAGCTCGGCCAGCAGCGCGCGCGGCAGGCCGCCCGCGCCGAGCAGCCCGGGCCCGACGTGGGTGCCGATGACCGGGCCGATCTCGGAGACGAAGACCGGCTCGGTGCCGTAGATCTCACGGCCACGCTCGACCAGCTTGGTGGCCTGCTCGTGGGCCTGGATGTGCTGGACGACCCAACCGTCGGCGCCGTCCTCGTGGCGGGCCTTGAGGTAGTCGACCATGCGCTCGAACGCACGGCCGGAGGTGCGCACGCGCTCGACGGGCGTGATCTCGCGGTTGATCGTGAGGATCGGCTTGATCTTCAGCGCGCCGCCGAGCCAGGCCTGCGCGGTGCCGATGCGGCCGCCGCGCTTGAGGAACTCGAGCGTGTCGACCGCAAACCAGATCTTCATGGCGTCGGCTGCGTCATTGACCCGTTGGGCGACGGCGTCGACATCAGCGCCGGTGCTCGCGGCGGCCGCGCCGGCCAGCGCGCAGAGGCCGATGCCGCCGCACGCGGTGCGCGAGTCGATGACCTCGATACGGCGGCCCGGGTAGGTGGTGGCGACCTCGACCGCGGCCTGGCGCGCGCTCTCGACGGTGCCCGAGATCCCACCGGCGATGTGGACCGAGACGATGTCGCGGCCGGAGGCGGCAAGTGGCTCGTAGACCTCCAGGAAGTCGCCGATCGACGGCTGCGAGGTCGTCGGTAGGTGGTCGAGCTGGCGCAGTTGGTTGTAGAACGCGGTGAAGTCCGGCATGTCGGACTCGCGCTCGTGGCGGTCGTCGAGGTTGACGTACAACGACACCTCACGAATGTCGTGGGCCTGCAGCAGCGCACGCGGGGCGTAGTGCGTGGTGTCGGTGACCACGGCAACCTGGGACATGCCCGGAGCCTACGGGGTCTCGCGGCGTGGGAGGATGGGCACAGACATGGCCATCACGCTCGTCACCGGCGCCAACGGGCTCGTCGGCTCGCACGTCGCACGGGCCCTGCTGGCGCGCGGCGACGACGTCCGCGTGACGGTGCCCGAGCATGCGGCGTTGGACGCGATCGCCGACATCCAGGCCGACGTTGACGTGGTCGTCGCCGACGCGACCGATCGGGGCGTGTTGCGCCGGGCGCTGCGCGACGTCGACCGCTTGTTTCACGTCTCCGATGCCACGACGCTGCGCGCCGGCTGGCGCGACCTCTATCAAGCCCATGTGGTCGGCACGCGGATCGTGCTCGAGGAGGCGCTGCGGGCCGAGGTGCAGCGCACCGTGCACACGAGCACGTTCGCGGCGATCGGCCCGGCGGATGGCCGCTCGACCGCCGACGAGACGCAAGGCTTCAACGCCGCCCGCATCGGGTTGGCCTACGCCAACGCGAAGGCTGAGGCCGAGCGCGAGGCGCTGCGCGTCTGCGCCCACGGGCTGCCGGTGGTGATCGTCAACCCCGCACACGTGCTCGGCCGCGGCGACGTCAACCGCTCATCGACCGAGCTCGTCCGCCGCTTCCTGCGCCGCGAGATCCCGATGTACGTCGATGGGGCGCTGTGCATTGTTGGTGCCGAGGACGTCGCCCGTGGCCATCTGCTCGCCGAGGAGCGCGGCGGCGTCGGCGAGCGCTACATCTTGGGTGGTCGGAACTTCACCAACGACCGGCTGTTCGCCGATCTCGGGCGCCTATCGGGGGTCGAGCCGCCGGCGGTCAAGCTGCCGTTGCACGCCGCGCTGGCGATCGCCCGGGGCTTCGAGGCGCTTCCGGGCAGGCCGTCGATCACGGTCGAGGAGATCCAGGCGCTGTCGCTGCAGTGGGCATACCGCTCGACGAAGGCCAAGCGCGAGCTGGGGTGGACGACGGGCCATCACGAGCAGCCGCTGATCGACACGATCGAGTGGTACCGCGAGCGCGAGCCGGATGCTGTTGATGGTGTTGGTGTCCGGCAGCCGCTGGCGCTGCGCGTGGCCGGGTTTGGGGTGGGACGGGTGTTGGGAGCCGCTCGGCTACTCGCGGATTGAGGGTGGGGCTGCGTTAGCCGGGGCGTTTGTGCGCGACACGTTGTCGTGGCGCGGGCGCGGGCTGGCTGGCGTTGGTCGGGGTGCTGTGTGTGGCTGGCGTTCCGCTCAGGCGCGGGCCGGAGTGCGCTGCTGTTGACCGTTCATCACCGAGGGGAGTGAGCGGCTGTTGGTGGTCCAAGCGCTCTCGGTCATCCGCGATCGTCCGGGAGATCCAGGTCGGCTCGTGGTGAATATGTCACCACGAGACGCCCCGGACCTCGGCGCAGAGATCCGGGTCGTCTGGTGTCCCACATAGGGACACTGGACGACACCGATCTCCCAAAGCCGATGCGGATGGCGAATGGCGTCGGCAGTGCCGACACCGCTCACTCTCCTCGATGACGGACGGTCCACAGCAGCGCACCCCGACCCACGCCTGAGCGGAACGCCATCAGCACAGGCGCTCAAGACCACGCCAGCCATCCACGTCGGCGCGCCGTCCACGCGTCACAAACGGCGCCACTTAATGAAGCACCCTGTCAGGCGAGCAACGAGGCCACGGACGCCGCGTCGACCGGCGACGCAACGCCGCGCTCGGTGACCAAGGCGGAGACCAGGGACGCCGGCGTCACATCAAACGCCGGGTTCATGACCGAGACACCCTCCGCCGCGACACGCACGCCCCCAAACGCCAGCACCTCCTCCGCACCCCGCTCCTCGATCTCGATGGCGTTGCCGTCGGGCGTGGCCGCATCAATCGTGGACGTGGGCCCGGCGACGACGAACGGCACGCCAGAGGCACGAGCGGCGAGAGCATGCGCGTAGGTCCCGACCTTGTTGGCCACGTCGCCGTTAGCCGCCACCCGGTCGCACCCGACCACCACGCCATCCACGACGCCCCGGCGCACCAGCCCCGCCGCCGCACCATCCACGATCAGCGAGAACGGGATGCCCAGGCGCCCCAGCTCCCACGCCGTCAGCCGCGCGCCCTGTAGCAGCGGCCGCGTCTCACACGCCACCACCCGCACGCCCTCGTGGCGCTTGGCCAGCTCGATGCAGACGGCGAGTGCCGACCCCCGGCCACCCGTCGCTAGCGCGCCCGTGTTGCAGTGCGTCAACACGGTCCGGGTGTCGGCTAGGAGATCGGCGCCGAACGCCGCCAGCGCCGCGCTCGCCGCATCCTCGGTCGCATGGATCTTTTGCGCTTCGCCGCGCGCCGCGCTCGCGATCGTCGATGGTCCCGCACCCAACGCCGCCGCGCGCACGCGCTCCACCGCCCACGCAAGGTTCACCGCCGTCGGCCGCGCCGCGACCAAAACCTCGCATGCCTCCTCTAGCGCGCCCAGCGAAGGCCGGTTCGACAGCTCCATCGCCAGCCCATAGGCCGCCGCGATCCCGATGTTCGGGGCACCCCGCACTGCCAGCCGCGCGATCGCCTCCGCGGTGTCGGCCGCGCCCGTCAGCTCCAGCCACATCTCGGCACCCGGCAGCAGCGTTTGATCCAAGACGGCCAGTCGCCGCCCGTCCCATCTCAGCGCCCGGATGTCAGCCACATCCCAGACCCTATTGCGCACCTGACGCGAAGGGTTCTCTACTGTTCGGGCGACCCGTGCTCAGAACGCGCCTCGCGGTGGGCCTCGCCGCGCTCCTGTCCCTGCTGATTCCGGCCGCCGCCCAGGCGGGGGATCCGATCATGCCACTGGCCGGCGTCCAGAGCGGCATGCACTGCACCGGCTACAGCGTGATCCGCGGCACCGAGATCACGAGCTTCGACGTCGACGTCATCGACGTGCTCGCCGGCCCCGACGCCCAGATCCTCGTGACCGTCAGCGGTCCCGCCGTTGACGCCACGGGTATCGCCGAGGGCTTCTCAGGCTCGCCGGTCAAGTGCATCGACCCTGCCGACGGCATCGCCAAGACGATTGGCGCGATCGCCCAGGGCACGGGCGACTACGGCAACAGGCTTGTGCTCGTGACGCCGATCCAGACGATGCTCGGCGAGCCGGTCGACCCGCCCGCCAGCGCGAAGGCGATGCCCGCCGCGCTCAAGCGCAAGGTGCGCGCGCTGGCGACGCCGCTGAGCTTCTCCGGGGTGTCTGGCCCCGTTGCCGCCGCGCTGCAGAAGGCAGGCAAGAAGCTCGGCCGCGCGCTCTACGCGGCGCCGACCGCGCCGCGCGCCGCGGCCTTCCCGGTCCAGACGCTGCAGCCCGGCAGCTCGGTGGCCGTCGGCCTGGCGGGCGGCGACATCGAGGCCGGCGCGGTCGGCACCGTCACCTATGTCGACGGCGACACCGTCTGGGCCTTTGGCCATCCCCTCGACGCGGCCGGCCGCCGCTCGCTGCTGCTCCAGGACGCCTACGTCTACACGGTGGTCAACAACCCGATCGACTCCGATCAGCAGACCAGCTACAAGCTCGCCGCGCCCGGTCATGACCTCGGAACGCTGACCAACGACGCCCCGTCGGCCGTCGTCGGCCGCCTCGGCGCGCTGCCGCAGCGCTTCCCGCTGCGCGTGTCGGCCACCGACTTGGACTCCGGACGGACCGTTCACCAGAACGTCGAGATCGCCGACGAGACGCTCGCCGGCCAGCCGACCGGCAGCTCCTCGCTGACGCAAGTCGGCCCCGTCGCCGTCGCCCAGGCGGCCTACAACATCTTGCGCGGCTCGCCCGCGCGCCAGAGCGGCGAGATGTGCGTGCGGATCACGATCCGGGAGCGCACGGCGCCGCTGCGGTTCTGCAACACCTACGTCGGCGGCTCGCCGAGTGCGCCGGCCGCACCGCTGGTCGCCGACTTCGCCGCCGCCTCCGGCCTCCTCGACGCCTACAACTTCGGCACGCTGCACGTCACCGCCGTCGCGGTCAACCTCAAGCTCCGGCGCGATCTGCGTCAGGCGTATCTGCTCGCTGCCTCGGCCCCGACCCACGTCCGCCGCGGCAGCGACGTCAAGGTCCGCATCCTCGCCCAGCGCGTTCGCGGCGAGCGCTTCATCAGGACCGTCAAGGTCCACATCCCGCGCTCCCTCAAGAAGGGCACGCAGATCCTGAGCCTCACCGGCACAGCGGCCGACACGGTCGCCGGCCAAGATGACGGTCAGGATCTCAGCTCGACGTTCACCATCACCTTGGGTGACGGGGACGATGCGACCGACGACGACCCGGGCCCACGCGATCTCGACGAGCTGGCCCAGGCCTTCGCCGGTCTGGCCCGTGAGGATGGCGTGACCGCGAGCTTCCGCAAGCCCGGCGACAGCGACTCGGCCACCAGCGAGATCGAGGTTCTGCGCGACCCGCAGCTGCGCATCAGCGGCAGCACACGGCTGCGGGTCGTGGTGCGGGGTGGGCGGGACTAGTTCAGGCGGTTCTCGATCGACAGCGGCGCTGCGCCACTGTCCTGCGGTACCGCAACACCATCGTCGGCCAGCTCAACGCCGAGCGTCTGGGCCAGCTCGCCGGACTCGAACATCTCCAAGACGATGTCGCACCCGCCGACCAGCTCGCCTTCGAAGAAGAGCTGTGGGATCGTCGGCCAGTTGCTGATCGCCGACAGCTCCTGGCGAATCCGTGGATCCGGGAGGATGTCGACCGCAGCAAACGGCGCGTCCAGCGCTTGTAGTGCGGCGACTGTGCGGGCGCTGAAGCCGCACGCTGGCGCCTCCGGCGTGCCCTTCATGAAGAGGATCGTCTGGTTGTCGCGGATCGCCTCGGCGATCGCGTCACGGATGGGGTTGGTGTCGCTCATGCCTGATGCTCCGGGACTCGGGTGGTGAGGGACAGCGCGTGGATCGGGCCACCGATCTCTGCGCCGAAGACGTCGTAGACGAGCCGATGCTGCTCGATGCGGCTCAGACCGGCAAAGGCGGGGGAGACGACGGTGGCGCGGAGATGATCTCCCGTGCCGGTCCAGTCCTCCACCTCGGCGGTGCTCTCCGGGATCGCCGCCTCGATGCGGCGCTTGATCTCGTCGGTCGTCGGCATTGGTGCTTGAGGGTATCGCTATCCTTTGTATAGCGATGACCGGAACGACCGTCACATTCAACGCCAAGGGCGTCCTCTTTACCGAGAAGGGCGCTGAGAAGGTCCGCGAGTTCCTGGATTCCCAGGGCGCCGACGTCACCTCCGCCGGCCTGCGTGTCGGCGTGCGCGGCGGCGGCTGCTCGGGCTTTCAGTACCAGCTCGCCTTTGACGACCAAAAGGACGGCGACGTCGTCTTCGAGGACCACGGCCTGCGGATCCTCGTCGACGCCCAGAGCCTCCCGTACGTGGACGGCTCCCACATCGACTACGTCGACTCGCTGCAGGGCGCCGGCTTCCAGGTCAACAATCCCAACGTGGTGGCAGCCTGCGGCTGCGGTTCGTCGTTCCGCGTCGAGGACGAAGAGCAGGTATCGGCGGTCTGAGGATCGCCCTGCGCGCGGCGGCTGCCTGCGTCGCGCTGCTGGTGCTCCTTGCCGGGTGCGGTGAGGAGCGACGAGGCGCTGAGCTGGCGGCCGCGCCGGCCGTGGCGCTGAAGCCAGCCACGCCGAAGCCCAAGGCCAAACCCACGATCCTGGCCACCGGGCTGAACGAGACCAACGCGCAGTTGCTTTGGCCGGCCGGCGATCACGCGGTGGCGCCCGGCTTCGACGTCTGGCGCGATCGCTTGCTCGCGCTGCGCCCGCGGTTCCTGCGCGTGCCGATCTACTGGCACCAACTGCAGCCCGACCCTTCCCAGCCGGCAGACCTGCACCATCCTGCCGACGGCTGCTTGCGCGGCCGCCCGCCATGTGGCGCCTTCAGCGGGATCGCCGACGAGCTGGCCGCGATCGCGGCGCTGCAGCGTGCTGGCCTCGGCGTGCCGCAGGTGCAGATCGTCATCGCCGGCGTGCCCGATTGGGCGGCCAACCCGGCGTCGGGCTGCGAGCGCAGCGACGCCGGCCCGCGATCGCGGCCGATCAACGCCGCCGGGCTGGAGGCCTATAAGGCGCTGATCACGCAGCTCGTCGCGCTGGCGGCGCAGGAGGGCGCGACGGTCCGGTGGTGGAGTCCGTTCAACGAGCCCAATCACCCGGCGTTCATCAGCCCGCAGCGCGCGGTTTGCAGTCCGGACTCACCCTCGTTGGCGCCGGCCGTCTACTCCCAGCTGGTGCTGGCCGCCAAGGCCGCGTTGGACGCCGCCCCCGGCGACCAGCAGCTCATGCTCGGCGAAATGGCCGGCACGACCATTGCCTCGCCCAGGCGCTCCACAGTGGCCGAGATGGTCGCCGCACTGCCCGACGCGGTGGCCTGTGCGAGCCGGATGTGGTCCCAGCACGACTACGCGCAGGTCACGCCGGATCCCAACAAGCCCGACCCGGTCGTCGCGCTGGAGCAGGCGCTCGACGCGCGCCCTTGCACGAAGGGCGCGCACATCTGGGTGACCGAGACCGGCGTCGGCGGCGACAACACAGGTGCCCAGCGGCCGCTCGACGACGCGTCGCTGCGCGCGCAATGCCGCGCCCAGGATGCCGCGCTGCGTCGCTGGGCCGACGATCCGCGCGTCGACGCGGCTTTTCAATACACCTTCCGCGAGGACACGGCCTATCCCGTCGGCCTCGCCGACGCCAACCTCACGCGCATCTACCCGACCTACGACCTCTGGGCCGCATGGGGTGCGCGCGAGCCAACCGACCCGCCGCCCGCGCTGCCTGCCTCCTGCGCCTGAGCGGCGTCCGCGCCGGGCCTACAGCGCTGGAACGTGCAGCGCCTGGCCGTCGAGCGCGATCAACGCGCGCTCGATCGACGTGTTGATGCAGGTAAAGGATGGCGTGTCGCGCTTGGTCCAGGCCGACGCCTCGGTGGTCCGCAGCCGCTGCACGAGATCCAGGAACGCGCCGGCGTCGTTGGTGTCGAAGGCGACCACGAACTCCTGGTCGTCGAGCCCGAACGAGTAGGTGGTGTGGTTGTCGACCGTCGGATACTCGCGGCCGACGGCGATGTGCTCCTGCATGATCCGCCAGCGCTCTGAGGCCTCCAGGCCGTACCACTCGCGCGTCTTGACGAACGGGTAGACGAAGAGGTACTTGCCCTTGAAGCGGCGCGGGATCTGGCGCTCCTCGTCGCTGTACTCCGAGGCCTTGCGCAGGCCCAGGAACGAGTGCGGCTGCGTGGCCCAGCGCATCAGGCCCGATTGGGACAGCACGACGTGGAACTCGTGGATGCGATCGAGGTTCTCGGCCTCCATGACTAGCATCAGCTCGGCGTCGGCGCGCGTGCCCACCAGCGAGAAGCCCTGCAGCAGGTGGTCGGTCCCGAAGTCCTCGCAAGCGGCCAGGAACTCCTGCTTGTGCTGTGCGCGCTCGGACTCCGGCAGACGGCGCCAGGCAGGATCGAGCTGCAGGAACGTGTACTTGACGAAGTGACGGTCGGCCATGGACAGCCCGAGTCTATTGTGAAGTGGGGTTACCCCCAGGGCCGTTCCGGGGTATCGACCGATACGATTGTCCCGATGCGCATCGCGCTCGTCTCCCCTTATTCGTGGACCTATCCCGGGGGCGTCACACGGCACATCGAGGCATTGCGGGAGGAGCTTTCCGCACTTGGCCACGATGTACGAGTCCTGGCCCCCGTAGATCCGCCCGACCGCCGCTCGGTGCGGCGGCATCGTGGCGCGGTCCCGCAGGAGCGCGAGCTGCCGGGCTGGCTGGTCTCGCTGGGCCGGACGATGGGCTTCCCGGCCAACGGCGCGGTCTCCAATCTGACGATGCCCTATGGGCCAAACGTCCATGCTCTGCGCGAGGAGCTGCGCACCGGCGGCTACGACGTCGTCCACCTTCACGAGCCGGTCGTGCCGTGTGTCGGCTGGGACACGCTGATGACCTGTGGCGTGCCGATGGTCGGCACGTTCCACTGCTATTCGGCCAATACGCTGACCAACGGGATCGCGGTGGGGATTGGCGCTCGCCGGCGCCTCAACCGCTTGAAGATCCGCATCGCCGTCTCCGACGCTGCCGCCTGGACGGGCGAGCGCTTCTACGGCGGCCGCTACCGCGTGATTCCGAACGGCGTCACGGTGCCTGACGTGCTGGAACTGACGCCGGCACAGCCGGTCAGCGCCGACCGTCCGTTGCAGATCGCGTTCGTCGGCCAGGCCGTCGAGCGCAAGGGCCTGCCGGTGCTGCTGCGCGCATTCGAGGCGCTGCGCGAGCACGTGCCCGCCGAGCTGAAGATCGTCGGTGCCACGCCCGAGGAGGTCGAGCCGCTGCTGCTCGACGGCCGCGAGGGCGTCACCGTCCTGGGCAAGGTCGACGATGCGACCAAGGTCCAGATCCTGCGCGAGGCCGATGTCCTGGCTGCCCCGTCGCTGGGCGGGGAGAGCTTCGGCATGGTCTTGACCGAGGCGTTTGCGGCCGGCACGCCGGTTGTGGCCTCCGACATCGCCGGCTACCGCGACGTCGTCAACGACGGCACCGACGGCGTGCTCGTGCCCCGCGGCGACGCCGCGGCGCTGGGCGAGGCGCTGCGAGCGCTTGCGCTCGACCCGGCCCGCCGTGGCGCGCTGGCGTCCGCCGCGCTTCAGACCGCGCGCCAATACGCCTGGCCGCGCGTCGCCGCCCAGGTCCTGGAGGCCTACGAGGACGCGATCGCGATCGGCGCGCCCGAGACTGCCGGTCAGCGCTTGGCGGTCCGCGTGGGTGCGTTGCCTGCCGACCTGCAGCCGCGGCGCCCCGCGCGGCGCCTGCCGAGCATCGAGCCGCCGGCGCCGCCGCGCGAGCGTGCACGCCGGCCGGTGCTTGCCTTCGCCCGTCGCGCGCTGTTGGCGATCGTCGCCGTCGCGATCCTCGCGGGTTCGTTCTTTGCGCTGCAGCGCATCGGCATCGATCGCATCGGCCACTCGCTGCTGCACGCCACGCCGCCCTGGGTGCTCGTCGCGCTGGGGCTGATGTGCGCCTCTATGGGCGTGCGCGCCATCGCGTGGACGGCGATCCTGCGTGCCGCGATGCCGACCGCGCCGCGCCCACGGCTCGGCGATGCGATGCAGGGGACGATGATCGGCGTGCTGATGTCAGCGACGCTGCCGGCCCGCTTGGGCGAGCCGGCCCGCGCGATGATCGTCGCGCGCCGCATCGGCCGGCCGCGCGACGGCCTGCCGGTCGTCCTGGGCACGATCGTCTCTCAGACGCTGCTGAACATCCTCGCGCTGGTGATCCTCGGCTGCGTGATGTTCGCGTCGGTGCCCGTCTTCCACAATCACCAGGGTGGCCTGGTCGCGTTTGCGACGCTGCCGTTAGTCATCCTCGCCGCTGTGCTCGGCGCGCCCGCGCTGCTGCGCGAGGGCGGCCGTTCGCGGTCGGCGCGCGTGCGCGCCTGGGCGCGTCAGGCCCGCCGCGCCACCGCGCAGGTCCGCGCCGGCCTCGAGGTCTTCCGCCAGCCGCGGCTGGGCAGCGTCGCGATCACGGCGCAGCTCTTCGCGTGGGTGATCCAGTGGCTGTCGTGCTACGTGCTGCTGGTGGCCTTCGGCCTTGATGACCGTGCGGGCATCGGCGCCGCCGCGGCCATCCTCTTCGCCGTCAACGTCTCGGCCGTGCTGCCGGCGACGCCCTCGAACCTCGGCGTCTTCCAAGCTGCCTGCGTCTTCGTGTTGCACAAGGGATACGGGATCAGCGTCGAGGACGCACTCGGCTACGGGATCATCCTGCAGGCCGTCGAGATCGCCACCGCCTTCGTCATGGGCGCGCCCGCGCTGCTCAAGGAGGGCGTCAGCTGGCGCGACGTCCGCCTGCGCGCCATGCACGCCTCACCGGTCGAGCTTCCACCTCTCCCGTCTCGTCGCGGCGACCACGCCGTCGAGGTCGACGCGTGACAGCACGCGCGGCGCCGACGGCACTTGTTGTGCTGTCGACCGTCGCGCTGGGGGCCTGCGGTGACAAGGTCGACCGCCAGGACCTCGAGACCAAGATCGCCGACTTCGTGCAGCGTCAGACGGGGACGGCGATCACCGTCAGCTGCCCTAACGGCGTCAAGCCCGACAAGGGCACGCGGGTCCGTTGCACAACGGTCCTCTCCGGTGCGGCGACCAACATCGACATCCTCTTCACCGCCAAGGGCAAGTTCCGCATCACGCAGACGCGGTTGCAGAACCCGTAGGGCGCAAGCGTCGTCCTTCGCAAAAGAATCGAATCTGTCTTTGTGTAAGGGTTAGCGTGACGTGAGTCTCTTACAGTGGATCCTCGGAGTGGTGTTCATCGTCTTCGGCGTGGTCACGTTTGGCTTTGTGAGGTATGCGTCGTTCGCGGTGGTCATGCTTCTGACGATCATCGTGATCGACGGGAGGCTGCCCGGATGGGCCACGGTCGGCGTGCTTCTTCTGATGCTGAACGCGGCGGTCGTCTTCGTCCTCCGTGCTGACGGGACCATGAGCCGGCGGGTTAAGTGGCTGCATGCTGCCGCGGGGACGGGCATAATCGCTCTCGGGGGGACAATTGCCAGCGTGGTGTCAGGGTGGGCGGGGATCGGCGCGGCGCTCGCTGCCTTCTTTGCTGCCGAGCATCTCTTTGATCAACTGCTATGGCGTCTTAAGGTTGGTCGGCAAGCGGAGATCGCCACAGGCGATCAATGATCATCGTGGGTGCCTAGCGAAGCTGGTGGCAAGTCGCCTGCTGGTTCCTTCTCACCCGAGTGCTGCGCGTTCGCACGCGCGTGTTTCCGCCGGAGCATCCGCTAAGCTCCCGTAGCGACATAATTAACATTAGACCTCAGTGTCAGTCTTGTGGTGCGGATGGTGGTTGGTGTCCGCTCGGGGCTGTTGGGTTCCGGGAGGGCGGCGGGCTGACTCGCATTAGACCTGTCATTGCTGACTTGGCGGGGTTGTGTCGCCCGTCGCCGTCCCGGACCCGTCGGCGTGACCTGATAGGAGCGTGGCATCGCCCCGACTGAGGTATGTCCGCCGACGGTCCCCTTCGTTAAGCAAGCCAAAACGAGAGGACTGACGGTCATGATCGTGATCGGGGCCGACACACACAAGGCCACACACACCTGTGCCGCTGTGACGGCGGGGATCGGTGAGCTGCTGGGCTCCAAGACAGTGCCGGCGCGAAAAGAAGGTTTCGGCACGCTGCTGAAGTGGGCGCGGGGCCTGGATGCTGAGAGGACATGGGCCATCGAGGACTGCCGTCATGTCTCTGGCGGCCTGGAACGGTTCTTGATCGCGCGTGGCGAACGGGTGATCAGGGTCGCGCCCAAGCTGACCGCCGGGAGCCGGACCAGCGCGAGAGAGCGCGGCAAAAGCGACGAGATCGACGCGCTCACGGTCGCCCGCGTCGCGCTACGAGAGGGCCTAGACAAGCTACCGGCCGCGTTTCTTGACCCAGAGGCCCGCGCGATCAAGCTGCTTAACGAGCATCGCGAGTGCCTGGTGCAGGAGCGCACGCGTCGCCAGAACCGGCTGCGATGGCTGCTACACGACCGCTGGCCAGAACTCGAGATCCCCGCCCAAGGGCTGGATCGCCCGCGCTGGCTAGACAAGATCACACGACGGTTGGGCCGTGCCGAGCAGGCCGCAGATATCCGCGTCTGCAAAGACCTCGTGCGCGAGATCCGATCCGCCACCCGTCAGATCAACAGCCTCGAACGCGAGATCGCAACGCTGGTCGCCAAGCGCGCCCCACAACTGCTCGCGCTGCCCGGGTGTGGCCCGATGACCGCCGCGACGATCATCGCCGAGACCGCCGGCCCCGGCCGCTTCTCCAGCGACGCCAAACTCGCACGCACCGCCGGCGTCGCACCAATCCCCGCCTCCTCAGGCAACCGACAACGCCACCGACTCGACCGCGGCGGCAACCGCAAACTCAACTGCGCCCTACACCGCATCGCCGTCACCCAAGGCCGCTGGCACCCACCAGCCACCGCCTACCTCGCCCGCCGCCAAGCCGAAGGCAAAACCCGCAAAGAAGCCCTCCGCGCCCTCAAACGCCACCTCGCCCGCACCATCTGGCACCACACCCAAACCACCACCCCCTTGACATAGGAGCAACCCCGCGACCGCGCAAACGGCCCGGGGGCATGACCCAAAGGAGAGTGAAGCTCCATGAGTGCCCATCAGGGTAACTCCGCCTGCCGCATCACGGTCGACCGCCCGGTCGCCGACGTGTGGCGCGAAGAGGCCAAGAAGGTCTTGATGTTCAACCACGAGCCGTTCGAGGACTACCTCGACTACACCCCGCGCAAGCAGTTAGCGCTGGCCGACATCTTCCGGGACGCCACGGCCGTCATTGACGCGCTGGGCTGGGACCCGGAGGCGATCGCAGAACGGGACGGCGGGTTCGAGGTGCCGCTGACTCGCGGCCACATCGAGCAACTGCACCACCGCCGCTGCGACCTGCTCAACACCAACCTCGATCTGCTGACCGACATCGGCGCCGACAACGACGTCAACGCCCTCGTCATGGCCGAGATCCACGGCAACCGCCGCGGCGTCGAAGCCCTTAACCACATCCTCGACAGTTACAGCGACACCGTCGCCAGCTAAGCCCGCTGCGCGTTTGTGGCGGGGCCAGACCCCGCCACGGCAGCAACTCGTGGGCGTTTGCTACGACCTGTCGCGCTAGCTGTGGGGCTCTGCGGCAGACCGCGAATCTGCCCGCTCGACCGGATCGTCGAGGCTCTTCTTCTCCCAGTTCATGACGTGGGAGGGCATCGGACGGAGCTGGTCGGGCGCCGGAAGATCTTCGGGCTTGGTCTGCGGTGTGGCGCTCAGCTTGGGCTCAGCCATGTTCATGACTGCCGCGAGCACCGTCGCGGCGCGTGTGCGGATGTCGGCGACCTGTCGTTCCTGCTCGGCAAGCGCCTCCTTGGCCAGCTCGAGCATGCGCTCCGCGATGTCGGTCATCGCCAGAATTGTTGCCGATCGGCCTGAGTGGTGACCGATTGCTCAGGGCAGCCGGCCCACACGCGGCAGCGATAGCAGCCCCGCGGCCAGCAGCAACACCAGCCCAGCCCCTGCGAACGCCGGCGTGATCTCGCGCTGCTCATGCTTGGTCGCCAATCGCGACCCCAGCGTGGAGTAGATCGAGCGCAGCTGGTTGGCGTCGTCGCTGGTGAACGCTCGGCCACCCGAGAGGTCGGCGATCTCCTTGAGCGTCTCGGGGTCGGGTGGGACGGAGATCGGGGGGCTCTGCGGGCTCACCGGGTTCGGGATCGTGGCGTCGTCGGTGCCCAGCGCCACGGTGTAGATCGGGATGCGCAGGCGCTTGGCGGTGCGCGCGACTTCCACAGGGTCTTGGCCGGTCGTGGTCTTGCCGTCTGACAGCAGGACGATCGCCGAGACGGGCCTGGCGGCCTTGCGTCCGTTGGGGGCGAGCGTGGTCAGCGCGACCTGCAACGCGTCGCCGGTGGCCGTCGCGCCGGCAGCGCTCTGGGCCTCGATTGTCGCGCGCACGCGGTCGTGGTCGGTCGTGGGAGCCAGCGTGCCGTCCGGCCCATCGGAGTAGGCGACGACGCCGACGCGCGTCGCGGCAGGCAACTTGTCCAAGAACGTCTCGGCGGCAGCTTCGGCGGCCGAGAGCCGGTCGGGCTCGACATCGGTAGCCGCCATCGACCCGGAGTGGTCGGTGACCAGGACGACCGATGCGCCCTCGACCGGCACGGCGACCGTGCGCTGCGGCTTGGCCAGCGCGAGCGCCAGCGCGGCGATCGCCGCGAGCGCCAGCGCGGTCGGCACATGGCGGCGCCAGGGGGAGACGGTGCCGGCGGCGCGTGCCAGCGTCGCGGCCGCGGGGAAGCGGATCGCGTAGGTCGTCCGGCGCCGACGCGCCGCCCACAGCAGCAACAGCGCGATCGGCACGGCAAGCAGGGCCAGCAAGCCCAGCGGGGCGCCGAAGCTCAAGGCCAGCGGCGTCGCGGTCATCGCAGCCGCCGCCCGAGCTGCAGGAGCCAGTCCTCGCCGGTGCTCAACGGCGCGTGGTCGACGCGCAGGCGCCGCAGCTCAGCGGCCAGCATCCCGCGGCGCTCAGCCTCGAGCGCGGCGAAGCGCTCGCGCACGCGCGGCCGCGACGTGTCGACCTCCAGCCGCCGCCCCGTCTCGGGGTCGACGACGGCGATCCGACCCACGGGCGGGATCTCGGCCTCGCGCGGGTCGTGGACCTCGACGGCAAGCACGGCGTGGCGGGCGCGCAGCGAGCCGAGCGCGCGGGCCCAGTCGTGCTGCTCGCGGAAGTCGGAGATGACGACCACCAGGCCCGGCTGGCGCGCGATGCGCCCGACGCGGCCCAACGCGTCGGCGAGCGCGTGCGGATCGTGGCCGCCATCGACCGCGACACCGTCGCTCAGCGCGCGGCGCAGCGCGACCAACCCCGCCTTGGAGCCGCGCGGCGGCAGCAGGCGCGGCTCGCCCGCGCCAAAGGTGAGGATCCCTACACGGCCCGCATGGCGCAGGGCCAACCTGCCGAGCGCGAGCGCGACGCCTTCGGCGACGTCGGCCTTCAATCGCTGCGCCGTGCCGAAGGCCATCGACGAGGAGATGTCGATCGCCAGCCAGGTCGTCAGCGTGCGCTCGGGCACTTCCAAGCGCACGTGCGGCTCGCCGGTCCGCGCTGAAGCCGCCGCGTCGATGCGGCGGACATCGTCGCCGAATGTGTAGGGCCGGATCTGCGCGAGCTCGGTGCCCGCCCCGACGCCGGCGGCGCGCCGGTCGCCCGGCAGCGCGCCGGCGACGCGCTGGGTCACGGCGATCGCCAGCGCGTCAAGCAGGGCAGGCGGCATCCGGCCCGGGCCCTGCCGGGCGGCGGGTACAGCTAACGGGATCTGTCGGCCGCCGTCGGCCATTACGCAGCGGCGCTCCGCGTGGTCCGGTGTAGGTAGCGATCGTCGGGCTCGGGCACGGCGTCGAGCACGCGGTCGAGGATCGCGTCGGCGGTGACGCCCTCGCTCAGCGCGTCATAGGAGAGCACGAGCCGGTGGCGCAGGACGTCGGGCGCCAGGTCGCGGACATCGGTGGCGTTGACGTATCCGCGACCACGCAGCATCGCCAGCGCGCGGGCGGCATGCACGAGGCCGATCGGCCCGCGCGGCGAGGCGCCGAACTCGACCATGCCGGCCAGGTCGTCAAGGCCGTGGGCCTGTGGGTGGCGCGTGGCGTCGGCCAGCGCGACCGCATAGCCGATGATGTCGCGGTCGACCATGATCGTGGCGGTCGCGGCCGCGTAGCGCTCCAGATCGCCAAGCTCCAGGCGCTGGCGCACGATCGCCGCGGCGCCCAGCGAGCGGCCCACGACCGCGGCCTCCTCGCCGGCCGTCGGATAGTCCACGAGCAACTTCATCAAGAAGCGATCGACCTGCGCCTCGGGCAGCGGGTAGGTGCCCTCGGACTCGATCGGGTTCTGCGTCGCGAGCACGAGGAACGGGCGCGGGACCGGGAAGGTCTGGCCGCCAATCGTCACCTGGTGTTCCTGCATGACCTCCAACAACGCCGACTGCACCTTGGCCGGCGCGCGGTTGATCTCGTCGGCCAGCAGGACGTTGCCGAAGACCGGGCCCAGCTCGATGTCGAAGCGGCCCGTATCCGGACGCCAGATGCGCGTGCCGACCAGGTCGGCCGGGACGAGGTCAGGCGTGAACTGCACGCGCTTGAACGTGCCGCCGACGACGTCGGCCAGCGTCCGGACCGTCAGCGTCTTGGCCAGGCCGGGCACGCCCTCCAGCAGCACGTGACCGCCGGCGAGCAGGCTGACCAGTAGCCGCTCGAGCATCGCGTCCTGGCCGACGATGACGCGCTTGATCTCGTGCAGTGCCTCGCCCAGCGCGCGGCGCGGGTCGTCGTGGATGTCGTGGGGGATCTCGGTGGTCTCGTCCATGGCTGTTCTCCTAGTACAAGTCTGTGGCGTGGGGATGGGGTCTTAGATCAGGCGGCCGAACCAGCGCAGCGACAGCGCTGCACCGAGGGCCAGGAGGGCGAGGCCGGCACCGGCGAAGCCGGCGGTGATCTGGCGCGGCTCCTTTTTGGTACCGAGCTGGGAGCCGAGCCGCTCGTAGACGGCCGAGAGGTCGTCGGTGGTCTCGGCCGTGAAGGACTTGCCGCCCGAGGCTTGTGCGACCGCGTGCAGCGATTCCTCATCAGGCGGGACCGGCTTGGTGACCGTCCCGGCCGACGGGTTGGACTCCGAGCGCGGGACGGTGATCGTGCCGCCGGCGGTGCCGAGTGTGACGGTGTAGACGGGGATCTTGACCTTGGCCGCGGCCTGGGCCGCGGCGACCGGATCGACGCCCTTGGTCGAGGCGCCGTCGGAGAGCAGGACGATCGCCGACGGTGGCTTCTTGCCGCTCAGCGATGGCGCTTGGCGCAGCACGCGCGTGGCGGTCTGGATCGCCTCGCCGGTGGCGGTGCCGCCGCTGGAGCTCAGGCGGCCGAGCGCGAGCTCGAGCACGTTGCGGTCGGTCGTTGGGTTGGCCAGCACCTGCGGCGTCTGGTTGAACGCCTCGACGCCGACGTTGACCTGCTTGGGCACGCGGTCGATGAAGCGCTTGGCCGCCCTGCGTGCGGCGACGAGGCGGTTGGGCTTGACGTCGGTGGCCAGCATCGACCCCGACACGTCGGTCAACAGCATGATCTGGGCATGTTCGACCGGCACTGCCACCGTGCGCTGGGGCTTGGCCGCCGCGAGGATCAGGATCGCGACCGCCGCCAAGAACGCGGTCAGCGGCACGTGGCGACGCCAGCGCGGGCGGCGCGGGGCCACGGAGGCCGCCAGCGCGGGGGAGGCGAACGCCGCGGCCGCGCGGCCACGGTCGCGCTGCAGGCTGACGTAGGCTGCCGCCAGCGCCGGGACGACGATCAGCGCGAAGAGGATGAGTGGGGCCCCAAAGGTCATCGCACCCCCACGGCCGTGCGAGGGAGCTTCTGGCGAGCTCGCGCACGCAAGCCGAGCCTTCTGGGCGAGGTCTTGCGCATGGTCACGGCACCTTCGGGGGCCGGTCGGCGAGCAGGACGTCGATCTTCTCGGTGTTGCCGTTGCGCTGGACGGTCATCGTGATCTTGTCGCCGGGCGCCTTGCTGTTGACGTAGGTCGACAGATCGGTGGCGTCATCGATCCGCTGGCCGTCGATGTCGGTGACGATGTCTTTGGCCTGCAGGCCCGCATCGTCGGCCGGGCCGCCGGTGGTGACCGAGCCGATCTCTGCGCCCGAAGGCGTCAGGGGATTCGTGCTGCTCGGGGGACCGATCCTGACGCCGAGCCATGCGTGGCTGACGGTTCTGCCGAGCTTGAGGCCGGGGAGCACCTGGCGCACGGTGTTCGACGGGACGGCGAAGCCGATGCCGACGTTGCCGGCAGAGATGCCGTTGGTCGCGATCTGCGAGTTGACGCCGATGACCTTGCCGCCGTCGTCGATGAGCGGGCCGCCGGAGTTGCCGGGGTTGATCGCGGCGTCGGTCTGGATGACCCCGTCGATCTGAAAGCCGTTGGGCGCCGTCAGCGTGCGGCCGAGGCTGGAGACGATGCCTTCGGTCACCGTGCGGTCGAGGCCGAAGGGGTTGCCGATCGCGATCGCGACATCACCGACGCTGACGCCGGCCGAGTCGGCGAACTGCAGCGGCTTGACGCCTGCCGGGACGGTCGACGGGTCGATGTGCACGACGGCGAGATCGCTGGACTCGTCGACGCCCTTGACGTCGCCGCTGATCGTGCGGCCTTCGGTGCCGAACTTGACCTGCACCTTCTTGCTCGTGCCGACGACGTGGTCGTTGGTGACCAGCGTGCCCTCGCCGTCGACCAAGAAGCCGGTGCCGCTGCCGCCGCCGGTCTTGATCGAGACGACGGCGGGGCTGTCCTGTGCGTAGATCGCGCCCGCGCGGGTCTGGCCCCTCGCCGGCGTGATCGGCTTGGAGGAGACTGCCGGCAGCGCGGCGGGGCGCGCGATGCCCTTGGAGTCGTCCTTGTTGAGCAGCGTCCCGGCGGCAAACGCGCCGCCGCCGACCGCCAGGATCGTGACGCTCGCCAGCGCCGCGATGCGGCCGCGGCTGATGCCGGATTGCGCGCCGTCGACGTCGCTCGTCGTGCTCGTCGCACGCACGATCGTCGGCGCCTCGTAGCGCTCGGGATGAGCGAGGCGCTCGGCCTCGGCTTCGGCGCGCCGGCGGGCGTCCTCCTCGGACTCGGTCTCCCAGCTCCCGCTCCAAATGTGCTTGGGCGTCATGACGGTGACTCCTCGGACCGGCTCGTACGCATGTCGACAGAGTTAGACAGGTTCCTGATGCTGGCCTGTCGCGCGCATAAAGGCTGGGTAAGAGAGGATGACGCGATGGCAAGCGACGTCGTGACCTTGCGGGCTGGTGCGTGGACCTCACGGTGGGTGCCGTCGGTGGGCATGGTCGGAGTGTCCCTCTTTGGCGCCGGTCGTGAACTCCTTGGTCAGCTCGGTGGGCTCGACGCCTACGCGACGCGTGGCTCCTCCTTCGGCATACCCCTGCTGCACCCGTGGGCCAACCGGCTGAGCGGCTTCACCTACGCCGCGGCCGGGCAAGAGGTCGCACTGGACGCGGCCATGAAGCGGCTGCGCGTCGACGGCCACGGCCTGCCGATTCATGGCGTGCTGGCGGCCTACAAGGGCTGGGAGGTTCGCGAGGTGGGCGCGCAGACGCTGATCGCCGAGCTCGACTTCGGCGCTGACCCCGACCTAATGGGCGCGTTTCCCTTCCCGCACCGGCTCACGCTGGAGATCGAGCAGACCCCACGCCACCTCTCAGTGGCCACGACGCTGACGCCGACGAGCGATCAGCCGGTCCCGGTGAGCTTCGGCTTCCATCCCTATTTGACGCTGCCCGGAGTGCCGCGCGGGCAGCTCATCCTGCGCGCCCCGGCGATGACCCGGATCCTCACCGACGAGCGCGGCATCCCGACCGGCGAGCGCGAGGCGGTGCCGGCGCGCCACGGCGCGATCGGCGACACCGAGCTCGATGACCACTTCTGCGATCTCGGCTCAACACCGGAGTTCACGCTCGCCGGCGGCGGCCACGAGCTGACGATGCGCTTCGTCGAGGGCTACACCCACCTGCAGCTCTTCACGCCCCCCGCCAGCCCTGCGGTGGCGATCGAACCGATGACCGCGCCAACCGACGCGCTGCGCTCCGGCGACGGCCTGCGCCTAGCGACCGCGCCGTTTCGCGCGGTCTTCGAGCTAGACCTCGTCGAAGCGTCCTGACGGACGCGAGACCCCTGATGGCGTAGGCGCCCCGGCGCGAGTCCCGCCAAGGCCGGACGAGCCTTCTGCTATCGGCTGGCGTCGGCGTACCTCGAGGGATTTAGCGGTTTGGTCCGGCACCGTAGGGTGCCGCGGCTGCGTAAAGAATGACTCAGATCGGTGGCCAAGGGCCATTTGAGATCCGACCGATGATGATATTTGACCGCGTTGGGTGTCCGTGGTAGAACATCGTTCGCCCCAAGGTCCTTTTCGCTCTCCTCCGTTTATTCAAATGAGGTTCTAAGTGTCGTCATTTGCTCGCGTTGGCGCCCTGCTCGCGTGTCTTGTCGTACTCGTGTTGCCCACAGCGACAGCGAACGCCGCCCACGCTCCATATGTCCCGAGCGGTGCGGCCGCCCCGGACTCCAGGTTCCCCGACATCGCTCCCAACGAGGGCAACAAAGTCACTATCGAGCCCTTCGGCGCGGCACCGGCTCCGGGGCGTGTCACCACGATGGGCGCCACCCTAGAGCGCTACAAGATTGCGATCGCTGGGGGCGGCTATGCCGCGATTCGCGACGCCTACCAGCGCGTCGCCATTGGCGCCGCCTGGGACCCGGTCGGTAACGACAACGGCTGGACCTTTGATGTGACCTACAAGCCGAGCAGCGGCAACCCGGACTACTACGCCGGCTACTTCTACGGCAACAGCGGACCCAACGGCTACCCGGGAGCCAAGGGCTACCAGGACTGTGGCTGGACCGCCGCGGCGCAGATCAGTCCGGCTACAGGCATTGCGCTGAGTCATGGCTGTCCCACGACCAATGTCGCCGTCCACGGCCAGGGGGTCATGACCATGAACCCCGACCACAGCTACAAGTACCTCGACAACGGCAACTGCTACCCGATGGATACGTGCAATTACGGCTCACCGGCCACGACGACGTGCGCCGTGACCGCCTACTCGAACGTCTGGCCGCTTCGTGACGGGGGGCCGGCACCGGCCGACGGCTCGGTCCCGCTGGATGGCATGTTCGTCATCAACGCAGGCACCGTTGTCGGGTGGCGGTATGTAACCAAGAACAAGGTCTGGGCGATGGTCCATATCACCCCACCCAACTCGACCTATCCCGAGTGGGTGTTTGTGTACTTCCCTTGCCTAAACGCTTACCCACACTAAGACGCAATCGTCGGCTGGCCAGCGCAACCTTCTAACTGCGAAATCGTTCTAAGTCCTATGCGCTCAATCACGCAATTGACCGGGGCCGGCGTCCTTGCGACGCTGGCTCTCGCGGTCCCGGCCCACGCTGACCGCCTAGGCAGCGGGCCGGTCCACAATCCGCACGTGGTCAAGACCCACCACGTGGCGTTCCTGCTTCCGGGCGATACCTGGGCCCAGGTGGCTGGCGCGTTGGCCGGAACGCCAAGCCTCGGCCAATACACGTTTGCGGCTGGCCCCACGCCTCCGGCGAGCATCACCGGCAACGTCACCGTCGATGTCGAAGCCTCGGTCACAAAGCTGCGACCCACGAGACGCGGCAACCAGGTCGTGGCAAATCCCGGGTCGAAAGCTCCGCTTCGTGTGACGGTCGATCACAGCGGCACTAATGGTCCCGTTCGCTGGTGGAGCGGTCGCATCACGCGAAACGAGCCGTTCGCCGTCGGCTACCAACGTGCGCCGCGAAGCCTGGACCCGACGGGCAAGCGCTGGCTGATCTATGAGGTCTCGACCGACCTCAGCATGCCGGGGATCACCACGCGCACCCCGGGCGCGGTCGCGAGCGTCCGGTCGATTGCCCGAACGATGCGATTGGCCCCCGGACCGGTGCAGAGCACCGGTCCGTACGCCGGGGCCTGACACAGACGACCGTGGGTCGTTGGGCGGAACGCACCGCCACGTCAGAGCTGAGCCGCGACGCGCGCGTCCTCTTCGGCGACGCCGCCGTCGAGCGGATCGGAGTCGAGCGCCTCGGCGTCGGCCTCGGCGAACAATGATGGGTCGCGCTTGGAGCCCTTGATGATGTCGTCGGGGGAGACGGCGTCCAAGGGCTTCAACTTGCCCTGCTTCATCCCGAAGTAGAACGCCTGCGGGTGGTGAGCGACGAGCGCGAGCGTGGACTGCTCGGGGACCGGTGCGTAGCCGTCTGAGAGCTCCATCCCGATCTGGGACAGGTCCAGCAGCGCGTCGACCTTCTCGTGCTCGGACTGGTCGGGCACGGCGGGGTAGCCCCACGAGTAGCGGCGGCCCTGGACGTCGGGGATGCCGAGGTCGGAACGGACCTTGGCGTGCAGCCACTCGGCCAGCCCCTCGGCGGTCTGGACGCCGAGGCCGTGCACGAAGAGCTGCTCGGCGAACTCGCCATCGCGCTCCAGCTGGGCCATCAGCTCGGTGACCTCGTGGCCGACGGTGACGGTCTGAAGGGCAACGACATCCAGCTCGCCGCTCTCCTTCGGACGGAAGAAATCTGAAAGGCACACGTGGTCGTTGCCCGGCTGACGCGGGTTGACGAAGCGCTGCAGGATCGTCTCGCGGTCGCTCGGGTCGAGCACCACGATGTCATTGCCTTCGCTGTAGCAGGGGAAGTACCCCAACAACGCGCGCGGGTGCAGGTAGGTCTGCTCGCGCCACATACGCTCCAGGCGCGGGCGGAAGCCCTCGTCTTCGTCGGTGCCCTCCAGCAGCTGCTTCCAGGCCTCGCCCTTGACGCCTTTGCCACCCCAGTGCAGCTTGAAGAGCACGTGGGTGTCGAGATGCGGGTAGACCTCGTCGAGGTCGACCGGGATCTCGCGCACGCCCCAGAACGGAGGCTCGGGGACCGGGACGTCGGTCGCCGCGGCGGAGCGCTCGGTGCCCGTCGTGATCAGGACCTCGATCTCCTCACCCTTCTCGCGGAAGGCATCGGCGTCGACCTTCAGCTTGGCCAGCAGCTCGGCGCGCGGCTCGGCTTCGACGATCTTGTCCATTACGTGGAGGCCCTCAAAGGCGTCCTTGCAGTAGAAGACGCCCGGGCCGTACAACGCGCTGTCGTCAAGGCCATTGACATGCAAGGCGCGGTAGCCGAACGCGCGGTTGATCGCGGCGCCGCCGATCAACACGGGGTACTCGAGACCCTCGCGCTCCAGCTCCTTGACCGCCAGCGGCATCTGCTTGGACGTTGAGACGAGCAGGGCCGACAGACCGATCGCTGTCGCCTTGTGCTCCTTGGCCGCCTCGATGATCGTCGACACGGGGACCTGCTTGCCGAGGTCGACGACCGTGTAGCCGTTGTTGGTGAGGATCGTGTTGACCAAGGACTTGCCGATGTCGTGCACATCGCCGAAGACGGTCGCCAGCACGACGGTGCCCTTGGTGTAGCCCTCGATCCGGTCGAGGTAGTTCTCTAGCTGGGCGACCGCGCGCTTCATGACCTCGGCGCTCTGCAGCACGAAGGGCAGGATCAGCTCGCCGGCGCCGAACTTGTCGCCGACCTCCTTCATCGCGGGCAGCAGCACGTCGTTGAGCACAGGCACCGCGCCGAGCTTCTCCACCGCCGCGTCGATCTGGGCCTCGACGCCGTCCTTCTTGCGGCGCAGGATGTGCCAGTGCAGCGCCTCCTCGGGCTCCATCCCCGCGGTGGGGTTGGCGACCTCGACCTCGGCCTCGCCGCCGGCGGACTCGAAGTGCTCGATGAAGCGCTGCAGCGCGTCCTCACGGCGGTTGTAGACCAAGTCGTCGGCGAGCTCGCGCTCCTCCTCAGAGATCTCCCCGTACGGCGTGATGTGATTGGGGTTGACCATCGCGAGGTCCAACCCGGCCTCCACGCAGTGGTGCAGGAAGACCGAGTTCAGGACCGCGCGCGCGGGCTGGCCGACGCCGAAGGAGACGTTGGAGACGCCGAGCGACGTCTTGACGCCGGGCAGCGCGGCCTTGACCTCGCGGATGCCGTTGATCGTCTCGATCGCCGACGGCTTCCACTCGTCGTCGCCCGTCGTCAGCGTGAACGTCAGGACGTCGAAGATCAGCAACTCGGGGTCCAGCCCGTGCTCGTCGCAGGCGATCTCCTTGATGCGCTTGGCGATCTCGACCTTGCGCTGCGCCGTCTTGGCCATGCCGACCTCGTCGATGGTCAGCGCGATCAGTGCCGCGCCGTGCTGGATGGCGAGCGGGATGACGGTGTCGGCCTTCTCGCGGCCGGCTTCCAAGTTGATGGAGTTGACGATTGCGCGGCCGGGCGTCTGCTCCAGCGCGAGCTTGATGACATCGGGCTCGGTCGAGTCGATCTGCAGCGGCGCGGGCTGGCTGAGCGAGACGCGCTTGGCGACCATCCGCATCTGCTCGTCCTCGTCGGTGCGCTCGGTCAGCGCGACGCAGAGGTCGAGCACGTGGGCGCCGCCCTCGACCTGATCCTCGGCGATCTGCACGAGGCCGTCGTAGTCGTCGGCCAGCAGCATCTCCTTGGCCTTGCGCGAGCCCTGGGAGTTGACGCGCTCGCCGACGAGCGTCGGGGCCGGCTCCTGGGCCAGCGGGGTGGCGGCGATCATCGAGGAGACATGCGGCGCGCGCGGCGCGGGCCGCGCGCCCGGCTTATGGCCCTTCACACGCTCGGCGATCGCGGAGATGTGGTCGACGGTCGTGCCGCAGCAGCCGCCGACGATCGAGACGCCGTGCTGCTCGACGAACTCGCCCAGGACGGCCGCCAGCTCGTCGGGGCCCTCGGGGAAGATCGTCTCGCCGTTGCGCCCCTGCTGGGGCAGGCCGGCGTTCGGGATGCAGTGGATGGGCGTCGCGGAGAACTCGCCGAGGAAGCGGATCGCGTCGCGCATGTCGTTGGGGCCCGTGGAGCAGTTGAGCCCGATCACGTCGACCTTCAGCGCCTCCAGCGTGGCGAGCACGGCGGAGATGTCGGTGCCGAGCAGCATCTTGCCGCCGTTGGGCAGCAGCGAGACCGAGGTCTGGATGGGGAGGACCCGGTTCTCGAGCTTGAACGCCTCGCGCGCGCCGAAGACCGCGGCCTTGACCTCCAGGATGTCCTGGGCGGTCTCGATGATGATGAGGTCGGCGCCACCCCGGACCAGGCCCTGGGCCTGCTGGGTGAAGATCTCGACGAGCTCGGCGAAGGTGATCGCGCCGAGCGTCGGGTCATCGGAGGCGGGCAGATGGCCGGTCGGGCCGATCGAGCCGGCGACGAAGCGGTCCTCGCCGACGGCCTTGCGGGCGATCTCGGCGGCCTTCTGGTTGATCTCGAAGGTGTGCTCGCCCAGCCCCCACTCCTCGAGCTTGAGGCGCGAGGCCTGGAAGGTGTCGGTCTCGACGACCTCGGCGCCGGCGCGCACCATCGACTCGTGCAACTCCTGGATGACGTCGGGCCGGTGCAGGACGAGCGCCTCGTGGCACTTGCCTTCCAGCCCGCCGTAGTCGGCCGCCGAGAGGTCGAACTCCTCCAGCGTCGCGCCCATCGAGCCGTCAAAGACGACGACGTGGTCACGGGCAGCGGCCAGGAAATCGCGCATGCCGGAAGGGTAGCGCAACCTTGACACAGTTGTGTCAGGGTATGGGAGGCGCGATGCTCAGTAGGTGAAGCGGATCTGGCGCGAGCCGCGCTTGCAGGTCACGCGCAAGGCGCGGTGCTTGTTGAACTGGACGGCGGAGCAGCTGTAGCGGCGCTGCACACAGGGGTTGCGGAAGCCGAGATGGCCCTTACGGTCCAGCACCTTGATGCAGCCGACGGGAGCGATCGCCCCGGCGTGACCGGCGACTCGGCGCGCGTTGGCGCAGGTGTCGCCGGAGACGGTGAGCTGCGCAGGGCTGCGCGACTCGGTGAAGCCCGCCTGGCATTTCGTCGACGAGGCACCGCTGGCGCCCGATGCCCCAACCGCGAATGCCGCCAGCGCGGCCACCAACACGACGATTCCCGAGATCCGCTGCATCGCCTTCAGGCTCGCGCAGACCAAGGTGAAGGTGCCTAGACGGACGAGGAGGATCAGGCGATCACCCGGAAGCTCAGGAGCTTGCCAGTGCCGGCGCGGTAGCGAACCGTGGCGCTGACCGGCGCGAGGACATAGACATTGTCGTTGACCGACTCGACGTGACGAAAGCCGGTGTCGTCGGTCACATCGATCTTGCGAACGTCGTCGGGCAGCAGGCCGTAGATGTTCTCGGTGTTGGAGACGTTGAGGCCGTACTTGAGCGTCACGGCCTTCGTATCGCAGCCCAGGTCCATCAGGTCATTGCCTGTCGCCTGCACGCCAATGCAGGCAAAGCCGTTGCCCGGAACCAGCCAGATGCGCTGGCCGTCGATGGTGGCCATCACACGGGCCTGGCGGGCCGAGAGGCCGAACTGCCGCGCCTGGGTCGCGCTGCGGCGGACGACCGCGTTGTCGCGATCGTCGGGCGTTGCCCGCATATGCAGGCGCGCGTACGCGTCGCCGAGCGAGCGCGGCACGAGCGGCAGCGCGCTCCGCGGGACGACGCGCCCGCCGCGTCCGATGCCGAGCGTCGGCAGCGACGGCTCGTGTGGCGGTCGGCGCCCGGTCAGCTGCACGACGGCCGCGGTGACCGTGACGGGCACGGTGGCGGCGAGCACGGTGAGGACCAGCGTGCGTCGGCGCATGTGGCGCCAGCGCGGAGCCCAGCGCTGTTGGGCCGGCGTCGGCAGCTCGTTCGGCGCCTCGTCGGCGGTCGGATGCGGCGTGGTCGCTGCGGCGATCGACAGGTTCGCCTTCTGCTGGGGCACGTAGGTCATGGCTGCTGCTCCACCGTGCTGCGCAGGGCTTGGAGCCCGCGGCTGACGGTCTTGCGCACGACCAGTTCGGAGCACTGCAGCTGGTCGGCGATCTCGTCGTAAGGGCGCTCTTCGAGGATGCGTGCACGGATGGCATCACGCTGCCGGGCGGGCAGTTGCGCCAGTGCGGCCATCAGCGCCGGGCCGTCGGACTCCAGCTCGGCAATAGCGTCGAGGTCGACATCGCCGAGGGTCACGGGCTCCCAGTAGGCCAGCCGCCGCCGGGCTTTTTCCTCGACCTGGCCGCGACGGATGCTGGTCAGCAGGGTGTTGCGGGCGATCGTGAAGATCCAGGCTGCTGCCGAGCCGCGCGCGTCGCCCACGAAACGGTGAGCAGCGCCTAGCGCCGAGGCGAACACCTCGCCGCTGAGGTCCACGGCGACCTCGGGGTCGCGCGTCCGCCGCAGGAGGTAGGCGAGGATCGGTCCTTCCCAGCGCTCGTAGAAGACGGCGAACGCCTCGGCGTCGTCCTTGGTCTGGCTCAGCAGCTCGGCGTCGGTGGCGTTGGCCCGGGGCCCCATTGTCCTCCCTGCAGTGTGACCGATCGGTGGCGCGCCCGGGTAAGACTCGGTGCGCGCCACCTGCCAGATCGGTCAGCCGCCGGCGACGTCGAACGACGCCATACCGTTTGGCCCGTCGACAGTGACCGTCACGTCTCCAGTGTTGAGCCGATAGATGCTCTCGCCGGGGTCGAGGTCGACCGGGGTCGTAGTGTTGCCGCTGTCGGTGACGTCGACGGAAGTGACGCCATCGGGCACGAGCCCGTACACAGTGGCCTGGTCGCCGACCGTGATGCCGCGAGTGATGACGACGTCGCTGGGCTCGCAGGAGGTGCCCAGCGAACCGTCACTCGTGTCCTCGAGGGCGAGGCAGAGCGCTCCGTTGGCGGGCACCAGCCAGATCGGTCCGTCGGCGGAGGACCCGACGACGCGGGCGTCGTCAGGGGCAAAGCCCCGTTCTGCTTGGTCGGCGAGCTGCGTGACCAACGCGTTCTCAGTGTCGGCAGTACTTGGCGCTCGGTCGAGGACCGCGAACGCAGTCTTCTGGGCGTGGGTCGCCGGCACGGGGTCGGTGCTGGTCGGCGGTGCGGGCGGCGGATCGTCGGCCTGGGCCAAGGTGACGAGCACCGGCCCGCCGAGCGCCGCGATCGTTAGAGCTGCGGCCATGCGCTTTGAGATTCTCATTGTGCCGCGCTCCCTAGTACGAGTAGTGGGTCGATGCATCGAAGATGATGCTGCTGCCGGTCGAGTTGTCGACCCAGCCGTGGTAGCAGCAGGCGCTGTTCTCGACGCGCGCGGCAAAGCCGCCGCTGGAGGCGCAGGTCCGCGACCCTGCTGTGGTCTTCGTCGCCGACGCGTAGCCGGTGGTCCCGGTGTCCTTGGCGACGCAGAACCCGTTGTGGTTGCCCGTTGCCTCGATGTAGCTGATCGAGTGGGCCTCCGTGCTGGCGAATCCGTAGCCCTGGACCAGCGTGCCGCTGAACCAGTGGTCGGAACCTGCCACTGCTGTCGCCGCTGCGCACAGCAGCGCGACCATCATCACCGCACAGACCATCATCGCGCGTCGAATTCCCGTCCTCGGGGCGCGCGAGGCTGAGGCAAGAACTTCCATGTTTGACTCCCTTCCGGCCTTACGGCCGAAGGCGTTGTGAGATGTAGTCCACGTTGAGCTGTAAAAACCGCTCAGGAGTGATAATCAATACTGAGTGCGACCCGTCCGGGGCGTCGCGGGGCAATTAATGGAGGTTCCCCGAGAACAACCGCACGCAGGCGCGCTCACCGGTGCTGCCAGCTGGCCGTCGTGGCCGGCACTGCCCGACAACGACGGAGGCCCCGCGGCGCTTTACGCGCCACGGGGCCTCCGGTCCTGCACCTGCAATGAGTCGAGCGGACCTACTTGATGAACAGCATCTCCGAGTACTTCGGCAACGGCCACAGGTCATCGGCCACGATGCGCTCGAGCCTGTCGGCCACGGTGCGGACGGCCGTCATCGCGGGGATGACGGTGTCGCGCATGTACTTGGCGTGCTTGATGCCGCCATCGGGGCCCTCGTGGTCGTTGGCCTTCTCCAGGTCGAGGATCGTCGCGTATAGCTCCTCGACGAGTGGCTCGACCTCCTCGGCCAGGCCGGCCACGCCGCTGGCCTTGAGCTCGGTCAAATGGCGTACGGCGGCGGGCAAGATCAGCGTCCGGGCCATCGAGGCCGCGGTCTCTGCCTCGATGTTGAGCTTGGTCGCGTACTGCTCGACGAAGACGTCATAGCGCGACTCGAGCTCCCGCGAGGAGAGGACGTTGTAGGCCTCAAACGCCTTCACCGTCTGCTTGTTGACGATCCACGGCAACGCGTCGGGCGTCGTCGGGAGGTTGTAGAGCCCGCGCTCCTTGGCCTCTGCGTGCCACTCCTCCGAGTAGCCGTCGCCGTTGAAGATGATCGCGCTGTCGGACTCCCAGACGCCGCGCACGACCGCCGGGACGGCGACGCCGAGGTCGCCCTTGGCGGCCTTGAGCTCCTTCTCCAGCTGCTTGGTGAGCTCGTCGATCGACTCGGCGACGATCGTGTTGAGCACCGTGTTGACGAAGCCCAGCGACATGCTGGAGCCCAGCGCGCGGAACTCGAACTTGTTGCCCGTGAACGCAAACGGCGAGGTCCGGTTGCGATCGCCGCCATCACGCGGCAGGTGCGGCAGCACCTCGGCGCCCAGACCCATCAGGCCCTTCTTGACGCGGCGGCCTTTGCCGGTCGCGATCATCGTGAACGCCTGCTCGAGCTCGGCGCCCAGGAAGATCGAGATGATCGCCGGAGGTGCCTCGTTGGCGCCGAGGCGGTGGTCCTGGCCGACGTTGGCGACCGATGCGCGCAGCAGCGCCTGGTGCTTGTTGACCGCCTTGATGACGGCGGCGCAGAAGAACAGGAACTGCGCGTTCTCGTCCGGCGTATCGCCCGGGTTGAGCAGGTTGTGGCCGGTGTCGGTGCCCATCGACCAGTTGTTGTGCTTGCCCGAGCCGTTGACGCCCGCGAACGGCTTCTCGTGCAGGAGGCAGACGAAGCCGTAGCGGCGTGCGACGTTCTGCATCACCTGCATCGTCAGCTGCTGGTGATCAGAGCCGACGTTGGAGTTCTCGAAGATCGGCGCCAGCTCGTACTGCGCGGGGGCGACCTCGTTGTGGCGCGTCTTGACCGGCACGCCGAGCTTGCGCAGCTCTTCCTCGGACTCCATCATGAACGCCAGCACGCGCTCGGGGATCGAGCCGAAGTAGTGCTCGTCGAGCTCGTGGCCCTTGGGCGGCTTGGCACCGAACAGCGTGCGGCCCGTCGTGTAGAGGTCGGGGCGCTCGAAGTAGTACTGCTCGTCGATGAGGAAGTACTCCTGCTCGGGCCCCACCGTCGTGAAGATGCGCTGCGCCTCGGTCTCGCCGAAGAGCTTGAGCGCCTTCAGGCCGCTCTTTGAGAGGGCATCCATCGAGCGCAGCAGCGGGATCTTGTGGTCCAGCGCCTCGCCCGTCCACGACACGAAGGCGGTCGGGATGCACAGGAACGTGCCGTTGGGGTTGTCGAGGATGAACGCCGGCGAGGTCGGGTCCCACGCGGTGTAGCCGCGGGCCTCGAAGGTCGCGCGGATGCCGCCCGTCGGAAACGACGATGCGTCTGGCTCGCCCTGGACGAGCTCCTTGCCCGAGAACTCCGCGATCGCATGACCGTCGCCGGTCGGGTTGTAAAAGGAGTCGTGCTTCTCGGCGGTCAGGCCCGTCAGCGGCTGGAACCAGTGCGTGTAGTGCGAGGCACCCTTCTCCATCGCCCACTCGCGCATCGCCTGAGCGACGGCGTCGGCGAGCGTCGGATCGAGCGGCGTGCCGGACTCGAGCGTCGCCTGCAGCTGCTTGTAGACGTGCTTGGGCAGGCGGGCGCGCTGCTCGTCGATCGTGAAGACGTTGGCGCCGAAGGCATTGGCGCCGGCGCCAGGGGCGGTCAGATCGGTGGTGCCGAGGGCGCCGCCGTTGACCGACCACTGGGCGGCCGTGACGTTCTGCTGACGGGAACTCATGGGGCGGGAACTTCCTCCTGTGCGTGTTCGGGGCCCGGCGGGCATGTCGAGCCTAGTTCTCACGCGTGGAAGGCGCCTTGTACCGGTGTCCAAACTGCGAAGAAACCGGTTCGCCCTGAGGTAGGCCCGCCCGCCCAGGGCATCTCGACCAGGTGGCGAAGGACGGTGGACGATCTTTCGACATCGGGCTAACGACCATCGACCTCCCGAGCAAGAGACTGCCGAGGCACGCTCGACTAGGAGGTCACATGAGACGTTCCCTGACGGCTCGCGCGCTGGTATTCGGCACGCTCGCCGCTCTGATGGTGCCGGCAACGGCATCGGCTGACATTTATAGCTCCGGCGCCCTGCCGGATAGCGTCGGCATCAACTCACTCTGGGTGATTGTTGCCGGCCTGTTTGTGTTCTTCATGCAGGCGGGGTTCGCCTTCTTGGAGATCGGCTTCTCCCGCGGCAAGAACGCCGGCACCATCGTGGCGAAGATCCTGGTGAATCTCTCGATCGCCGCCATTCTGTACTGGGCGGTCGGCTTCGCCTTCGCCTTCGGCGGCGACGCCGGGCACGTCATCGGATCGCACGGATTCTTCCTGCGCGACTACGGCGATCCGCAGAAGGCGTTCCCGATCATGGGGCTTTCTGACGCGACGATCGAATCGAAGTTCTTCTTCCAGTTCGTCTTCTGCGCCGTCTCGCTCGCCATCGTGTGGGGCACGACGCTGGAGCGCGTCAAGTTCGGCGTCTACGTCCTGTACGCCATCGTCTTCTCGGCGCTGATCTACCCGATCTTCTCGGGCTGGGTCTTCGGCGGCGGCTGGCTGCAGAACAACCTCGGCATGCAGGACTTCGCCGGCTCGACGGCGGTCCACCTCATCGGTGCGACCGGCGCCTTGGCGGCCCTCCTACACCTTGGACCGCGCAAGGGCAAGTACGGCCCTGACGGCAAGCCGCGGGCGATCCCCGGCCACAACATGCCCCTGTTCGGCTTGGGCATCTTCATCCTGTGGCTCGGTTGGTTTGGCTTCAACCCGGGCTCGACGCTCGGCGCGCTGGACGGTCGCTTCCCCGAGGTGGTCCTGACCACGAACATCGCCGCCGCCGGCGGCGTGCTCACCGCGGTCCTGACGGCCTACTGGAAGACCAAGACCATCGACATCGGCATGGCGGGCAACGGCGCGATCGCCGCGCTCGTCGGCATCACGGCGCCCTCGGGCTACGTCGTGCCCTGGGCCGCCTTGGTCATCGGCGCGGTCGCCGGCGTCATCGTCGTCCTCGGCGTGTACGCCATCGACAAGAAGATCGACGATCCGGTCGGTGCGCTCTCGGCCCACGGGCTGGCGGGCATCTGGGGCACGCTGGCCTGCGGCATCTTCACGCATCCGGATCTGGCGGCCTACAACGCCGTCGGTGACGGTGGATTGCTCTACACGGGCTCGTTCCACCAGCTCGGCGTCCAGGCGCTTGGCGTGGCCGTCGTCTTCTCCGGCGTGTTCATCTCGTCCTACATCGTCTTCGGCATCATCAAGGCGACCTACGGGATGCGCGTGTCCGAGGAAGAGGAACTGGCCGGTCTGGACATCTCCGAGCACGGGATGTACGGGTACCCCGAGCAGTTCATCCCGGCTCCGGAGCTCGTCGGCTACGGTGCGGCCCCTCAAGGGACCGCTGCCGCAGCAGGCGCCGGGCCCATCGCAACCCCGACGGAGGTTCCCGCAACATGAAGATGGTGGTGGCATACATCCGCCACGAGGCGTTCGAGCCGATTCGCACGGAGCTCCTCGACCTCGGGTTCCCCTCGCTGTCCATCAGCGAGGTGAAGGGCTCGGGACGTCAGAAGGGCATCACCGAGCGCTATCGCGGCGCCGAGCTCACGAACTACCTCCGGCCGAAGGTCAAGCTGGAGTGCGTCGTGGCCTCGAGCGACGTGCAGACGATCGTGGACACGATCCTCAAGCACGCCCGCACCGGTGCCGTCGGTGACGGCAAGGTGTTCGTCATGCCGATCGAAGAGGCCTACCGCGTGCGGACGGGGGAGGCGGGCGAGGAGATCCTCCAGGCCCACCCCGACGCCGCGCCGGCCGCTTAGGAGAAGAGAAACCCATGGGCGAGGCGGCAGGCAATATGGACCCAGCATCTGAGTCTGCCGCCTCCCCGGCCGGTTCGTTGGTGGAGCGGCTGCGGTCGGTCCACCTCAAGATGGTCGACGCCGTGCTGGGCGGCGACGGCCTGCAGCAAGTCGCGGCGCTGGCCGCGGAGGCCGCGGGCGCCCCGGTGGCGATCGTGGTCCCGCGGCTCGACGCGGCGGCTGCGGCGGGCGGTGAGGGCGGCGTGCGCGAGCAGGTCCTGGAAGAGGTTCGGCGCTACGTCGCCGACCGCGTCCGGGACCGCCCGTCGCAGGTCCCCGAGGCGCTGGCGGCCGAGGTCCCGATCCAGTCGGGCGACGATGTCGTCGGGGCGGTCGTGCTGCTGCGCGATCCGGATCCGGCCGGGGTCGGTCCTCATGCGGAGGCCGCGGACTTCCTGCACCTCGCCGCGGTCGCGTGCCTCACCGAGGTCGCCGTCGAGGAGGCCAAGGAGGAGGTCGAGCAGAACCTGCGCGGCTCCTTCCTGGAAGACCTTCGCTCGCGGCCCGACCTTGAGCCGCGCGAGGTCGTGCGGCGCGCCGCGCGCCTGGGCTGCGACCTGGCGCGCGGTGCCGTCGTGCTCTGCGCCGAGCTGACGACCGACCGTCCGCGCCACGTGATCGCGACGATCACCGGTGACGAGCCGGGCGCGCTGGCCGAGCACCTCGACGGACGCGTCTACGCGATCCTGCCGGGCACCGGTGGCGATGACGCGCCAGACACCACCACGGCGCGCGGCCGTGCCCTGGCGACGCGCCTGCGCCGCCACGGGACCGTCGGCGTCTCGAGCTTCTACTCCGATCCCGCGGAGCTGCCGAGGGCGATCCAGGAGGCCGAGCTGGTCCTCGACGTCCTGAAACAGTCCCACCCACCCGGAGGCGGCGGCTGGGACGGCTTTGACGAGATCGGCACCGGCACCTACCGGCTGCTCTTTCGCGTCCTGGCCTCCCACCCCGAGGAGGTGCGCTCCTTCTACGAGGACACCGTCGCGCCGATCGTCCGCTACGACGACCAGTACCGGACCGACCTCGTCGGCACGCTGGAGGCCTACCTCGAACAGAACTGCAACATGAACGCGACCGCCTCGGCGATCTACGCGCACCGCCACACCGTCGCCTACCGCCTGGAGCGCGTCAAGGAGCTGACGACGCTCGATCCGATGCTCTCTGAGGATCGCGAGCGCCTCGGGCTCGGCCTCAAGGCCTACCGGATCATCGCGCCGCGCCTCCCCAAGTAGGAGCCGCCGCCACCCGCGAAAATCGCCGCCCAGGCGATTCTTCGCAATGGTTTCCGCCTCCGTCTAGGAGGTGGAAACCACGTCGCCCGTCTTCGGGTCGACCTTCACCGGTGCCGGCTTGCTGGCGACGCGGACGCGGAAGGTGCCGGCGGCGTCCTGACCGTTGGCGGTCCGGGCGACGGCCTTGCCGTTGAGCCCGGCCGCGACGTGCCAGCGCAGCGTGTGCGTACCGGCGACGACGGGCGTCACGTTCCACTTGAAGGTCTCCGTGTGCCCGGCGGCCAATGGGCCCAGCGCCCAGGTGCTCACGTAGGCGGTGTCGCCGCCGTGGGGGCCCTCGTCGACGATCCAGAGCGGGCGCGTGGGGTCGGCGAGGTCGGTTGCCGTCGAGCGGGTGGTGAAGCCGGCGCCGCCCTTGGCGTCATCGTCGGAGGTGACGGTGACGGCGACGTTGGGGATCGTCTTGCCGGAGTCGTTGCGGACCACCACCTGCATGGTGGCCTGGTTGGCCAGTCGCTGACGCTCGGGGAACGAGGCCTTCAGCACCTTGACCTTGAACGTGCCCGAGGGCTCGTCGGCATCCTGACGCTCGCCGCCGCCGCAGCCCGCGGCAAAGCTGGCCGCGGCGATCGCGGCGACGCTTGTCGCCCACAAGGCTCTTCTGGACCCCTCCACTGCGGCGGGAACGTACCAGAGGCAGGTGTCAAGCGAGCCGATGGAACTCAGGAGCACGTCGGGTTCCTGGTTGGCAGGGGTGGCGGCGGTCCCATAGACTGCCGGCCGTGCGGGTGGCTTGCGTGCGCAGGCGCACCCGAGGGTTGCAAGAGGAGAGGTCCGAGAACGCGTGGTCAGCACGGTTGCCGATCGGGCTTTCGCCCCGGCGAAAAGCCTGCTCGAAGAAGTAGGCGACATGATGATCTTGACGGGGAAGACGTTGGTGTCTGCCCTCCGTCCGCCGTACCCGTACGGCAGTGAGTTCGTCGGGCAGTTCCTCTTCGCGCTGCGCCTCTGCTGGCTGCCGCTGATGATCTCGACGGTCGCCGTCTCCTACGGCGCGCCGGGCCTGCAGGCCGCGAACTTCCTGATCCTCTTCGGCGCGCTGGACCGCCTCGGCGGCTTCTTCGTGCTGGCGGTCATCCGCGAGTTTGCGCCGTTCGTCTGCGCGATCATCGTCGCCGGCGTCGCCGGGACCGCGATCACCGCCGACCTCGGCGCGCGCAAGATCCGCGAGGAGCTCGACGCGCTGCAGGTCCTCGGCGTCGACCCGGTCAAGAACCTCGTCGTTCCGCGCTTCCTCGCGCTGATGCTCGTCACGGGCCTCTTCGACATCTTCGCCATCATCTTCGGCATCACCGGCGGCCTCATCGCGACGTTGGTCAACGGCGCGCCGCTCGGCCCGTTCTGGGCGACGTTCTTCACGAACGCCTCGACGACGGACCTCTGGGGCTCGCTGTTGAAATGCACGATGTTCGGGGCGATCACCGCGATTGTCTGCTGTTACAAGGGGATGACGGCGAGTGGTGGTGCCGAAGGGGTCGGCAGAGCCGTCAACCAAGCGGTGGTGATCACGTTCCTCGGCGTGTTCGCCTTCAACTACGTCTTCACACAAACCTTGCTGGCAACGCATCCTGAGATCACGGTGATTCGTTAGATGGGCGGCTGGCTCGCAGTCCCTCGCGAATGGATTTCCTCCTTCGGCGAGATCGCGAAGTTCAGCGGCCGGATCCTCGGGCAGGTCTACAGCCTGCGGGTCCTGCACTTCTTCGGGGAGACGCTGCGCCAGTGTGGCGTGCTCATCCTCGGCTCGACGATCGTCATCTGGGGCTTGGTCTTCATCGTCGGCCTGCAGTGCGGCATCGAGGGCGCCTACTTCACGCGCGCCCAGGGCGCGCCGGCCTACTCTGGCGTCTTCGCGGCGTGGTGTGACCTGCGCGAGATCGTGCCGTACGGCTTCGGCTACATGATGGCTGCCAAGGTCGGCACCGGCATCGTGGCGGAGCTCGGCTCGATGCGGATCTCTGATGAGATCGACGCGCTTGAAGTCATGGGCATCGACTCCGTGCTCTTCCTCTGCGCGACGCGCCTGCTGGCCTCCTGGCTGGTGCTGCCCTTCATGTACATGGCGGCGGTCGGCGCCGGCTTCTTTGCCAGCTACCTCGCGGTGGTGCAGCAGATCGGGGAGGTGAGCTCTGGCGGCTTCTCGCTCATCTTCTGGATGTTCCAGAACCCTCCCGACCTGCTCTACAGCGTGATCAAGGGCATGGCGATGGCGACAGCCATCGTGCTCGTGGGCTGTTATTACGGCTACCACGCGGGCGGCGGACCCGTCGGCGTGGGAACAGCCACCGCCAAATCGATGGTGATGAACATCGTCTTGGTGCATCTCATCGGGATGCTGGGAACCCAGGTGTTCTGGGGTGCCAATCCACGGGCCCCTATCGGAGGTTGAACAACACATGAGCGAGACCCCCCGCGATCCCTACGCCGACGGCTACGAGGGCGATGGCCTCGAAGAGGCGCCCGCGCCGTCGAGCACCGACAGCCCCCGGCCGGCCGCCGACGCGCAGCCGACGCGCGCCTCCGTGGTGCGCGAAGCTCCGCCGACCGACGGCGACGACGACGACGAGTACCAGTGGCACACCGGCCTGAACCGGCCGACGGGCGTGCCGGATGCCGTCGAGTTCGTCGACGTCCACAAGGCCTTCGGTCGCAACAAGATCCTCAAGGGCCTGAACATGGGACTGCCCGAGGGCAAGATCTCGATGATCCTCGGCCCGTCGGGCACGGGCAAGTCGGTGTGCATCAAGCACATGGTCGGCCTGCTCTACCCCGACGAGGGCGACGTCCTCGTCCACGGCGAGTCGGTCCCGAACATGACCGACGACGAGCTCTTTGCGATGCGCAAGAAGTTCGGCGTCCTGTTCCAGGACGGTGCGCTGTTCGGTTCGATGAACCTGCTCGACAACGTCGCCTTCCCGCTGCGCCAGCACACCGACAAGTCCGAGGACGAGATCCTCGAGATCGTCCGTCGGCGGCTCACCGAGGTCGGCCTCGGCGACGCCCACGACAAGATGCCCAATGAGCTCTCCGGGGGAATGCGCAAGCGCGCGGGGTTCGCACGGGCTTTGGTGCTGGACCCCAACATCGTCCTCTTCGACGAGCCGGACTCCGGCCTTGATCCGGTCCGCACGGCGTTGCTGTGCGAGCTGATCCAGGAGATCCACGAGGAGAACGGCGGGGCCTACACGGTCATCACGCACGACATCATGAGCGCGCGCCGCGTGGCCGAGTTCATCAGCGTGCTGTGGAAGGGGCGGATCGTGGAGTCCGGGCCGGCGGAGGAGTTGTTCAACTCCGAAAACGCTTTCGTGCGTCAGTTCCTCAGCGGCGAGTCACAGGGGCCCCTGGGTATGGAGTAGCGCAAGGCGCCGCCGGGCACCGTCCGGCCGGGGCTGAACACCCGCACAACAACTTAAGAAGATCATCGGCCGGTCTCCGGCAAGCACCGAACCCCACACGGTCCTGTCTCCCTCTTCGTCCTGTCCCTTCGCCCTCGCCGCGCGTAGCGCGGGCACTGCATGACGCTCACGCGTGGGCTCGCCATCGGCGCGCTGGCCGTCGCCGTCGTCGTGGCGATCCTCTTGCTGACCGGCTCCAGCAAGCACGAGTACACGCTCGTCTTCCAGAGCGCGGGCCAGCTGGTCAAGGACAACGACGTGCAGGTCGGCGGCCGTCGCATCGGCCGCGTCGCTGACATCAAGCTCTCCGACAAGAACCTCGCCGAGGTGCGCGTCCAGGTCGACGAGCCTTACGCGCCGCTGCACCTCGGCACGACGGCCACGATCCGCTCCGGCTCGCTGTCGGGCGTCGCCAACCGCTACATCGCGCTCGCGCCGGGGCCGAACTCGGCGCCCAAGCTCGATGACGGCGCGACGCTCGGTCTTGACCGGACCACCACCTCGGTGGACCTCGACCAGCTCTTCAACACCCTTGATCCCGCGGCGCGCAAGTCGCTGCAGCAGGTCATCAAGGGCTCTGCGGAGCAATACGACGGCAAGGGCGCCAAGGCCAACGAAGCGCTGAAGTACTTCAACCCGGCGCTCAGCACGACCTCGCGCCTGGTCAACGAGCTCGACCGCGACCAGCAGTCGCTGCAGGACTTCATCATCTACACGGCGCGAGCGACGACCGCGCTGGCGTCGCGTCGCGACGACCTCTCCAGCCTGGTGGGCAACGCCAACACGGCGTCGGCCGCGATCGCGTCAGAGAGCGCGTCGCTGGACCAGGCGCTGACGGCGCTGCCGCGAACGCTGCGCCAGGCCAACACCACGTTTGTCAACCTGCGCTCCACGCTCGACGACCTCGATGAGCTCGTCGATGTCTCCAAGCCGGTTGCGCCGCGCCTGGCGCCGTTCTTCGCGCAGCTGCGCCCGCTGCTGCGCGATGCTCAGCCGACGATCAAGGACCTGCGCACGCTCATCAGCCGCCCGGGCGCGAGCAACGATCTCACCGACCTGCTGCGCAAGCAGCCGCAGCTGACCAAGGTCGCGACGCCGACCTTCCAGCACACCATCGCCGGCCTGCAGCAAGGCACGCCGGTGCTGCAGTTCATCCGGCCCTATGCGCCCGACTTGATCGGCTGGTTTCGGGACTTCGGCCAGTCCACGGCCAACTACGACGCCAACGGTCACTTCGCCCGCATCTCGCCGATCGTCAACGCCTTCCAGTTCACCGACACCCCGGCCGGCGGCCTGCTCACGGCGCTGACGCCCGCCGAGCGTCAGGTCGGCCTCCAGTCGGGCAAGATCCGCCGCTGCCCGGGCGCGGCGACCCAGACGGCCGCCGACGGCTCCAACCCCTACGCGCCCGAAGGCTCGGATTGCGATTCGAGCATCGTGCCGCCCGGGCCATGATGCGCGTGCGTCTCATCGCCGCAACCGCCGCCGTCGCGGCCGCGGCGCTCGTGCTCGCCATCTTCGGCACGGGCGCCGGCGATGATCACAACGGCGACTACAAGGTCCGCGCGATCTTCAGCAGCGCGTTCACGGTCATCCCCGGCGAGGACGTCAAGATCTCCGGCGTCAAGGTCGGCAAGATCTCGGCGCTCGACGTCACGCCTGACAACAAGGCCGCCGTCGTCCTGGACATCACCGAGCCCGGGTTCAAGGACTTTCGCAAGGACGCGACGTGCACGATCCGCCCGCAGTCGCTGATCGGCGAGCGCTTCGTCGAGTGCACGCCGACGCAGCCGCGGGCCGAGGGCGACGCCGCCGCGCCGGCGCTCGACAAGATCGAAAGGGGGGAGGGCAAGGGCGAGTACCTGTTGCCCGACTCCCAGACGATCAAGCCGATCGACCTCGACCTGGTGGGCAACATCATGCGGTTGCCCTACCGCCAGCGGCTATCGATCATCATCAACGAGCTCGGCACCGGTTTGGCCGCCAACGGGGCGCAGCTGCGCGAGGCGGTCAAGGAGGCCAACCCGGCCCTGCAGGAGACCGACAAGGTCCTGAAGATCCTCGCCGACCAGAACGAGACGCTCGCGCAGCTGGCCAAGAACGGCGATGAGATCCTGCGCCCGCTGGCGCGCGACAAGGCCCAGGTCGCCGACTTCATCGACAAGGCCGACCAAACGGCGGTCGCCAGCGCGCAGCGCCGCAGCGACATCGAGGCGAGCATCCAAAAGCTCCCGGCGTTCCTGACGCAGCTCAAGCCGACGATGCAGCGCCTCGGTGGCCTGGCCGACCAGATGACGCCGGTGCTGACCGACCTCAACGCCGCCGCGCCGCAGCTCAACCAGGTCATCAAGCAGCTCGGGCCGTTCAGTGAGGCGGCGACGCCTGCGCTGACGTCGCTGGGCGATGCGGCCGAGGTTGGCGACCAGGCGCTGATCAAGGCCAAGCCGATCGCCGGCGATCTCCGGGACTTCGCCGTGCAGGCCAAGCCGACAGTCAACAACCTCGACGCGCTGCTGAGCAGTCTGAAGTCCACCGGCGGCATCGAGCGGCTGATGGACTTCCTGTTCTTCTCGACCACGTCGACCAACGGCTATGACTCGCTCGGGCACTACCTGCGCGCCGTCTTCGTCCTGACGTCCTGTACGACCTACTCGACCGAGCCCACGCCCGGCTGCGCGTCGACCTTCAGCCAGCCCGGCGCGACCGCCGCCAGCGCGAGCGCGGCGAAGGCCTCGTCCGCTGAGAGCAAGGCGACGGCGATCACGCCGCCGAGCGCCGTGTTGCGCTCGGTGCTTGCGACGAGCTCGGCGCCCGCGACGACCGCCACGCCACCGTCAAGTGGCGCTGCCCAGACCCTCCTCGACTACCTCATGGGTGGCTGATGCGGCGCGCCTCGCCATCGATCGCCGCCAACCCCGTGCTGATCGGCGCGGCGACGACGCTGGTCGTCTTGGTCGCCGTCTTCTTGGCCTACAACGCCAACAACGGCCTGCCGTTCGTCCCGACCTACTCGCTCACCGCCGACGTCCCGAGCGCGGCCAACCTGGTTCCGGGCAACGAGATCCGCATCGGCGGCACGCGCGTCGGCGTCGTCGAGGAAATCACACCCAAGCGGCTGGCCTCTGGCCAGGTCATCGCCCAGCTGCATATGAAGCTGGAGACGGCCGTCAAGCCGCTGCCGGTCGACTCGACGATCCTGGTGCGGTCACGCTCGGCGCTGGGTCTGAAGTACGTCGAGCTCACCAAGGGCACGTCGACGAAGGGCTATGACGAGAACGCGACGATCCCGCTCAAGGCGGCGACGCCGGCGCCCGTCGAGTTCGACGAGTTCCTCAGCACCTTTGACGAGAAGACGCGGACCGCCGCCCAGAAGCAGCTAGAGGGCTTCGGCAACGCGTTCGCCGGCCGCGGCCAGGATCTCAACCAGGCGATCCAGTCACTCAATCCGCTGCTGCTCGCCCTGGGGCCCGCGATGGCCAACCTCGCCGACGACCGCACCAAGCTCGGTCGCCTGTCGGAGGCGCTGGGCCGCACGTCGGCGATCGTCGCCCCGGTCGCCGAGGACCAGGCCGCGCTCTTCCGCAACCTCGACACCACGTTCAGCGCGTTGGCCGCGATCGCACGCCCGTACCTGCAAGACAGCATCAGCGGCGGCCCGCCGGCGCTGCAGACCGCGATCGAGGAGCTGCCCAAGCAGCGCCCGTTCTTGGCCAACAGCGCAGGCCTCTTCCGCGACCTGCGCCCGGGCGTCAAGGCGCTGTCGGGCGCCGCGTCTGACCTCTCCGATGCCTTCACCGTCGGGGAGCCGGCGCTGCGTCACTCGGTCGCCTTCAACAAGCGGTTGGTGCCGACCTTCCAAGCGCTGCAGCGCTTTGCCGAGGATCCGCTGGTCGCGCTCGGTGTTCAGGACCTCGGCGACACCGCGCGGATCGCCAACCCGCTGCTGGCGACGCTCGCGCCGACCCAGACGGTCTGCAACTACTGGACGTTGTTCTTCCGCAACGTCGCCTCGCTGCTGAGCGAGGGCGACACCAACGGCACGGGCCAGCGCTTCATGATCGTCGCCTCGCCCCAGGGCCCCAACAACGAGGGCAGCCCGTCTTCCGGACCGGCCAACGGGCCAACCGCTGACAACTACCTGCACAGCAACCCGTATCCGAACACCGCCTCACCAGGGCAGACGCAGGAGTGCGAGGCCGGCAACGAGGGCTTCACGCCGGGCAAGCAGGTCATCGGCAACGTTGCGGGCAACCAGGGCAAGACCACGCAGAAGACGACCACCTCGAGTGACACGCCATGAGCGCCGACGCCGACAAGCGCAAGCGCGTGCCGCGCAAGGACCGCCACGGGATGAACCCGCTGACGGTCGGCCTGTTCGTGCTTGCCGTCTGCGCGATCGTGGTCTACGCGGGCTTCTCCAAGCATGTGCCGTTGACCCATGGCTTCCGCGTCGACGCCGTGTTCGTCAACGCCAACAACATCCGGCCCAACTCGCCGGTGCGGATCGCCGGCGTGAACATCGGCAAGGTCAAGAAGGTCACGGCCTACAAGGGCGGCGACGGCAACATGTCGCTCGTCTCGATGGAGATCGACGACGCCGGGCTGCCGATCCACAAGGACGCCACGCTGAAGATCCGGCCGCGGATCTTCTTGGAGGGCAACGAGTTCGTCGACCTCTCGCCCGGCACGCCGTCGGCGCCGACGATCGACGACGGCGACACGCTGCCGGCCACCCAGACCGCCGCACCGGTGCAGTTCGATCAGATCCTGACCGCGCTGCAAAGTGACACGCGCGACGATCTCAAGCGGCTGCTGGAGGGCTACGGCACCGCGCTGACCTACGCGCCGACCGCCGCTGACGACCTCGGCCAGGACCCCGACGTCAGGGGCAAGACCGCCGCCCAGTCACTGAACCGCTCGATCGACTACGCGCCCGGTGCGCTGAAGAACGTGGCGATCGTCAACCAGGCGCTGCTCGGCCTCCAGCGCCATGACTTGTCGGGCTTGGTGGCCAGCACGGCCAAGGTGAGCAAGGCGCTCTCGGTCAACGAGGAATCGCTGAAGGACCTCGTCACCAATTTCAACACGACGCTGGGCGCGCTGGCCGCGCAGCGGTCCGACCTCCGGCAGACGATCGCCCTGCTCGGCCCGACGTTGCAGCACGCCGACAGCGCGCTGAGCAGCCTCAACGCGTCGTTCCCGAACACGCGCGCCTTCGCCAAGGAGATCCTCCCCGGCGTCAAGGAGACGCCGGCGACGATCGATGCCGCGCTGCCGTGGATCGCCCAGGCGCGCAAGCTCGTCTCGCCCGCCGAGCTCGGCGGGCTGACCCAGGAGCTCAAGCCGACAGTTGCCGATCTCGCGACGTTGGTCGACGGCTCGCTGACCGCGCTGCCCCAAGCCGACCTCGTGGCCCAGTGCGTGACGCACACGATCCTGCCGACCGGCGACGTCAAGATCGCCGACGGGCAGTTCACCTCCAACGAGGAGAACTACAAGGAGTTCTGGTACTCCATGGTCGGCCTCGCCGGCGAGAGCCAGAACTTCGACGGCAACGGCCACTACGTGCGCTTCGCGGTCGGCGGCGGCGACCAGACGATCCGTACCGGGAAGTACGGCGGTGCCAAAGCCGCCACCGCCGGCACCCAGCTCTTCGGCCGGGTCAACGACCCGCCACTGGGCACGCGGCCCGCCTACCCGGGCAAGCGCCCGCCCTACAACGCGACGGCGGCCTGCAAGGACCAGAAGCTGCCCGACCTCAACAGCGCCAAGACCGGCCCGGCCGACGGAAGCACGCCATGAGGACGGCGATCCGCAAGCACCGTTGGGACGTCGTGGCGCTGATCGGGATCTTCGTGATCGCGCTAGGCGTCGGCAGCTTCATCCTCGGCCACCAGCGCTTCTATTTGCCCAAGTGGGTCCCGGCCGTGGGGACCGACTTCGTCTCCTACAAGGCGGAGTTCGCCACGGCGCAGTCGGTCACGCCGGGTCAGGGCCAGTCGGTGAACATCGCCGGCGTGCCGGTTGGCGAGCTCTCCAAGGTGGAGCTCAAGGACGGCCGCGCAGTCATCACGATGAAGATCCGTCGCAAGTACGCGCACGTCTACAACGACGCCACCGCGCTGCTGCGTCCCAAGACCGGGCTGAACGACATGGTCGTGGAGCTGACGCCGGGCACGCGCCGGGCGGGGGAGATCGACCACGCCAAGCAGACGATCCCGATCACCCAGACGCTGCCCAACGTCAACACCGATGAGTTCCTGGCGGCGCTGGATGGCGACACGCGCAGCTACTTACAGCTGTTGGTCGCCGGCGGTGGCGAGGCGCTCGGCGGCAACGGCAAGAACCTCTCGGCGACCTTCCGCCGCTTCGAGCCGACCAACCGCGACATCGAGAAGATCACCAAGGCGCTGGCGGTCCGTCGCGACAACATCGCGCGGTCGATCCACAACTTCAGAGCGCTGACGGAAGCTGTCGGTGACAAGGACCAGCAGCTCGCCAGCCTCGTCGATGCCTCCAACGCGGTCTTCAAGTCCTTTGCCAACCAGGACGCCAACCTGCGCCAAGCGTTGAGCCAGCTGCCCGACACGCTTAAGACCACCGACGTCGCCGTCCAAAAGGTCGACAAGCTCGGCAAGACGCTGGGGCCGACGCTCGGCGAGCTGCGTCCCGGCGCTCGCGCGCTCGGCCCGTCGCTGAAGCAGAGCCGCCCGTTTTTTGCGGCCACCACGCCGGTTCTCCGAGACCAGCTGCGCCCGTTCGCACGCGACGCGCTGCCGACGGTCAAGATCCTGCGCCCCGCGGCGCGCGATCTCGCCGAGCTGACGCCGAGCTTCACCTCGGCGCTGAAGACCGCCAACTACCTGCTCAACACCCTGGCCCACAATCCGCCGGGCGATGACGAGGGCTACCTCTTCTGGACCTCCTGGCTGAACCACATCGGCCCGACGGTCTTCAGCACCCAGGACGCGCACGGCCCGATCCGGCGCGGCGCGCTGCTGTTCAGCTGCGACGGCCTCGGCCTGCTGGACACCCTCAAGACGGTCAACCCGCAGCTCGGCACGATCATCGGCCTGACCAACGCGCCGACCAAGGCCGAGGTCTGCGGCGCCAGCGCCCAGGCGCCCAACACGACGGCGGGAGGCTGACCGATGAACCGGCAAGTCCCCAGCCTCGGCAAGATCCTCATCATGGTCGGCTTCGTGCTGACCTGTTTCTGCCTGCTGCTGTTCCTCTGGCTGGCCTTCGGCGGGGCGACGCCGCTCAAGCCCAAGGGCTACCGCGTCGACGTCTCGTTCGGCGAGGCGACCCAGCTGGCTCACGAGGCCGACGTCCGCATCTCCGGCGTGCCGGTCGGCAAGGTCAAGGCGATCGTCGCCAACCAGCAGACCGGGCGCTCCGACGCGACGATCGAGCTCAAGCCCGAGTACGCGCCGCTTCCGGTCGATGCCCGCGCGATCCTGCGCCAGAAGACGCTGCTGGGCGAGACCTACGTCGAGCTGACCCCGGGCAGTCCGAACGCCCGCAAGGTGCCTGACAACGGGCGCCTGGCGACCGGCCAGGTCGCCGACACCGTCGAGCTCGACGAGATCCTGCGGGCCTTTGACCCCAAGACCCGCGCGGCCTTCCAGACCTGGATCCAGACGCAGGCACAGTCGCTGGACGGTCGTGGCCAGGATCTCAATGACGCGATCGGCAATCTCGCGCCGTTCGCGCAGGACACGACCAGGCTCCTGGAGATCCTCAACTCGCAGAAGGCCGGCGTGCGCCAGGTTGTGCGCAACACCGGTGAGGTCTTCGACGCGCTTTCTGAGCGCGACGGCCAGCTCGCCGGGCTCATCACCAACTCCAACAAGATCTTCGCGACGACCGCTGCGCGCGACCAGGAGCTGCAGGCGACGTTCAAGGCGCTGCCGACCTTCGAGCGGGAATCTCAGACGACGCTCAAGCGGCTGTCGCGGTTCTCGGCCGACACCAACCCGCTCATCACCGACCTGCGGCCCGCGGCCAAGCAGCTCAGCCCGACGCTGCAGGAGCTCTCGGCGATCGCACCCGACCTCAAGGCGCTCTTCCGCTCGCTTGACCCGCTGGTCGCCGCGTCGGAGCGGGGCCTGCCGGCGACGACGGAGTTCCTCGATCAGCTCCACCCGCTGTTGGCGAATTTCGACGGACCGCTGCGCCAGCTCAACCCAGTCCTCGACGGTGCTGGCCTGTACAAGAGCGAGCTCACCGCGTTCTTTGCCAACACCGTGGCGGCGACGCAGGCGACGGCGTCCTCGTTCGGCGGCGGTGAGCCCGCGCACTACCTGCGCACCTCCAACCCGCTGAACCCCGAGATGCTGGCGCAGTATCCGGAGCGGCTGACGACCAACCGCACCAACACGTATCCGTTCCCGGGCGACAGCCTGAGCCTCAAGAGCGGTCTGGCGTCCTTCGAGACGCGCCAATGCACCGGCCAGACGCTGACGCCCACGCTGGGCCCGGCCGTCACGGGCGTGCTGTCAGACACGCTGCGCGACGGCATCCTGAAGTTCGCGCTCAACAACGGCACCATCACGGCCCCGCCCTGCCGGCAGCAGCCGCGCTTCAACCTCGGCGGGACGCTGACGCAGTTCCCGCAGCTGAAGGCGAACGTCAAGGGGTTGCAAGCCGGCGCGCCGGCGCCGTAGTTGGGTTGTTGGAGGCTCGGCCTGCGCGACGGGGGCGTGGGATGCGCTGCGTCTGGGTGTTCAGCTCGGACGCTGATCGGAGCGCGATGCGTGGTCTGTCGGCACCGAGGAGAGCGAGCGAGGTCGGCGCTTCGAGGCGTGGCTCGTCGTCCGCTGGCGCCGGGGAGGGGTGGGCCCGTTTGCGGACGGCATGCGTCCCCGAACAGGCCCACCTCCGTTGGTCAGGGCGCTTCGGGACGGGGTGGGCCCGTCGGCGGACGGGATACGTCGCCAGACAGGCCCACCCTGCTGACCACTGGGGACCGCAGCGAGGCGGGCCTGTTCACCGCGACCTGGTCGCGCTCAACAGGCCCACCTCGGCCTGATCGCGTGACATGCGGTGTCGGATCGCCTGCCTGGGCGCCGACGGACGACCCCTGGCGCCTCGTGGCTCATCTCCGCTCGCTCTCCTCGGTGCCGACAGACCACGCCGCACATCACGATCGACGTCCGAGCTGAACGCCCAGACGCAGCGCACCCGCGCTCCCGCCACCCGGCGCAACGCCCTTCGTAGCCCGGTAGCCTCAACGCCCTGATGGGTCGGCTGCCTCGCATCCTGGGCGCCGCCATGGGAACGGCCGCCCGCCGCCCGCTGGCGGTCGGACTGCTGGTGACGGTGCTCGCGCTGGCGGGTGCCGCGCTCGCGTTGCGGCTCTCGCCGACGACGGCGTCCAAGACGCTGGTCGGCTCGTCCAGCGCGTCCTACCAGGCGACCGAGCGCGAGCACCGGCTGTTCGGCGAGGACGCGGTCTACGTCTTGGTGCGCGGCACGGTCTCCAAGCTCGTCCTGACCTCCGACCTGGAGCGCCTGATCGCCCTGGAGGGCTGCCTCGGCGGCAACGTGCCCAAGGGTGCGACGCCGGTCGGTGGCTGGTCCGGACCGTGCGGGCGGCTGGGCAAGAGCAAGCCGGTCAAGGTCGTCTTCGGCCCCGGCACCTTCATCAACGAGTCGGTCCGTCAGATCGGCGACCAGTACAACGGGCAGCTGGCCGCGATCAAGGCCGACGCCCAGAAGCAGTACAACGCGGCCTACCGGCTGGCGCGGGGCAAGGGCTACTCGAAGGCGAAGTCCAAGGCGCTAGCCGCTCAAGCCCGGCAGATCGCGGCGACCCAGTCCTTCAGCGACGCGCTCAAGCTCGCGCTCAAGTACGGGTTGTTGAAAGCGCCACAGGTCAACGACCCGGGCTTCGTCTCCCAGCTGGTCTTCGCCGGCGGCAAGGCGGCGGGCACGCCGAAGGCCCGCTTCGCCTACCTGTTCCCCAATGCCAACAGCTCGCTGATCCAGGTCCGGCTGAAGCCGGGGCTGTCGGACGGCGCCCGCAAGGACGCGATCGCCCAGATCCGTGCCGCGACCGACCTGCAGCCGCTGCGGCTGCTCGGCGGCGGCCGCTACGTCGTGACGGGCGCGCCGGTCGTGTTGTCGGACTTGACCACCAAGATCACCGACGCGATCGTGACGCTGCTGATCGCGTCGATCCTGGTCATGGCGCTCGTCCTCGCCATCGTCTTCCGCGCGCGCCGCCGGCTGCTGCCGCTCGTGGTCGCGCTGGCCGCCGTGGCGATCACCTTTGGGGCGCTGTCGGCGATCGGCGCGTCGCTGACGATGGCGTCGGTGGGCGTGGTGCCGGTCCTGATCGGCCTGGCGGTCGACTATGCCATCCAGTTGCAAGCGCGGATCGAGGAGCGCGCGGGGCCGCGGGCGACCCGTGCCGAGGTCGTCGCCGCCGTCGCCCACGTGGCACGGACAGGTGCGCCTGCGGTCGCGATCGCGGCGACCGCGACCGCGGCGGGCTTCCTGGTACTGGGCATCTCGCCGGTGCCGATGGTCCGCGGCTTCGGTCTGCTGCTGGTTGGCGGCATCTTCATCGCCTTGGCGACCGCGATCACGCTCGGCACCGCCGCGCTGGTCGGGACGACGGATGCGCGGCGCCGGCGCGTGCCCGGCGCGGTGGCCGCCGCCGGCGAGATGGTCGGTGCGGCGGGGCGCGGCGCCGGGGAGTTGTTGGTTGACAACCCCATTGCCCGCACGATCGGTCGGCGCGGGAGTGCGGCCCGCTCCGCGGCGCTGGGCGCGGCCGTTCGCCGACCGGGCCGTGTGCTGGCGGTCGGCCTGGCGATCGCCGTCGTCGGTTGGGCCGCCGACACGCAGACCAAGGTCGAGTCCGACGTCACCAAGCTCGTGCCGCAAAGCCTGCCGGCACTCTCCGATCTGCAGGCGCTGCAGAAGTCCACCAGCGTCGGTGGCCAGATCGACGTCCTGGTGCGCAGCAACCAGCTCACGTCGCCCGCCACCCTGAACTGGATGTCGGCCTACCAACAGCGGCTGCTCAAGCGCTTCGGCTACAGCGACAAACGCGGCTGCGGCAAGGCCGAGCTGTGCCCGGCGTTCTCGCTGCCCGACCTCTTTGGCGGCGACGATGGCAAGGGCAAGATCACCTCCCAGACCCAGGTCGACGAGCTGCTCGACGTCGTTCCCGCGTACTTCTCCCAGAGCGTCATCACGCGCGATCGCAAGACGGCGACGATGGCGTTCGGCATCCGCCTGATGCCGCTGGATCGCCAGAAGGAGGTCCTGGAAATCATGCGCTCCGAGCTGCATCCGCCCAAGGGCGTCTCGGCGCAGCTCGCAGGGCTCCCGGTGCTGGCGGCTGACGCCAACGCCGCGGTCTCCTCGTCCTGGCGGCGGCTGCTGACGCTGGTCCTGGGCCTGCTCGCGGTCGGCGCGGTGTTGTTGGTGGCCTTCCGCTCGTGGCGCCGGGCGCTGACGCCGTTGGTGCCGATCGCGCTGGCCACCGGCTGGTCGGCGCTCGTGCTCTTCGCGACGCGCGTGCCGTTGAACCCCATGTCGGTGACGCTCGGCGCGCTGGTCATCGCGATCTCGACCGAGTTCAGCGTGCTGCTGGCCGAGCGCTACCGGACCGAGCGACGCGGCGGGCTGGACCCGGCGGCGGCGCTGGAGCGGACCTACCGCTCGACGGGCGCGGCGGTGCTGGCCTCCGGCGTCACGGCGATCGCCGGCTTCGCCGTCCTGACGTTGAGCGACATCCGGATGCTGCGCGACTTCGGCGCGGTGACGGTCATCGATCTCACCGTGTCGCTGCTCGGCGTGCTGCTGGTGCTGCCCTCGGCGCTGGTGCTGGGCGAGCGCTGGCGGCCGGCGGATGTGCGGGTTGCCCGCCCGCGGATTCCTCGCCCACGGGTGCCGCGCCTGAAGCTGCCACCGCCCCGGCTGTCGCGGCGCACCGAGAAGCCGGTCGCGTGAGCGCGGAAAGCCTCGCCCCAGAGGGCTCGTTTTCCGTTGACGCGGTCATCGACTCGAAGGTTGCCCTATGAGCGGCCCGCTGGACTTCGACGACGAGCCCGGCGAGGCGCCGCCGCGCTCGGCTGCCGTCGGCGCGCGCCCAGCCGACCGCACGCCGCGGGCGGGCGGGTCGTCGTCTCCGGGCGGGCCGTCAGCTCCTGGCGGCGGCACGCCGTACCTCTGGGTCGTCGGCGCGGCCGCGGTCGTGTTGGTGTCGTTGCTCTTGCTGACGACGATCCGCCATGGCACCGACCGGGGTGCGCGCGGCGTCCCGGCCGGCGAGATCATGCCGCCGTTCGCGGTGCCGACCGTGCTGGGCCCGATCGACGCCGATGCCAACATCGCCAAGCACGCCGATGAGGGCCAAGCGGGCAAGCGCGCCGCCTGCACCGTCCGCGGACCCGACATCCTCAACGGCTGCGCGCTGCGCGAGGCCGGTCCGGTCGTGCTGGCCTTCTTCGCGATCCGCAGCCGCGAGTGCATCGCCCAGCTCGACGCGATGCAGCGGGTGCGCACGCAGCTGCCGGGCGTGCAGCTGGCCGCGATCGCGATCCGCGGGGACCGCGACGACTTGCGCAAGCTGGTGCGTCGCCACGGCTGGAGCTTCCCGGTTGGCTATGACCGCGATGGAGCGTTGTCGAATGCCTACCACGTACAGGTCTGCCCACAGCTGACGTTCGCGCGCCACGGTGGCCGGGTGGTGGAGACGACGTTCGGGACGCTGGTGCCGGCGGAGCTGGTGGCCAAGGCCCGGAGGCTGAGATGAGCGACGAGCCGCAGCCGGCCGCTCCTGACCCTCCTGATCCGGGTGACGACCCCGTCGACGGGATCGTCGCTTCCGAGCTCGTAGCCGAGCTGCCCGGCCTGCGGCTCCGCGTCACGACGGTCGACGGCGCTGCCGGCAGGACGCCGCGTGCGCTGCGCCAGCGGCTGGAAGACGTCAGCAACCGCTTCCGCGGCGCCAACGCGATCGCGCTGCGCACCCGCCCGGTGCCACGCGCCTACCGCGTCTTCTTCCGCCAGGTCGGCCTCGACCCCGACGTCGACCGCACACCGGTCGAGCAGGTCGCGGTCGAGCGCCTCGTGCACGGCGAGCTCTACACCGGCGATCGGGTCTCCGACGCGCTCATCCTCGCGGTGATGGAGACCGGCGTCCCGGTCGTCGCGCTCGATGACGCGACGCTGGCCGGCGACGTCGTCCTGCGCGCCGCCGGCGCGGGGGAGAGCATCCCCGCGGGCGCCTATGCTCACGATGTGCCACGCGGCCGCCTCGTGCTGGCCGACGATCGCGGTCCCGTCGCGATCCTCTTCGGCCGGGTCTCCGACCACCATGCGGCCCAGCGCGGCTGCTCGCGCATCCGCCTCCTCGCCGTCCAGGTTCCCGGCGTGCCGAGCGCTCACGTCGACGAGGCGCTGTGGCTGGCCGCCGGCGGCCTGGCCCAGGACGGCAAGTAGAGATTCGACCTGCGCGCGATCCAGAGCTATCCTCGCCCGTGCACGAGGAGAGGAACCGCCGTGGTCCTGATCGATCAGCTCAGCCCTGACGCGCCACTCGACGTCCGCCACGCGGACGCGGTGGACGAGCGCGGGGCGCGCCGGACGCTGCGGGCGCAGATCGCCCGCTTGGAGCGCGAGCTGGGGGAGACCATCCTGGCGGCGTTCCCCCACGTGCACGATGCCGACACGGTGGCGTTCGACGACGAGGGCGCCGCGTTGCGCGTCGCCGGCCCGCTCAGCGCCGGCACCGGCCCACGTCTGCTCGGCCTTGGCGAGCTGGAGCGCGTCCGCGACGAGCTCGCCGAGCGCATCCGCCGCGCACGTGTCGTCGTCGTGCAGCGGGCCGAGCTGGAGGCCGATGCGCGGGCCTTGCTGGAGGAGATGCTTCGTGAGCCGGCCCGCTACAAGGGCGTCCGGCTTCCCGTCGCCGACCTCGGTGAGCGTGGCTGCGGCGCCTACCACGTGCGTCCGCGCCTGGGCATCATCGGGATGCTGATGGGCTGGTGGCACATCAAGCTCTCGTCGGGCTGCCCAATAGCCGCGCCGGCGTGAGGCCGGCACGCGAACACTAGGATCCAGCCTTCGATGGGTCGCCGCAGCCGCAAGCGCACCAGCACGCCGGTCGCGCCGCCTGAGCCGCGCGATCGTCCCGCCGCGTCTACGCCGGCGCCAGCCGCGCCGCGCACCGCGACCTACAAGGCGCGTCGTGAGGATGCGCCGCAGCCTCCTTGGGCGCCGTTCCCGCTGACCGAGCTCTGCATCTTGCTGTCGATCGTCCTGCTCGGGATTGGCTTCCTCTTTGCCGACGGTGAGCGGCGCGGCGTGCTGCTCGGCGGCGGCTTCCTGCTTGTGACGCTCGCGGCCGGCGAGCTGTCGGTGCGCGAGCACTTCGCCGGTTATCGCTCGCACACCTCGCTGCTGGCGGGCATCTGCGCGATCGGCGCCGCGTTGCCCTTCTGGCTGGCGCCGATCCCGCAGGAGATCGTCCTGCTGGTCGGCATCGTCGCGTTCGTTGCGGGCGTGCTCGGCTTCCGCCGCGCGTTCATGCGTCGTAGCGGCGGCGTAGGGTTCCGCGCGTGACCGACGCCGCGTCCCCACCCGAGCCCAACGACGCGCCCGAACGCCGCATGCAGCTGCGCGGGCTGCACCACGTGACGGCGATCGTCGCCGATCTCGACCGCACCACCGCCTTTTACCGCGACGTGCTCGGCCTCGCCCTGACCGAGGAGGCCGACAACGCCGACGATCCGGGCTCACGCCACTTCTGGTTTGGCGACGCGCTGGGCACGCCGGGCACGCTCGTGTCGTTCATGGAGTACCCGCACATGGACGAGGCTCGCGAGGGGCGTGGCGGGGTGCACCACTTCGCCTTCGGCGTCGGCTCGGCCGAGGAGCAGGTCGCCTGGCGCGATTACTTGCGGGAGCGCGGCGTGCCGTGCTCGGAGGTCTTCGAGCGCGGGCGCTTCCGCTCGATCTACTTCCGCGACCCGGACGGCAACCTGCTCGAGGTCGCGACGGTCTAGGTCGTGTGCGGCCCCGTGGGGCCGCGACGCGGCGAGCGTCCCGCTCAGACGCCCGCCGCGCGCTGCGCATCGTCCATCTAGGCCGGAAGACCCTCTAACAAGCTGGCGAGTGCCGTACGTTGGCGCTCGGTCATCGATCCCACGGTCTTGTTCTCAGACATGGGAATTGACTGCAGGAGCTTGCGGCATCGGGTGCTACCCCAGCGCCGCTGGCTGGTCAGGAGGTCGGAGACCGTCATCGAGGCGGCCTCCCACGGGCATTCGAGGATGACGTGCGCGGCAATGATCTCGCCCTCCGCCACCTGACGCTTGAGCTCTGCGCGCGCGAGGCGGACCTCGTTCGCTCGAGCCAATGCGCGCAGGTGTTGCGGCGCAGGGGCGATCGTCGCTGCTGCGTTCATCTGTCCTCCCTACCGCCTCACCCTCAGCGCGAGACGGCAATCGTGTGTTGGTGCGTGGAAATGCGTTGAGGCAGCTGTCACCGTGGTTGACCACGTGCCTCGGGACGACGAGTGGGCGTCTCCTCAAACGATTCCACTCTTCGGTCCGGGACATCCTGCCCACGGTGCGTCCGCCTCGACGCGTCTCGAACGTATGCCAGGGCGGCAGGTTCGTTCAAGGTGTGAACGAGCGCAACATACGCTCAGAGCGCCTTTTTTCTTCTGGTCGGATCGGCACGATGTCCGCGCCCTGGCCGAGCCGTTGAGCAGCCGTCACCGGAGGTCTGCCACGTGCTACGCAGCGTTGCTTAAATCGACTGCAACGGTGAGCGATTAATGGGCGGTCAGGCGGCGCGGCGACGGCCATGCTCGCCCGGCCCGGGTAGCGGGCCGTGTTCGGCCTCAAAGCCGGCCTTGACCGTCGTGAACGCCTCGAGCGCCCGGTCGAGCGTCGGCCGGTCGTGGGTGGCCATGACGCTCGTGCGCAGCAGCGCGCCGCCTGGCGGGACCGCTGGGTGCAGCGCGGTGTTGACGAAGACGCCGGCCTCGTAGAGGCCTTTCCACATCAGGCCCGCCTGCCAGTCGTCGCCGATCAGCACGGGGATGATCGGGGTGACGATGTCGGCACCGTAAGGGTGACCGGCCGGCAGCTCTTGGGCCTCGACGACGGCGAAACCACGCTCCTCCAACCCGTCACGGAAGTAGCGCGCGTTGTCCTGGACTTGGCCTAACAGCGTGCGGCCCTCGTCGGTGCGCAGGACTCGCAACGCGGCCAGCGCGGCGCCCGTCGCGGCAGGGACGGCCGAGGCGGTGAAGAGGAAGGTCCGCGACTGGATCCGCAAGAACTCGATGACGTCCGCGGCACCGGCAACGAAGCCGCCGCAGGAGGCCAGCGACTTCGAGAAGGTGCCCATCCGCAGGTCGACGCGGTCCTCAACGCCAAGGAGCTCGCTGGCCCCTGCGCCGCGGGCGCCGAGCACACCGGCACCATGGGCCTCGTCGACCATCAGGCGGGCGCCATAGGCCTCGCAGAGGTCGCAGATGGCCGGCAGCGGGGCGATGTCGCCCTCCATCGAGAAGACGCCGTCGACGACGACCAGGACGCCGCCGCCGTCCTGCGCTGCGCGCTGCAGCATCTTCTCGAGCTTGTCGAGCCGGTTGTGGCGGAAGGGGCGCAGCTTGGCCCGCGACAGGATGCAGCCATCGAGGATCGAGGCGTGGTCGCCGGAGTCGACGATCACCGTGTCGCCCGGCGCCAGGATCGTGCCGAGCGTCCCGACGTTGGCCTGGTTGCCGGTCGTGAAGACGATGGCGTCCTCGGTGCCCATGAAGTCGGCGATCTCGGCTTCGAGATCGAGGTGCATCTGCGTCGTGCCGTTGAGCAGGCGCGAGCCGGTCATGCCGGTGCCGTACTGCGTGAGCGCGTCGCGCGCCCCGGCGATGACGCGCTCATCCTCGGTCAGGCCGAGATAGTTGTTGCCGCCGAGCATGATCCGGGCTTGGCCCTCCATCTCGACGATCGGCCGCGCTGGGGACTCCATCACCCGGAAGTAGGGCACCATGTCGACCGCGCGGGCGGCCTTGAGGATCTCGAGCCGCTCGTGGTTGCGAGCCTTCTCGAAGACATCGACTTGCGCTTGTGCCGGCACGGAAAGAGCGTACTGGGCGGTTGCGGCGCTAGGGTCCCGCGCTGATGTCCGTTGCCGTGCGCCCCGCCCGCTCCTTCGCAGACGTTGGCGCGTTCATCGACCTGCCGTTCCGCCTGCACGCCGGCACGCCGTGGGTCCCGCCGCTCAAGCTGGAGCGGCGCCTGTTCCTGCACCGCCGCTTCGGGACCTACGCCAAGCGCGTCGACTTCGAGCTCTTGATCGCCGAGCGCGAGGGGGGTGTCGTCGGCCGCGTGAGCGCGCACATCGACCACGCCTACAACCGCCACCACGAGGAGCGGCGCGGCTGGTTCGGCTTCTTTGAGTGCGAGGACGACCCTGAGGCGGCGCGTGCGCTGCTGGAGGCTGCCGCTGCCTGGCTGCGCGAGCGCGGCATGGCGCGGATGGACGGGCCCGCCGACTTCACCATGAACGACGAGTCGGGCATCGTCATCGAGGGCCACGAGCTTGCGCCCATGGTCCGCCAGCCCTGGCACCCGCCCTACTACCAGCCGCTGCTGGAGGGCATCGGCATGGAGAAGGTCGTCGACCTGCTGATGTGGGAGCTGGAGATCGCCGACCGCGAGCAGATGCTGCCGATCCTGCCCGAGCTCGCCGCCGACGCCCGCGACAAGCACGGCGTCACGATCCGCCGCATGTCGCGCCGGCGGCTGCGCAAGGACCTCGACGTCTTCGCCGAGATCTACAACCGGGCGTGGCGGCGCAACTTCGGCTTCGTGCCCTACGAGAAGGAGGATCTCGACCAGTACGGACTGGAGCTCCAGCTCGCGTTCGACGCCGACTGGATGATGGTCGCCGAGGTCGGCGGCGAGCCCGTCGCGATCGCGATGACCTTCCCGGACCTCAATCAGGTGCTGCGCCCGATGAACGGCCGGCTGCTGCCGCTGGGCTGGTGGCGCTACCTGCGCCGGGGCAAGAACATCGACAAGGTGCGCGTCGGGTTCTTGGGCGTCAAGCCGAAGTTCCAGCACACCGGCGCGGCCGCCGCGCTCTACGTCGAGCACTTCGACACCGCGGCGCGCCACCCCCGCATCAAGAGCGGCGAGATGGGCTGGATCCTGGAGACCAACCGCGCCATGAACCGCGGCATGGAGGCCATGCACGGCCGGGTCGTCAAGAAGTACCGCGTCTACGGACGCGAGCTGTGACCGTCTCTTGACGTTGCGCGTGCAATTAGGTTGCGGGGCGCGGTAAGGTTCACCTAATGGCACGGTCCGACGAGCTCAAGGCCTCACCGCCGATGTTCGAGAGTCGGTTACTGGATCGCTTCACGCGCGTCCATCCGTCGGTGCCGCCGGTCATCTTCGGCCCCGTCATCGTGCTGCTGCTGGTCACCGGCTTCGGCCGGATGGGCGCGCTGCAGGCCGTGCTCCTGCTCGTCGCCGGCTACGTCTTCTGGACACTGTTCGAGTACTGGCTGCATCGTGTGGTCTTCCACTTCGAGCCGTACTCCAGCCCGCTGGGCATGCGGCTGCACTGGATGATCCACGGCGTCCATCACGACCATCCAAACGACCCGCTGCGGCTGGTCATGCCACCATCGGTGAGCGTGCCGCTCGGTGCGCTGGTGCTCGGCGCGTTCTGGCTGGTGCTCGGCTACGACGCGGCGCTGGTCTTCGGTGGCGGCTTCCTCGTGGGCTACTTGGCCTACGACATGCTCCACTACCACGTCCACCACCACACGCCGCGCACGGCCCTGGGCCACAAGCTGCGCGAGCTGCACATGCGCCACCACTTCCAGGACGACGAGCGCGGCTTCGGCATCAGCGCGCCGTACTGGGATCGGGTCTTCGGCACTGCCACCCATGCGACCGGCAACCGGTCGCTCAGCCCGACTGGCCCGGCGCCGCAGCGACAGCAGTCTGGTGGCCAGCGCGACACCGCTTCGGGTGCCACTTGAGCACTGGCATCGCGCCCGCCGTGCCGATGCGGCATCCTAGGGCGCTGTGACGGATCCTCTCGAGCAGCAGCTCGGTGCCGACGCCGACGATGCGGAGGTCGTCGACGCGCTGCCCGTCCCGGAAGGCGCACCGCACGAGGTTCCTGCGCCCGCGCCGATCGGCACGCGCAGCGGCCGCAGCCTGATCGTCGCCAGCCCGGTGGCCGTGCAAGCCGCAGCGGTCGCCGTCACCGGCTTCGCCGCCGGCGCCGCGACCGTTGCCGTCGTCCGGCGCCGTCAGGCCAAGAAACAAGTCCGCTCCCGCCGCAAGGACCGCAAGGCCCTCGGCGAGGTCCGCGCGTCGCGGTCGTTCTTGGTGGACATCCACCTGCTGAATCGCAACTGAGCGACGCGCGTCTGCCGCGGGGCGTAGCCTCCGGCGCCCGATGATCGAAGTGCGTCGTGAGATCCGGCCGGTGTGGCCGTTTCGCCTGCCGGGTGCCGGTGGGATGGATGGTGTCGCGCGGCGGCGGGGTGGGGTGCTGGAGCGGCTGCTGCATGTAGACGACGAGCCGGTCGTGCTGCGGGCCGCGCAGCCGTCGGCCGATCGGGTGGTCATCGGCGCGCGGGGTGCGCGGACCGATGTGTGCGAGGAGGCGATCGCGCGGCTGCGGCGTGCCTTCGGCGTGGACGAGTCGCTGGCGCCCTTCTACGAGCGCTTCCGCGACGACCCGCTGATCGGGCCGTCAGTGCGCCTGCGGCCGCATCTGCGCGGCGCGCGCCGGCCGGAGCCGTTCGAGGCGCTGGCGTGGGCGATCTGCGAGCAGTTGATCGAGTACGAGCGTGCGGCGGCGATCGAGCGCGAGATCGTCGTGCGGCTCGGGCGCCGGGCGCCGAGCTGGGACGGCACGCGCACGCTGCGCGACTTGCCCAGCGCTGCGACGCTCGCCGCGACCTCGCCGGCGTTGTTGCAGTCCTTCGACCTCTCGGCCGCTCGGGCGCTGGCGCTGGTCAAGGCTGCGCGCGAGGTGGCCTCCGGCCGTGCGGACCTCCATGCCCCCGACCACGAGCGCGCCTGGGCGCGGCTGCGCAAGATCTCCGGCATCGGCTCCTGGACGATCGCCGTGCTCGCGCTGCACGGCCAGGGCCGTCACGACGTCCTGCCCGCCGGCGACTTGGCCTACATCAAGCTCGTCGGCCGCGCGCAGGCCGGCGGCCGGCCGAGCGCGCGCGCCACCGAGGACGAGGTCCTCGCCTACTTCGCGCCCTACGAGGGCTGGATGGGCCTCGCAGGCCTCCACGCGCTCGGCGTACGCGCCACCGGCGGCGCCGCCTCGCTGCGCTTCGCCGCTGCGGCCTAAATGCCGCGGCCTGGCAGGAACTCGTTGGTCAGTGACGTCGGCGTCGGGATGGCCTTCAACAAGTCGTTGTCCACCATCCACTGCCCGTAAGCCTTCCACTCGTCGGCGTTTTGGTAGCCCCACGGGAAGTTGGTGTTCTCGGGGAAGAAGACCGGCAGCGTCGCCTTGACGGTGGCGAGCGCGAACGCGCGGTCGAGGCTGTCGTCGGCCGCCACGAGCGCGTCGGCGCCAACGTTCGGATCGGCCTTGACCGCCTTGGCGCCACGGGAGACCGCCTGCAGGAAGCGGCGCATCACGTCGCCAACGCCCTTCTCCTGCAACCGATCGGTGTCGGCGACGAACACGAGCTCCTGGTAGGTCGGCACACCCGCCTCCTCCATGCGGATGATCGTCGGCTTCTTGTGCTCGCGCTGCAGCTGGACGCCTTCGACGTTCCAGAACGCGCCGAGCGTCGCGTCGACCTTCTTGGACAACATGCTGCCGACGAGGTTGAACCCCACGTTGATCTCGTGGATCGACGATGGGTCCACGGAGGCGTCCTTCGCAATGGTCTTCAGGTAGGCCGACTGATAGGGGATCCCCGCCGTTCCGACCTTCTTGCCCTTCAGATCCTTGGGCACCTTGACCTTGTCGCCGAGCGAGATGATCGACGTCAGCGGCTTCTGCACCAGGGCGCCGATCGAGGCCAGGCGCGCGCCCTTGTCGCGGGCGAGCAGCAACTCGGGCTCGTAGGAGATCGCGATGTCGGCCCGGCCGGCGGTGACGAGCTTCAGCGGCGCGGCCGGATCCGCCGGGGTCTGGATGCGCACGTCAAGGCCGGCCGTCTTAAAGGCGCCCGTCGCCTGCGCGGCATAGATCGGCGCGTGATCGGCGTTGGGCAGGTAGTCGAGCACGAGGTTGACGCGCTGCAAGCCGCCGCTGGTCGTCGTGACGTCCTTCTTGGCGCCGCAGGCCGAGAGCGTGACGGCGAGCGTCATGACGGCGAGGAGGGCGGTGGCGCGGCGATTCATGCGTCGGGATCCTTTCGGTGGGCCCACGGCGCCAGGCGGCGCTCGGCGAGGGCGAGGAGGGAGAAGCAGCAGATGGCCAGGGCGGCAAGGACGACGACCGCGGCCCAGGCGCGCGCGGTCTCCAACTGCGGGATCGACTGCAGCAGCAGGTGGCCGAGGCCTTTCTCGGAGCCGGCGTACTCGGCGAACACCGCGGCGATCCCGCCGACGGCGACGGCGATCTTGGCGCCGCTGAGCGCCGCCGGCAGCGCGGCCGGCGCCTCGACCCAGCGGAAGACCTGCGCGCGTGAGGCGCCGAGCGTGCGCAGCAGTTTGTGCTGCTCGGGATCAACGGCCGCCAGCCCGTCGAGCGTCGTGACGACGATCGGAAAGAAGCAGACCAGCGCGACGATCACGAGCTTGGGCAGGATGCCGTAGCCGAACCACGCGGCCAGCAGCGGGGCGATCGTGACGATCGGGATCGCCTGCGTGCCGACCAGCAGTGGGTAGATGGCGCGGCGCAGCGGGCCGAAGCTGTGCAGGGCGAGAGCGAGCAGCGCGCCGGCGGCGAGCGCGAGCGCAAGGCCGAGTACGACCTCCTGGGCGGTGACGAGCAAGTTGTCCCACAACAGTCCACGGTCGTGAAACAGCGAGGAGGCGACCTGGTCGGGCGCGGGCAAGATGAAGTCGTCGATCGGACCCAGGCGCGCGTAGGCCTCCCAACCGCCGAGCAGCAAGATGATGACCAACGCCGCGGCCATCAGGCCATCGCCCCCCGGAGTGCATCGAGCGCCCGCGCGCGCACGGCGACGACCTGCGGGTCGGTGGGCGTGCGGCCGCCGGGGCCGCGCGGAAGGCCGACCCCGACGTCGGCGACGACGCGCCCCGGGCGCGGCGAGAGCACGACGACGCGGTCGGCAAGGACCGCCGCCTCCTCGACATCATGGGTGACGAGCAGCACGGTCCGCGGCGTCCGGTCCAGAATGCCGGCGAGCCACGTCTGCGCCTCGGCGCGCGTGATCGCGTCCAGCGCGCCGAATGGCTCGTCGAGGCACAGGATCGGCGCACCGGAGAGCAGCGTGCGGGCGACCGCGACGCGCTGGCGCATCCCGCCCGACAGCTCCCAGGTCCGCGAGCGCTCGAAGCCGTCGAGGCCGAGCTCGGCGAGCAGCGTGTGCGCCTGTGCCCGCGCCGCATCCTTGCCGGCGCCCGCCAGCCGCAGTGGCAGCGCGGCGTTGTCGCGCGCGTCCAGCCAGGGCAGGAGCAGATCGCGTTGGGGCATCAGCACGGCGCGTCCGGCGCTCAGCGTGCCGGCATCCGCGCGCTGCAGCCCGCACACCAGTTCCAGCAGCGTGGATTTCCCGCAGCCGCTCGGCCCGACCACGGCGACGACCTCTTGCGCGGCCACGCGCAGCGTGACGTCCTGCAGGGCGACGACCTCGCCGAACCGGCGGGTCACACCCTCCAGATGCACATCACCCTCCACATCGCGAGGCGCTGCGACCACCGCCCCGGCCCTCGTCGCCATCTGCTCCCTCCGCGGGCATTACCCCGACCAGGTTCGAAGGGTCAGCGCCGGGATCTCAAGGCGCTATCTCAGCCCGCTTCCGCGAGCACCCCTGTGGTACCAAGGGTCCAGCCTAGCTGACCGCGTGAGGGAGGCGCGCTACGCGAACGGATCGAACAGCTCGCCGACGGCGTCGCTGTCGATCGTCTGGTCGAAGTACCAGAGGCTGTCGATAGTGCCGTCGAACTTCTCGTTCTCGTAGTAGAGATCGCCACCGACAAAGAGGTGGCCGGCGTTCGGGTTGACAGTGCCGGTAGTGAGCGTGGAGGTCGCCTGGTCGGCGAGAGTGCCGTCGAAGTACATCTTGGCCGTGTTGCCCTCGACGGTGAGGGCAACCTGGTGCCAGTCTCCGTCCGAGAGGGTCGATGGCCAGCCGCCGAGATCGATCGTGTCGAGGCTGGCACCGTCGCGCATCCGCACATAGGCGTGGACCGTGCCGCCGTCGTTGGTCGTCCCGTAGACGGCCCAGCTGTAGGTGTTGTAAGCGTCGTCGTCGGCGAATGCCAGGGGCTGCCAGCTATAGCCCCAACCGGTGCTCTTGGCCCAGAGCGAGATGCTGAAGTCGCCGTCGACGGCGGGCACGTAGTCAGTGCCCTCGATGTAGTCGTGATCGCCGTCCAGCAGCAGCGAGTGTCGCGGCCCCGTCTCGGCTTGCGACATCGGCGAGATATCGGGACCAGTGAGGTCTGCGCCAGTATGGAAAGTGAGGTGGTTCCCGAAGCCATCGCCGATCGTCGTCGGATGAGTAGCGCCTCCGTCGAACGTGTAGTTCGCGGTGGGCACCGGCACCGGCACCGTCGCCCGACTCGCCGCCGGTAGGGCAAGGGCGAGGATGCTCGCGGCGAGTATGAGCTTGTGCATCATGCACTCCGAATGGCTAGGAGATCAGCGATACTGAGCATAGGCGCGCCTCTCGGCCGCCGCCAGAGCCGGTTGGCTCATCCAGATGGCGCGAGCCCGCTCAGTGCCTGATCGGCGCCGTCAGCGCCTTGACGAAGTCCTCGAGCTGCTGGGTCGTCCAGCACTCGTAGGCGTCGCAGTGCTGCTCGTAGGCTGAGATCACCGAGTCGCCGTAGTTCCAGTACAACCGCGGCTCGGGGTTCAGCCAGAAGGTGCGCCCGGCCTTGGAGGCGATCTTGGCGAAGATGTCGGCGCGGGGGTCGCGGCCGTTGGTGCGGGCGTCGCCGAGCACGATCACGGTCGCGCGCGGGTGCAGGTCGTCCTCGACGAGCTCGCGGAACTCGGTCCAGACGCGCCCGTAGTCGGTGTAGCCGCTGATGTCGGCCACGCCGGAGTCGCGGCCGATCGCCTCTGAGACGGCCTTGAAGTCGCGCTCCTTGGCGAAGATCTCGGTGACCTCGGAGATCCGCTCGATGAAGACGAAGGAGCGCATCTTGCGAAACGAGTCGTGCAGCGCGTGCAAGACCGACAAGAAGAAGACCGAGGCGCTGGTGACCGACGTCGACACGTCGCAGAGCACGTAGATCTCCGGGCGCCGTGGCCGCACCGGCTTCTCCTTGATGACCGCCGGCACGCCGCCGAACTCCAGCGACGCGCGCATCGTCTTGCGCATGTCGACGGCCGCGTGGCGCTTCTGGCCGCGCTGCTCGTTGCCCTGGGTCTTCAGGCGCCGCTTGAGCTGCGCCACGACGCGATGCACCGCGGCCAGATCCTGCAACGGCCCGGACGGCAGCGCGCGGTCGAGCTCGTTGAGCGGTCGCGCCGGACTCAACTGCTCGGTGCGCTCGATCTGCCCCCGCTCCAGCTCCTGGCGCAGCAGCGCCTCGAAGCGGCGGATCTCATCACGCGGCAGGCCGTCGCGGCGCGGATCCTGTGGCGGCAGGTCGGGCTGCGGGTCGCTGCGCAGCGCCAGCGAGCGGCGGATGCGCTGGACGTCGACGCCGATGACGCCCGAGCCCTCGCCTTGGCGGCCGAAGGCCGCGATCGCCAGCCGCGCGAGGTCGCGCATCAGTGCCTGGTTGCCGTCACGCACCGCGGCCGCCACCTGGCGGCGCAGCTCCTCCATGTCCATCGCGCCGGCGTCGTCGGGCGAGATCCCGCCCTCTTCGCGCACGCCCTCCTCGATCGCGGCCAGCTCGGCCGCGCGGAAGAAGAAGCGATCGAAGACGAGCTCGAAGACGCGGCGGTCGTCCTGGGACTTGGCCAGCGTCGCGGCCAGCGCCTCGCGGAAGTCGACCTGCTCGGTCCAGGGCACGTGCTCCAGCGCGGCGAACGCGTCAAGCAGCTCGCTGGTGCCGATCGCGACGCCCTCGCCGCGCAGCTCCTCGCCGAACTCCAGCAGCCGGCCGGCCATGCCGGGGCGCTCGAGCTGGGCCGAGCCGTGGACGCCCGCGCGGCGGGCGTTTCTATGAGGGAGCGGGGGCACCGAGCTTCACGCCGACGCGCTCGGCGACGATGTCGAGGTCCGTGCGGTGCTTGACGATCACCGAGATGGTGTCGTTGAACATCTTGGTGTCGATGTCCTGGGCGCCGAGCAGCAGCAGCGCGCGCGCCCAGTCGATCGACTCCGCGATCGATGGCGGCTTCTTGAGGTCGAGGTCGCGGACCATCGCGACGACCTCCACGAGCTTGCGCCCGACCGCCTCGGGCAGCTCGGGCGTGTGGAGGCGCACGATCTCCAGCTCGTGCTCGAGCTCGGGGTAGTCGAGCCAGAGGTAGAGGCAGCGGCGCTTGAGCGCCTCGGTCAGCTCGCGCGTGTTGTTGGAGGTCAACAGCACGACGGGGTGCGACTTGGACTTCACGGTGCCCAGCTCGGGGATCGAGATCTGGAAGTCGCTGAGGACCTCCAGCAGCATCGCCTCGAACTCCTGGTCGGTCTTGTCGATCTCGTCGATCAACAGCACCACGGGCTGCTCGGACGCGATCGCCGTCATCAGCGGGCGCTCGAGCAGGAACTCCTCGCCGAAGATGTCGTCTTGGACGTCATCCCAGCCGGTGCCTTGGCGTTCGGCCTGAATGCGCAGCAGCTGCTTGCGGTAGTTCCACTCGTACAGTGCCTTGGCCTCGTCGAGCCCCTCGTAGCACTGCAGCCGCACCAGCTCGCGGCCCAGGTACTTGCTCAGCGCCTTGGCTAGCTCGGTCTTGCCGACACCGGCAGGACCCTCGACGAGGATCGGCTTGCCGAGCTTGGCGGCGAGGTAGGAGACCAGCGCGGTGGACTCGCCGGGCAGGTAGCCCGTCGCGCGCAGGCCATCGTGGACGTCTGTGACGGAGTTGGGCTCGACCGACATGGACGCGAAAGTCTACGAGGCCCTAGGGTCCCACCCCGTGCTCATGCTCGGAGCCCTCTCCGCCACGCCGATCTACGCGCTGATGGCGTTCGGCTTCGTCTTGGCCGTGATGGGTCACATCTTCCGCGATTACCGCATCGTCGCCATCGGGCTCGCGGTCCTCTTCATCGCCACCGCACTGCTGTTCCTGGGCGCCTATCACTCCTACCAGGACAGCGGCCCGCTGGACTTCTAGGGCCGCCGGTGCGTGGTGGTCGGCGCGTCGGCGCTGGCCGGTACCGGGCGCTCGCCGACGGTCGTCGGCGCCTCGGCGTCGTCGGGCTCAGCGCGGCTGAAGCGCCGGTGCGGCTCGCCGGCGGTCGCGGCACCGGTGGCGACCTCACGACGCCGCGTTGTGCGCGGCATCAGCGCGTTGACGAGCAGGACGCCGCCGGCGACGGCGAAGCCGAGCTTGGTCGCGAAGTTGGCGGCTGCGAGGCCGAGGACATCCTGGCCGTCGATGACGGCGATCACGGCGCAAGCGGCGAGTGCCAGGCCGACGAGCAACGACATCATCTTGGCCAAGTGATGTTGCGCGGCGCCGAAGAGCAGCAGCGCGCCCGCGGTGATCGAGAAGAACGCCGTCCAACCGTTGACCTCGAAGCCGAGGAAGTTGGTGCCCTGAACCTCCCCGTCGGGGAAGCTGGAGGAGAACGACGGGAAGTCGTTGTTCTTCAACAGGCTCGCGAGCCCGAAGGCGACCAGGATCGACCCGGCGATGAGCGCGGGGCCCTTGGCGAGCGACGGCCCATGCTCGACGATGACCTCGCGGTCGCCATCGAGATCGTCTGCGGTACGGCGTCGGCGCAGGAGCATGACCAAGGCGTTCCCGCCCAGGCGTTGCGTTACTCCTGCTCGTCGAAGCTCAACTGTGTGCCGCCGTCGATCTCCGGCCGGTCCCGGCGCACCGGACGGCGGACCGTCGGCGCCGCGGCGGGGGCGACCGAGGTCGGTGCCTCGTCGACGCGCGTCGGTGGCGATTCCGACTCCCGCCCGCCCGGCCGCTTGCGCTCGGCCTGGCGCCGTGCCCGGCGGTCGGCGACGGTCGGCGCATCGGGCCCCTCGCCCGGCAGCGGCGGCTCGGCCACCCGCGCCAGCCGCAGTCGCTGGCCGGCGTAGGCCAGCGCCAGCCCGCAGAGCAGCGTCACGAAGATCCCCCACGAGACGCCGTAGTCGACCTTTTGAAAGGCGGTGGTCGAGCCGGTCTTGTTGTCGATCAGCCGGTAGAAGCACAGCAGCGCGACCCAGGCGCCGGCAGCAGAGATGACGAGCCCATCGCCGCCCGGCAGATGAAACGCCTTGCGCTCACCGCGCATGAACAGCAGCACGAGCACGCCGACGGCCACCAGCAGGATCGCCGCCTCGACGAACGAGAAGGCCTTGAAGGCCATCAGCGTGGAGCCGACGGTCTGCAGCTTGCCGCCGACGACCGCGGTGGTCTCGCGGGTGTACCACGGCAGGAACATCGTCAAGAACAGCCCGATCGCGCAGGCGCCCGCCAGGCGCTGCTCCGGCGCCAGGACGCCATAGGCGCGCCGCACGCGCCCGATCATGCCGATGCCTCCTGCGCCATCTGAAGGCCGATTGTAGGCGGGCGGCAGGATCGGATCAGGTGATCGGGATGTCCTGCAGGCCGGAGCCGCCCGGACCGGTCCTGCCCGCCCCGCCCGCGGCATGCTCGTCGGCGCCGAGGCGCTCGACGACCACGTCCAGGAGCGCGCGCAGCAACAGCAGCAGCCGGCGGACGATGTCGCGCACCTGCTCCCAGAGCTCATCGGGCACCACGGCCCGCAACGCCGAGAGGATGCTGACCAGCGCTTGGATCTCCTCGGCGGTCTCGCTGCGCTCCCGACCAGATGCCCAGCCCTGGGACGGGATCTGCCCGGCGAGCCGCTCGGCCGCGGCCTGGGTCTCGCGCAGCCGCGCGCGGAGCTCGTCGAGGCGGATGGGCTCGGGCTCAGCCATCGGTGGCTGCCGCGGCGGCGACGGGCTCGAAGATGATGGTCAGCGCGCCGTCCTCGAAGGAGGCTCCAACGGGCTCGAGGTCATCCAGCGCGGGCGGCAGCAGCATCGTGCGCTTGTGCCCATCGACGCGCACGATCAGCTCTGCTCCCAGGCGCTTAAGCGAGATGTCGCCCTTGTCGGCGAACGGCAGCTCCAGGCGCAGCGTCGCGCCGTCGGCCCGCAGCTTCAGACGCTCGGAGACCGAGCGGTGATGCAACGCGTGCGCGGCAGGAACGGCCTCGCCGGCAAAGAGCGCCTCGCCGAGGCGGTCGAGCATCGCCTCGCCGACGACCTCCTCCTCGAAGTACGGGGCCTGCAACACGGGGACGGGGGCGAACGCGTCGCGCACCGCGGTCAGCTGCTCCTGCTGGCGCTCGCGCCACGCGCCGAAGTAGTCGCCGACCTCGGCGCCGAAGACGCGGTTGACCACGACCGCGTCGGTGAGGTACCCGTACAAGTTGAGGTAGGTGAACGTGCGCCGCGCCTCGTCGACGACCATCCGATCAGGGGTCATCACCAGTCGCACCGAGACGTGCTCGTTGTCGCGCAGGATCTCGTTCATGGCAATCAGGTTGCCGACGAGACGCTGGACGTCGTCGAAGACCTCGGCCCCCGGTAGCGAGACGTCGAGCACGGCGCGCGCGAAGGGGCGGGCGGCGTCGAGGATCCGGCTCTGCTGGGGAAAGACCTTGTCCAGCCACCAGCGCGCGACGTCGGGAAACGACAGCAGCCGCAACGTCTCGCCCGTCGGCGCGCAATCGACGATCACCGCGTCGTAGTCGCCGGACTCGTAGTGGCGCTTGATGGCCAGCAGGCTGAACAGCTCGTCCATCCCCGGCGGGACCGTCAGCTCCTCGGCGCTGATGCGGTCAACCCCACGGGTGATGAGGAGGTCGCCGAGCCAGTCCTGTACGCCGGCCCAGTTGCGCTCCATCTCCTCCTGGGCGCTGATCTCCTGGCCCCAGAGCAGGTCGCCGATCGCGACAGGCTCGGCGCCCAGCGGCCGGCCCAACACGTCCGAGAGGCTGTGCGCCGGATCGGTGCTGAGCACCACCGTGCGCAGGCCCGCTGCCGCGCAGCGGCGCGCGGTGGCCGCGGCGACTGACGTCTTGCCGACGCCGCCCTTGCCCGTGTAGAGGATCGTGCGCGGGGCTCCCAAGGCCCGGAAGCCTAATCGCCCTTGCCCTTCTTCGCCGCGGGCTTGACGTGGACCGTCACCTCAGCGGCGCCGGCGTTGCCGGCCAGGTCGACCGCGCGCACGCGGACCAACAGCGGGCCGGCCTTCGTGGGGCGCAGGTCGACCTTGTGGCGGCCGCGTCCCAAGCGCGCGGTGCGCTGCAGGACGACTGACCCGCGGCGCACGGCGGTCATCGTCACGGCGGAGACTTTCGAGAGCGTGAAGGGGACCGTGCCGGGCGCCTTGGCACGCAGCGCCGATGGCGCGGCGATGGTCAGCGCGGGCTTGGTGATGAGATCGGTGGTGAAGCGCTGCGCGGTGTCGCAGTAGAGCGCCGGATCGGGGACGGGCGCGGCCCCGACGCTCCCGGCGGGTGTGCCGCCGGTCAGCCGGTCGCAGAGCCCGCGCAGGAAGTCGCGCAGGACCTTGTGGTAGCCGAGATCGGACTCGAGACCGTCCCCACCCACCCTGGAGTACAACGACCACGCGCCGGTGTCGAAGGCGGGGAGCTCGACGCGGAGCTCCGCCTCGCCGGCGCTGAAGATCGCGCGCCCGTCGGCGTCGTTGGCCAGCGTCGCGAAGTCATGAAGGCCGTTGAGCGCCTGCGTGAAGCCGTTGGCGATGTGCAGCTTCGGGGCGTAGGAGTACTGCAGGTAGTGGGCGCCGGGGGTGGTCTTGTCGAGCACGCCGGCGGGCGGCGCCACCTTGAAGATCCCGAGCGCCGAGCGGGCGGCGTCGAAGTACTTGGTGTCCTTCAGGCGCACCGCGCCCCGCGAGAACGCCGACAGCCCGGTGCCTTGGGCCAACCCGCTGACCCACGGCGGACGGCCGCCGTCGAAGTCAAAGAGGTACTCGAAGGCGATGCCGCCGGCGCGCTGCGTCGCTAGGCCGAGCGCCTCATCCAGCAGCCGGCGCAGGTCCGCGTCGCGCGTCCTGACCATCCACAAGGCGTTGGCCTTGCCGAAGGTGCCAAGCCATTGGATCTGCCAGCCCTGGCCTGGATAGAACTGCCAGACGATCTGGCTCGGCGCGAAGGTCACGCGCTGGCCGGCGGAGGGGAGGGGTGAAGCAGCCCACCAAGCGCGATTGCGCTGCAGCGTCAGGAAGACCGAGGGCAGCCGCGACGGGATGAAGAGGCCGCCGGCGGCCGCGGCGTCGACGTTGGCTACCACGGCCTTCAGCTGCGCGCGGCGAAAGCCGCTGAGCTTCTTGAGCGTCGTCCTCGCCGAGTCATAGGTTTTGCGATAGCTGTCGGCGGTCGCAGCGTCGAGCTCACCGGCACGCTGCAGCCGCTGCAGCTCGGCGCGCACGGTCGGCCCCTTCGCCACCGCCGGCAACGGGGCGGCAAAGACGGCGCACAACAGCGCCGCGAGGAGCAAGGCAACCGGCGTCCACCGCATGGGGGCGATGGTACGCTCGCCGCTCTCCGGCCCCGCAACCACCCTTGCCGCGGTGCCCAGAACGCCATGTCCCGTCTGCTCTTTCGCCGCTTCGCCGTCCTCGCGCTCCTCGCCGTCCTGACCATCGGCGCCGCGGCCTGCGGCGGCAGCGACGACAAGAGCAGTGGCGCTGACGCCGACGCGCCGACGCTGCTCAAGGACACCTTCGGCGCCAACCACCCGATTCGTAGCGGGCGTCTGGACGCCAACCTCGACGTCGACCTCAAAGGCCTCGCCCGGATCACCCAGCCGCTGAGCCTGCACCTCAACGGCCCCTTCCAGTCCAACGGCGGCAAGACGCTGCCGGACTTCGCGTTCGGTCTCGACCTCCAGGGCGGCGCGAAGCCGATCACCGTCGGTGCCGTGTTCGCCGACGGCGGCGGCTATCTGACGATCGAGGGCCAGGCCTTTGACCTCGGCGCCGACCTCTACAAGACCTTCAAGACGGGCTACGAGAAGGCCAAGGCCTCCTCAGGCTCCTCCAAGAGCGACGACCAGGCGTCGCTCTCGGCGCTGGGCATCTCGCCGCTGCGCTGGCTGCAGGACCCCAAGAACGTCGGCACCGAGGACGTCGCCGGCACCCAGACGGTGCATCTGACCTCCGGCGTGAACGTCGCCAAGCTGCTGCAGGACGTCAACACGTTGCTGGGCAAGGCCAAGAACGTGACGTCGGCCGGCGGTGCAGCGACCGGCACCGCGGTGCCGACCGCGCTGAGCGCGCAGCAGCGCGACCTCATCACCAAGTCCATCAAGTCGGCCAAGGTCGACGTCTGGACCGGCGCCAAGGACCACACGCTGCGCAAGATCGCGGTCAACGTCGGAGTCGACGTTCCCATAGAGCTGCGCGCCAAGGCCGACAACCTGCAGACCGGCCACGTGATCTTCCAGGTGACGATCGCCCAGCTCAACCAAGCCCAGAAGATCGTCAAGCCCGCCAACGTCCGGCCGATCGCCGAGCTGCGCGGTGCGCTGTCAGAGCTCGGCCTGCTGGGCACCGGAGGGTCGGCGTCGACCACCACGCCCGACACCACGACGACGCCCGGCGCGACCACGACACCCGTCACGCCGCCCGCGGCCACCGGCCCGCAGGCCGACTACACGCGGTGCATCACCAACGCAGGCGAGGACCTTGCCAAGGTCCAAGACTGCGCCCAGTACCTCAACAAGTAGGGTGCCAGCGGTGCAGCTGCGCTCGTTCCTGTTCAGCGGCCAGGGGTGGCCGTACCTCCTGGTCCCGCTCATCCCGCTGGCGATCGTCCTGGACATCATCGGTGCATCGCCGATCGCGATCTTCTTCGTCTCCGCCGGCGGCGTGATCCCCACCGCCGCGCTGATGGGCCGCGCGACCGAGGAGCTGGCGCACCGGTCGGGTCCGGGGATCGGCGGGCTGCTGAACGTGACCTTCGGCAACGCGCCAGAGATCATCATCGCGCTCTTCGCGCTCAACGCCGGCCTGCACGAGGTCGTCAAGGCCTCGCTGATCGGCTCGATCCTCGGCAACATCCTGCTCGTCCTCGGCGCGTCGATGTTCGTCGGCGGCCTGGGCCGCGACCGCCAGCTGTTCGATCGCACGGCGGCCTCCGCGCAGTCGGCGATGCTGCTGCTCGCCGCGGTCGCGCTGGTGATGCCGGCGATCTTCGAGCTGATCGCCGGCAACGGCTTGCCGCTGCCCGGCGACGAGATCGTCAACTACCCGTCTGACGTCGAGCACCTTTCGCTGGCCGTTGCGCTCGTCCTGATGGCGACCTATTGCGCGGGCCTGCTCTTCTCGCTGAAGACCCATCGCGACCTCTTCAACCCCGACCACGGCGATGGCAGCGAGCCCGGCACCAACGACGAGGGCGGCGAGCCGTGGACGATCAAGAAGTCCATCATCATGCTCGCGATCGCCGGCGTGGCAGTCGGCGTGATGTCCGAGATCCTCGTCGGCTCGATCTCCGAGGCGGCCGAGGGCGTGGGCCTCAGCGAGTTCTTCATCGGCGTGATCGTCGTCGCGATCGTCGGCAACGCGGCTGAGCACTGGGTCGCGGTCCTCGTCGCGCGCAAGGACAAGATGGACCTCGCGGTCAACATCGCGATCGGCTCCAGCGCGCAGATCGCGCTGTTCGCCGCGCCGCTGCTGGTTCTCTGCTCCTTCTTCATCGGCCCGCACCCGATGGCGCTGGTCTTCAACGGCTTCGAGGTCGGCGCCGTCATCCTGGCGGTGATGATCGCCAACCACGTCACCAACGAGGGCGAGTCGACGTGGTTCGAGGGGCTACAGCTGCTGGCCGTGTACGTCGTGCTCGGCCTGACGTTCCTGTTCGCGGGCACCTAGCCGCTCAAGGGCGGGGCGCGCCCGTCCGACCATCCAGCCATGGACGCGATTCGCGCCACCGCCGCTGCGGCCACGCCGGCAACCGACACGTCGTCGACCGGCGGCGCGTCGACCCCCGCCGCGACCGATGCCAAGAAGAGCTTTGCAACGCTCTTTGCCGAGGCCAAGTCTGACCTGAAGTCCGGCGAGAAGCTGACCAAGGTCGACGGCCATCAGTTCGCCCGCATCAAGGGCGGCACGCGCGACGACCAGTGCATCAACCTGTCGGGCAACGCTCGCAGCGGCCAGACCTTCGAGCTGGTCTGGCGCGACGGGCGCCAGTTCCACGTCTACGGCGGCAAGGGCGCCGACCACACCGTGGTCGAAGTCGGCAAGAAGGCCGCGACGACCACGCCGACGTCGAGCGACACGACGCCGGCCAAGAAGTCCTAGAGCTCGTCCTCGTCGGGGTCTTGGACCTCGAACCCGTCGAAGTCGTCGGGATCGTCTTCGGGCTCAACCAGGCTGTCGCCCGTCGCCGTTGCCGAGTGGCGTGACTGGAAGCGCTCGATGAGGTCGTCGCGGACGTGCTCGTCGACCGGCGCCTCGTCGGAGATCAGGACCCAGTCGGCGCCTTCGGCCTCTTCCAGGTCGAAGATCTCGTTGTCGAGGTCGGGCGAGTCGTCGACGACGACGAGGACCTCGGTCTGGGGATTGAAGTACGTCCCGGGTCGGTTGACGAGATCGTCGAGCTCGAAGCGCCGCATGGCCATGGAACGGGTTCTATAGGAACCGGCGGATTGTCGGCAAGCTGGCCTGGACGCTCAGCTCAGCTCGCGCAATTGGCGTGCCACCTCGGTCTCGACGTCCAGCGGCTCCTTGCCCGCCCGCGCACGCCGCGCGTTGCGGGCGATGACGAGGTCGCGGACCTCGCTCACGAGCGCCGGATCGTCGGTCGGGACGTTTGGTCCGGCGAGGAGCTCCGCGAGCTCGGCTTCCACGTCGGCGGGCGCGAGTCCCCGTGCGGTACGGCGCGCGTTGCGCGCCTCGAGCATCTGGCGGATCTCGGCCTCACGCTCGCCGGCCACCAACGCCGGCGTCGGTTCGTTGGCAGGCCGGTCGGTCCCGTCGTTGAGCGACAGGCCGCCGCGGCCGATCTGCCGGTAGACGTCGCCGATGCTGAAGGCCGCCCAGACCGCGCCGATCACCGCCCCGACGAGGACCACTACTAGCACGATCACGAACCGATCTTGCACCCGTCCCATTGTGACGACAGTCCAGGTTGGCTTGACGCAGCGGGGTCCTCCGCTACGCTTCCGGGGTACTCATTGACTGACCAGTCAATCGCCCGATGGCGCAGGGGCCGGGCTCGGCCCGTTTCTTCCCTGCGCACCTCTTGGTTTCAAGGAGACTTTCAAGTGGTCGACTTCACGCTCACCGACGAGCAGAAGAACCTTCGCGAGCTCGCTCACGACTTTGCGGAGAAGGAAATCCGCAGCGTCGCGTGGGAGCACGACAAGGACGGCAGCTGGCCTGCCGAGGTGTTTGCCAAGGCCCACGAGGTCGGGCTGATGAACACGCACGTGCCCGAGGAGTACGGTGGACCCGGCCTCTCGTACCTCGACGGCTGTCTGATCGAGGAGGAGCTCTCTTGGGGCTGCTCGGGCATCACGACGTCGCTGGGCGCCAATGGCCTGGCCGCGGCGCCGGTCATCCTCGCCGGGTCTGAGGAGATCAAGAAGAAGTACCTGGGCATGCTCTGTGAGGAGCTCAAGTACGCGTCTTTCTGCTTGACCGAGCCGGGCGCCGGCTCCGACGTGTCGTCGATGCGCACGCGCGCCACCAAGAAGGGCGACAAGTACGTCATCAACGGCTCGAAGTGCTTCATCACCAACGGCACCTACGCCGACTGGTACACGGTCTACGCCAAGACGGACCCGGACGCCGGGCACCGTGGCATCTCGGCCTTCGTCGTGCCCCGTGACGAGACGGTGGTCATCGACAAGAAGGAAGACAAGATGGGCCAGCGGGCGTCGAACACGGCGACCGTGACGTTCAACGACACCGAGATCCCCGCCGATCACATCCTCGGCGAGGAGAACAAGGGCTTCAAGGTCGCGATGATGACCCTGGACCGCACGCGTCCGGGCGTCGCCGCCATGGCCACGGGCATCGCCCGCGCCGCGATGGAGTTCGCCACCGAGTACTCCAAGGAGCGCGTGCAGTTCGGCGTGCCGATCGCGATGCACCAGGCGATCCAGTTCATGATCGCCGACATGGCCACCAAGGTGCACCTCTCGCGCCTGGCGACCTGGCAGTCGGCCGTCCTGCTGGACAACGGCATGCGCAACACGATCGAGTCCTCGCACGCCAAGCGCTTCGCCGCGGACTCCGCGATGGAAGTCGCCACCGACGCCGTGCAGGTCTACGGCGGCTACGGCTTCATCAAGGAGTACCCCGTCGAGAAGCTCATGCGCGACGCCAAGATCATGCAGCTCTATGAAGGCACGTCGCAGATCCAGCGCCTCGTTATCGCCCGCGAGACGCTGCTGCCGCGCCGTGTCGAGGAGGCCGCGGCCGCCACGGCCTAACGCCATCAGCACGTTTGCAGGACCGACGGGCCGCCCTTTGGGCGGCCCGTCGTCGTTGCGCCGTGGCAAGCTGGGGCCATGTCTCGCCGTCGCACCCAGGAGGCGGTCGCCGCAGCGGCACCGCTGCGCGCGGCGCGCGACGCCGCGGGTGGGCCGGAGACGACCGGCGCCGGCTCGGCCGACCCGCTGGCCGGCGAGCTGCGGCGCGCCGGTGTGCTGCCGCTGCTGGTCCTGCACTTCCTCGGCGAAGGCCCGTCCTACGGCAACGCGTTGATGGAGCGGATCCAGACGCTCTCGCGCGGGCTGATCGCGGTCAATCCCAACACCATGTACCCGCTCTTGCGTCGCTTGGAGGCCGAGGGCCTGATCGCGGGGGAGTGGGAGCATCCCGAGCGCCGCTCGCGGCGTTTCTACCGTCTGACGGAGGCGGGTGAGGCCGAGCACGCCCGCCTCGCCCAAACCGTCGGGCCGCGCTTGGATGCCGTCGCCGACGCCCTGGCGGACATCAAGTCGTCGCTGGGCCTGTAGAACACCGCCCATGGGACGCGTTCGCGCTGAGGTGCACGTCACAGGCCTGGCCAGCGCGGCCGAGGAGCTCTGGTACGACACGAGCCGCTGGCCGACCTTCGTCGACGGCCTGGCCCACGTCGCCAAGGTTGAGGGCGACTGGCCCCGCGCCGGGCGCGTGCTGTGGGACACCAAGGTCGACGGCCGCGGCCGCGTCGACGAGCGCGTCACGACCCACGAAGCGCGGGTCGGTCAGACGGTCAGCGTCGAGGACGAGAAGATCACGGGCACCCAGCGCGTCGAGTTTCACCCGACCAGCGACGGCTGCCGGATCGTCCTGACGCTCGACTACCGCCTCAAGATGGATCCGCCTCGGCGCCAGCTGATCGACTTCTTCACGCGCCGCCCGATGCGCGACTCCCTCAAGCGCACGCTCGCGCGCTTCAAGCGCGAGCTTGAGGTTGGGGACCAGATTTAGCGGCGTTGCGGTGTGGTGCGGGTCGTGTGTGGCGTGCAGTGCAAGCGTTCGCCGTCGTGCGCAGCGCGGTTTGTCGGCACCGAGGAGAACGAGCGGGAGCGGCGGCTCGTGGCGCTGGCTCGTCGTCCGCTCGACGTGCGGGGGCGGGGTGGGCCCGTTTGCGGCCACTATGCGTCACGCAACAGGCCCACCGCACCGCGAACGCCGAGGCGGCACAGGGGTGGGCCTGTTTGCGGACGGTATTCGTCGCTCGACAGGCCCACCCCGCTGCGCCGGTGCTCGATCTCGCGGACGACCGACGACGTCACGAGCTGTCGATCCCGCTTACTCTCCTCGGTGCCGACAGACCACATCGCACGCCACGACTAGCGCTCGCGCTGAGCGCCACCGACGTTCGCGCAACGGCGCCCCCGCGCGGCTCGCGCTGCGGTCCTACACGTGCAGCCGCGGGCGCTCGCAGGCCGCGGCAAAGCAGGCGGCGGCGTTGCCCTGGGCGCCCTGGTGGAAATGGGGCTGCTCGGTCGGGACATGGGACGGCCGGGCGCTGAGGGCGCGGCCGACGGCGGCGATGATGCTGCGGGTCATAGAGGTCCTTTCGGGGAGAACGGGTCGCCGACATTGTGACGCGCTTGTGACACTTCACCGCCTTGCGTGACCGCACTCACAGCGCGAAACCGCTCCGCTAGCCCGATCTGGCTAGTCTTCCGCGTCGCAGCACGCTGAAACGCCGCCAATCAGAAGGGTTTCCGACACAAATGTTCGTGTTCAAGGCCGCCGTCGTCGGCGCCGGAACGATGGGTGGGCAGATCGCGCAGACGATCGCCGCCGCAGGCTTCCCCGTCGTCCTCAAGGACGTCAAGCAGGAGTTCGTCGATGCCGGCCTCACCGAGGCCCGCAACGTCACCGCCGGCCAGATCGGCCGCCTGGTCAAGAAGGGCAAGCTCACCGAGGAGCAGGCCGCTGCCGAGGTCGATCGGATCGTCGGCCTCATCGAGGGCACGACGAGCTACGCCGGCTTCGGCGATGTCGACTTCGTCATCGAGGCCGTTCCCGAGCGCATGGAGATCAAGCAGGCGGTCTTCGCCGAGCTTGACGCCGTCACGCCCGGCCACGCGATCCTCGCTTCCAACACCTCGTCGCTGTCGATCACCGAGATCGGCGACGCGACCCTGCGCCCCGACAAGGTCGTCGGGTTCCACTACTTCTACCCGGCCTCGATCATGCCGCTGATCGAGATCATCGAGGGCGACGACACCTCCTCGGAGACCACGCAGGCCGCCGTCACCTTCGCGCAGGCCATCAAGAAGCAAGCGATCGTCTGCGCCGAGGTCCCCGGCTTCGTCGTCAACCGGATCCTCAACTCCGGCATCGCCGAGATCTGGCGCGACCAGGAGGAGCAGGGCCTGTCGATCAAGAAGATCGACGAGGGCGTCGGCGCGGCCAACGTTGTCCCGATGGGGCCGTACTTCCTCATCAACCTGCTCGGGCTGGACACCGTGCTGCACGTCGCCGAGCACCTGCGCGACTCCTACGGCGATCGCTTCTACGCGCCCGAGGGCATGCAGAAGCTCGTCGCCGACGGCAAGCTCGGTGCCAAGACCGGCGGCGACGGCTTCTATGACACCGAGGGCAACGCGAACCTCGAGGGCGAGGCCGAGCCCAACATCGAGGAGCTCGTCGAGAAGCTCGTGCTCAAGACCTTCGTCGAGGCCGCGCTGGTCCTCGAAGAGGGCGTCGCCACCCATCGCGACATCGACTTCGGGATGATGGCCGGCGCCGGCATCGACCCGCGCCGCGGCCTGCTGCCGCCGTTCATGAAGGCCGACATCGAGGGCCTGGACACGATCCTGGAGCGGTTGGAGAGCGCCGAGGAGAAGTGGGGCGAGCGCTTCGCCCCGCCGACGATCCTCAAGCGGCTGGTCGCCCAGGGCCGCCTCGGCCAGAAGAGCGGCCAGGGCTTCTACGCCTACCCGCAGCCCGACTCTGAGCAGCCCGCCGGCGAGGCCGCCGTCGTCAAGCTCGAGTCGCGCGGCGAGACCGCGATTGCCTGGCTGGCCAACGGCCAGATGAACTCGATCGCTCCACAGGTCATCCAGGATCTCGGCAAGGTCTGGGAGAAGGTCCAGGCCGACGGCGTCCGCTCGCTGGTCATCGCCTCCTCTAACCCGTTCCTGTTCAGCGCCGGGGCCGACATCAAGGCCTTCACGCAGCTCGACGAGACCAGCGGCGCCGAGCTGATCCACAGCGCCCACGCGCTCTTCCGCGAGCTGGAGACCAAGGGCGTGGCGACGATCGCCGCGGTCAACGGCCTCGCCTACGGCGGCGGCTGCGAGTTGGCGATGGCCTGTGACGTGCGGATCGCGGCCCAATCGGCGATCTTCGGCCAGCCCGAGATCAAGTTGGGGATCATCCCCGGCTTCGGCGGCACGCAGCGCCTCCCGCGCCTGGTCGGCGAGAACAAGGCGCTGGAGATGAACCTGATCGGCGACCCGGTCGGCGCCGAGGAGGCCTACGAGTTCGGCCTCGTCAACCGCGCCGTGCCCGATCACGAGCTGCTGGACACCGCGCTGGCCTGGGCCCGCAAGCTGGCCGAGTCGGCGCCGCTGGCGCTGGCCGAGGTCAAGTCGGTCTCGGCCGCCGGCGATCTCGACCAGGGCATCGAGGACGAGAAGGCCGCCTTCGCGCGCGTCTTCGCCAGCGCCGACGGCAAGGAGGGCATCACCGCCTTCCTGGGCAAGCGCAAGCCGAACTGGCAGGCCAAGTAACAGACCGGCGGTCGTCGCGCGAACGCGCGGCGACCGCCGAGCGTCACCACGAGGGTCGGTGCTCGTTCTTGGTGTATGTCCTTCCGCATCACCACCCTCTCCCTCCTCAGCGTCGCCGCTGTCTCGGTGTCGGCCACCCCCGCGACGGCGGCGTCCGCGCCGCAGGTCCGCGTCCACGCCGTCTTCGGAGGCACCGGCGCCCACGTCGGGCAGGTGCTCGACGTCCGAACGTCGGGCCATACGATCGCTAAGACCAAGGCGATCTGCTGGGAACCCGCCCCGATTGGGCGCCCCGCCTGCAGCGCCTCCGCCAACGGCGCTCCGTCGGCTGTCGGCACCACGAAGCTCACCGTCCGGCTCACCGACGGCACCGAGTTGCACAAGGCGATCACGGTCGCCCCGGCCTACGGCAAGCGTGGCGGCCACGGCGGTAGCGACGCCGCCCCGGGCCACGTCTCCTGCGCGGGGCTGACGCTCTACGGCAACGTGCCGCACGGCGCGTCGCGTAAGCCCCACGACAAGATCACGACGCTCGCCACGGGGGCTCAAGTCGCCCAGTACAACCGCATCGGCGACTACGTCTTCTACTGGGCCTACGCCTCCAACAAGGCCGGCTTCGGCAAGGTCGGCTGCGTGTCGGGAGGCCTTCTGGCGTAAGGGTCCGTACCCTTGCCGGGGTGAGCGTCACCGCTGCGATCGATCAAGAGAAGCTCGAGCGACTCGCCTCCCTGGTCCGGGAGGCAGAGTCGGTCGTCGCGCTCACGGGCGCGGGGATCTCGGTGCCGTCCGGGATCCCCGACTTCCGCTCGCCGGGCAGTGGATTGTGGGAGAACGTCAACCCGATGGAGGTCGCGCACATCGATGCATGGCGCGCCGACCCCGAGCGCTTCTGGCACTTCTACGGCAACCGTTTCCAGACGCTGGAGGACAAGGAGCCCAATGGCGCGCACCATGCGCTGGTGGAGCTCGAGCGCCGCGGCAAGCTCGATGCCGTCATCACCCAGAACATCGACCGCCTGCACCGCCGCGCGGGATCACAGGAGCTCATCGAGGTCCACGGGTCGATCGACAGCTCATCGTGTCTGACCTGCAGCTCGCGGTATCCGATCGGCGAGGTCCGCGCGCGGCTGGAGGCATCACCGATCTCGGTGCCGGGCTGCGACTGCGGCGAGCCGCTGAAGCCTGACGTCGTGCTCTTCGGTGAGTGGCTGCCGGAGGGCGCGCTCGAGCGGGCCTACGCCTTGGCGGCCGGTGCCGACGTCCTGCTCTGCATCGGCTCCTCGCTGGAGGTCCACCCAATCGCCCAGCTGCCGGGCGTAACGCGTCAGACCGGCGGCGCGGTCGCGGTCGTCACCCAGGGCCCGACGCCCTGGGACACACGCGCGGCGGTCAAGCTTGACGGCGACGTCGTCGCCGAGCTGCAAGCCCTTGTCGCCGCGCTGTAGGTGCCCAGCTTTCAGTAGAACGCCGCTGGGGCCGCCATCGGCGACCCCAGCCCCATCAAAACGCAGCTTGTAACGAGCTAGTTGACCGTCAGCGTCTGCTGAGTGTCGCTGAGCGTTCCGTTCGAAGTAACCGGCGAGTTGTTGCCAGCCGCCGAATGCGACACCAGGCCTGGTCCGCCGTTGAGGTTGATCGAATGCTGACCGGCACCGTTGCCCGTCCAAAGTGCCTTCGTGAGAGTCCCAGTGACAGTGAGTTTGAGGCCGTCGGCGTTGCAGGTGTTGCCCGAGGGCATGTCCTCTTCGATCAGGTCGAAGTGGACATCGTGGATTTGGATCTCGGGCGGATTATCGGTGATTGGAGTTGCCTCCCACGGGAGGTTAGTTGCAGTAATAGTCGAAGTGCAATCACCGATCACCGCGCCGGACGAAGTGCAACCCCTGAACGTTGCGCTAGTGATCCGCAGCACTGCGGCGCTACTGACATCGGCAGTAAACGTCGACGCTGAGCAGCTCAACGTGACTCCCGCCGCGGGGTAGGTGAACCCGAAGTTGGCAGAGTCGAGCGTGTGCTCGGTGCCGACCACGCCCCAGCTCGCCGCCGACGCCGTCGGCGCCATGGCAAACGCGCACACCACCATCGCTGCCGCGAAGAGCAATGCGCTCCGCGAAGAGGAACTTCTCATGTCAATACTCCTTGTGAGTCTCGGTAGGACGCCGAGACGGATGGTTCAATCCCGGAGCGCCGGCTTGCGTGAGCGATGCGCTTCGGGTTTGTTCAACAACCGTCCGTCTGCGGCCGTAGGGGATCAACGGCAGACAGACGATCTGTGCACGAGCTCAGATCAGCTCCCTCTCTCGAACACCAGCGCCGCCTCACCAGGTCGACCCCGATTCGCCGGAAGGTCAACGCTGCTGACGTCTAGTAGTACGACGCGGCACAATTAATGTCAACAGTGTGTCAAAATTTGGGGACTGCCGAGTGGCACAAAGGTGAAGTCCACAAATGCGTCGCGCGCGGTCACCTGGGTGCAACAGTATGTCTGCGCTTGGGCTAGGAGCCGCGCCGCACGCGCTCGGCGCCGGCGTAGATGTTGACTCGGCCGCCGCGGGCGAAGCCGGCGAGCGTCATGAAGCGGTCGGCGGCCAGCTCGACGGCCAACGAGGAGGGCGCGCCGACGCCGACGAGGATCGGGCAGCCGGCGACTGCCGCCTTCTGCACCAACTCGAACGAGAGCCGGCCCGAGACGCAGAGGATCCGGTCGGTCAGCGGGAGGTCGTCATCGAGCAGCGCGCGGCCGATGACCTTGTCCATTGCGTTGTGTCGTCCCACGTCCTCGCGCACGCACAGCAGCGTTCCGGCCGGGTTGAAGAGGCCGGTGGCGTGCAGGCCGCCGGTGACGTCGAAGCCGGGCTGGCGCAGCCGATCGGGCAGAACAGCGAGCAGCGCACGGTCGATCGCCAGCCCGGGGCCGAGCGGTGCGGCATGGACGGCAACCTCCTCCAGCGCCCCCTTGCCGCAGACGCCGCATGAGGAGGTTGTATAGAAGCGCCGCTCGCGTGCGTCGTCGCGCAGCGGGGCGTCGACGTCGACGATGTTGGCCGCGAGGTCAGGTGTCGGCCCGGCGCTCGCAATCGGACCCGCGAGAAGCCCCTCGCCGTGCAGGAAGCCCGCGGCCAGTTCCTCGTCGTGGCCGGGCGTGCGCATCGTGACCGCCAGGGCGCGGCCCCGCACGCGGATCTCCAACGGCTCCTCGACCGCGACACGGTCAGCGACGCCGTCGTCGCGCACCACGGGAGCATGCATCCGGAACGTCGCGTCGGAGCTCACGCGCGCAGTATGCCCACCCCGCGCGTTTGGTCCTCCAGGGTCGTCGAGGGACGACTCAGCCGGTCATATATGCCGGCTCAGTCGTCCCTCGACTAATCCAGACCGCCGGCCACGCGTGCGATCAGCGCGGCCTCCAGGCGACCCAAGACGCGCCCGACGTCCTCGATCTGCCCGGCGTCCAGCCCGCCTTCCAGCGCGCGGTTGGCCGCTTCGCCCACCACCGGCCGCTCGTCGCGTAGCTCGGCTAGGCGCGTGGCCATCTCCTCGTGATGCGACCAGGCCTGCAGCTCGGCAAGCGCGGCCTCCAGCGCGATGCGTAGCTGTAGCGCGGCCTCACGCGTGCGACCGCGATCGAGGTCCAGGCGCGCGCGCAGCGTCAGCTCCTCGGCGGCCAGCGCCACGTCACGTCCCGCTAGCAGCGCCGCAAAGCGCTCTTGCGGACGCAGCGCGCGCTCGCGCTTGCGGCCCGCCGTCGCAGCCGGCGGCAGCGTGCGGGCATCAGCCCAGTGGCCATGGGCGACCTCCTCGCCGTTGCCGACGCCGACGCGGATCGCCAGCGCCTGCTCGGCGGCGATCTCGCGCACGAACGGGTCGGCACGCACCAGCCGCTCGGCGTGCAGGACGGTGTTAAGGACCGCAACCGCTGCGTGGACCTCGGCGGCCAGGTCGGCGCCTTCCAGCCACGCGATGGCAACGTCGTGGTCGCCCAGCGGCGCTGCCGCGACGAGCGTGGCGATCGTCACCGGGACGGTTGCGAGCGCCGGCTCCTCGGGCGCCCGCTTGGCGCTGGGCCGGCGGCGCAGCAGACGTCGACGGGGTTCGGCGCCGACGGTCTCCAGGACGAGCACGTGCTCAGGCTCGCCCGCGTGGCCGCGCAGGACGTAGCGTCCGTCGGCGGGACCAAGGACCCAGGGCAGCTCCAGCTGGACGAAGCGGAAGCGCGACCCTGGGGTGGGGGCGTCCAGAGCGCTACTCGCCGACGTGGGCGTCGCTGGCGCGCTCGGCCGGCGTCGCGGAGGTCTTCGGGTCGTCGATCGCGTACTTCGAGGGCGACGTCAGGACCTTCGGGTTGTCGATCTGGCCGAGACGGTCGATCAGCTTGATCCACTGCTTGGGCTTCAGCGCCGAGTTGAGCTGGCGGCCGAGCTTGGAGTCCGTCCCGTACAGCGGGCGGAAGCCGACGTGGATGTGATCGTTGTGATCGGGCAGCGACAGCGTGTTGTCGGCGCCGTCGAAGGTCATGAGGCTGATGATCTGGTGGGGCTTCATCGTGCCCTGCAGCGTCAGCAGCCGGCGGATCGTCATGTCGGTGATCGAGCCCTCGCCCTGGTGGCCGAGGATCGGGATCCCGTTGATCGCCGCGATATCGACGGCCGAGCCGGAGGAGTGCTCGGAGATGTTGCCCGAGGCGGTCATCAGGCTGTGGCCGCACTCCAGTGCGGTCACGGTCGGCTTCAGGCCCGAGGCGGAGAGGAACTCCAGCGTGGCCAGGACACGGCGGTCGATGTTGCCGGCGCGGATGTCGGTGCGGCCGCAGCCGTAGACCTGGATGCGCGAGTCGGTCAGCACGCGGCGCTGGAGCGACTCCTTGCTCATCAGCAGGATCTGGCCGATCGACGGGTTCTTGGCGTCGGGGCCGAAGAACGGGTTCTTGCCGGCGGCGCGGTAGATCGCCGTGGACTCCAGCAGCTTCCAGCCGTCGAGGATCGGCTTGGGGTCGATCCGCGGCGCGCCCTTGCCGGCGGGGCGGACCTCGAAGAGCAGGTGCGACGCGACGTGCTTCTGGGTCTTGCCAACGCGGCCCAGGATCGTGCCGGCCACGACCTTGGAGCCCACCTTGAGCTTCTTGATCGTGACGTTCTTGGCGTCCAGGCCCAGAACCTTGGTGAATTGGGCCTGATAGCTGGTGCCGCCCGCCTGGAACTCGCGGTTGAGCAGCTGCTCCTCGCCGCCCTGCTTGTAGGACGCGGGGCGCGACGGGTTGGCGAACGCGCGCTCCTTGCTCACGTTGACCTGCGTGGAGCCGACGACGGAGACCTTCGCGCTGGCGGTGTGGGCGACGGTGACCGGTGTGGCGCTCTTCTTGGCCGCAGCGGCCTTGGGCTGCGAGCCGGCGCTGGCGGCCTGCGTCGGCTTCGGGTCCTTCTTGGGGAGTCCGAGCTCCTTGGCGACTTGGGCCTTGGAGACCTTCTCGGCCTTCGGCACCGCGTAGGCGACGGCGACCTTCTTGAGCTGCGCGTACGTGTAGGTGTTGCCATAGACGTCCTGGATCTGGATGAACTGACCCAGGCGCTTGGTCTTGCCGATCTTGATGACGCGACCGTCCTGCGTGGCGATCGCCGCCGAGCCGGCCTTGGCGTAGATGTTGATTCCACGGCGGCTCGTATTGGCCTCGATCGGCATCGCCGCGTTGCGGCCGCGGGCGATCTTGGCGTTGATCTGGCGCTCGGAGAGATCGTCGGCGTAGGTGGCCTTGGCGCTGACCGGGAAGTGGCCCTGCGTCAGGCCGGTGAGCGAGCCGACGAGGTCGGCCGGGGTGCCGCCGATCAGGCGGGCGCGCATCAGGACGGAGTCGACGTACCAGTCCGCGTGGTTGTAGGCGAAGATCGCCTGGCGGATGTCTGAGTCGGCGCCGGCGGCCTTGAGGTAGCGGGCGGCCGCGAAGATCGCGTCGACGGGGTTGAAGGGATCCTTCTTGCCGTCGTGGTTGGCGTCAACGCCGTACTGCTTCCACGTGGTCGGCATGAACTGCATCCAGCCCAGCGCGCCGGCCGACGACACGTTGAGGTTGCGGCCGTAGTCGGTCTCGATCTCGTTGATGCCCGCCAGGACCTCCCAGCGGATGCCGTACTCGATACCGGCGGCCTGGTAGATCGGGAGCAGGAACGGCGGGATCCGGAACTTGTCGATGAAGAAGTTCGGGACGCCGATTGCGGCGGCGCCGGGGAGCCCGACAGAGAAGGTGGGGTTGGCCGAGGTCGGGACGCCGTCGGAGCGGCGGATGGAGGTCGCGTCGGGCTTGCCGTCGGACTTCGCCTTGTCGGCGTCCTCGCCGGTCGCCTTGCGGAGCTCCTTACCGACCGTCTCCTGGCCCTGCTGGCCACCGGCCGAGACGGAGGGGGCGCTCTCGCCGAGGGTGGGGACGCTGTCGGTCGCGGTGCCGGCGGGGGTGGCGTCGCTCGGCGCGGCGGGGGCGGCTCCGGGGACGCCGGGGTCGGTCGCGGCGGGCGCAGGCGCGGTTGCGGCGGCGGTCGGATCGGGTGCCGTCGTCGTCGCTGCAGGCGGCGCAGGCGTGGAGGAGGAGCTGGTGCCGGTGTCGGTCGCTGCCGGGGTGGTGGCGGCGTCGGTCGTGGTGCTCGCGTCAGACGTCGAGGTCGACGCGGCCGGCAGCGCATCGGTACCGGTGGTGGCGGCATCCGGTGGCGTGTCGACCTGGACGGTCACGGTCTCGCCGCCCATCAGCGTGACCGTAATGGTCCGCAACTGTGCCGAGGCCGGGAAAACGGCAGCACTGAAGCCCGCCGTGAATACTCCGGCGGACATGAGTCCGATCAGCAGCTTGCGCCGTCTCATGAAAAGTTAAAATCTCCTCCCGCGACCCGGTCAGGCCCGACCGCGCCGCTGGTGCAGCGTGACCCTACCAAGGGGAGCCGATCGGGGATGCAGGACGGTACTTGCATGTTTCTGGTTGTGCAAATCGCAACCTCTCGCGGGCTTGTACCCAGGAGGGCACTGCGCCAGGAGCGGCCGCTTGGCCATGAGATCGGCCGGATGGCGTGCGGACTTGAAGACCGGACGTCTGTTATCAGCGGCAAGTTGCGCCCTCGCAGGAAGGAATGGTGGACCTCAACCTCTAGTTGAGCAAGAGAGTTGGGCAAGATGAGGCCGCCGAGTACCGTTGCGCCCCGTCACGCGCTGCATCCAATACGAGAGAGACGACCGATGAGTGAACAGGCAGAGAACGACCCCAACGACGGGCTCCGCGAGCGCTTGCAGAAGCAGGGCGAGGATGCCCTCGGACAGTTCGCCCAGCAGCTGATGGAGAGTCCGCTGGTGCATCGCGCCCTCGCCGGAGCGTTCGACGCGCGCGAGAAGGCGGCTCAGGCGCAGGAGGCCGCGATGGGCGCGCTCAATCTGCCGTCGGCAGCCGATCTCGAACGGCTCACGCGGCGCGTGCGCTCGCTGAGTCAGCGTCTGGAGGGCATCGAGGACGGCGTCGATCGTCTCGACGAGCGCCTGGCGGCTTTGCCGGGCTCAGGCATTGAAGAGCGCCTAGGCGGGATCGAGGCGGCGCTGGAGAAGCTCGGCAACGAGGTCGAGGCGCTGCGCAAGAAGCTTGGGGCGGGTGGGGCGGCATCACCGCCACGCCGCGCGGCTGCCAAGAAGGCCTCTGCTTAACGAGCTCCGACCCGGTGGGGAGCCGGGCCGGAGGGGTCGGGAGACGAGGAGCGGGGAGGAGAGGGATCGCGACGAAAGGGCGCGGGTTTCGCCCTCTGGGCGAACACCCGCTAGCGAAACGAGCGCTTTGCGCGAGGCTTCGCCCAGTTCGTACGGTCATCTTGGCGAAGGTCTTGGATGCACACCATTCGGGCTGCCGGTGTCGCATGGTGCGGGTAGCCCCACGGGTCACCGTGACGGCGATCAGGCGAGCGCTTGCGTTGCCACGCGGCCTGCAGCGTCGCCGGCGGCCGCGAGCTCGTCGTCCTCGCAGCGCGCCCCGCGGGCATCGACGGCGATCGTGACGATCGCGGCGAAGGCGATCCCGTGGCGCGCGGCGACCGCGGCGAGAGCGCCCGTCTCCAAGTCGGCGGCCAGGGCGCCCGCAGTGCTCCACGCCTCCGTCAGGGCCGTCGCGTCGGGCGCGTAGAGCAGGTCGTGCGAGGCGATGGTGCCATCGCGGTCGGCGGCAGCGACCAGGTGCTCGGTGAGCGGGCCGTCAAGGGTCTGGAGTGGGGCGGCGCCGAGCGCGCGGCTCGTCCCGTCATCGGCCACGACACCGGTGGCGGCCAGCAGATCACCGCAGTCCAGCGTGGCGTCGACGGCTCGCGCTGTCCCGACCCGGACCGCCCGGCGGACGCCGAGCGCCACGAGCTCCTCCAACACGATCGCTGCGCTTGGTCCGCCCATGCCGGTGCTCTGGATCGTCAGCGGCTGGCCGTCGGCGGCTGTGCCTGTGTAGCCCCACAGCCCGCGGTGGTGGTTGAACATCAAGCGGTCGTCGCCAAGCACGGACTGGGCGAGCGCGAGCGCGCGGCCGGGGTCGCCAGGCAGCAGAACGCGCTCGGCAAGCGTCGCGGTGGGGCGCAGGTGGATCGGCGAGGCGGCAGGCTCCGGCACGGGCGCGCCACGATACGGATCGCCGGGCTCCGTAGAATCGCGGGAGCGATGGCCAAGAACGCCGATCAGGAGGAGCCGGAGAGCACCGGTGGCGCGAAATCCCGCGCCGAGCAGCTGCGTGCGGCGGTCGAGGGTGCCTTCGGTGCGACCGCGCAGGGTGCCGCGCCGGTGCAAAAGCGTGCGCAAGAGCTTGCCGAAGAGCTCGTGAGCGCGAGCGCCCGGGTGCGCGAAGCGCTCATCGGTGCCGACGAGCTGGTCGGCGCCGCCTCGCGCGTCCGCGACGTGTTGGAGGAGCTGCGTCCGCCGTCGCCGGAGGAGCTCGACGCGCTGCGCGCACAGGTCGACGCCCTGGAGCGCCGGGTCGCCGAGCTCGAGCGCGCCACCGCGAAGCCCAAGTCCAAGCCCAAGCGCGCCTGAGCTCGGTGACCGCGCGCCGCGTCCTGCTGACGGGCGTGTCCGGCCCGCTGGGTGCGCGGGTTGCCGCGGCGCTGGCCGCTGACCCCAACGTCGAGCACGTCATCGGCATCGACAGCCGCCGGCCCCCGGATGCGCTGGCCGACCGGATCACGTTCGTCGAAGCCGACCTGCGCGGCGGCGAGCTGGCCTCGATCCTGAAGGTCGCCGCGCCGCAGGTCGTCGTCCACCACGACATCGTCCAGTTCCCGGAGCCTGGCCGTTCGGCGCGCACGCTGCATGACCTCAACGTGATCGGGACGCTGCGGCTGCTGGCCGCCTGCGGCGAGCTGCCGGGCCTCCGTGCGCTGGTCGTCCGCGGGTCGGCGTCGATCTACGGCTCCCGGCCCGACGCGCCGGCCTTCTTCACGGAGGACCTCGCCCGCGGCGCGACGCTCCACACGCGCTTTCAGCGCGACATCGGCGAGCTCGAGCGCCTCGTCGAGGCGTTCGCCCGCCGTCACCCGGCGGTCACCTGCACGGTCCTGCGACTGCAGCCGGTCATCGGCGCCACGGTCGACACCCCGATCATGCGGCTCTTCCACTCCGCGGTCGTCCCGACGTTCCTCGGCTATGACCCGCGCCTGCAGTTCCTGCTCGACGACGATGCGGTCGGCGTGGTGGCCGCGGCGGTCGCGGTCCCGGTGCGCGGCGCGGTCAACGTCGCCGGCGATGGGACGGTGTCGCTTGCGCGCACGCTGCGGCGGCTGGGCAAGCGCTCGCTGCCGATCGCCGCGCCGCTGTACGGAGCCACCGTCGCCGCGCTGGCTCGCACCGGCGCGCTGCCACCGCTCACCGATGACGTTGTCCGCTACCTGCGCCACGGCCGCGGGGTCGACACCGCACGGATGCGTCGCGATCTGCGCTTCGTCCCGACGCATACGACCGCTGAGGCGATCGATGCGGTAGCGCGAACGGTCCGCGCTGAGCCCCGGGCGGCAGCATGATCGGCCCCTTCGGCCCCTTCGGCCTCGTCCGTGACCTCGGCCGGGCGCTCGACGCCGTCGGGCACCGCTTGCGTGGCGACTACGAGGAGGACGAGTGGGGCTATGACCCCTCCTTCGCCGCGGCCGCCGAGCCGCTGCTGAACTTCCTCTATGACCGTTGGTGGCGGGTCACCGCGACGGGGACCGAGCACGTCCCGCGCGATGGTCGCGCGCTGCTGGTCGCCAACCACGCCGGTGTCCTGCCGTGGGACGCGGCGATGATGGCGACCGCGCTGCGGCGTGCCGGCGTCACACGCGATCCGCGCTTCCTCGTCCTGGACTGGGCCTTCGGCCTGCCGTGGGCCTCGGTGGCGATCCGCCGCAACGGCGGCGTTCCCGCCTCGCCCTACAACGCACTGCGCCTCCTGCAGCAGGACCACGTGGTGATGGTCTTCCCCGAGGGCGCCAAGGGCGTCGGCAAGCCGTGGTCGGAGCGCTATCGCCTGCAGCGCTTCGGGCGCGGTGGCTTTGTCGAGCTTGCGTTGCGGACCGGCGCGCCGATCATCCCGTGCGCCATCGTCGGCAGCGAGGAGATCTACCCCAAGTTGGGCGAGATCCCGGGCGTGGCGAAGCTCCTCGGCGCGCCGTACATGCCGATCACGCCGACGTTCCCGCTGCTCGGTCCGTTCGGGGCGATCCCGCTGCCCTCACGCTGGCGGATCGCGTTCGGCGCGCCGATCGATCTCACGGCGCTCGGCGCCGAGGCTGCCGAGAACCGTGCAATGGTGCTGGAAGTTGCCGAAGACGTCCGCGCTCGCATTCAAGCCATGGTGTACGACAACTTGATCGAACGTCAGGGGGCGTTCCGATGACGTTGACTTCTGCTCGCCACGGGAGTACCCATGACAGCTATAAGGCCGGAGAGTGGGTGGCTCGATTCCACCCGCAAGGTGCCGCCCCTCGTGGACGAGCGCCAGCGGCCTCGTCGCGGGCCGTGCCCGCGAGCGGCGGGACCCGACACCGGGGTCTCGCCGCCTTTATGAGGAGCCCCGAACGATGAGCGGCGAGCACCCGAGCCTCGCCGAGATCGCACGGCGCGTCGGCATCACCGCGCCGACGCTGCGGCGCTGGGTCGCCTCCGGCCTGGTGCCCGTCGACGGCGACGGTGTGACGACCGCGGCTTCACTCGCTCATGCGCGCGTGGTCGCGCGGCTGCGCGAGCGCGGTCACTCGCTGGCCGAGATCCGCGAGGCGACCGAGAGCGGCCGTCTGGCCTCCAGCTACATCGAGGGTTTGCTGCCCGACACGCCCGCGACCTGGACGCTGGCCGACGCCGCACGCGAGACGGGCCTCGAAGCCGCGCTGATCGAGCGGATCTTCCTGTCGATGGGTTTCGGCGCCCAGGGGCTCGAGCAGCTCTCCGACGACGACGTGCAGCTGCTGCGCTACGCGGCCGCCGTGCTCGCCGCCGGCCTGCCGCTCGTCGCCTTCCTGCAGCTCGTGCGCGTCTACGGCCAGGCGATGTCGCAGATCGCCGACGCCGAGGTCCGGCTCTTTCACCTCTACGTCCACGAGCCGCTGATGCGCGACGGCGTCCCGGGCTTCGAGATGGCGGAGGAGATGGAGGGCCTCGCGCGCGAGATCCTGCCGCTGGCCTCGCCGATCATGGACCACGCGCACAACCGGTTCTTGCAGCACTTCATCGAGCAGGACGTCATCGGCCACATGGAGACCGACCTGGGCGACGGACGGCTCGATCTCGGTCGGCTGCGCGTGGCGATCGCGTTCGCCGACCTGGCGGGCTACACGCGCCTGACCGAGGAGCTCGGCGACGAGGAGGCGGTGAGCACCGTCGAGCGCTTCGTCGAGCAGGTCGAGCTCTCGCTCCCCGACGAGGCGCGCGTCATCAAGACGATCGGCGACGAGGTCATGGTCGTCGGCTCTGACCCGGCCGCGCTGCTGGATTGGGCCGTGGCCTTCCAGGAGAACTTCGGGCGGCGCCCGCTGCCGCGCATCGGGATCCACTACGGCGAGACGATCTATCGCGACGGCGACTACTACGGCCGCGAGGTCAACCAGGCCTCGCGGGTCGCCGCGCGCGCGGCCGGTGGCGAGGTGCTGGCGACGCGGCCCGTGGTTGACCACGCGAACGCCGGCCTGGCGTTCGAGCGCATCGGCGAGGTCCGCCTCAAGGGCTTTGCCGACACGACCGAGCTGTTTCTAGCCCGCGGCGCCGCGCCGAAGGACTGAGCGATGGACGATCTGCTGGAGCGTGTTCGCGCCACCGGCATCGTCCCGACCGGCGGCGTGCCGCTGGTCGTGCTCCTCTCGGGTGGGCGTGACTCGACCTGCCTGCTGGACATCTGCGTCGAGCTGGCCGGCGCCGGGGCGATCCGGGCGCTGCACGTCGACTATGGCTTGAGGGGCGCCGCCTCCGATGGCGACCGCGAGCACTGCGTGGCGCTCTGCGAGCGGCTCGGCGTCGCGTTGGAGGTGCAGCGCGCGGGGGTGCCCAGCGGCAACACGCAAGGCTGGGCGCGCAAGCTGCGCTACGCGGCCGGGGCGGAGGCCGTCGCCGCGCTGCGCCCCGGCGCCCGCCTGGTCGCCGGCCACACGATCTCCGACCAGGTCGAGACGATCCTCTACCGGCTGGCGGTTTCGCCGGGGCGGCGCGCGCTGCACGGGATGGAGGCTGAGACCGAGCGGCTGATCCGTCCGTTGCTGGCCGTTGAGGCGACCCGCGCAGAGACCGCCGCATGGTGTGAGGCACGCGGCCTGGTGTGGCGGGAGGACGCCTCCAATCTGGATCGCACCTACGCGCGCGCCCGCGTCCGAGAAGATCTGCTGCCGGCGCTGCGCGCCGTCGACGCACGCGCCGAGGTCAACGTCCTGCGCACCGCGCGCCTGCTGCGCGACGAAGGGGCGGTCCTCGACGAGTTGGTCGCCGGCGTCCTGCAGGGCCGTGACCACCTTCCGCGCGCCGAGCTCGTCGCGCTGGCGCCGGCGCTCGGTCGGCTCGTGCTGCGGCGCCTGGCCGAGGACGCGGTCGGCGGCCTCTGCGGGAGGGCCGCGACGCGCTTGGCTGACGTGCTTGCGCTGGGTAACAACGGCACTCTGGACTTGGGCGATGGCGCCCGCGCGATCGTGGCCGGCGGCACCATTCGGGTAGGGCGCACGCCTGCCCGCCCGTCGAAGCGTTAGCTTGCCCAGTCCTATGCGGGACCCCCAGATCGGCGAGATCCTCGTCCAGCCCGACGACCTCAAGCAGAAGGTCCGCGACCTCGGCGCGCAGATCTCCGTCGACTACGCGGAGCGTGACCTGCTGCTGGTCTGCGTCCTCAAGGGAGCGGTCTTCTTCCTGGCCGACCTCATGCGCCACATCGACATCCCGTGCGAGGTCGACTTCATGGCCGTCTCCTCGTATGGGTCAGAGACCGACTCCTCGGGCGTCGTGCGGATCCTCAAGGACCTCGATCGGCCGATCGCCGGCCGCGATGTCCTGATCGTCGAGGACATCGTCGACTCCGGTCTGACGCTGCAGTACCTGATGCGCAACCTCGGCGCGCGCGAGCCCGCATCGCTGGAAGTCTGCGCCCTGCTGACCAAGCCTGATCGCCGCAAGGTCGAGCTTCCGACGCGTTACGTCGGCTTCGAGATCCCGGACAAGTTCGCCATCGGCTACGGCCTCGACGTGGCCGAGCGCTACCGCAACCTTCCGTACGTCGCCGCGTTGAGCACCGAGTAGGCACGCAACTGTCCGGGGCATAAGCACCGCCCTGATACCCTCAGCGCCTTGCGCACGATGCGAAAGGCCCCCGCGCACCTCCTATGAGCCGGTTCTTCAAAAGCGCCGCATTTCCCATCCTCATCGTGGTGGTGCTGGCCTTCTTCGCCCAGAAGCTGATCTCCACGGGCGATGAGAAGGCACCTCCGAGCTATGGCGAGTTCATCCAGCAGATTCAGCAGCCGGGCGTCATCAAGACGGTTGACCTGAAGACGAAGGACAACTCGATCTCGGTCACGCAGATGGACGGCAAGAAGTACGAGACGGGCTTCACCGACGAAGGTGCGGCTGATCTCAGCAAGCAGCTGGAGAAGGCCAAGGCCGAGGGGAACATCAAGAACTTCGACATCCAGCCGCGGAAGTCGAGCGCCCTGCTGGGGCTGCTGACCTACGTGCTGCCGTTCGTCATCTTCATCGCGTTCTGGATCTTCCTGATGAACCAGGTCCAGGGCGGCGGCTCCAAGGTCATGTCGTTCGGCAAGTCGCGCGCCAAGCGCATGTCGGTCGACTCGCCCAAGATCACCTTCCGCGACGTCGCGGGCGTCGACGAGGCGGTGGAGGAACTCCACGAGATCAAGGAGTTCCTGGAGAACCCGAAGAAGTTCCAGGCCCTTGGTGCGCGCATTCCCAAGGGCGTGCTGCTCTACGGCCCTCCGGGCACCGGCAAGACGCTGCTGGCGCGTGCTGTCGCCGGTGAGGCCGGCGTGCCGTTCTTCTCGATCTCCGGCTCGGACTTCGTCGAGATGTTCGTCGGCGTCGGCGCCTCGCGTGTGCGCGACCTCTTCGAGCAGGCCAAGCAGAACTCCCCCTGCATCATCTTCATGGACGAGATCGACGCCGTGGGTCGCCACCGCGGCGCCGGCCTCGGCGGCGGGCACGACGAGCGCGAGCAGACGCTTAACCAGCTGCTCGTCGAGATGGATGGCTTCGAGATGAAGGACAACATCATCTTGATCGCCGCCACGAACCGCCCGGACATCCTGGATCCGGCGCTGCTGCGCCCCGGCCGCTTTGACCGCCAGATCGTCGTGGACCGCCCGGACCGCAAGGGCCGCGCGAAGATCCTCGAGGTCCACACGCGCGGCAAGCCGTTGGCCAAGGAGATCAACGTCGACGATCTCGCGGGGCAGACGCCAGGCTTCACCGGCGCCGACCTCTCGAATCTCGTCAACGAGGCTGCGCTGCTGGCCGCCCGCAATGGCAAGCGCGAGATCACGCAGACCGAGCTCGAAGAGGGGATCATGCGCGTCATCGCGGGTCCCGAGAAGAAGACCCGCGTGATGGGCGAGAAGGAACGCCTGATCACCGCCTATCACGAGATGGGCCACGCGATCGTCGGGCACTACCTCGAGCACTCCGACCCGGTCCACAAGGTGTCCATCATCAGCCGCGGCCAGGCCCTCGGCTACACGATCTCGATGCCCCAAGAGGACAAGTTCCTCACCACGCGCGCCGAGCTGCAGGACACGATGGCGATGACCCTCGGCGGCCGTGCCGCCGAAGAGATCGTCTTCCAGGAGATCACCACCGGTGCCTCCAACGACCTCGAGAAGGTCACGGCCACCGCCAAGCAGATGGTCATGCGCTTCGGCATGTCCGAGCGCTTGGGCCCGCGTGTCTTCGGCCACGATCACGGCCAGCCGTTCCTCGGCCGCGAGTTCTCGTCTGAGCCCGACTACTCCGACGAGATCGCCCGCGAGATCGATGACGAGATCCGCCGCATCGTCGAGTCCGCACACCAGCGCGCCAAGGACATCCTCGGCGAACACCGCGAGTCGCTGACCACGATCTCCGAGATCCTGCTCAAGCGCGAGACGATCGAGAAGGAAGAGTTCATCGCCTTGCTCGACGGCAAGACCGAGGAGGAGACCTTCGGTCCCGACGAGGTCATCGACGAGCAACTGCCGCCCGGCAACGCCCCGGCAGATCGCGCCGGCCGCGAGGCCCCACGTCCCCTTCCGCGCCCCGGCCTGGCCGGCGGCGGGGTGGAGGCTCGCGGGTTGGATGCGCCGGAACGACCCAACCTCGCCTGACCGCACCTCGCCTGACGCCGCCTCGTCGCCGCTCGCGGCGTCATCGCACCGGACCGGTGCGTTCGCACGAGGTCCGGCACTCTTCCTTGCGAGCGACGACGATGCGTACGTCAGCCGAGGTGCGGCGCCCCATCTCTGACTTGTAGTCTGCGCCGCCGTGCTCGTCCTGCTGCCGCCCTCTGAGGGCAAGCGCGCGCCAGAGGATGGCGCGCCGGTCGACCTGGCGTTGCTGGCGTTCGCCGACGTGCTGGGTGCGAAGCGTGAGAAGGCGGTGGCGGCGCTCGTCAAGCTCGCTGGTGGCAACCGCAAGCGAGCGCTGGGACATCTCGGGCTGACGGCCGGGCTGAGCGCGGAGCTCGACCGCAACGCCGTGCTGCTGACCGCGCCCGCGGCGCCGGCGGCCGAGATCTACACCGGCGTGTTGTTTCAGCACCTCGATTTGGCGACGCTGTCGCCGGCTGCGCTGGTGCGGGCGCGCGAGCAGGTGCTGGTCGCCTCGGCGCTGTGGGGCGTCGTGGCGCTGGAAGACCGCATCCCGGCCTATCGCCTGTCGATCGGGGCACGGCTGCCGGCGCTGACCCGGAGCGGGCTAGCCGCATGGTGGCGCCCGGCGCTGGCTAAGGCGCTGCCCGATGAGGCGGGGCAGCTCGTCGTCGACCTGCGCTCCGGCGGCTACGCCGCGGCCTGGCGGCCGCGCCACGCCATGCTGGTCGAGGTCAAGGCCTCGACCGCCGACGGCAAGCCGATCTCCCATATGGCTAAGGCCGTTCGCGGGACCGTGGCGCGCCGGCTGCTGGAAGCGTCCGCCTCCGCGACCGAGCCTGCCGACGTGGCACGCGCTGCTGAGGGCGACGGCGTCGGCCGCGTGGAGCTGCACGAGCCTGCTCGCGCCGGCGCCGCATGGACCGTCAACGTCATCGCCGCGCCCTGACGCTAGAGCGCGGGCGGCAGCGCGGCGTCGAGGAAGTCGACGAGCGCGGTGAGCTCGTAGTCGCGCAGATCGCCGTCGCGTGCGGCGAGTGCGGCGATGGCTTTGGGCCCCGCGACGACGATCCCGTCGACCTCCAGCAGGTGCGGCGGCACGGCGGGCTCCTCAGTGTCGAGGCAGAGCGCGCCCTCGACGGTGGCCAGCTCGCCAACCACCTCTTGCACGGCCGTGACGCGCGCCCGGATCGTGGGCGGCTCGCCAGTGCTCCAGCGTGCCACGACCGTGACGCCGCCGGGACCGATCGCGAGGTGCTCAACCAGCGGTCCGTCTGGCAGCAGGCGGTCGTGAAGCATGACGACCGGTAGATGGCGCAGCGCGCGCTGCAGCGCGCGGGCGAGGTCGTGCTCGTCGTCACCACCGGGCATTAGGACGGCCTGCTCCAGACCCCATCGAAGCTGTGCGCGATCAAGAGCACTAAAATATCCCACATCGGTTGGCAATTGGACACAACGATGAGCTTGACTGTCCATGCGGTTGCCCTTCGACCTCACCACCCGATCGGATGAGTCGACCAGCGCGCTAGTGGACAGTCGGCGGGGCAGGGCAGCACGGAATATCTTCTGCGCCATGGCACCGGAGCCGTTCGAGATCATGGGCGTCGTCAACGTCACGCCGGACTCGTTCTCTGATGGCGGTGAGTGGTTTGATCGTGACGAGGCCGTCACCCACGGTCTGCAGCTTGTTGCCGACGGCGCGACGATCCTCGACATCGGCGGTGAGTCGACCCGCCCCCGCGCGCTGCCCGTGCCCGAGGACGAGGAGCTCCGGCGCACCGAGCCGGTCGTCCGCGTCCTCGCACGCAGCGGCGCCGTGCTCTCGATCGATACGACCAAGCTCGCCGTCGCCGAAGCCGCGCTGGACGCCGGCGCTCGCTACGTCAACGACGTCACGGCGTTTCGCGAGGCGCCCGACATGGCCGGCTTGGTCGCCGATCGCCGCGCCCGCTGCTGTCTGATGCACATGCTCGGCAACCCGCGGACGATGCAGGACAGCCCGCGCTACGCCGACGTCGTCGACGACGTCAAGGCGTTTCTCACCGATCGCGCCGAGTTCGCCGTACGCGAGGGCGTCCGCGAGGACTGCATCGACGTCGATCCGGGCATCGGCTTCGGCAAGACGCTGGAGCACAACCTCGAGCTGCTGGCCCGCACCGATGAGATCGTCGCGCTGGGCTTTCGCGTGGTGATCGGGGTCTCGCGCAAGTCGTTCATCCACAAGCTCGCCGACGTCCCGGACCCGCACGATCGCGTCCCCGGGACGATCGCCGCCAACGTCATCGCGCTGGAGCGCGGGGCGCGTGTCTTCCGGGTCCATGACGTCGCCCAGGCGGCCCAAGCGCTGAAGGTTGCGAGTGCTACGTTCCAGCGCGATGGTGCCCGACCAGGATCCTGACGACGAGCTCGAGCCCGACGACGCCGAAGACGATGGTGACTTCGAGGATGGCGTCGACCAGACCGAGGTGACCATCGAGGTCCGCGGCCTGTCGCTCTACACGCATCACGGCGTCTCGGCTGCTGAGCGTGAGGTTGGTCAGCGGCTCGTCCTCGACATCCGCCTCGAGGTCGGCGACTGCGACGCGACGGTCACCGACATGGTCGAGGACACCGTCGACTACGGCGAGGTCTGCAACACGGTCTCGCTCGTGGCTCAACAGCGCTCCTACAAGACGCTGGAGCGCCTGTGCTCGGCCGTGGCCGACCGCCTGCTGGACGAGTACTCGGCTGACGAGGTGTGGGTCAAGGCCGCCAAGCCTGAGCCGCCGATCCCGCTGCCCGTCGACGAGGTGAGCGTCGAAGTCTGGCGCCAGCGCGGCGGCGATGACGACTGATCGGCGCCCGATGACGATCACGCCGTCGACGACCTTCTTCGAGCAGGACACCGCCGTCACGCCCGCCGGCGATGGCGTCTGGGATGCCCGGATCTCCGATCGGTGGGCGGTGCCGCGCGGCCCGAACGGCGGCTACATCGCAGCGCTGATCCTGCGGGCCCTGGAGGCGGCGGTCGACGACCCCGAGCGGGCACCGCGCTCGCTGACGCTGCATTATCTGCGCCCGCCGGTGGCCGGCGAAGCGGCCCAGGTCCACGTGACCGTCGAGCGCGCCGGCCGCACCCTGACCTCGCTCAGCGCCCGCCTCGTCCAAGACGGGCGCACGATGGTCCTCGCGCTCGCCGCGTTCGCCGGCGACTTCACGGCCGCCATCGACTACGTCGCCTCACCGCCCGACGTCGGCCCGCCACCCGCCGAGCTGCACACGGTGCCGGCGGGGCCGGGCGTTCCGGAGATCGCGCTGCGCATCGCGGCAGCGCCCGTGTTCGGCACCGGCGCGCTGGCCGGTGGGGACGAGGCACTGGCCGGCGGCTGGCTGCGGCTGGCCGAGCCGCGCATGGCCGATGCCGCAGCACTCGCGTTCTACGCCGACGCTTGGCTGCCCACGCCGTTCGTGCGGCTCGAAGCGCCGGTGCCGGCCCCGACGATCGACCTCACGATCCACTTCCGCACGCGGCTTCCGCATCCGGGGATGGGGCCCGATGCCCCCGTGCTCGCTCGCTTCTCCTCCTCGACCTCGCACGGCGGGTTCTTCGAAGAGGACGGTGCGATCTGGGCGCCGGACGGCACGCTGCTGGCCCAGAGCCGCCAGCTCGCGCTGCTCTTCCCGGCGCGATGAGCACCGCCCACCTGGGCCTGGGCTCCAACCTCGGTGACCGGCGCGCGCTGCTGCAGGCCGCGGTCGACGGGCTAGCCGAGCGTGGGGTCATTGCGACGGCGTCGTCGTCGACCTATGAGACCGACCCGGTCGGCGATGTCCTCGACCAGCCCGCGTTCCTCAACGCCTGCATCATGGTGCACATGACGCTGGAGCCCGACGCGCTCCTGGATGTCGCCAAGGCCGTCGAGCGCGCATTGGGCCGCACCACCGACGGCCCGGGCTACGTCCACCACGGCCCGCGGCCGATTGACGTCGACGTCCTGCTCTGCGCCGGGCGTGCGCACTGCTCCGAGCGCCTCACCGTCCCGCACCCGGGCATGCTGGAACGGCGCTTCGTGCTGATTCCGCTGCTGGAGCTCGACTTCGAGTTGACGCTGCCCGACGGTGCGCGCCTCGCCGATGCGCTCGCCGCGCTCCCGGTTACCGAGGGCGTGCGGCGGGCGGGTCCGCCGCTGCGCCTGCCTTGATCACCGGCAGCCCCTCGTCGCAGCGCACCTCGAGCTGGACGAGGTCGCCGCCTTCGTGGTCCATCTGCAGCGTCGTGTGGGCGATCGCGAAGCGGTCGCGCAAGACCTCTCGAAGCGCCAGCCGCGCCTGGTGGCAGTCGCAGTCGCGGCCGACGACGACGTGGGCGGCCAGTGCGGGAAAGCCCGAGGAGACCTCCCAGACGTGGAGGTCGTGGACCTCGACGACGCCGGGCGCGGAGGCCAAGGCCAGCCCGATCTCCTGGACGTCCATGCCGCGCGGCGCGGCCTCCAAGAAGATCCGGCCCGACTCGCGCAACAGCCCGAACGAGGCGTACAACATGATCGCGGCCACGAACAGCGCGGCGATGCCGTCGGCCTCGCGGAAGCCGGTGAGCAGGATGACGGCGCCGGCGATTGCCGTGGCGACGAACGCGGCGAGATCGGTGAGGAGGTGCTGGTAGGCGCCCTCGATGTTGAGCGAGTCGCGGTTGGCGCTGGCCAGCGTCCACGTCGCGATGAGGTTCACCACGACGCCCACCAGCGCGACGATCAGGACGGCTGCGCCCTCGACCTCGGGTGGGTTGATGACGCGGCGCACGCCCTCGACGGTGATGAGCAGGCCGAGGACCAGCAGCGTCGCGCCGTTGAACTGGGCCGAGAGGATCTCGGCGCGCTTGAGGCCGAAGGTGAAGGCGCCGCGGGCCGGGCGGCGGGCGAGGTTGATGGCGACGAGCGCCAGCGCGATCGCGGCAGCGTCGGTGAGCATGTGCGCCGCGTCTGACAGCAGCGCCAGCGACGACGCGGCGATGCCGACGGCGACCTCGACGGCCATGAAGCCCAGGATCAGCCCGAGGGCGATCCCGAGCTTGCCACGGTCGGCGTCCTGGGCGATCTCGTGGCTGTGCCCGTGGCCGGCGGCGGCGCTGCCGTGTGCGTGATCGTGGCTGTGGCCCACGGCCACAAGGCTAGATGGTTGATGCGAAACCAACCGCGATCACGCCCGGGCGCGTGTCGCGTCGACCATCTCGTCTCCTGGCGCGGTACCGCGGGCCTCAGGGCGCCAGGCCGGCGATCAGGCGGTCGATGATCTGCTCGACCTCCGCACGCGCCGTCTCGGGGTCCTGGGCGCGGGTGATGTACAGGGCGCCTTCGTCCATCGCACCGAGCAGCAGATGCGCCAGCGGCGTGATCGGCTGCTGGGCGATCGCGCCCGCGTCCATGCCGGCTTGCAGGACCCCGACGATCAGGCCGAGGCCGTGGCGAAAGCCGATCTCGCGCCAGCGCTCCCAGCCCAGGACCGCGGGGGCGTCGAGCAAGATGATGCGCTCGATCTCGGGCTCGGCGCAGACGGCCAGGAACGCATGCGCGCCGGCGCGCAGCGCGGCGATCGGGTCGCTCGCCGCGGCTAGTGCGCCCTCGGCGATGCGCTGGGTCGTCTCGGCCTCGACCTGCTCGAAGACCGCTTCGAAGAGCTGCTCTTTGTCGCGGAACTGGTGGTAGAGCGCGCCGCGCGTCATGCCGGCCGCGCGGACGATCTCCTCCGTGCCGACCGCTCCGTACCCGCGCTCGGCAAACAGGGCGCGGGCGGCGTGCAGCAGCCCGTCGCGCGTCACGCGCGAGCGCTGCTCTTGCTTGTTCGTGGATTTGCTTTCCATACAGTCTGTATGTAAGTTGCGTACAGCTTGTACGTAATCTACCTGGAAGGCCTGACGCGATGCCCGAGCTGACCCTGCAACAGGGGACCATCCGCTACCGCGACGAGGGCACCGGCCCGGTGCTCTTCTTCGTCCACGGCGCGCTGGTCGATGGCCGCCTGTGGGAGCCGGTCGTCGAGCGCTTGCGCGATCGCTTCCGCTGCGTCGTCCCCGACCTGCCGCTCGGCTCGCACGAGCTGCCGCTGAAGGCCCACGCCGACCTCTCGCCGCAGGGCCTCGCCGCGCTGGTCGCCCAGATCATCGAGGCGCTCGACCTCGAGGACGTCACGCTGATCGGCAACGACACCGGCGGCGCCCTTTGTCAGCTACTGGTCGTCGCCGAGCCCGAGCGCATCGGCCGCCTCGTGCTGACCGACTGCGACGCGTTCGAGGACTTCCCGCCCAAGGCGTTCAAGCCGCTGATCGCCGCCGCCAAGGTCCCCGGCGCACTGCGCGCGCTGTTGGAGCCGATGCGGTCCAAGCGCGCCCGCCGTTTGCCGCTGGCCTACGGCTGGCTGACCAAGCGGCCGGTCCCCGACGACGTCATGGACGGCTGGACGCTGCGCGCGCTGAAGGACCCCGGGATCATGGCCGACCTGCGCAAGGCGCTGGCCGGGCTGAAGCCGGAGATCTTGTTGGACAACTCGCCGAAGCTGACGGCCTTCGACAAGCCGGTCTTGCTCGTCTGGTCGCGCGAGGACAAGTTCTTCAAGATCGCCAACGCCCATCGTCTCGCCGCCGTCTTCCCGAACGCGCGCGTCGAGGAGCTGACCGACGCCTATGCCTTCGTCAGCTGGGACCAGCCCGAGCGTGTGGCCGAGCTCGTCGGCGCGTTCGCCGGTCAGGCGGCGGGCAAGGTCGCGGCCTGAGCCGCGGTCTGGACCGGCAGCGCCCCCGCCGGCACGGATGCCGGCAGCCGCGGGAACCAGCGGAAGGTGAAGGCCTCGGCGGGGCGGCCCTCGATCAGTGGCCGCACGTCGTCGAGGGTGTGAAGGAGGCGCATCGACGGCGCGATCTGCAGATCGGCGGCGTTGGACTGCTCGCCGTTGAGGACGCCGTCGGCGATGTACTGGTCGATCTGGTCGAGCTGCGCGGGCAGGGCTGCGAGATCCGCACGGATGACGCTGTCGTCGACATTGTTGAGGCGGCGCTCGATCGGCAGGACGACCTTGGAGAGGGCGACGACGACCGGCATCGGCAGCTTCGGGCTGCTGGCGCCCTCCTGGAAGCCGTGCATGGCACGCGGGTACTTGGTGAAGGCCGCCCACAGCAGTCGGCGCGGGACCGCCTGGAAGACCTGCTGGCCCCAGTGCTCGGCCTCCTCGATGGCGGCGGCGCCGGCCGGGCCGTCAAAGAGCGGCGGTGACGGGACGCGGCGCTCCAGCGCCCGCATGATGGCCGTCGAGCCCTGCACCTTCTCGCCATCTTCGAAGCGGACGCCCGGCACCGTGCGTCCACCGAACAGCGGCTTCATGATGACCGGCTGCATTGAGATGGGAAGCTCGACGCGCTTGAGCGGCAGACCCTTGATCTCGAAGGCCTTGACAGCGGTGTCGCTGGGATGTGAGCCGTGAAGGAGATAGATGCGGGCGGGCATGCACGGACCCTAACCGGTCGCCGGTATTGGCATGATGCGCGCCGATGCTCCTGGTCGTCGATGTCGGTAACACGCAGACCCATTTCGGAACGTTCCGCGGGGACGAGCTGATCGAGCACTGGCGCTTTGCGACCGTGCGCACCTCCACCGCCGACGAGCTCGGCGCCGCGCTGCGCAACCTGTTGGAGCTCCGCGGCGTCGGCCTGGCGGACCTCAGCGCGTCGATCGTCTCCTCCACGGTCCCGCAGCTGGAGCCCGAGTGGTTGGCGATGGCCGGTCACTATCTCGGCCATCGCATGCTCGCCGTCGGGCCTGGGATCCGGACGGGCATGCCGATCAAGATCGACAACCCGCGTGAGCTGGGCGCCGATCGCCTGGTCAATGCCGTCGCCGCCTATGAGCGTCTTGGCGGGCCGTGCATCTCGGTGGACTTCGGCACCGCTGTGAACTTCGATGTGGTCTCGCTGCAGGGCGAGTACATCGGCGGTGTGCTGATGCCCGGCGTGGAGATCTCGCTCGACGCGCTGACCAGCCGTGGCGCCAAGCTCCCGCGCATCGATCTTGTCGCGCCGCGGCGCGCGATCGGCAAGGGCACGGTTGATGCGATCCGCTCCGGCGTGGTCTTCGGCTTCGCCGCGGCGGTCGATGGGCTGATCTCACGCATCCAGGAGGAGCTCGGTGAGGAGGCGTCGACGATCGCCACCGGCGGGCTGGCGGACGTTGTCGTGCCACACACCCACGCGATCGATGCGGTCGATGACCTCTTGACGCTCAAGGGGCTCAAGCTGCTGCACGAGCGCAACGTGAGCTGAGGGGCGAGTTTCGACGCTCTACGACCTAAGGAGGTCATGGAGTTGCCGATCCTCGTCGCCGACACGCCGCTTGCCCGCCTGCGCGGGCTGTTGGGCCATCGCACGCCGCCGCCGTATGCCCTGCGGCTCGAGCGCTGTCGCTGTGTGCACACCTTCGGGATGCGCTTCGCGCTGGACCTGCACTGGCTGGGGCCCGATGGCGTGCCGCTGCGGACCGACCGCGCCGTGGCGCCGGGTCGCTTGCGCTTCTGTCGCCGGGCCCGGGCGGTCGTGGAGGTCGGAGTGAGCGCGTCTATCCTCAACCGTCAGTGACGACGTCTCGCCCCGCCCTCACCGACCCCTGGGAGCTCGCCGGCATCCGCGTGCCCAACCGCGTGTTGCTCGCGCCGCTGGCCGGCATCGGCAATTGGTTCGTGCGCCTGCAGGCGGCGCGCCACGGCGCGGGGATGGCCTACAGCGAGATGGTGTCGAGCTTCGCCATCCACTACGGCAACGAGAAGACGCTCACCGAGCTGCTGCGCGTCCATCCTGATGAAGGTCCGACCGCGCTCCAGCTCTTCGGCCAAGACCCCGAGATCATGCGGTCGGCCGCGGCCTACGTCGCACAGCACGTCCCGCAGGTCGACGTCATCGACCTCAACATGGGCTGTCCGGTGCCCAAGGTCTGCAAGACCGGCGCGGGCGCCGCCATGCTCAAGGACCCCGACACGGCCGTCGCGGTCGCGCGGGCGGCGGCCGAGGGCAGCGGCAAGCCGGTGACGGTCAAGTTGCGCTCCGGCTCGGTGCCCGGCGACACGAGCGGCGTCGAGCTCGCGCACCGGCTGGTCGCCGAGGCGGGCGTCGCGGCGATCACCTTTCATCCGCGCTCGGCCAAGGTCCACCACGCGGGGGTGCCCGACTACGACCTCGCCGCCGAGCTGGTCGCGAGCCTGCCGGCGCCGGTGATCCTCACCGGCGGCCTGCACACCGTCGCCGAGGTGCAAGACGCTTACGAGCGCACCGGTGCGGCTGCCGTCATGCTCGCCCGCGGCTCGCTGGGCAATCCATGGCTCTTCGAGCAGTTGCTTGGCCGGCGTGACGACGGTCCGTCGCCGCAAGAGATCCTTGCCGAATGGCACTGGGTCATCGACCGTGGCGAGGAGCATCTCGGCCCCGAGCGCGCCGGCCGCTATCTGCGCAAGTTCCACCCGTGGTACGTCGACCGCCTCGGCGGCGGCAAGGAGCTGCACATCGCGCTGCAGCAGACGCATACCGTCGCTGACGCCCGCGCCGTGCTCGCCGCGCACGAGGCCACACTGCTGGTCAGCTGAACGCCGACGTCTCTGGCCGTCCGGACCATCGACGGCTCGCGCCATCGTTCTGGACACACTGCAGGGTCGCGTGCTGCGGTCCAGCAGGGGTTTCTTGCGCCGCTATACTGCCGCGCTCGCTGGGCTCGGAGGGTCGCCGCAGGCGGTTCCGGGCCTGGACCGGTCTACCTCCCTCACTATGCCCCGAGACGTCATCCTTACCCCAGAAGGCCTCACGAAGCTCAAGGACGAGCTTGCGCACCTGCAGGCCGAGGGCCGGCGAGAGGTCGCCGAGCGCATCAAGGAGGCGCGGGACTTCGGCGACATCGCCGAGAACGCCGAGTACGACGACGCCAAGAACGCGCAGGCGATGCTCGAGGCCAAGATCGCCCAGCTCGAGGAGCGCGTTCGCGCCGCGACGGTCGTCGATCCCTCAGAGCTCTCCAACGACGTCGTCGGCATCGGCTCGATCGTCCACGTCAAGGACGAGAAGACCGGCAAGTCGCAGAAGTTCACGATCGTCGGCTCCGCCGAGGCCAACCCGGCTGACGCCAAGCTCTCCAACGAGTCGCCCGTGGGTCGCGCCTTGATCGGCCACAAGCGCAACGAGACGGTCTCCGTGTCGGTCCCCAAGGGCCCGGCCCGAAAGCTCAAGATCACCAAGATCGACGTCGGGGTCTAGGCTCCCGGGCGATATGGCTGAGTCCGACGCTAAGCCGGGCGAGACGCCTGAGCCTGAGGACCAGAACGCGCTGCTGGCAGTCCGGCGCGCCAAGCTGGACGCGCTGCGCGCCGCGGGCGTCAACCCATTCCCCCCGGACTTCCCCGGCGTCGTGCCGAGCGCCGACGTCCGCGCCGCCCACGAGGGGCTGGAGGCCGGCGCCGAGACCGAGGCGACCTACCGCGTCGCCGGCCGTCTCACCCAGCGCCGCGGCCAGGGCAAGATGGCGTTCCTGGATCTCGTCGACCGTTCTGGGCGCATCCAGCTGCAAGCGCGTCTCGACGTGCTCGGCCAGGAGCGCATGTCGCGCCTGCTCGACCAGCTCGACCTCGGTGACATCATCGGCGTCGACGGCACCGCCTTCGTCACCCGGCGCGGCGAGCTGAGCCTGCGTGTCGACGACTACACCGTGCTGGCCAAGGCACTGCGCCCGCCGCCCGACGCCCACTACGGCCTGCGCGACGTCGAGACCCGCTTCCGTCAGCGCGAGCTCGACCTGATGGCCTCCGAGGAGGCCCGCGCGCTCTTCGTCACGCGCGCCAAGATCGTCTCGGCCGTGCGCCGCTTCCTCGACGAGCGCGGCTTCGTCGAGGTCGAGACGCCCGTCCTGCAGCCGCTCTACGGCGGCGCCGCGGCGCGCCCGTTCACGACGCACTTCAACGCGCTGGACCGCGACTTCTACCTGCGGATCGCGACCGAGCTCTACCTCAAGCGCCTGATCGTCGGCGGCCTGGAGCGCGTCTACGAGCTGGGCAAGGACTTCCGCAACGAGGGCATCTCCTACAAGCACAACCCCGAGTTCACGATGGTCGAGTGGTACGAGGCCTACGCGGACTACGAGGACATGATGCGCGCCGTCGAGGAGCTCTTCCCGCGCGTGGCGGCCGCCGCCGGATACGTCGGCGAGATCGACTTCGGCGCCACGCCCTATCGCCGCGTCGGCCTGATCGAGATCATCCAAGAGGCGACCGGCATCGACGTCATGGCGCACCCGACCGGCGCCGAGCTGGCGGCCGCCATCAAGGCCGCGAACATCGACATGCCGACCGACGACCTCGAGTGGCCCGGCCTCGTCGACGACCTCTTCTCCAAGCAGGTCGAGCCGACGCTCATCACCCCGACCTTCGTCATCGACTACCCGAAGGCGCTTAGTCCGTTTGCCAAGGACCACCGCAGCAAGCCCGGGCTCGTCGAGCGCTTCGAGGTCTTCGCCAACGGGATGGAGGTCGGCAACGCGTTCACCGAGCTCAACGATCCCGACGAGCAGCGCGCTCGCTTCGAGGCCCAGGTGCGCCTCGCCGAGGCTGGCGACGAGGAAACCACGCCCTACGACGAGGTCTTCGTCCAGGCGCTCGAGCACGGCATGCCGCCGACCGGCGGCATCGGCATCGGGATCGATCGCCTGGTCCTCCTCCTGACCGGGCACAAGTCGATCCGCGAGATCGTGCTGTTCCCAGCGATGCGTGACTAGCGACGTCGAAACCTTCGCTTCGCAGGACGTTCGCATCCGGCAGGGCTCCGACAGGCCCTGCGGTAAACTGCTCCATGCCCGCCGAACGGACCCGACTGACTCATCCTCTCGGCCTTTGCGGCCGAATAGGTGGGTAGATCGGGTAACTCGGTGACCTCCAGCACCGTTTTGTTCCTGTCGACGACTTTTCCATCCGGACCACCTCTTCGACCGACCGCTAGCGAATCTCCCCCCGCGCAGTAGGAAGGACGTTCCCCAAGATGTTCGAGCGATTCACAGAGCGAGCCCGTCAGGTGGTCGTGCTCGCCCAGGAAGAGGCGAGGACGCTCAAGCACAACTACATCGGCACCGAGCACATCCTGCTCGGCCTTCTCCGTGAGGAGGAGGGGCTGGCCGCCCGCGTCCTCGAGTCCCTTGACATCACCGTCGAGCGCGTGCGCGCGCAGGTGGTGCGCATCGTGGGCTCGGGCGAGGAGGTCACCTCCGGCCAGATCCCGTTCACGCCGCGCGCCAAGAAGGTCCTGGAGCTCGCGCTGCGCGAGGCGCTGAGCCTCGGCCACAACTACATCGGCACCGAGCACATCCTGCTCGGCTTGGTCCGCGAGAACGAGGGCGTTGCCGCCCGCATCCTGCTCGACTTCGACGCCGACTCCGAAAAGATCCGCAACGAGGTCATCCGGATGCTGTCGGGCCCGGGCGGTCGCCGCCAGGGTGGCCAGGCCGGCGCGGGCGCCGGTGCTGGAGCTGGCGGCGCGGGCACGGGCGAGGGGAAGAAGTCCTCCAAGCTGCTGGACCAGTTCGGGCGCAACCTGACCAAGCTGGCCTCTGACGGCAAGCTGGATCCGGTCGTCGGTCGCGAGACCGAGATCGAGCGGATCATGCAGATCCTCTCGCGCCGCACCAAGAACAACCCGGTGCTGATCGGCGAGCCCGGCGTCGGCAAGACCGCCGTGGTCGAGGGCCTGGCCCAGCGGATCACCAACGCCGACGTTCCCGAGCTGCTCAAGGGCAAGCAGATCTACACGCTGGATCTCGCGGCGCTGGTCGCCGGCTCGAAGTACCGCGGCGAGTTCGAGGAGCGCCTCAAGAAGGTGATGAAGGAGATCACCCAGCGCGGCGACATCATCCTGTTCATCGACGAGATCCACAACCTCGTCGGGGCCGGCGCTGCCGAGGGCGCGATCGACGCCGCGTCGATCCTCAAGCCCGCGCTGGCGCGTGGCGAGCTGCAGACCATCGGCGCCACGACGCTCGACGAGTACCGCAAGTACCTCGAGCGCGACTCCGCCCTGGAGCGGCGCTTCCAGCAGATCCGCGTCGACCAGCCGTCCCCCGAGGAGACCGTCCAGATCCTCAAGGGCCTGCGCGACCGCTACGAGCAGCACCACAAGATCGAGATCACCGACGAGGCCCTCGAGGCCGCGGCGGAGCTCGCCGACCGCTACATCTCCGACCGCCAGCTGCCCGACAAGGCCATCGACCTCATCGACGAGGCCGCGTCGCGCATGCGCATCAAGTCGATGACCTCGCCCCCGGTCTACCGGGAGCTCGAAGAGGAGATCGAGGAGACGCGCCGCGCCAAGGAGGCCTCGATCGAGGCCCAGGAGTTCGAGAAGGCCGCCAACCTCCGCGACAAGGAGCGGCGCCTGACCAACAAGAAGCGCGAGCTCGAGGAGCAGTGGGAGGCCGGCGAGGCCGAAGGCGCAGAGCGTCCGGCCATCGGCGAGGAGGAGATCGCCGACATCGTCTCGATGTGGACGGGCATCCCGGTCTTCAAGCTCACCGAGGCCGAGACCCAGAAGCTGATGCGCATGGAGGACGAGCTCCACAAGCGCGTCATCGGCCAGCACGCCGCCGTTGAGGTCATCTCGAAGGCGATCCGTCGCTCGCGCGCCGGACTGAAGGACCCGAAGCGCCCCACGGGCTCGTTCGTGTTCCTCGGCCCGTCGGGCGTCGGTAAGACCGAGCTGGCTCGCACGCTCGCCGAGTTCCTGTTCGGCGACGAAGACTCGATGATCCGCATCGACATGTCGGAGTACATGGAGAAGCACGCGGTGTCGCGCCTCGTCGGGTCGCCTCCCGGCTACATCGGCTACGACGAGGGCGGTCAGCTGACCGAGGCCGTGCGGCGCAAGCCGTACTGCGTGCTCCTGCTCGACGAGATCGAGAAGGCCCACCCCGACGTCTTCAACATCCTCCTGCAGATCCTGGAGGACGGCCGTCTGACCGACTCCCAGGGCCGCACGGTGGACTTCCGCCACGCGATCGTGATCATGACGTCGAACATCGGCGCCTCCGAGATCGCGCGCAACACGCCGTTGGGCTTCGCCGTCTCGGATGACGAGACGGGGATGACCTACGACGACATGAAGCTGCGGGTCATGGGCGAGCTCAAGAAGGTCTTCCGGCCGGAGTTCCTCAACCGCATCGACGACGTCATCGTGTTCCACAAGCTGCAGCGCGACGAGATCAAGACGATCGTCGAGCTGCTCCTACGTCGCATCCGCGAGTCCCTGGCCGAGCGGGAGCTCCAGCTGGAGCTGTCTGAGGAGGCCAAGGACCTGCTGGTCGAGAAGGGCTGGGACCCGGCGATGGGCGCCCGGCCGCTGCGCCGCGCGATCCAGCGCTACATCGAGGATCCGCTGGCCGACTTCGTCCTGCGCGCCGAGCTGATGCCCGGCGGCACGGTGATGGTCGACAAGGCCGCCGAAGGCGACGACGGTCCCGAGGTCACGCTGTCGGTGGTTGCGCCCAAGAAGGCCCCCAAGCCGGTCGGCGTGGGCGCCTCCGGTGGCGATGAGTCCGCCGACGAGCCAGCCGAGGAGAAGGTGCTGCCGGGCGAGCCCGACGCATCGCGCTCCGACACGCCGGACGTCGAATAGGCGTCTCCGGCACGATCTGAAGTGGTGCGAAGGGCGGCCTGCAAAGGCCGCCCTTCGTCGTTGTGTGACGGTTCTTGCGACGCGGCGTGCCGGTTTCGGGAAGGATGCGCGCATGGACACCGCACGGCTGAAGCGCATTCCGGTCTTCGCCGACCTGGACGATGAATCCCTGGCCAACATCGCGGCGCTGGCGGCCGAGGTTTCGGTGCCGGCAGGCAAGGAGCTCGTCCGTGAGGGCGACTACTCCTATGACGTGCTCGCGATCGAGGAGGGCACGGCGTCCGTCGAGCGTGGCGACGAGCACATCGCCGACCTCGGCCCTGGCGACGTCATCGGGGAGATGGGCGTCCTTGAGCGCTCGCAGCGCAACGCGACGGTCGTCGCGACCTCACCGATGCTGCTCGTGACGCTGACCAGCTGGGACATTCGCAAGCTGCGCAAGTCGACGCCAGCTGTCGTTGACCACCTGCGCGGTGTGGTGGAGCAGCGCAAAGATCACGCCTGAGGGTTCTAGGGTGCGGGGCATGCCTGATGCTCCGTTGGTCGAGATCAAGGTCCGCGACGACGGGCCGTACAAGGTCACCGGGCCCGTGCGGCTGATCGACGCCGACGGTGGGATCTTTGACGTTGAAGCCGGTCGTGCGATCGCGCTCTGTCGCTGCGGGCAGTCGCGTGACAAGCCGTTCTGCGACGCGACGCACAAGCACACCGGCTTTGCCAGCTGCCCGCGGGCGGCGCGCACATGAGCGGCGGGGGCGACTCGACGCGCGTCACACACGCCGGCCTCCCGGATGCGGCGCAGGGCGAACCGTTCCTGCCTGGTCCGACCTTCCAGGCGGCCAACCACTGGTCCGGCGACGGTGGCCCCGACGGCTACGGCCGGACCGGCAACCCGACCTGGACGCGCTACGAGGCGGCGCTGGCCGAGTTGGAGGGCGGCGAGGCGATCGTGCTCTCCTCGGGGATGGCCGCGGTCGCGGCGGTGCTGTTGCCGCTGCTGGCGCCTGGCGACGTGCTCGTTGCGCCGTCTAACGCCTACCCGGGCGTGCGTACGATCGCTGCCGACCATCTCGCCAGGCTGGGCGTCGAGATCCGGCTCGTGCCGTCCGACGACACCGCGATCCGTGGTGCGCTCGACGGGGCGACGTTGGTCTGGATCGAAACGCCCAGCAACCCAGGAATGGCGCGTCTCGATGTCGCCGCGCTGGCGACGGCTGCCCACGACGCGGGGGCGCTGCTCGCCGTCGACGGCACGGTCGCGACGCCGCTGCGTGAACGCGCGCTAGACCTCGGCGCGGACTTCGCGATGGCGAGTGCGTCGAAGTACCTCACCGGTCACGGCGATCTTGTCCTCGGCTACGTCGCCACGCGCGATCCCGCTCGCGCGCAGGCCATTCGCGCCTGGCGCGGGCTGACGGGCGCGATCCCCGGACCTTTCGAGGTCTGGCTCGCGCACCGCTCGCTACCGACCATGGCGCTGCGCCTAGAACGCCAGGAGGCGACGGCCAAGGCGCTGGTCGAGCTGCTGCAGGCGCACCCCGCCGTGACCGACGTCCGCTGGCCGGGCATCGGTGCGGTGCTCGTCTTCACGCTGGCCGACGCGGAGGCGGCCGAGCGCTTGTTGGGGTCTTTGAAGCTGGTCGCTGACGCGACGAGCTTCGGCGGCGTGCACTCCACCGCTGAGCGCCGTGCGCGCTGGGGCACCGACGACCTTCCCGACGGCTTCATTCGCTTCAGCGCTGGGATCGAGGACACCGCTGACCTCGTCGCCGATTTACGCGGCGCGCTCGACGCGGTCGACAATGCGAGGTAGCGTCGCGCCCCATGGGACGACGCACGACCTACACGCCCGGGACGCCCTGCTGGGTGGACCTCACCACGACCGACGTCGAGGCCGCTAAGCGGTTCTACGGCGCGGTGTTCGGCTGGACGGTAATGCGGCGGCCCACCCACCCGGCGGCCAACTACCTGCTCTTCGAACACGAGGGCACAACGGTCGCGGGGTTGCACGCGCTGATGGACGAGCAGCGCGAGCAGGGGATGCCGCCGTCGTGGTCGATGTACGTGCACACCGAGGATGTCTCAGCGACGGTCGGCCGTGCGACTAAGCTCGGCGCGACGGTGGTCGTCGAGCCGTTCGACCTTCCCGGCGCGGGGCGGATGGGGGCGCTGGCCGATCCGCAGGGCGGCGTCGTCTTGCTCTGGGAGCCGGCCGAGTTCGCCGGCTCCGCGCAGGTCAACGCGGTGGGTGCTTGGGCCTGGAATGACCTCCAGACGACGGACCCGGAGGGCGCCGCGCCGTTCTACGAGGCGCTCTTCGGCTGGGCGACGGCCGAAGTGCCGGGCAGTGACGGCCTCTACCGCTCAATCGCCCACGAGGGCCGCAACATCGGCGGGATCATGCGCGCGCAGCGCGGGATCGCTCAGCCCTATTGGACGGTCTACTTCGGGGTGGCGGATGTGGATGTCACGCTGGACCGCATCGTGGCCGAGGGTGGGCGCAAGCTCGTCGAGCCGATGGCCGTGCCCTCCGGCCGCTTTGCCGTGGCGCTCGATCCTCAGGGTGCGGTCTTCTGTCTCGTCGACGGCGAGTTCGACGACTGAGCGAGCGCTCGCCCGCCCGCCCTGACGCCGCCCCGTCGGGCATGCTGCCCGGCCGGTGGCCGTCCTTGCCCTCAAGTTGATCCTCGCGCCGGCGTTCGTCGTCGGCGCGTCGCTGACCGCGCGGCGCTTCGGCCCGCGGATCGGCGGCCTGGTTGGTGGGCTACCGGTCGTCGCCGGACCGATCTTGTTGGTGTTGGCGATCGTCCACGACCGTGCCTTCGGGGCGCGCTCGGCGACGACCTCGCTGCTGGGGCTCGTGTCGCTGGCGACGTTCGTGCTGGTCTACGGCGTCGCCGCTGCGCGCCTGCGCTGGCCGGGCGCGCTCGCGCTTGCCTGGTTGGCGTTCTTGACCATGACGGCGCTCGCGTCGGCGTTCCACGTCGCGGCAACGCCCGCGCTGGTGGTGGCCTTTGCGAGCTTCGTCGGTGCCCGTGCGTTGCTGCCGCGACCGGCGGCCAGTCCAAGCCGCGCCGCCATCGCGCCACCGTCCTGGGATCTGCCCGTGCGCGCCGCCTGCGCCGCCGCGATGGTCCTTACGATCACCGCTGCCTCCGAGGGCCTCGGCCCGCGCCTCAGTGGCCTCCTTGCACCGTCGCCGATCATCACCACCGTGTTGGCGGCCTTCACCCACGCGCAGCTGGGATCGGACGCGACGCTGCGGTTGCTGCGCGGGATGCTCACCGGCTTCTTCGCGTTCGCGCTGTTCTCCTGGACGGTCGCGCTCGCGTTGCCTCACACCTCGATCGTCGCCGCCTTCGCCTTGGCGACCGCGGTCGCCGCGCTGACCCAGGCCGCGATCCTGGGGGGCGAAGTCGTCGGGTCGCGACCCTAGTCTCCGTGACCCCTCATGGCGCGCCCGTCCACGATCCACGTCTGCTCTGCCTGCGGCCATGCCGAGGCGCGCTGGCACGGGCAGTGCCCGGGCTGTGGGGAGTGGAACACGCTGGTCGAGGAGCGTGCGCCGGCGCGTATGGCCGGTGGCGGGTCGAGTCCCAACGGCGCGGCCCGGCGTGCCGCCGGCGCGCCCACGCCCGTCGCGCTGCGCGACGTCCAGGCCGTGACGCACTCGCGGCTGTCGACCGGGATCGGCGAGCTCGACCGCGTGCTGGGTGGCGGCCTGGTGCCGGGCTCGCTCGTGCTGCTCGGCGGCTCGCCGGGCATCGGCAAGTCGACGCTCACCGGCATGGCGATGGGCAACCTCGCGGGCGCCGGTCGCAAGACCCTCTACGTCTCCGGCGAGGAGTCCGCGGCGCAGATCCGCCTGCGCGCCGAGCGGCTGGAGCACGGCGCCTGCCAGGCGCTCGACGTCCCCGTCTTGGCCGAGACCGACCTCGACGCCGTGCTGGCGACGATCGACGCCCACCGGCCCGAGGTCTGCGTCATCGACTCGGTCCAGACGCTGCACGCACCTGACCTCACCGGCGCGCCCGGCTCGGTCGGCCAAGTCCGCGAGGTCGCCGCGCGGCTGATGCGGACCGCGAAGTCGGTCGGCACGACCGTGATCCTCGTCGGCCACGTCACCAAAGACGGCGCGATCGCGGGCCCGCGCGTATTGGAGCACCTCGTCGACTGCGTGCTGCAGTTCGAAGGCGAGCGCGAGCGCACCTACCGCACCTTGCGCGCGCTCAAGAACCGCTTCGGGTCGACCTCCGAGACGGGCGTCTTTGAGATGAAGCAGGGCGGCCTGGTCGAGGTGCTCGATCCGTCGGCGCGGTTCGTGGGGGAGGCCACGGGCAAGCCGGGGTCCGTCGTGCTCGCGGCAATGGAGGGCAGCCGGCCGCTGCTGGTCGAGGTCCAGGCGCTCGTCTCGCCCAGCGAGATCGTGCCGCCGCGGCGCGTCGTGACCGGCATCGACCGCAACCGCCTCGCGCTCGTCCTCGCGGTCCTCGGCCGCCACGCCAATGTCAGCACCGGCACTGCGGACGTCTTCGTCAACGTCGTCGGCGGTGTCCGCGTCGATGAGCCGGGCGCCGACCTCGCGGTCGCGCTTGCGGTCGCCTCGGCGCAACGTGGCATCGCACTGGGGACACCATCCCCGCCCGCCCACCCCCAAACCACCCGCCCGCTGGCCTGCTTCGGCGAGCTCGGCCTGACCGGCGAGCTGCGCACGGTCGGCCATCCCGAGCGCCGCGTCGAGGAAGCCGAGAAGTTCGGGCTGCGCGACCCCGTCCATCCGGGCACCTCACGGACCTTGCGTCACGCTCTTCGGGCAGCCTTTGCGGCCGCAGAGCCCGTCGCGGCCTGACCGGTCGTCCAGGCTCCCGGAACACCGTCCATGCGGTAAGGCCGATCTAAAGGAGCCCTGGTAGAATTGCCTTGATGGCGCAGCGATCCGGCGACGATCTGAACGAGCTGGAGAGCCGTCAGGAGCCGCGCCTGGTCAAGGCGCTGGAGATGGTGGCGCCAGGCACCGCGCTGCGCGAGGGACTCGACAACATCCTCCACGCGCACACGGGCGGCCTGCTGGTGATCGGCGATCACGACGAGCTCAGCTTCCTGTTCTCTGGAGGCTTTCAGCTGGACGTCGACTACACGCCGGCGCTGCTCTACCAAGTCGCCAAGATGGACGGCGGCATCGTCCTGAACGCCAACGCGACCAAGATCGCCATGGCCAACGTCCAGCTGACGCCGGACCCGACCGTCCTGACGCTGGAGACCGGCACGCGTCACCGCACCGCCGAGCGCGTCTCCAAGCAGACCGACGCGGTCGTCATCGCGATCTCCCAGCGGCGCGAGGTCGTCTCGCTCTACGTCGACGGCGCCAAGTACATCCTTGAAGACATCCCGGTCGTGCTGGCCAAGGCCAACCAAGCGCTGGCGACGCTCGACAAGTACCGCACGCGCCTGGACCAGGTCTCCACCCGCCTCACCGCCCTGGAGTTCGAGGGCGGTGCGACGCTGCACGACGTCCTGACGGTGCTGCAGCGCTCCGAGCTCGTGACGCGCATGGCCGTCGAGATCGAGCGCTACATCGTCGAGCTCGGTACCGAAGGCCGGCTCATCGAGATGCAGCTCGAGGAGGTCATGGTTGGCGTCGCCGCCGACAAGGCCGCCCTCATCCACGACTACTTGGAGGCGGACTCCGACGAGACGTTCGCCGCCGCGCTCGACCAGCTCGGGCGCATGCCCCATCAGGACCTGCTCGACTTCGGCCGCCTCGCCGAGCTGATGGGCTATGACCGCAAGCTGAACACCCTCGACTACCCGGTCTCGCCGCGCGGCTTCCGGATCCTGGGGCGCGTCCCCCGGCTCCCGAAGCTCGTCGTCGCCCAGATCGTCAAGGAGTTCGGGGGCCTCGATGAGCTGCTCGCCGCCACAGACGCGGAGCTCGAGACCGTCGAGGGCGTCGGAGAGATTCGTGCGAAGGACATCCGTGAGGGCCTTCGCCGGTTGCAGGAGATCAACCTCGTCGATCGGTACCTGCAGACCTGATCGTGGTCTCGGACGAGACCCGGCTGGAAACGTGGTCGCCATCCCCGGTGAGCGACCCAACCAAGGAGGACCATCATTCCCGCTAGCACCGAAGAGCAGATCCTAGAAGACCTCGACATCCCCGAGATCGTCAACATCGATTTCGAGATCGGCGACGATGTCGTATATCCGCATCACGGGGCCGGGCAGGTCCTCAAGAAGGAAGTCAAGAAGATGTTCGGTGAGGAGCGCGAGTACCTCACCATCAAGATCCTGCACAACGACATGACCGTCATGGTCCCCTGCGAGAACGCAGGCATCGCGGGCCTCCGTCGCGTCATCGACGAGGAGAGCGTGCAGAAGGTCCTCGGCGTGCTGCAGGACGAGCTCTCCGAGATGCCCAAGAACTGGAACCGCCGGTTCAAGCACAACCGCGACAAGATCAAGACCGGCGACATCTACGAGCTGGCCGAGGTCGTGCGCAACCTGGCGATCCGCGAGCACGACAAGGGTCTCTCGACCGGCGAGAAGCAGATGTTCACGCGTGCCAAGAAGATCCTCGCCTCCGAGCTGATGTACGCGCTGGAGAAGAGCGAGGACGAGGCCGAGGAGTACCTCGACGACTTGCTCAAGACGTCGGCCGAGCGCCTGGCCGCCGCTGCGAAGGTGTAGGACATCATCTGATGTCAGCGGTCGCGCTCGTCGTGGCCGCCGGACGTGGCGAACGCCTTGGGTCCTCCGGTCCCAAGGCGTTTGTCATGTGTGGGGGCCGTTCGATGCTGGAGTGGTCGATCGACGCTCTCAAGGCGGTGCCCGAGATCTCCCACATCGTCGTCGCTACGCCTCCGGGCATCGAGGCGCCGGCCGGCACGTCCGGCGTCTTTGGCGGTGACGAGCGCTCGCACTCGGTGCGCGCGGCGTTGCACCACACGCTTGCCGGCGACCCCGTCCTGGTTCACGACGCGGCCCGGCCGCTGGTGACGCCGGAGATCATCCGGGCGGTCCTCGCCGGCCTTGATGCTGATGCCGACGCGGCGATCGCCGCGGCGCGGGTCACCGACACCATCAAGCAAGACGACGGCTCACCCACCGTCGCGCGCACGCTAGATCGCAGCGGGCTGTGGGCGATCCAAACGCCGCAGGTCTTTCGCCGCGACGTCCTGGAGCGCGCACTGGCCCAGCCGCACGAGATCGTGGCGGCCGCCACCGACGACGCGTCGCTGGTCGAGACCATGGGCGGGACCGTTCGCCTCGTAGAGTGCCCGCGCGAGAACCTCAAAGTCACGACCCCCGACGACCTGCGCCTCGCCGACCTGCTGCTGCGCGCGCGTCGCTGAACCAGACCCTTCCCCATCACCTTGCTGACCGATTACCACGTTCACCTCCGCCCCGACGCCGAGAACACCCCCGCCGCCGAGTACTTCACTGAAGCCAACGCCGAGCGCTATCGCGAAGTCGCCACCGATCGTGGCATCGCCGAGCTCGGCGTCGCCGAGCACATCTACCGCTTCACCGCCGCGCTCGACGTCTGGCAGCACCCGTTGTGGGTGGAGAACGCCCACGACGACATCGACCGCTACTGCGAGTTCGTTCGCGGTTCCACCGACCTCAAGCTCGGCATCGAGGCCGACTTCATCCCCGGCCGTGAAGAGCAGATGCGCGCGCTGCTGGAACGCCAGGACTGGGACTACGTCGTCGGCTCGATCCACTTCCTCGCCGACGGCGCGCTGGACTACGATCGCTTCGACGTGTGGAACTCCGCGCGCAGCGCTGACCATGTGTGGAAGACCTACTTCACGTGGTTGGGCGAGCTGGCGGCCAGCGGGATGTTCGACATCATGGCCCACCCGGATCTCGTCAAGCACTGGGGTAATGAGCGGCCGTGGCCCGAGAAGGACCTGCGCTTCTACTACGACCTCGCGATGGAGCAGATCGCCGAGTCGGGCATCGCGATCGAGCTGTCGACCGCGGGGCTGCGCAAGCCGGTCGGCGAGATCTATCCCGACCGCGCCTTCCTGGAGATGGTCGTCGATGCGGGCAACCCCATTGCCTTGTCCAGCGACGCGCACACGCCCGAGCAGCTGGGCTTTGAGTACGACCAGGCGCTGGAACTGCTCAGCGACGTCGGCGTAACGGAGATCGCCGTCTTCGAGCACCGCAACGTGACGCTTGCACCGATCGGGGCGACATGAGCACCGTCCGCACCGGCATCGGCTGGGACTCGCACAAGCTCGTCGAAGACCGCAAGCTGATCCTCGGCGGGGTGGAGCTAGAGCACAGCCACGGCCTGCTCGGCCACTCTGACGCCGACGTGCTCACCCACGCGATCATCGACGCACTGCTCGGCGCCGCCGGCCTCGACGACATCGGCGCGCTCTTCCCCGACACCGACGCGGCCTACAAGGACGCCGACTCGCTCGCGCTGCTGCGCGATGTCGTCGAGCGGGTCGCGGGCGCGGGGTTCCGGATCGACTACGTCGACGCGACCGTGATCATGGAGCGCCCGAAGCTCGCGCCACACCGTGGTGCGATCCGGGCCACGCTGGCCGCGGGGCTCGGCCTCGACGGCGGCCAGGTCAATGTGAAGGCGTCGACCGGCGAGGGCCTCGGCTTCGTTGGCCGGGGCGAAGGGGTCGCGGCCCTGGCCGTGGCCACGCTGAGCACGCCGTAGCTCGTTCTACTCTCCTGGGGAATGCACGGCGAACTGGTGGTCCTCGCGGTCCTCGTCGGGGCCGGCGCCTTCCTCCTGCTCGCCGAGCGGACGCAGATCCCCTACCCGATCCCGCTGACCATCGGCGGGACCGCGCTGGCCTTCGTCCCGGGCGTCGACGAGTTCGTCCTGGACCCCGACATCATTCTCGTCGCGTTCCTGCCCCCGCTGCTCTACGGCGCCGCGTTCTTTACCTCGATCCAGGATCTGCGCGCCAACTACAAGCCGATCGGGCTGCTCGCGGTCGGCCTGGTCACCGCGACGACGGTCACGGTCGCTGTCGTCGCCCACGCGGTCGTCGGCCTGCCATGGGCCGCGGCGTTCGTGCTCGGCGCGATCGTCTCACCGACCGATCCGGTTGCCGCCGCCGAGATCGCCGTTCGCTCGCACGCGCCGCGCCGGCTGGTGACCATCGTCGAGGGCGAGTCGCTGATCAACGACTCGACCGGCCTCATCGCCTACAAGTTCGCGATCGCCGCCGTGCTGTCGGGGACGTTCTCGCTCTCGTCGGCGCTCGGCGAGTTCGTCCTCAGCGCGGGCGCCGGCGTCGCGCTCGGGCTTGCGATCGGCTGGGCGGTCGCCGGGCTGCGCAAGCGCCTTGACGACGCCCCGACCGAGACGGCCGTCTCACTGCTCACGCCCTACCTGGCCTACCTGCCGGCCGAGGCGCTCGGCATCTCGGCGGTGTTGGCCGCCGTCAGCGCCGGCCTGTACCTCGGTTGGCGCTCGCCCGAGCTGGTGACGCCGTCGACGCGGATCCAGATCGTGGGCTTCTGGGAGATCCTCACCTTCGCGCTGAACGCCGCGCTCTTCGTCCTCATCGGCCTGCAGCTGCGTACGGTGATCGAGGGTCTGGGCGAGTACTCGACGGGTGAGCTGGCCGGCTACGCAGCGGCCATCGCAGCGACCGTGATCGCCACCCGCATGGCGTTCCTGTTTCCCTTCAACTTCTTGTCGCGGTTGCTGGTCAAGAAGCTGCCGCGACGCACCGGGGAGCCGCCGCCGGACTTCCGGCTGACCGCGCTGCTGGGCTGGTCGGGCATGCGCGGGTCCGTCTCACTCGCCATCGCGCTGGCGATCCCCTTGCAGACCGACGCCGGCGAGCCGTTTCCCGGTCGCGACCTCATCATCTTCCTTGCCTATGCGGTGATCCTCATCACCGTGGTCGGGCAGGGGCTGACGCTCGGCAAGTTGATCGACCTCGCCGGCGTCTACGACGACGAGGAGACCGTGGCCGAGCAGGAGGCACGCGCCCGCATCGCCGCATCGGAGGCAGCGATCACCCGCATCGGCGAGCTCGAGCATCTGGAGTGGGTCCGCGACGCGTCGGCCCAGCGGATGCGGCAGGGCTATGAGTTCCGCATCCGCCGCTTCTCCTCGCGGCTGGACGACGATGACGACGGCGACATCGAAGAGGGCTCGCAGGCCTACCAGCGCCTGCGGCGTAAGGTCCTGGAAGCCGAGCGGGCCGAGATCATCCGCCAGCGCAACCGTGGCGACATCACCGACGAGATCATGCGGCGCATCGAGCGCGACATCGACCTTGAGGACGCGCGCCTGGAGATCTGAGCGCGCGGGCGGCGCCGGCCTGGCCGGCCGGCGCCGCTGGACCCACTAGTTGTTGCGCGGCGTCACCGACGCGACGCAGAGGCGGCCGATGGGAAGCGACTCGCCAGCGCTGCCGGCAGAGCTGAGCTTCATCGTGATCGTCTTGACCACCTTGGCCTGACCGTCCCCACAGGTCGTCAGGCCGATGGCGACCTTCCCCCGCTTGGCGCCATGGGCGGTCAGCGCGGTGCTCGTGTCGGTCGTCGTCGCGGCGACCCGCGTCGCCGTGCTGCTGGCCGTGCTCGCCCCGCTCACGCGCTGGACGGTGGTGCCAAGCGAGGCGGCCAGGCCCTGGTCATCGATGGCGCGTGCGACCAGCGTGTGGGCGCCGATCTTGACTCTGTCGGTGGCCAGCGTTGCGCTGTACGGCGCCTTGACGTCGTAGGCGAACCGCTTGCTGTCGAGCCAGAACTCGACGTGATCGACCTTCCGGTCGTCGGTCGCCACGGCGAGGGCCTTCAGCGATGAGCGGAACCGGGCGCCGGTCGTCGGCTTGACCAGCAACACCGTCGGCGGCACGAGCGGACCGGTGATGACCGGCGGCTCTTCAGCCGGCGGCTCGTCGGTCGGCGGGTCCGGGGTGGTGCCGGTCGGCGGCCGCGACGGGCTTCCCGGACGCGACGGCAGCGCAACGACCGTCCATGTCGTCGACGCCGGGGTGGACTCGTTGCCTGCAGCGTCGATCGCCGTCACGCTAAACGCGTGCGATCCGAGAGCGAGATTCTGGAACGTGGTTGGCGAGGTGCAATCCGTCGCAGCATCGTTGTCCAGCGTGCAGCGGAAGGTCAACGCGCTAGCGTCGGTCACGTCGTCGTCACCGATGAACGCAAAGGCCGCGCTCGATGACAGGGTCGGGGACACCACAGACGGCTTGGAGGTGATCGTCACCGTCGGCTTGGTCGTGTCGGGTTCGGCGATTGTCCAGGTGGTCGAAGCGGCTGCCGACTGGTTGCCTGCGTCGTCGGTCGCACGGACCGAGAACGTGTGGCTGCCGTATCCGAGGTTGGCATAGCTCTTGGGCGAGGTGCAGGAGCTGTAGGCGGAGCTGTCGCGCTTGCAGCGGTAGGTCAGCGCGCTGGAGGACGTCACGTCGTCACTGCCGCTGAAGCCGAAGCTCGCGGTGGTGGCCGTCGTGCCCGAGGCCGGCTTGGAGGAGATGGTCACCGTCGGCGCCGTGGTGTCGGCGGGCGGTGGCGGTGGTGGTGGCGGGGTGGTTGCAGAGACCGTCCACGTGGCGGTTGCCGGCGTGGCGTCAGTGTTCGACGCGGCGTCCGTGGCGCGGATGCTGACGGTGTGTGAGCTGACCGAGAGGTTGTTGTAGCTCTTGGGTGAGGTGCAGGCACTGTAGGCGCCACTGTCGAGCTTGCACTCGAAGGTGCTGTCCACCTCGCTGGAGGTGAAGTCGACCGAAGCGCTGGTCGACGTGCCGTCGGCAGGGGCGGCGGTGATCGTCGTCTGCGGTGCCGTGGTGTCGGCCGGCGGTGGCGGCGGTGGCGGCGGGGGCGGGGGAGGCGGCGTGCCGGTCGAGCCGCTCTCGATCGCTCCGGCGTCGGGTGCTAGGCCGCTGTAGCGTGCGCTGTTGTTGAAGTCGTTGATGGGGTAGTTGCTCGGGTCGCCGGCGTCGACCAGCGGGCTGGTGGATTGCGGGCTGCCGTCGCTGTTGAGCTTCAAGGAGCTGACCTGCTTGTCCTGGGCACCGCACTTCTGACCGGTCCAGAGGTTGTCGACCATGGTCGCGCCGCTGGCGCCACCGCTGCCGCACCCGGCAGAGAAGCCGTTGCCCGCATTGCCGACCCACGTTTGATGGATGCCGCTGACCGTCGGGGTCTCTTGGACTGACTGGCTGCCGGTGAAGGTGTTGTAGCGCGCCATGACGTTGGCATAGCCGACATCGATGCTGTAGTAGCCGCAGCCCGAGATGCCTTGGACGCTGTCGCCGAACAGGTTGTTCTCCAGCGTCAGCTCGTCACCCGGGTTGGACCGGATGTTGACGCACTCATTGTCGTAGAACTTGGTGCGGAGGATCTTGATCCCCGTGTGTGACTGGCCACGGTTGTAGGTCTGGATCGCGTCCGGGTGCGCCGTCGAGGTCGGGGAGCGCAAGCCGTGCAGGATGCTGTCCTGGATCGTGATGTCATGGCTGGGGGCGTCGTTGCGGTCGGGGTAGATGTCGACCATGTCGCCGTTGCCCCAGGAGGTCGAGGAGCTCTCGGGCTCCCACACGATGTGGTCCAACAACAGCCCGGTCGTTGCCTCGATGTAGGTCTGATTGTTGATCGTCGCGCGCTTGACCGCCACATTACGGCTGGCCTTTGACTCCATGCCACCCAGGCGCACATCGGTCACGGTCGGGCCGTTGGCGTTGCTGAAGGCCAGGTACTGGACTCGCGTTGACAAGCCCGCGCCCTGAATCGTCACGGCCTTGGTGCACTTGATGCTCTGTGACGAGTACGAGCCCGCGGGTACGGTGATGACGTCACCTGCTGACGCCGCACTACACGCGGCATCAAATGACCGACCATTCAAAGGAACCTCTGCGGCAGACGCGGAGGGCGCCACGACCGCGACGACAACCGCCGTCAGGCTCAGGATGGCAGCAGGCAGGGGCCTACCGCTAAAGCGGAGTAGCTGAAGCATGGGATGGATGGCGCGTAGAGAGGGCGGTCAGCAGCTCTGCCAGAGCCTCCGACCGGAACACTGGGAAGGTCGGCTTCGGTACCCCCGGACCCGAGGGAACTCGTTAATCAGTGGACATTTGTCCGGACGGGGACGACGAGACCTTCCAGCTCCGACCGCTAGGAGTTGTTATTGCGGTCGGCGTCGAGCGCCACCTTCACACGGCTCGGTGAGCGCGTGTGTCTGATCTGTGCCAATGCACGGCCTCGGCGCTCGATAACGCCCGCAACGCGGCGCTTGCCGCGGGCCTCTTACGGCTCAGTTGCCGTGCGGCAAGGGGCGCAGGCTGGGCCCGGCGTCCATCTCGGCGCGCAGGTCTTCGATGATCGCCTTCTGGCGATCGGCCAGCGCGAGCGAGCGCTGCGGAGCCGAATGGGGCAGGCCGGAGCGCTGCGTGCGCAGCGGCAGCTCAACGGTGAACAGTGCACCGCCTTCCGGAGCGTCGCCGATGGCGACGGAGCCGCCGTGCAGCTGAGCGATCTCACTGACGATGGCCAGGCCAAGGCCGGTTCCGCCGGCGCCTGGGTCGCGGCGATAGCGCTCGAAGATGGTCTGGCGCTGCGCGATCGCGACGCCGGGGCCGTTGTCGGCGACCTGGAGGATCAAGCGTCCGGGTGCGGTGCTCAGCGAGCAGCGCACGACACCGCCGCTCGGCGCGTAGCGGATGGCATTGGCCAGCAGATTGCTGACGACCGAGACGATCTTCTCCTCGTCGGCGACCGCCGGCAGCCGAGCGGGCACCCCGATGCGCAGGTCGAGATCGCGCTCGGAGGCGACGCTGCCAAAGCCCTCGGCGCACGTTCGCACGATCGCTGCGACGTCGATGACCGCCGCCTCGAGCTGGAGCTCGACGCTCTCCAGGCGTGAGACGAGCATCAGATCCTGAACGCGGCGCAGCATGGTGTAGGCGTTGGCGCGGATGCGCGCCACGTCGTCGGCGTCTTCGGGCGCGAGCCGTCCGGCCTCTTCAAGGCGCGTGCAAAGGGCGAGCATGATCGACAGCGGCGACTTCAGCTCGTGGCCGACGTCGGCCAGTTGCTGGCGGCGCTCGGCGTCTGGGGAGGCGGCCGTCTCGACGGTCACGTCATTGGTCGCGCTCTGCGCGCGGCTGCGCCACCAGCGCGACGACGTGCAGCGTCGGCGCTCGTCGTCTTGCCCGTCGTAGCCGTCGGACTCCACGTCAGCTTCGATCCTCACGGTTGCTCAATCCCCGTTCCGTACGACGTCGTGTCCTCCGGAAACTTGCTCATCTCATTGAATCGGCAGTCCTGGAGGAGGAATGGGGGAACTTCCTGCCCCAAGGGCCGCCGATGACCTCCCTCGCCCAGGCGGATGCAAGTCACCCTCACGCCGCTCGGCGCCACCGTAGGTTTCGCTACGCACGGTCCGCCGGCAGGAGAGCCCTAGATCGTGCAATGCCGCGTGGGCTGGGAACGCACCGGACGGTCCGTGCTCAGCGGCGCGTGGCCGCGTGGCGGTTCCCTTCAATCCCCAGGGAACCGCCTGCGCGGCCGCAGCGCTCAAGGTCCGCCCCGATTGTCCGAATTCCTGCATGGGGGTCAGAAAATACCCCACGGTGCAACCGGCTTTGCTCTTTTCTATGTCGCTCTATAGCGAGAGGCACCGGTTGTGGACGAGACCGGGAAGGGCTCATGGGGATGGAATTCAAGGTAGATGGAGACGCGCCGCTGCGCGTCATCGTGGCGGACGATGATCCGCTGGCCCGCCGCATGCTGCGCGATGTGCTGCAGCTGGCCGGCATCACGGTGATCGCGGAAGCCGGTAGCGGTAGAGAAGCGGTTGAGCTGACGGCGTACTACACGCCCGACGTCGTCGTAATGGATCTGATCATGCCCGGGATGGACGGGCTGGCCGCCATGAGCGAAATCCGGCGCACCGCGCCGGACGTGCGCGTGGTGATCCTCACCTCCAGCGACGATGACGAGGTCGGCCTGATGACGCTGCGCGCCGGAGCCTCCGGGTTCCTGTGCAAGAACGTCGGGATCGACGCCCTACCGCGGGCGCTGCACTGCGCCAAGAACGGCGAGGCCGTGATCACCCGTCGTCTGACGATGCGGCTGATTGAAGACCTGCGCCTGGTGCGCACCGACAGCGCGGGTTTGCGGCCGATCCGCAGCCAGCTGACGTCGCGCGAGTGGGAGGTCCTCGACCTCCTGTGCCAGGACCTGTCGACCGACGAGATCGCCGACCGCCTCGTGGTGTCGGTGGAGACAGTCCGCTCGCACGTCAAGAACGTCCTGCGCAAGCTCGAGGTGCGCTCCCGTCGCGATGCGGTTGCGGCCGCGTCACGTCTCCGCGCCGGCATGCTCGAGGACGGGCTTCCGGCGCAGGAATGACGCCCGCCGAGCCTGCGCCTACGCCGCAGGACGGCCTCGCGGCGTTCGCCGCCCTGGCGGCGCATCAGCTTGGCGAGGCCATCGCGCTCATGCGCGGGGCCGCCGCCGTGCTGGAGTCTCAGCACGGCACGATGGGCAGCGGTGGGCAAGATGCGCTGCGGGCGCTCAACGCCGGCGGGGACCGGGCCCAACGCTACGTCGACGACCTGCTCGACGTCGCGCGCGCGGCCGGCGATCCCGAGGGGCCGGTGCCTTTGGCGCAGCTCGACTCGGCCTTCGACGGCGCGGTCGCCGAGCTCGAGAGCTTCCTGAGCCGCGTACCCGTGCACGTTCAGCGCGAGCCATTGCCGCCCGCGGCGCTCGAGCCGCATGAGGCCCAACGGCTCTTCGTGCATCTGCTGCGCAGCGCGCTGGCCGCCGGCGCCACACGCCTCGGGGTCACCGGGCGCGTGGCCGGCGACGAGGTTGTCGTCGAGCTCTTCGACAACGGCACGCCCGCCGAGCACGCCGCGCGTCCGTTCGAGCCGTTCGCCCGCCCGCGCGGGCGTGGCGTGCTCGTCGGGGCCGGTGTGAGCCTGTCGGTCTGCCGCCGGATCGTTGAGCGCCGCGGTGGTCGCATCGCGATGCAGGTGCGCGCCGACGGCGCGACCATCGTCACCGTCGAGCTGCCGGAAGGCGCCGCGTGAGCACGCCGCTGCGCATCGTGCTGGCCGACGACGCCGCCGAGATGCGCGCGCTGCTGCGCTGGGCGCTGCTGCGCCGTCCTGAGGCGGCGATCGAGGAGGTCGTCGTCATCGGCGAGGCCGCCGATGGGCACGAGGCGCTGACGATGGTCGCCGAGCTCACCCCCGACGTTGTGGTGCTCGATCTCCAGATGCCGGGTCCGCCGCCGGGGGAGCTGCTGACCGCGATGGCGGCCGTCGCCGCCGATGTCCCGATCGTCACCTTCTCGGGCTTTGAGCCCGATCTGATCGCGCCCGTCGAGTCGCGGCTGGTGACGCTCCATATCCCGAAGACGACCGACCTCGCGCTCGTGCGCGCGGCGATCATCGACGTCGCCCGGGGTGCGGGCGGCGCATGAGGGCATGACAGCGCCCCAGCCGCCCGCCATACTGGGCTGATCGTGGCGCGCGGCGGACAGGATGCAACCCAGCCCGCGCGCGTCGTGGTCGTCGATGACGACGAGCGGCTGCGCAGCGAGCTGCGCGCCGCGCTGCAGGACGCGGGCCTGACCGTCATCGCCGAGGCCGACAACGGCCGCGACGCGATCGACCTGGCCGCGCACTTCCGTCCCGACGTGATGATCATGGACATCGTCATGGCCAACATCGACGGGCTGTCGGCGACCAGGGAGATCGTCGCGCGCGCGCCAAGCGTCCGGATCCTCCTGCTGACGGCCTCCGACGACGTCGAGCTCGGGATGGTGGGGCTGCGGGCGGGCGCCGCCGGCCACCAGGTCAAAGGTGAGGTGAGTGGGGCGTCGATCTCCCAGATCGTTGATGCGGTCGCGCGGATGGCGGCGGGGGAGCCCGTCGTCGGCGCCGAGTTGACCTGGCGGCTGATCGAGAGCCTGCGGGCATTGCCGGTCGGGGGCCAGGGCGTCCGACCCGTCCGCAGCAAGCTCACCCCGCGCGAGTGGGAGGTCCTCGACCTGCTCTGCGCGGGCCTGACGGTCGACCAGATCGCCGACGAGCTGGTGCTCGCGCGCGACACGGTCCGGACCCACGTCAAGCGCCTCCTACGCAAGCTCGGCGCTCACTCACAAGCCGAGGCGATCTCGATCGCCAACGGCATTCGGGCCACCTTCGCCGCCTCCCAGGGCGACGCGCCCGACGAGCTTTAGTCCGCAGTCGAACGCTCACCGAGCGGGGCCGTGCCAGTAAAGGGCTCCCTAGCGCATCGGCCAGTGGGCGTGGGGGAGTGATCTCACCCACGGTGGTGGTGGTCCTGCCCCGCACGATCGGGGGAACATCACCGTCGGGTTACCCCAGATATCCCCTGCCATCGACCACTCCCGAGCCGCAAGATCCTGGTCGTAGGGCGAGCGTCGCCGGATCGCAGGAAGCAGGACGGCGACGCGCGTTGGCCCGAGATCAACGTGGGGTGGAAACGAATGAGCGTGGGGATTGTCGGACTCGGCTACGTGGGGCTCCCACTGGCCGTCAGCTTCGCCGAGGCTGGTGAGCAGGTCGTCGGCATCGAGGTCAACGCACGTCGCGTCGCGCAGCTGCGCTGCGGCGAGTCATACATCGAGGACGTGCCGTCCGAGCAGCTGCAGGCGGTCGCCAATCGCTTCGAGCCAACGACGCGGATCGCCGCGCTGGCCAAGGTCGACGCCATCATCGTGTGCGTCCCGACGCCGCTGACGCCGAACCGCGAGCCGGACCTGACGCCGCTGGTCGATGCCTGCCAGTCGATCGCCACCGTCTTGCAAGCGGGTCAGCTGGTCGTCCTGGAGTCCACGACCTACCCGGGCACAACCCGCGAGCGGGCGCTGCCGATCCTTGAGGAGTCCGGCCTGCGCGCTGGGGTCGACTTCCACCTGGCCTTCTCGCCCGAGCGCGTCGATCCGGGCCGTACCGACTGGACGCTGAAGACGACGCCCAAGATCGTCGCCGGCCTCACCGAGACCTGTGGCAACGCGGCCGAGGCGCTCTACGCGCTGGTCTGCGACCAGCTGGTGCGCACCTCCGAGCTGGAGAGCGCCGAGATGGCCAAGCTCCTGGAGAACATCTTCCGCTCGGTCAACATCGCGTTGATCAACGAGATGGCCGAGCTCGCCGACCGGATGGGCATCGACATCTGGGAGGTCATCGACGCGGCCTCCACCAAGCCCTACGGCTTCATGCGCTTCGAGCCTGGCCCGGGCATGGGCGGTCACTGCCTCCCCGTCGATCCGTTCTACCTCTCCTGGAAGGCGCGCGAGCACGACTTCGCCACCGAGTTCATCGAGCTCGCCGGCAAGGTCAACCAGCACGCGCCCTACCTCGCGGTCGAGAAGGTCGAGCTCAAGCTCAACGACCTGGGCATGCCCGTCAAGGGCACGCGCATCGGCATCCTCGGCGTCTCCTACAAGGGCGGCGTCGGCGACATCCGCGAGAGCCCGGCGCTGAAGATCATCAAGCGCCTCGGCGAGCTGGGCGCGGAGATCGCCTACCACGACGAGTACGTGCCCGAGCTGTCGCAGTTCGACCTCAAGAACTCGTCGCTCGACGAGGTCGCCGAGTTCGCCGATCTGCTCGTGATCGTCACGGCCCACCCGGGCGTCGATCACGTCGGGATCGCCGACCGGCACGAGGTCGTCGACCTGCGCGGGGTCACCCGCCGCAAGAACGTGCAGGCGCGTCCGCCGCAGCGCGTGTCCCTGAAGTCCGTCCAGGCGGCCTGAGGTCATCATGAAGCGTCTTCTCATCGTCGCTGACCACTCGCTCGTGGTCCACGCCATTCGCCTGGCCCTGCGCCAGACCGCGGGCTTCCAGGTCGTCGGGTTCGTCGACGGCCGCCAAAGCATCCGCGCGCATCTGAGCGACAAGACCCCGGACATCGTCCTGGTCGACGACATGCACGTCCGCCAGCACGCCCTGGACCGTCTCGCCGAGGTCGGCGAGTTCTCGCCGCAGGCCCGCAGCATCCTGCTCACGGGCTCGATGGAGGACGAGGCGGTCGACGAGGTCTTCGCCGCCGGCGCCAGCACGGTGCTGTCCAAGGCCGTGCATCCAGTCGCGCTCGGCACGTTGCTGCGCGAGGTCGTCCAGGGGCATGTGATCCACAGCCCGCGCCGTACCCGCGTCAGCACGGCGGTCGAAGACTGCCCGCTGACGACGCGCGAGCTCGAGATCCTGCGCCTCGCGGCGCAGGGTCACACCAACGGGCGCATCGCCCGTGAGCTGTGGGTGACCGAGCAGACGGTCAAGTTCCACCTGTCGAACACCTACCGCAAGCTCGGAGTCGCCAACCGCACCGAGGCAAGCCGATACGCGCACCTGCACGATCTGGTGGTGCCGCATGAGCAGCTCGCGTCCTGAGGGCGCGACGGTCGCTCTCGCGCCCAAGCGGGCGCGCTCGGTGCGTCCCGAGCGGCAGCTGCCCCCGTTGGAGAACGGGCGGACAGCGCTGCTTGCGCTCACCGATGCCCTCGCGCTGTTCGTCGCGGGAGTAGCGACCTTCACCCTCGCCAACCAGATCGCCGGGCCCGCCATCGTCTCGCCGCGGTGGGCGACGGCACTGCTCGCCCTCGCCGTGCTGATCGGCTGGGTCGTGCTCTTCACGATCTACGGCCTCTACGAGCGCCAGAGCTCGACGATCGTCGCCTCGACGTTCGACGAGACCGCGACGATGCTCAACGCGCTGCTGGCCGGCTCGCTGATCATGCTGCTCACGGGCCAGGGTCTGGAGAAGGTCGCCGGCATCAAGGTCTACTCGCCGTCAGAGGCGGTGTTGTTCTTGACGTTCGCCCTGCTGCTCGTGCCTGCCGCGCGCTGGACGCTGCGCAACCGCTTCCTGCACGGCGTCGTGCGGGCGCGGCGCACGCTGATCGTGGGCGCCGGCGCTACCGGCCGCCTGATCGAGTCCAAGATCGCCGCGCACCCGGATTACAACCTGCAGGTCGTCGGTTTTCTCGACGACTCGATGGCGGCCGGCGCCGACGACATCCTTGGCTCGGCCGCCGACCTCACGCGCGTCATCGACGAGCATGAGATCGACTGGGTCGTCCTTGCGGGCGCCGACAGCGCGCATCACTACGACGAGACGCTGGAGATGGTCCGGCGCGTCCGCCGTCCGGACGTCCACCTCTCGATCGTCCCGACCTACTTCGAGCTCTTTGCGTCCAACGCGACGATCGAGGATCTCCAGGGCATCCCGGTGGTCAGCTTGCCGCCGATGCGCCTGTCGCGCAGCGCGCGGATCCTCAAGCGCTCCTTCGATCTGTCGGCATCGCTGCTGGGCCTCTTGGCCGTCAGCCCGGTGCTGCTGGTCGTGGCGATCGCGATCAAGCTCGACAGCCGCGGTCCCGTCTTCTTCCGCCAGGTCCGCAACGGCCGCAGTGGCAAGGCCTTCAAGATCATCAAGTTCCGCTCGATGGTCGACGGTGCGGAGGGTCAGCGCTTCGATCTGGCGCATCTGAACCAGATGGACGGCCCGCTCTTCAAGATCCAGGCGGACCCGCGCATCACGCGCACCGGCGCGTTCTTGCGCAAGTGGCGCCTCGATGAGCTTCCGCAGCTCATCAACGTCGCTCGCGGTGAGATGAGCCTGGTCGGTCCGCGCCCGTTCGTGGTGCACGAGGCCGACAAGATCACTGGCTGGGCGGGACGCCGGCTGGAGTCGCTGCCCGGGATCACCGGCCTCTGGCAGGTGCTGGGCGGCAATGACCTCTCCTTCGAGGAGATGGTGAAGCTCGACTACGTGTACACGACCAACTGGTCGCTCTGGTGGGACATCAAGATCCTGTTCCAGACGCTGCCCGTGGTCATCGGCCGACGGGGTGCTTACTGATGCAGGTCTTCGTGATCCCGGCGTTCAACGAGGAGGAGAACCTCCCGCGCCTGCTGCACGACCTCGAAGATCGCCCGATGCTGTGGTCGGGCGGGCACGTGATCCTCGTCGACGACGGCTCCAGCGACGGCACGGTCGCCGTGGCCCGCGCCTACGACGGTCCTGTGCCGCTGATCCTCGTCCGCCAGATCCGCAATCAGGGCGCTGGGCGCGCGTTTGACCGCGGCTTCCGCTTCGCGCTGGAGCTGTGCGATGACGACGACCTGATCGTCACGCTGGAGTCCGATACGACCAGCGACCTCGACGCGCTCGAGGCGATGCTGGCTGAAGCCCGCAGCGGGGCGGATGTCGTCTTGGCCTCGGTTCACGCCGGCGGCGAGATGGTCGGCGCTGGGCGTCGTCGCGAGAGCCTGTCGCGCGCCGCGTCGTTTGCGGTGCGGGTCACGGCCGGCGTTGACGCGCGGACCGTCTCATCCTTCTTTCGCGTCTACCGCGCAGGGATGCTGCGCAGCGCCTACGGGCGTCATGGCGACGCCTTCATCCGTGAGGGTGGCTTTGCCTGCAAGGCCGAGATCCTCGGCAAGTTGTCGCGCATGGACGCGACCATCGCCGAGGTTCCTGTGGATCTCGACGCCTCACGGCGCATCGGCGAGTCCAAGCTGAAGGTCCTGCCGACGATGGCCGGCTACACGCGCCTGATGGCACGCCAGGTGGCGACGCGCATGCGAGCGAACGCATGACGCGTCCCAGCGTCGGCATCATCGGCGGCGGCCTGCTCGGCCTCACGACCGCTTACCGCCTGGCTCAGGCCGGCATTGCCGTCTCGGTCTACGAGCGCGATGGCCAGCTCGGGGGCCTGGCGGGCACGACCGATCTCGGCGGGATCCCGGTCGACCGCTACTACCACGTCGTGCTGCCCACCGATCAGCGTGTTCGCTCGTTGGCGGCCGAGGTCGGCATCGGCGAGGACCAGTTCCGCTTCGCCACCACGCGCGTCGGCTTCTACCAGCAGGGCCAGCTGACATCGATGTCCTCGCCGCGCGAGCTGCTGACCTTCCCGGGCCTGAGCCCGATCGACCGCGTGCGCCTCGGCGCCTTCGCGGCGCGCTGCCAGCTCAAGAGCGACAACTCCGACCTCGAGTCGCTGTCGCTGGAGACGTGGCTGCGCAAGATCTGCGGCGATCGCCTCTGGGAGCGCCTCTGGCGCCCGCTGCTGGACTCCAAGTTCGACGGTCAGTACGACGACCTGCCCGCGACCTACCTGTGGGCACGCACGCGCCGCATGTCGGCGACGCGCGACAAGGCGGCCCGCGAGGTCATGGGGACCATCGACGGCGGCTACCAGGTGCTCGTCGACGCGCTGGCGCGCGAGATCCGCGCGCTCGGCGGCGAGGTCTCGCTCAACACCCACGTGCAGTCGGTGCCGGCGGCCGGCGGTCGCGCCCTTGGTGTCGTCATCGACGGCACGCTGCGCGCTCACGACTACGTCGTCACCACGCAGCTGCGTCCGGGCCTGCAGGGTCTGCTGGCCCCGGAGCTCGAGCGCACCCTCGGCGCCGACCCCAACCGCTACCTCGGCGTCGTCTGCGTCGTCGCGCGCCTGAAGAAGTCGATCAGCCCGTACTACGCGCTGAACATCACCGACCGCCGGATCCCGCTGACCACGGTCGTCGAGACGACGCACGTCATCGATCCCGAGCGCGCCGGCGGCACGCTGCTCTACGTCCCGAAGTACGTCACGCCCGACAACCCGGACCTCGACCGCCCGGTGGCCGACGTCAAGCGCGAGTACCTCGACCACGTCCGCACGATGTTCCCGGCCCTGCAGCCGTCCGACATCCTCGCCTCGCAGCTCGCGCGCGCTCGCGTCGCCGAGCCGATCCATACGGTCGGCGCCGCGCGCCCGACCGCTGAGAGCCTCTTCCCGGCGCCTGGCCTGGCCACGGCCTCCTCGGCGCACATCTACCCCGAGCTGGTCAACGGCCAGGCGGTGCTCGGCGTCGCCGAGACGCTGATCGCGGGCCTGCTGGACCGCGTCGCCGACCAGGGGCAGGGATACCGGGCGGCATGAGCGCGCACGCGAACATCAGCGTGCAGCGTCCGACGCCGGCCTTGGCGCGCTTGCGCGTGTCCTCACTGACCCGCGAGTCCGTGGCCGTGCTGACGCTCGTCGGCCTCTCGGTCCTGCTGACGCTGGTCACATGGAACCGCTGGGGCGACCTCTACCTCGACACGGGCTATGACCTCGTGGCGGCGGCCAAGGTGTCGCACGCCGACGTGCCCTACATCGACTTCGACTACTGGTACGGGCCGCTCGGCGTGCTCTTGCTCGGCGGCGTCTTCGAGCTCTTCGGCATCGGCGTCGGCCCGACGATCGGCCTCGGCCTGGTCCTCGCGTTCGTCGCGATCGGGGCGACCTACGCCGTCGCGCGGACGCTCGTCGGCCCGGCAGCCGCCGCGGCCGCCGGCCTGCTGGTCGCGGTGCCGGCGCTGTCGAGCACCAACGTCTCCTACGTCCAGCCCCACACGTTCTCGGCACCGCTGGGCGTGCTGCTCTGCCTTGCGGCGATCGCGGTGGTGGCACGGCTGGCGGAGGCGCCAACGCGACGCGGCTGGCTGGTGGCGTTGGGCACGATCGTCGGCGCTAGCGCGCTGACCCGCCACGAGTGCTTCGGTGCGCTGGCCTTCGCGGTCGGCACCTGGTTGCTGGTCGGCGTGGCGCGTGGCAGCGACCGCCGCGCTGCGCTGCGCGAGCTCGCCACGGTGGTCGGCGTGAGCGTCGCCGTCGCCGCTGCCGGTTACGGAAGCTTCTTGATCGTCGGCCTCTTCCACGACGGGCTGTCGGTCGGCCAGCTGATCGGCGACAACCTCTTCCCGGCCGCGCTGCTGCACGAGTCGGTCTCGACCATCGTGAGCGACATGGCGCCGCGCACGCCGGCGAGCTTCGCCGCGCTGGCCGCGGTGCTGGTGGCCTACACCGCGGGCGTCGCGGCAATGATCGTCGCGGCCCGCTCGATCGACCGCGGCGGGCGCGCTCGCGCCGTCGCGCTGGTCCTGATCGTGGCCGTGGGCGTCGCGACGCTGCTCGTGCTCGCCGTGCGTCCCGAGACGGTGCGGTTCTACCTCAAGCCTGCCTTCGGATGGCTGCCTGCCGGTGCCGTCATCGCCACGGTGCTGTCGGTGCGCGCCGCACGCACCACGCGCCGCGGGCCATGGACGACGACCGCCCAGGTCGAGCTGCTCATCGGCCTGATGCTGGTGGCCTTTACCTACAGCGCCTACGCCAAGTACTGGCCGTTTCCGAACGCCCGCTTCCCGCAGGAGACGGCCTACGCGATGCCGATCGTCGCGCTGTTCTTCGTGATGGTCCATGTCCGCACGATCCCGCGCACCGGGCTGGCCGAGGTGCGCACCCTGCGAGCGCTGGGAACAGCATGGGTCGCCCTGCTGGCCATCCTCTGCGCCGGGCTGCTGGTCAACGACGCGCGCAACGAGACGGTGATGGTGCACGGCCCCCACGGGACGATCGCCGCCGCCCCCGCCGACGGCATCGTCTACCAAGCGGCCATCGACGCCATCGAGCGCGAGACCGCCCGGTCGGAGCCCATCCTGCTTGCGCCGCAGATGACCGCGCTCTACGTCATGACCGGCCGCCAGGACCCGCTCGGGCAGCTCTCGCTGCTGCCTGGCGCGCTGCCTGACGAGCAGGCCCAGCGTGCCGCCATCCAGGTGATGGAGAACGAGGGCCTGCGCTTTGCGATCACCGATCGCACGCCGCTCACGCGCTATCGCCGCGGCGCCTTCGGCATCGGCTACGACCGCGTGATCGGCTCGTGGCTGCGAACCAACTTCTCTCATCTCACCACCCTGCGCGGACCTTCCGCCGGGACCGAAGACCCTCGAATCCTCGACGTCTGGCTTAGGAGGACGCTATGACCAACCCCGCCAAGGTGGGCATTACCGGAGTGGCCGGCTTCATCGGCTCTCATCTCGCTGAACGACTGCTCGCAGAAGGCCGCACAGTCGTCGGCATCGACGACTTCTCACACGGGTCGCCGAGCAACATGGACACGTTTCGCGACCACCCGAACTTCACGTTCGTCGAGCTCGACTGCCGCGACGCGTTGCGGGTCCGCCGGACCTTCAGCGGCTGCGATGCGCTCGTGCACCTCGCCGCCGAGAAGATCCCGCGCTACGGTGGCGCGCTGAAGACGCTGCAGGCCAATGTGGCCGGCGCCGAGTCGCTGTACGAGGCCGCCCTGGCGCTGGACTGCCCGGTGCTCGTCGCGTCGACCTCCGACGTCTATGGCAACGCAACCCCGCCCTTCAGCGAGGAGGACAACCTCACGCTGGGGCCGCCCACGTCGCGCCGCTGGGCGTACGCGACCTCCAAGCTCTACGACGAGCACGTCGCGCTCGCGATGGCCGCCGAGCAGGGCCTGCGCGTCAAGATCATGCGCTTCTTCGGGTCCTATGGGCCCCGCAACAACCCGTCGTGGTGGGGTGGGCCGCAGGCGGCCTTCTTCGAGGTGCTCCTCGACGGCAAGTTGATGGACATCCACGGCGACGGGCGACAGGTCCGCACGTTCACCTACATCAGCGACACGGTCGACGGCGTCGTCCGCACGCTGGACAGCGACGAGGCCGAAGGCGAGATCCTCAACATCGGCGGCGATGAGCCGACGACGATCTTCCGGTTGGCCCACGAGTGCCAGTCGGCGCTGGGCATCACCGGCCCGCTGCGGGCGACGATGGTCCCCTACGAGGCCATTGGCGGCAAGTACCAGGACGTTCGCTGCCGCATCCCCGACACCACCAAGGCCGCGCGCATCCTCGGCTTCCGCGCGTCGGTCAGCCTTGCCGACGGCCTCGCCGTCACCGCTGAGTGGCACCGCGCGCGACGCGCGGCGATGGAGGCCGACGGCCTCGAGGTCGCGTCCGTCGCATGATGTCGCAGCCCCCCGCAGTGAACCTTTCGAAGGGACGTATGAAGATGAATCGTCTGGTGGCTTTCGTCGTAGTGCTGGCTTGTGCCGCACTATTGGCACCAACCGTCGCCAGGACGGCGCCGACCGCTCCGACCGGCGTGACCGCCATTGCCCTCAGCGGCAAGGTCGGCCTCGCCTGGAAGAGCGTCTCGGGAGCAACGTCCTACAAGGTTTACCGGGGGGCAACCGCCGCAACGGCGACGTCGCTGGTCGGGACGAGCGCGACCACGTCCTACACGGACGCGACCGCGGTCAACGGCACGACGTACTACTACGCCGTCAAGGCGAGCGCGAGCTCGGGTGACTCGAGCACGTCGTCGGCCATCTCGGTCAAGCCGCTGGCCAGTACGTGCTCGACGGGCAACGTGATCGTCGTCGAGAACTGCACGCCGGGCACGACGGCTTGGCGTGCGGACTCGGCCGGCCCCGTCGGCTCGTCCTCCTCGAACATCGAGGGCTTCGCCACGGCGACGTCGATCAACGCGGGCGGCACGGTCGACGTCAAGGTCAACACCGCCGACAACGCGCCGTACCGCATCGACATCTACCGGATGGGCTACTACGGCGGCACGCATGGCCGTCTCGTCTCGACCATCCCGGGCCTGTCGGGTGTCGAGCAGCCCGAGTGTCAAGAGGGCAGCGGCAATACCGGTCTCGTCGATTGCTCCAACTGGGGGGTCTCCGCGACCATCTCCACGAGCGCGAGCTGGCCGACGGGCGTCTACATGCTGCGGATCGTCCGCGGCGACAACGGCAACGACAACAACATCATGTTCGTCGTCCGCGCCGACGGCTCGCACTCCGACGTCCTGTTCGGCGTCTCGACGGCGACCTACCAGGCCTACAACAACTACGGTGGCCGCAGCCTGTACGACTTCAACTCGACGGGGTCCAACACGGTTGCCGGAACGGCGCGTGCCGTCAAGGTGTCCTACGACCGTCCGTACGCCCAGACCTACACGGCTGACCACAACTGGGTCGGCATGCACGACGTCGCCGCCATCGGCTTCGTCGAGCGCAACGGCTACGACACGGCTTACGTCGCCAGCAACGACCTGCACTCCAGCCCGGCGCAGGTCGCCGACCACAAGTCCTTCGTCTCGCCGACCCACGATGAGTACTGGTCGACCGAGATGCGCAACGGCGTCACGTCGGCGCGCAATGCCGGCACGGGCCTGTTCTGGATTGGCTCCAACCAGGTCTACTGGAAGATCCGCTACGAGAGCAGCCCGTTCTCCGGCGGGGCCAACCGCGTCGAGGTCTGTTACAAGACGACGGCCAGCGGCGCCACCGATCCGGTGAGCCCGACCGGCACCTGGCGTGATCCCGCCGGCGCCAACGCGCCCGAGAACGCACTGCTCGGCCAGATGTACATCGGCGACAGCGACCAGGAGGTCTTCCGCCTCGGGGTCTCGGCCGCCGAGGGCAAGAACCGCGTGTGGCGCCACACCGATCTGGCGACCATGGCGCAGGGCTCCTCCACGACGCTCGGGCTCAAGCTCGTCGGCTGGGAGTGGAACGATCGCGTCGCCAACGGCGTGGAGCCGGCCGGCGTGCAGACCTTCACCAGCTCCGCGGTCACCGGTGAGCTTGTGCAGCACAACGGCCGTGACTACCAGGCCAACTCTCCGGCGACGGCGACCGGCACGATCTACCGGGCCGCCAGCGGCGCGTACGTCGTGTCGACCGGCACGAACTACTGGGCGCGCGGGCTCGACACCGACGGCGAGGGCTACGGCGAGCTGAACTCCATCGTCCAGCAGGCGACCGTCAACATCCTGGCCGACATGGGCTCACGCCCGACGACGCCGATCTCCGGCGTGGTCGTCGACACCGCTGGGGCTCCCACCGTCTCGGATCGCACGCCGTCGGCGAACGCCACGGGCGTCCCGACCGACGCCGACCTCTCGGCGACCTTCGACCGCTCGCTCGACGCGAGCACGGTCACCACCTCGACGTTCACGTTGACCACCGCCGCCGGCGCCGCCGTCCCGGCCACGGTCAGCTACGACGAAGCGAGCAAGACCGTCACGCTGAACCCGACCAACCCGCTGGGCGCCAACGCCTCCTACACCGCCAAGCTCAAGGGCGGAACGGCCGGGATCGCCGGCTGGGGCGGCGCACTGGCCGCCGATGTGACGTGGAGCTTCACGACCGGCGTCGGTACGCCACCGGTGGTGCTGAGCACGTCCCCGTCCTCGGGTGACTCTGGTGTCGCGATCAGCAGCAACGTCACGGCCACGTTTGACCGTGACATGACCGCCTCGACGCTGACGTCGTCGAGCTTCACGCTCACGCCGCAGCTCGGGACCCCGGTCGCCGCGACCGTCACCTACACGGCATCGACCGACACCGCGACGCTCACCCCGTCCGCGCCGCTGGATCCGTCGCGTCAGTACACCGCGACCCTGACCACGGCGGTCAAGGGCGTCGATGGCACCGCGATGGCGGCCACCAAGTCGTGGACCTTCACCACGGCAGACGCGCTGACGATCACGACGCAGGTCCCGGCCGCGGGTGCCACCGGCGTCTCGCCCGGGGCGATCGCTCGCGCGGTCTTCTCCCGCTCGGTCGACCCGACGACGCTGACGACCTCGACGTTCACGTTGACCCCTGCCGGTGGCACCAAGATCACGGCAAGCGTCAGCTACGACGCGGCGACCCGCACGGCCAACCTGACGCCGAGCGCATCGCTGCAGCTCAACAAGGTCTACACCGCCACGGTCGCCGGGACGGTCAAGGCCAGCGATGGTTCGGCGCTCGGTGCCGACGTCAGCTGGACATTCACCACGGCATCCAGCACGCCGGCCGCACCGACGGTCGTCGCCCAGTCGCCGGTCGCCAGCGCGACCGCGGTCGCCACCGACTCGGCGATCACCGCGACGTTTGACCGGGCGATGGACGCGACGTCGATCACCGCATCGAGCTTCGTGGTCAAGAACCCGAGCAACGTGACGGTGGCCGGCACGGTCTCCTACGACGCTCCGTCTCAGACGGCGCGCCTGGTCCCGACCGCGGCGCTCGCGTCCGGCACGGTCTACACCGCCACGCTGACCACGGCGATCCGGTCTTCGGCCGGCACGCCGATGGCCGCCACCAAGACGTGGACGTTCACGACGGCCGACTGCCCGTGCTCGATGATGGGCACGGCGCTCACGCCGCTGTCGGTCGGGCTCGACGTGGTCGACGGTCGCAGCGGCACGGGCCTGACCTACGAGCTCGGCACGAAGTTCACGGTCACCAAGACCATGAAGCTGACGGCCGTCCGGTTCAACAAGGCGCCCGGCGAGACCGGCACGCACGTGGGCCGCATCTGGAACAGCTCCGGCACGCAGGTCGCCTCGGTCACCTTCGCGGGTGAGACGGCCTCGGGCTGGCAGAAGGGCGTCCTGAGCTCGCCGCTCACGCTGACCGCGAACGCCACCTACACCGTCTCAGTGGGCTTCAATACCCGGTTCAGCATGACCGAGGGCGGCCTCGCCGCCTCGCTGGTCAACGGGCCGCTGGCCAGCGTGGCCGACGGCGCCAACGGCGTCATCGCCAACTCGGCCGGCACCTTCCCGACCCAGAGCTGGCACACGTCGAACTACTTCGTCGACGCGATCGTCGCCAACCCCGGGACGTCCACCGCCCCGGCGCTGGCCTCCCGGACGCCGGTCTCCGGCGCGACGGGGATCGACCCGGGTACCGCTGTCACCGCTACGTTCGCGGGCAGCCTCGACCCGGCCACGGTCAACACGACGACGTTCTCGCTCGCCACGGCGGGCGGCACGGCCGTCCCGGCGAGCGTGAGCTATGACGACGCGACCAAGACGGCGACGCTGACCCCGACGAGCCCGCTCGCCGGCACCACGAGCTACACGGTCAAGCTGACGACGGGGATCCACTCCGACGACGGCACGCCGCTCGCGGCGCAGACGACCTGGGGCTTCTCGACCGCGGCACCTTCGGTGATCCCGGCGGTGTCGGGCACGTCCCCGGCCGCGGGCGCGACGGGCGTGAGCGTCACGCTGCCGGTCCAGGCCACGTTCTCGACCTCGCTGACGGCGAGCACGGTCACCACCTCGACGTTCTCGCTGACCACGGCCGGCGGCGCCACCGTCCCGGCCACCGTCAGCTACGACGACGTGACCAAGACCGCCACGCTGACGCCGAGCGCGGCGTTGACCGGTGGGGCGACCTACACCGCGACGATCACGACCGGCGTCAAGGGCTCCGACGGCACCGCGATGGCGGCGCCCAAGACGTGGTCCTTCACGACGTCGGCCTGCCCGTGCTCGACGATGGGCGGCCTGACGCCGCAGTACACCAACCTCGACGTCCGTGACGGGCGCGGCGGCTCGGGTCCGTGGACCTACGAGATGGGCACCAAGTTCACGGTGAGCTCGGCGGCCTCGCTCACGTCGATCCGGTTCTACAAGGACGCCGGTGAGACCGGGACGCACGTCGGCACGGTGTGGGACGCCGCCGGCGCGGTCGTCGCGCAGACCACCTTCACCGGTGAGTCCGCCTCGGGCTGGCAGGAGCAGGCGCTGTCGACCCCGCTGGCGCTGACCTCGGGCACCGTCTACACCGTCTCGGTCGGCTTCAACACCCGGTTCGTGATGACGTCCTACGGCCTGCGCGACGCGCAGACCAGCGGGCCGCTCTCGACGGTGGCCGATGGGCAGAACGGTGTCTTCGGGCTGTCGTCCGGGACGTTCCCGACGGGCTCCTGGGCCTCCAGCAACTACTTCGTGGAGGCTGTGGTGCAGTGAGCACCGCGACCGTCATCTCCATGAAGGCGGCCGTCGAGGAGGAGATCCCGGCGATCGCCGAGATCGAGTCCCCGGCGGAGCGCCGGGCGCCCGGCGCCCTGCTGATGTCGGTCGGCACGATCGGCTCTGGCCTGCTCGCCTACGCGTTCAACGCGGTGGCGGCGCGGACCCTGGGACCGGACGCCTACGGGCCGATCGCGGTGCTGTGGGCCGCGATGTTCCTCGTCGCGGTGGTGCTCTTCCGACCCGTCGAGCAGACGCTGTCGCGGGCCATCGCCGAGCGCACTGCGACCGGTGAGGACATGCGATCGGTCGTGCGGCCGGTCGCCACGCTGGCGCTCATGATCACGCTCGTGGCCGCCGCGGCGATCGCGAGCGCGTGGGGCGCCATCACCGACGGCCTCTTCGACGGGCAGAGCACGCTCACCGCGATGCTGCTCGTCGGCATCGCGGGCTACGGCGCCTCGTACTTCGTGCGCGGGATCGTCGGCGGCCGGCGCTGGTATGCCGGCTACGGCACGCTGCTGCTGACCGACGGCGGCGTGCGGCTGGTGCTCGTCCTGCCGCTCTACGTCTGGGCCTCCTCCTCGTTGGCCGCCGCGGCCCTGGCGGCCGCCGCGCTCGCGGGCGCGGTCGCGCCACTGCTCATCAAGGGCAGCGGGGCGATCACCGACCTCACGGGCCAGCAGCCCGGCCGGCCGTTTCGGCTGCGCAGCGCCGCGGGCTTTGCCGGAAGCACCACCGTGCTGGCCGCCGGCGACCAGATCCTGCTCAGCGGCGGCCCCGTGCTCGTGATGCTCCAGGGCGGCGAGCACGCCGCCACGGCGGCGGGCCTCGTCTTCGCGGCCACGATGCTCGTCCGCGCGCCGGCCTACCTCTTCCAAGGCGTGGCCGCCGCGCTGTTGCCCAACCTGACCACGATGCTCGTCCACGACGACGAGCGCGGCTTCCGGCGCGCGGTCGCGCGGACGGTCGGCATCATCGCGGCGTTCTCCGGGCTGATGGTGCTCGGGGCCTTCGCCGTCGGCCCGGCGATCATGGGCGTGCTCTACGGCGACGGCTTCGAGGCCGGTCGCATCGAGCTGGCCCTGCTGTCGGCCGGCGCCGGCGGCTACCTCGTCGCCGCGACGCTCTCCCAAGCCGCGCTGGCGCGGTCAGAGGCCGTCGGCGCCGCGATCATCTGGGCGTCGAGCGCCGCGCTCTTCGTCGTCCTCGAGCTCGTCCTGACGGGCGAGCCGCTACTGCGCGTGTCGGTGGCCTTCTGCGCGGCGACGCTCGCCAACGCCGCGGCGTTCTGGGCGCTCGCGCTCATGCGTCGAGCCGGGCGCGGCGCGCTCGTCCTGCGGCTCGCGACCGCCGACATCGACCAGTAACCCGCGACCCAGGCTCAACGACCCATGCTCGTCTCCGTGATCATCCCGACCATGAACGGCGCCCGTCGCCTGCCCGACCTGTTCGCCGCGCTCGCGGCCCAGACGGTCGGCCGCGAGACGTTCGAGGTGCTCGTCGTCGACGACGGCTCGACCGACGACACCGCCGAGGTCGTCCGCGCCAGCGGCATCGCCCGGCTGATCCAGCCGCCACACAACATCGGCCAGGGCGCGGCCACCAACCTCGGGATCGCGGAGGCGCGCGCTCCGCGGATCGCGTTCACCGACGACGACACGATGCCGGCCCCGGACTGGATCGAGCGTGGGATCGCCGCGCTGGATGCCTCGCCGTCGGGTCTTGTCGCCGGGCACGTCGAGCTCGTCCTCGAGGATGCCCCCAGCGTCGCCGCGCTCATGGACTTCGGCCGCGGCTACCTCGACCAGCGCGTCAACGCCGGCGAGGGCTTCGGCGCGACCGCCAACCTCTGGGTGCGCGCCGACGTCGTGGCGGCGCTCGGCGGATTCAGCGAGCAGGCCGAGTTCCAGACCCACGATCGTGACTTCGGCGAGCGCGCGGCGAAAGCCGGCCTGACGTTCGCCTACGGCGAGGACGTGACCGTCCGCCATCCCACGCGCGACAGTGCACGGGCGCTGGCGCGCATCACCTACCGCCAGGGCCTGGGCGCCGGCTGGCTGCGCGGCGCGGGCATCGTCGGCGGCCGCTCGGAGTGGCAGCGGGTGCGCTACTGGATCCCCTGGCGCTCGATCTGGGGGCTGGACCGGCTGCAGCGCCGCGGCCATGCCCTGACGCTGGCGGAGCGAGCGAAGCTGCGCGTCGTGCAGTACTGCTGTTTGCAGGTGCCGCTCGTGGCCGGAAGCATGCGGGCGTCGGTGGACGCCGCCCGCGCCGCGCGCCGCTGAGGCGAACCTCGACCTTCGATCAGGTTGGGCCTGACCGTGCGCAGGGCGCGGCGCCGACCTCGCACCGACATCCTGTGGGCCATGAGCGAGCCTTCTCTGAAGCCCGTCCGCGTCGCCGCCCTCGGCCTCGGCTATTGGGGTCCGAACCTGGCACGGGCGTGGGCCGGTCTGGAGGAGACCGAGCTGGCCTGGGTCTGCGACATGGACGAGGAGAAGCTCGCCCGGTTCTCGCGCAGCTACCCGGATGCTCAGGCGACGACGGACTACGACACCGTCCTGGCCGACCCGACGGTCGAGGCCGTCGCCATCGCCACGTCCGCGCCGACGCACGCCGCGCTGTCGATCCGCGCGCTGGAGGCCGGCAAGCACGTCTTCGTCGAGAAGCCGCTGGCGATGAACAGCGAGGAGGCGCTGGCGATGGCCGTCGCCGCCGAGAACGCCGATCGGCTGCTGGTGGTCGGGCACCTGCTGGTCCATCACCCGGCCGTCTCGACGCTCAAGGAGCTCATCGACACCGGCGAGCTCGGCCGCACGCACTACCTGTACACCAACCGCGTCAACCTCGGTCAGGTCCGCGCCGACGAGAACGCGCTCTGGTCGCTCGGCGCGCACGACATCTCGGTGCTGCTGCACCTCGTCGGCGAGCTGCCCGAGTCGGTCTCGGCCCAGGGCCAGTGCTTCATCCACGAGGGCGTGGAGGACATCGTCTTCGGGATCCTGCGCTTCCCCAGCGGCGTGATCGCGCACATGCACCTGTCTTGGATGGACCCGTGCAAGACGCGCAAGATCACGATCGTCGGCTCCGACAAGATGGCGGTGTTTGACGACATGAACCCCGACGAGAAGGTCAAGATCTTCGATAAGGGCGTCTCGCACTCGGGCAACGAGAGCGCAGCGACCTGGCAGCCCGCCTCCTATGGCGAGTACGTCCAGCTGCGCCACGGTGGCACCTACGTGCCCCGGATCTCCAGCGAGGAGCCGTTGCGCGTGCAGTGCCGCCACTTCGCCCGCTGCGTGCGCGGCGTCGAGGTGCCGCGCAGCTCGGCGAGCGAGGGCCTGGCCGTCGTGCGCGTGCTCGAGGCGCTGCAGACGTCGCTCGAGCGGGGCGGCACGGTCGTCTCGTTCGACGCATCGCTTGCCGCCGTCTAGCCAGTAGGTCCACAGCATCGTGTCCGACGCCCCATCGCCCCTGGTCGACGCGGTCGTCGTCAGCTACAACAGCCGCGACACGTTGCGCGGGTGCGTGCTGGCGCTGCTGAGCGCCGAGCGGGTCACGGTCACGGTGGTCGACAACGACTCGCCCGAGCCGGTGCTGGACGTGATCGACGACCTCGACGCGCGTCAGCTCCCCTCGGGCCGCAACGGCGGGTTCTCGTTCGGCTGCAACCTCGGCGCCGCCCAAGGCGACGCGCCCTACGTGCTGTTCGTCAACCCCGACGCCGTCTTGCCGGCCGTCGACCTCGCGCGGCTGGTCGCGGTGCTCGACGCCGAGCCGGCGGTCGGGCTCGTCGGCCCGCGGCTGGTCGACGATGACGGCTCGCTCATGCCGAGCCTCCGGCGCTTTCCCCGCGTGCGCTCGACCTGGGCGACGGCGCTGTACCTGCATCGCGTCTTCCCGCGTGCGCGCTGGAGCGATGAGATCAACCGCCGCTGGGAGGAGTACGAGCACGTCGCCTATCCCGAGTGGGTCTCGGGCGCGTGCATGCTGGTCCGCCGGTCGGTCCTGGAGGCCGTCGGCGGGCTCGATGAGGGCTTCTTCCTCTACTGCGAGGACACCGACCTCTGCGCGCGGATCCGCGGGGCGGGCCACGAGATCCGCTACGAGCCGCAGGCGCGCGCACAACACCAGGGCGGCGCGTCGGCGCCGCGGGCCGGTCTGATGCCTGTGCTTGCGGTCAGCAGGGCCCGCTACGCGCGCCTGCACGATCGTCGGGCGGCCGCCCTGGCCCAGCGGCTGGGGATCGCGGCAGGCCATCTCACGCACGCGCTGGTCAGCCTGCCGCGGCCCGCCAAGCGCCGCGGGCACGTGCGCGCGGCGCGCGCCGTGCTGGCGCGGCGCTAGGCGACACGCCGGCCCCCACCGAGTGTGGGGGACCGACCCTGGTCAGACGGCTAGTCCGGGGGAAGCTGCGAGATCTGCCGCGTACGATCGAAGGCGCGTGCAGGACCGGCGCGATCCCTCGACACCCCGAACGGAAGACCCATGGATCTCAGGCATCACATCCGAGTGTGGTTCAGGTGGAAGCTCATCTTGATCGTGGGCTTCCTGCTCGCCGTCGTGCTCGGAGTCTTTGCCTCGTTTCAGCCGTCGACCTCGGGCAAGCTCAAGTGGCGCGCCGAGGCCGTCTACACGACGAAGTCGCGCCTGCTGATCACGCAGACCGGCTTCCCGTGGGGCCGCGCGACGCTGCCCGGCTCGGGCGTCGTGGCACCTGATCCCGGCTCCGGCGCCGTGGCGTCGCAGTTCGCTGATCCGTCGCGCTTCTCCAACCTGGCGATCATCTACGCCTACATCGGCCAGAGCGACCAGGTGCGCGCCCTCATCAGGCCGCTGCCCAAGCCCGACCAGATCTCGGTCATCTGGCAGGCCACCGGTTCGGGCGATGCGCTGCCGCTGATCGAGATCACCGCCAAGGGCAACAGCGCCGCTGGTGCCCAAGGGCTGAACTTCAAGGCGATCGACGCGCTGCGCGGCTACCTGCGCGAGCAGATGGACGCCAACGAGGTCCCCAAGAAGCAGCGGGTCGTCATCCAGGTCCTCAACCCACCGCTGATCGGCAAGCTCGAGAGCGGCCGTACGCCGACGCTGAGCCTCGTGGCGTTCGTGCTGATCATGGTCGGGACGCTGCTGCTGGTCTACATCCTGGAGAACATCTTCCCGACGCCGGTCCCCGGCAAGGCGCGCACCCCGCTGGACGCCGTCGACCCCGATGACCACCAGTGGGACGACGTCGGGCCGCGGCTGGATGACCGCACGACCCGTCCGTACATCGCCGGCGAGCCGGTCGAGAAGGTCCGTCCCGGCGCCTGACCGCGCCACCGCCGTGGCCACCACCGCCCTTCCGCCGGTCATCGTCGCACCCCGCCGGGCGGTGCCGGCCTTGCTGGCGCCCGCCGTCGGCGCGGGCGCGCTGTTGCTGATCGCCCTCGCGGTCGTCCGCGGGTCGCGTGGGGCGATCGCCGGCGGCGTGCTGCTGAACGCCGGGCTGATCGCCTTCGCGACCCACCGCTTCCTGCTGCGCTGGCACGTGCTCGCCATCGCGGTGGTGCTGTGCCTGCTGCTGATCCCGATCGGCCGCTACGACTTCCCGATCAACCTCCCGTTCAACATGGAGCCCTACCGGGCCATGGTGATGGTGGTGGCCTTGCTGTGGCTGGCCTCGTTGCTCGGCCAGCCCGGGACCACGTGGCGACGGACCGGGATGTTCCTCCCGCTGTTCTTCGTCTCGGTGACGATCATCGTCTCGATCGGCCTCAACATCCCGAGGCTCTCGCTGCCTGGCGTCCAGGAGGCGGTGGTCAAGCAGGTCAGCATGTTCGCGAGCTTCATCTTCGTGCTGCTGTTCATGAGCGCGGTGATCCAGACGCGCGATCAGCTCAACGCGGTGATCAAGGCGCTGGTCGGGGGCGGGGCGATCGTCAGCTTCTTCTCGCTGGTCCAGTACCACACCGGCTTCAACCTCTTCGATCACCTCGACAAGGTCCTGCCGATCCTGCACCTGGTCCCGGGCGGGATCCCCGACCACATCGAGGCCCGCGGCGGCGGCGCCCGGATCTACGGCTCGGCTTCCCATCCGATCGCGCTCTCGGCGGCGCTCGTGATGCTCTTGCCGTTGGGGATCTACCTCTCGCGGGCGTTTCGCGGCCGCCTCTGGATTTCGGCGACGCTGCTGATCGCGATCGCGTCGATGGCGACCGTGGCCCGCACCGGCTCGGTGATGCTGGCGGTCACGCTGCTCACCTACCTGGTGTTGCGGACCCGGCCGCTCCTGCGGCTGTGGCCGTGGGTGCTGCCGTTCCTGGTCGTCACCCACTTCGCCGCGCCGGAGGCGATCGGCGGGCTCAAGAGCGCGTTCTTCCCGTCGGGCGGCCTGGTGGCCGAGCAGCAGACCCAGGGCGGCATCACGTCCAGCAACCGGCTGGCTGACATCGGCCCGACGCTGACCGAGTGGTCGCGCAAGCCGGCCTTCGGTCAGGGTTTTGGAACGCGCATTACCGCTCCGGCCGACCCGAACACCAACGCCGCGATCCTCGATGACCAATGGCTCGCGACGCTGTTGGAGACAGGGCTGTTCGGCTTTCTGAGCGTGCTGTGGTTGACGCTGACGTCGATCCGGCGAACAGGATCGGCGGCGCGCGGGGACCCATCGGACTTCGGCTGGCTGCTCGTGGCGCTCACCGCCACGATGGCCGGCTTCGCGGTCGGCGCGATCACGTTTGACGCGTTCTCCTTCTTTCAGTGCACCTTCCTGTTCTTCGCGGTGATGGGCCTCGCGATCGCGGCGCGGCGGCTGGTCACGCCGGCGCCCGGATCCGGGCCCGTCGGCACGGCCTGTTAGTCTGCCGCCGAGCAAAGCAGAGGGCGCAGGGGTAGCAGCGTCCTTGTCGACTCGCGTCCCACGGATGGGACGTGTTTCCACGTGTCGCCCTTCCAGGGAACCGGTCCGGCACGAAGGCGACTCAGCCGAGATACGGAGATTGCACCTTGTCTTTCGCGCCGCGCGTTTCGACGGTTCGTACGATCGTGCTGTTCGCCGGGGCAGCGCTTGTCGCGTTGCTGCTGTGGCAAACGGCGTCCGCCAGGACCTCGACCATCAGGGTCGACCTCGATGCCGATCGCTCGGCCGAGACCGTGAGCGTCGTCCGCCAGGGCCCGGCGTGGGTCCGCCTGCGGCTGAAGGACGATGCGACAGTCCGCTGGCTCTCTCCGAAGGCCCGGCGCATCACCGGGCTGCGGGTCGCCGACCTGACGGGCGACCATCGCCGTGACGTGTGGTTCGTGGCCCGCACCACCGCTCGCCCGCCGACGCAGGCCGTGGCGTTCATGGGCTCCTGGACCGGGAAGCGCGTGCGCACGGCCTTCCGCTACGACTCGCGCACGTCGCGTCTGGGCAAGGCGTGGGCCGGCGTGCACGTCGACCTGGCCGAGGTCGACGGCGGCACCACGGCCGCGAAGGAGATCCGCGTCATCGAGCGCTCGCGCAAGGGCCAGCAGGTGCCGACGGTGGTCGTCCGCTACTACCGGCTGCGCGGGCGGACCTACGTCGCGTTCCAGCCTCCGTCGGGCGCCCGCGTGGACCCCGTCAGCGGGCCGAGCACGGTGGTCGGGGCATCGGTGACGCTGACCGGCAAGCCCGTTGCGCCCACGAGCCCGTCGGTCGTGCCGCCGGTACCGTCGACGCCGCCGCCCGGCCCGACACCCGGCCCTCCGTCGCCCAACGTGCCGGGCAGCGGCGTGCCCGCCGGGCTCATCGCCCCGCCCGAGCCCGCCGCCGCGAGCCCGTCGGTCTTCGTGAGCCCATCGGGAAATGACGGCGCCGGCTGCACCGCGGCCGCGCCGTGCGCGAGCTTTGACCGCGCCTACAAGGTCGCCAAGCCTGGTCAGGTCGTCCAGGTTGCCGGCGGGAGCTATCCGACCCAGACGCTGACGGCCGATGCCAGCAAGGCGACGACCGGCGCCGTCGTGGCGTTCCGCCCGGCGCCCGGCGCGGCGGTCACCACCGGTGAGATCCGCTGCGGGCGCAACCCCGCCGACCTCGGCGCCAACCAGATCGAGCTTGCCGACATGACCACGAGCCACGTCGTGACCCAGCGCTGCACCGGCTTCACGTTGCGCCGCGTCCACGTCGCGGGCGGGGTGTTCGTCGACGGCTCGACGCGCTTCTCGATGGTTGGCGGCGAGGTGGGCCCGGGGCACAATCTGCATCCCGACGTGCAGGTGGTCAACGGCTACGTCCCGCACGACGTGCTGTTTGAGGGCGTGCGCTTCCACGACTGGTCCCACGACGACCCGGAGGTGCACATGGAGTGCCTGCAGGTCTCCGACGTCGTCGGGTTCACCCTGCGCAACTCAACCTTCACCAACTGCGACACGTTCGACATCCACGTCAAGGGGACCAACGTCGGCGTCGAGAACATCGTGATCGAGAACAACTGGTTCCGGCCGACCACCGATGGCAGTGGCGTCACGCCCAGCTACTACTCCATGTCGGTCCGCGACGGCAAGAACGTGCTGATCCGCAACAACGCCTCCGACCAGGCGTTCGCGCTGCCGTCGGTCAGCGACTCGGTGACCAACTGGACCGTGGCCAACAACATCGCCCCGCTGGAGGACAACCAGTGCGACGACCGCATCGTCTGGAGCCACAACCTCTGGTCGAGCACGAAGTGCGGGTCGACGGACCTGTCGGGCAGCCTCGGGTTCGTGAACCCGGCAGGCGGCGACTATCGGCCTACGGGCTCGTCGAAGGCCCGCGACGCCGGCGATCCCAAACTCGCCACGCAGTTCGACATCCGGGGGTTTGCGCGTGGCGCGAAGCCCGACATCGGCCCGTACGAGGGCTCGTGATGCGCTGCGGGCAGAAGGTCATCGCGATGGGCGGCCTGCTCGCGCTCGCCGGCGTTTCGCCGGCCGTGGCGCAGACCGTCGCGCAGACGCCGTCGTCGGCGACCGCGAAGTCGGCGACCGGCTCCATCAAGACCCCATCGGGCAGGGCGCGGGCGATCTCGCTGAAGGCGGCGGCGACCGCGCCGGTGTCCCGGCTGCAGGTGTTCGTCGCGCCCGGGGCCAAGGCCAGCGCGTTGCGGATCGGCATCTACACCTCCGACCACGGCCATCCCCGGCGGCTCCTGGCGTCCGGTCAGGCCGTCCACGCGGCGGTCGGCTGGTCGACCGTGGACCTGCGCGTCACGCGCCTGGTCAAGGGCAAGCGCTACTGGATTGCCGTGCTCGCACGCGGCGGTGCGCTGCGCACGACCACGACCAAGGGCCGCTGCCAGAGCGAGCTCAGCGGGCAGCGCGCGCTGCGACAGCTGCCGCGCAGCTGGCGGACCGGTAAGAGCTCGTCGCGCTGCGCGCTGACGGCCGCCGCGCTCGCGACGCCCGAGGCGGCCACCACCGGCGGCGGGACGTTGATCCTCGCGACACCAGGGGCGGCCGGCGCCGGCGCCGGCACCGCCGCGGCGGGGCAGACAAGCGCTCCCAAGCCCGCTCCCGGTGCGGCCCAGCCGCCGGCCGGCGGCGAGCCGGCTCCACCTGCCGGCGGTGGCTCCACCCTGCCTCCGGCCGCGCTCGGCAGCCCGTCGGCCGCGGTGGTCGCGGCGGCCAAGTCCGCACCGTTCCTGCGCTTCGGCCGCAGCTATCCCGGTGGCGCCGACGTCAACGACGGCTGGGGCGGTGGCGCGAGCATGGTGCTCGCGATGGCGTCCTACGCGGGCGACACGTCGGCCGATGCCCGGCTGCTGGCCCAGATCAGGGACACGATCGCCGGCGGCAACGAGCCGGTGGCCAACGGCGGCTATCCGGCCCAGCACGAGCGCTGGGTCACCGCGATGTTCGTTCTCGCGCGGCGGACGCCGCGCATCTGGGCGGCGCTCAGTGACGCTGAGCGCGCAAAGATCGACCTCGTGATGACCGCGGCGCTGGTGGCCTCGGCGTTCACCACATCGGACAACAACCCCTACGTGAAGGCCCATACCGGCCAGGTCACGCTGGACGGCGACACCGACGTCGACCGCGACTGGAACCCGAACTACCGCGAGGGCATGGTCGGCATGATGCTCGTGGGCGCGGCCTACTTCGGCAGCGGCGCGGCAGCGCAGGCCGTCATCGACGGCTATGACGCCGCATCGTTCCTGGCCGCCTTGCAGGCCAAGGGCCTGACCAACGAGGCCGCGACGTTCTCCTGGAAGTCGGCCCATCCGTCCTCGCCCGCGCCGGCGGCGGCGACGGTGCAGTCGGCCGTCAAGTCCTACCGCTACAAGGGCTTGGCGCTGAGCCAGACCATGGCGATCGCGCGTGCGCTGACCGTCAACACCTACGTCGCGCACATCAACTGCGGGCTCAACGGCGGCGCCGGGATCAGCACGGCGAGCGGGGCGGCGGGCGTGATCGTCAGCGGCTGCTCGGGCCTGGCGAACGTCGGCCAAGCGGGGATGCTGCAGGAGTTCGACGGCGTCGACGCCGGCGGATCGCGCAGCTCTGCCCACTACTCCTACGACGGCTTCCGGGTCAACCAGAACAACTTGATCGCGCTGCGCGTGTCAGGCCTGTGGTCGGCAGGTGGCGATGCCGACGAGATCGTGGCGCGGCTGCGGGTCGGGGTGCCCGACCTCTGGTACAAGCTCGCCAAGGGCTACCGCGGCTATGCCAGCGGCTCGCTGCAGTACATCGAGGACGCGCCGTCGCCCGGCGTGCTGCGCGACGACAACGCCAACTTCGGCTTCCCCTACTCGCGGACGCTGTGGCAGGACGTGTTGCGTCCCGGGCTCGGGCTGTAGCGCCCGACCGCTCGCTCTCGGGCTAGACCGGCACGCGGCTGCGCAGCACCTGGCGCAGCCGCTGCTGGTCACGGATGCGGTCGACGACCGAGGGGTGCGAGCAGCGCGGGTCGCCGCCCGCGGCTGCTGCCGCATAGCCGTAGAGCATGGCCATCGAGGCCGGGTTCGAGCGTGCGCGGTAAGCGGCGCGCAGCATGAGGTAGCTCGGGCGATAGCCCATGTACCAGGCCTGGCGGCCCAGGGCCGAACCCGCGCGCAGCTTGCCCTCGCGCTCGCCGACGCGCCGGTGGTGGCGGAAGCCGATGTCGGTCATGCCCTGGGTATGAAAGCCGCGCAGCTCGGCCAGCACCTCGTCGACGCCGTCCCAGCCGAGCGTCGGCTCGAGCGCCATCACATCGTCGAGCAGCTCCCAGCGATAGGCCCGTGAGGCTCCACGCGGATGGGAGGCATTGACCTTGACGCGCTCCCAGACACCGTCCTCGAGCTCGTAGCAGGTGCCGCCGGCGATGCCGAGCGCCGGCGCCTCGGCGAAACGGCTCATGAGCGTCGCGAAGTAGGCGGCGTCAAAGGACGTGTCGGCGTCGACCTTGACGAAGACATCGACCGGCGTCGGGAGGCGATTGACCCCGAGGCGGAAGGCGAGCAGGTCGCGGCCTTGGCGGCGGCCCTCCTCGAGCCGGTCGCTGCCCTCGCCGGTGCGCTCGAGCCGGATGAACGGGTGCTCGTCGGCGAGGCGCTGGGCGACCTGGTCCATGCCGTCGTCGGAGCCGTCGTCGACGATGATCCACCACTGCGGGCGCAAGGTCTGGGCGAGCACTGAGCTCGCCAGGCGCTCGAGGTTCTCGCGCTCGTTGCGCGCGGGCGTCACGATGGCGTAGCTGGGCCCTGCGTTCATGGCGGTGAGGCTAAGCGGCCTCTGGCGGCCGAGGCCTGGCTGGAGGACCAGGATGGTGAGGCGCCTGTCGGCGGGGCTAGCCGGAAGGGTAGGACGCGGCCTCGGGCTGCGGCGAGGGGCGAGGTACCGTGACGCTCGGATGACGAGCACGGACGCAACAACGCCCCGACCGCCGCTGGCGGCGCGTGTCGTCCGCGGCCTGGCGTGGAGCGCGGGATCGCAGGCGACGATGCAGGTCTCGCGCCTGATCGTCGCGCTGATCCTCGCGCGCCTGCTCGCTCCCGAGGACTTCGGGCTGGCGGCCATGGTGCTTGTCTTCTCCAGCCTCGTGCTGGTGTTCTCCGACCTCGGTCTCGGCGCCGCGCTCGTCCAGGCCCGCGAGCTGTCGGAGGACGACCGCTGCACCGCCTTCTGGGTGACGGTCGGCTCCGGCACCGTGTTCACGGTCGTCGCCGCGGCGCTCTCGCCGCTGATCGCGGCGTTCTACGGCGAACCGGAGGTCGCCTCGCTGTGCGCCGTCTTCTCCTTGGTCTTCATCATCACCTCGCTGGGCGCCACCCAGGAGGCGCTGCTGGTGCGCAACATGCGGTTCCGCGGCCTGGAGACGCGCAACATGGTGGCCAGCATCGCGGGCGCCGCCACCGGCATCGCGATCGCGCTCAACGACGGCGGGGCGTGGGCGATCATCGGCCAGCAGCTCGCCGAGGCAAGCTGCGGGGCGGTGGCGCTGTGGTTCGCCTCCCCATGGCGGCCGAGCCTGCGCGCCTCGCGCGAGAGCCTGCGGCGCCTGTGGGCGTTCAGCGGCTGGCTGGTCGGCCACCGTCTCCTCTATTACGTGCATCGCAACGCCGACAACATCCTGATCGGCCGCTTCGTCGGCGCCTCCGCGCTGGGCGCCTACACCATCGCCTACAACGTGATGCTCGTCCCGTTCAGCCGGATCGCGGGGCCGATCCAGCGCGTGCTGTGGCCGGCGTTCGCCGAGATGCAGGCCGAGCCCGAGCGCATCGTCGCCGGCTGGGTCCGCGTGACGCGCATCCTCGGCGCGATCGCGATCCCCGCGCTGGCGGGACTCGTCGTCGTCGCGCCCGACTTCGTCGACGTGGTGCTGGGCCAGCGCTGGCACGAGGCGGCGCCGTTGATCCAGGCGCTGGCCTGGGTCGGGGTGCTGCAAGCCATCCAGGTGCTCAACGTCGACATCCTGCAGGCACGCGGGCGCACGTCCGTGCTCTTCCGTTACATGGTGGGCTTCACGATCGCGCACGTGATCGCGTTCGTGATCGGCCTGCAGTGGGGCGTCCTCGGCGTAGCGATCGCCTACGCGGTGTCGAGCACCTTCGTCGAGCCGGTGCTGACCTACCTGACCGCCCGCGAACTGCACGTCTCGCCGTGGCTGATCCCGCGTGCGCTGCTCGGCGTCGCCCAGGCCACGGTGCTGATGGTCGTCGTGGTGGCGGGCACCCGCCTCCTGCTCACCGACGCGGGGACCGCGCAGCTGGTGCGTTTGATGACCTGCGTGGCGGCTGGTGGCGTGACCTACGCGCTGGCCGCGTGGTGGCGGGTGCCGGAGCTGCGCGACGAGGCGCGCACCGTCCTGCGCCACCTGCGGCCCGCTCCGGCCGTCGTTGGAGAGGCGGTCGTGTGATGGCGCTGCCCCGGGTCCTGATCCTCAACTACTTCTTCCCGCCGATCGGCGGGGCGGCCGCGCTGCGCGGCGTCACGCTGCTGCGACGGCTGCCGTCGCTGGGCTATGAGCCCGTCGTGGTGACCGGTCCCGGTGACAGCTTCGGTCGCTGGAACCCCGAGGACCCGACGCTGCAGCGCGCGATCGGCGACGTCGAGGTGCACCGGATCCCCGGCCCGGAGGCGCCACGTCCGAGCGCCCGGCGCGACCGCATCGATCGCTGGCTTGCCCAGCCGGGCGCATGGCAACGCTGGCTCGGCCAGGGGATGGTCGATGTCGGCCGCACGGTCGGGCCGGTCGACCTCATCTACGCCGACCTTGGTCCCGATGTGACGGCCCATGCCGGAGCGCGGCTGGCGCGCGAGCTGGGCGTGCCGCTCGTCGTCGACCTCGGCGATCCATGGGCGCTGGACGAGATGCGCGTCTACCCGACCCTGGCGCACCGCATCATCGATCACGCCGCCATGCGCCGCGCGCTGACCGCCGCCGACGCCGTGGTGATGAACACCGCCGAGGCGGCGACGGCCGTGCAGGAGGCGCTGAAGCCGCTGCGCGACCGCCCGGTGCTCGTGTTGCCGGTCGGCTACGACGCGGCCGACTTCCAGCGTCCCGAGCCGGCGCGCGCCGACGAGGCGTTCCGGATCGTCCACACGGGCAGCCTGCATACCGCGCTCGGCCTCGCCCACCAGCGCTCCGAGTGCATGCGGCGCTTGCTGGGCGGCGGGCCGGACCGGCCGGTGGACGTGCTGACGCGCTCGCCGCTCTACCTGCGCCGCGCCATCGACTTGGTCCGCGAGCGCAACCCGGAGGTCGGCGCGCGCATCGAGCTGCACCTGGCCGGGCCGATCACCGACGCCGACCGTCAGGTCCTCGACGGGCTGAGCGGCGTCCACCTGCTCGGTTATTGCAACCATGAGGAGACCATCGACCTCGTGCGGTCGGCCGACCTGCTCTTCCTGCCGATGCAGGATCTGCCCGGCGGCCATCGCGCGCGGATGGTGCCGTGCAAGGGCTATGAGTACCTCGCCTCCGGCCGTCCAATCCTCGCGGCGATGCCCGCCGGCGACGGGCGAGAGATCTTCCGCCGCGCCGAGGGCTCGACGGTCGTGGAGCCCGCCGACGTCGCGGCCATGGCCGATGTCATCGAGCACGAGGCCTCGCAGACGGTCCGCAGGCCCTCGGTCGTCCAGGAGCGAGCACCGCAGCTTGCCGGCCTGGAGCGCGGCCACCTCAACCGCGAGCTCGCGGCGACCTTCGACACCGTGCTCGGTGCACGGACCACCACCACGACTGCCACGGCCGCCGAGCGAGCCCTGGCCGGGAGCACCCTGTGACCTCGACCTCCGAGACCCTCGCCCGTCGCGACGCGTCCGCCGGCGCGATCAGCGACCTCGTCGCCTTTGCGCTGGCCTCGCTACCGCACTACCTCCGGCCCGAGGAGCCCGGCGTCTTCTGCTTCGAGCGCTCAGCCGCCGACGGCCGGCCGGAGGGTCGCTCGTTGCGCTACACGTTGATGGCGCTGCTCGGGCTCCACAAGGCGCGCGACGCGGGCCTGACGCCTTCGGTCGACCTCGCGCTGATCGGTGACGCCCTGTATGCCCGGCGCCAGGATGCGGAGCTCGATCCCGGCGACTACGGGCTGTACCTGTGGGCCGACGCCCGCGGCGGCGGCGAGCACGGGGACGAGTACGCCGAGCTGCTCGACGGCGCCCTGCGCGCCGGCGGTGGCTTCCCCGCGCGGCTCGGCATGGAGATGGGCTGGATCGTCACCGGCCTGGCGCACCATGTCGCCGCCGGCGGCGGCGCGCTGGCCCAGCGCCTGCTCACCGAAGCCCTCGACGCGCTGCTCGACGTCAACCGCGCGCCGAGCGCGCTGTTCCGTCATCACGGTGGTCCAGGGCTGCGCCGGCGCTTCCCGAACTTCGCGACGCAGATCTACGCGGTGCAGGCCCTGACCGCCGTCGCCCGTCACGAGCTCGATCCCCGCGCCCTGGGCGCGGCGCGGGCCACCGCTGACCGGCTGCTGGAGCTGCAGCTGCCCGACGGCGGCTGGCCGTGGCTCTTTGATGCCGAGCGTGGCACGGTCGTCGAGCGCTACGAGATCTACTGCGTCCACCAGCACGCGATGGCCCCCATGGCGCTGCTCGACCTCTCCGAGGTCAGCGGCGATGGCCGCTACGCGGCGGCTGCCGGCCGCGGGCTGCCGTGGATCTGGGGCGCCAACGAGCTGGGGCAGGACATGGTCCTGCCCGCCGAGCACATCGTCATGCGCTCGATTCGCCGGCGTCGCGGGCCTGACCGCTTGGCGCTGGCGGCTAAGACGCTCGCCTCCACAGCACGCCTTCCGACGTCGGGCTCGACCGCCCGCCTGACCGAGCTCAACCCCACCGACCGGCCCTACAGCATGGGCTGGATCCTCGAGGCGTGGGCGGGGCGCGAGAACGCGCTCCAGCGCGACGCGGCGTCAGGGTAGCCGCGCCGCGGGCAGGTCGGTTGGCCCGCAGCCGGCCCCGGTCCAGCGGTTGTGCCGGTAGGCGATGCGCCGGTCGCATTGCCATGAGCGCATCGGAGCGGCGTTGTGGGCCACCGTCCAGTCCTGGACCGTCGCGTCGGCGGCCGGCAGCGCCCAGCCCTGGGTCGAGCGGTTGCGGGCGATGCGCACGCCGATGCCGTCGCGGACCGAGAGCGAGTAGTAGGCGGGGATCGAGTTCGAGTGGTCGCTGGTCGTGCCGAACTCGTTGTCCTCGATCACCACGTCCTTGACCGGGCCGGCCTCGGTCCCCTGGATGTGGAGGTCGAACGTGTCACAGCGCTCGAAGCGCGAGCGCCGGACGATGAGCCCGTCGACGTCTGAGACCTGCAGGCACTCGATGTGCTCGCCCGGCGTCACGACCTTCCAGTCGTGAAAGCGCACGCCGTCAAAGAGGATGCGACGCGGAACGATCGGCGGATTGGATTGGTATACAGCCTTGATGTCGGGGTGGAAGTCGGTCCCCGGCCCGACCGAGCCCCCGAGCATCGAGAAGCGCGTCGTGCCCTCGAGGAAGAGGCCACCGTGGATCTCGACGCCGTGCAGGCTCAGGCGGTCGCAGCGGTTGATCAAGACGTTGTCGAACCGCATGCCGACGATCCGCAACGCGTCGGGGCCGCGGTCGCCCGCCGACGCTCCGCAGCGCACACCGGCGAAGATGACCTTGGCGCCAGGCAGCGCCTCCAGGGTGACGGCGGCGCTGCCTGCGGGCCGGGCGTCAGCCGCGAGGACCTGCTCGGGATAGCGGCCGGCCGCGATCTTGACGACGCTGCCGGGGCGGGCCTGTCGTAGTGCCTGCGAAAGGCTGCCGCAGGGCTTGCCGGCGCTGCAGTCCCCGACGTGCCCAAGGGCGACGAACTGGGGCGGTGCCACGACCTTGGCGGCCGGTCGCAGGACCGTGCGCAGGGGGAGCGCCAGGAACGTTGCTGCCGCGGTGACGCTCAGGGCGGCGACGCCGACGGCAGCGCCGTGCAGCGCGCGAGGGGACGGTCCGACCATCACCAAGGACGGTACGGCCTGCGGGGTGCGCTGTCTGCTGGCCGCACGGCCAGTCTGAAGGCTGGGCGGCGGCTAGCGGCCGCTACGCTGCGCGACGACCGCGCGCCCGAGGAGCGCTATGAAGCGCACATTGGTGATGGCGTAGCGCCGGAACATCCGGCGGGGCTCCTGGAGCAGCCGATAGAGCCACTCGATCCCGAGTCGCTGCCAGAGGCGTGGCGCGCGCCTGGTGATCCCTGCCATGACGTCGATCGAGCCGCCGACGCCCATCACGAACGGCACGCCGAGGCTCGGGCCGTACTCGCCGAGGAAGAGCTCCTTGCGCGGCGAGCTGATTGCCACGAACAGGATCTGCGCCCCCGAGCTGCGGATCTCCTCACAGACCTCGGCTTCTTCGGTGTCGCTGAAGTACCCGTTGCGGGCACCAGCGATGGTGATCTGCGGGTGCCGCTCGCGGATGCGCTGGACGGCCGCGGCGAGCACATCGTCGCGCGCCCCGAGGATGAAGACCCCGTAGCCCCGGCGCTCGGCCTCGGCGAGCAGCTCGTCCATGAGATCGACGCCGGCCACGCGCTCGGGTAGCGGCACGCCGAGCAGGCGTGAGGCCCAGACGACGCTCTGGCCGTCGGCGCTGATGACGTCGCAGCCGACGACGATGTCGCGCAGCCGCGGGTCGTCGTGCATGGCGACGAGCTTGGCGGCGTTGATGGCGACGTGCTGATGGAAGCCACCGGCCTCGATCAGCTCCGAGCAGCGGGCAACCGTTGCATCCATGTCGAGCGCGTCGACCGGGCAGTTCAAGACGTCGACCCGTGGTGAGGTCAGCGTCGTGGCACTCACCGCACGCTATCGCTGGCCGGGGCCGCGCAGAGCGCGTAGTTCATCACGAGGATGTCGGCGAGCCGCTCGCCGGCATGCCCGTCCCAGAGCGGGATCGCGCTGGGCGTCGGCTCCCACGCCGGGATCCGCACGGTGGCGAGCTCGTCGGGATCATCGCCTAGCAGCGTATTGGTGCCGTGGGTGATCGTGATCGGTCGCTCCGTCGAGGTCCGGAACGTAAAGCAGGGGATGCCCAGCGCGGAGGTCTCTTCCTGCACGCCGCCGGAGTCGGTCACGACGGCGCCTGCGTCGGCTTGCAGCGAGAGGAAGTCCAGGTAGCCGACCGGGTCGATGCAGTGCACGCCGGCGGCTTGGAGGCGCTCGAGGCTGCCGTCCTCGGTCAGCCGCGCGCGCGTCCGCGGGTGGATGGGGAAGACGACCGGCGACCGCTCGGCGAGCTCGACGAGCGCGCTGACGATGCCGGTCAGGCGCAGCGGGTAGTCGACGTTGGACGGTCGATGCAGCGTGACGAGCAGGTAGGAGCCGGCGTCGAGTCCCATCGACGCCGCGACCCCACGCGCCCGCGCACGGCGCTCGCAGCGTCGCAGCGAGTCGATCATCGTGTTGCCGACGACGTGGATCCTGCTGGCCTCGACGCCCTCGCCGACGAGGTTCTCGACGGCTTCGGGGCTGTGGGCGAAGAGGAGGTCCGAGAGGCGATCGGTCAGGACGCGGTTGATCTCCTCGGGCATAGTCCAATCAAACGAGCGCAGACCGGACTCGACGTGGGCGATCGGGATGCCGAGCTTGGAGGCCGCCAGCGCACAAGCCAGCGTCGAGTTGACATCACCGGCGACGACGACGAGCGTCGGCTGGACGTCGAGCAGGACGCGCTCGAACTGCTCAAGGACTTTTGCGGTTTGCTCGCCGTGGCTGCCGGAGCCCACGCCCAGGAGGTAATCGGGCTCGGGGAAGTCCAGGTCGGCGAGGACCTCGTCGGACATACGCTTATCGTAGTGCTGACCGGTGTGGACCAGGATCTGGCGGAAGACGCCGCGCTGCTGCAGCGCGGCGACGACCGGCGCCATCTTCACGAAGTTCGGGCGCGTCCCGACCACGTGGACGACCGTGGACCGGTCGCCGCGGCCGTAGGCCTCTTCGAGCGTGTCGTTCCGCACGAGGCTGAGCTGCGGAACAGTGGGCGCGTGGTCGTCAGACATTGGAAAGGCGAGCCTAGGTCGCGGGTGCGGCAGCGGCGAGCGCCGGGCCCGGAATCCCGAACCTTCGGCTAGGCACGTCCCGACCCCCGGCCAGCTGCCGGTCGGCAGGGGCGCACTGGCGAAATCTCCATTGGGCTTCGTTAAGGCGCACCGGCGATCGTCCCCTGTCGGGCATACCCTGCTCAGCGCCGTGCTGGTCGAGGAACGCTCCGCTGCCATCGAGGTCCCGCAGGCGCCGTCCACCCCGGCGCTCGCTGGTGCGCGGTCGCGTGGTGGCCTGCTGCTGGTGGCCGTGTGCGTCGCGCTCGCCGCGCTCACGCTGCTGTTGCCCAGCGCCCCGACCTATGACCCGTGGTCGTGGATCATCTGGGGTCGCGAGATCGCCCATTTCGATCTCGTCACCACGGGCGGGCCGTCCTGGAAGCCGCTGCCGGTCGTCTTCACCACCGTCTTCTCGCTCTTCGGCTCGTGGGCGCCGGACCTCTGGCTCGTTGTCGCCCGCGCGGGCGCGGTCGCCGCGATCGTGCTCGCCTTCCGGGTCTCGCGACGCCTGGGGGGCGGAATCGTCGGCGGGGTCGCCGCCGCGGCGGCCCTGGCGATCGCGCCGTGGTGGATCCGCAACGCGGCGCTGGGGAACTCCGAGGGGCTGATCGTCGCGTTCCTGCTGGCGACCATCGACCGCCACCTGGCCGGCGATCGCCGGGCGGCGTTCCTGCTGGCGGCCTGCGCGGGGCTGCTGCGCCCCGAGGCCTGGCCGTTCTTGGGCCTCTACGGCCTGTGGCTGTTGTGGCGGCGCGAGCTGCCGGCACGCTTGATCATCGGCGCGGGGGCCGGCGTCGTCGCGCTCTGGCTGGTGCCGGAGTGGTGGGGCTCAGGCGACCTGCTGCGTGCCGCCCACCGTGCCAAAGACGTCAACCCGGGCGCGCCGACCTATGCCGATAGTCCGGTCCGGGCCGTGCTCGAGGACGCGAGCGAGATGCTCACCGCCCCGCTGGTGGCGGGCCTCGTCGCGGCGGTGGTCATGGTGCTTGCGCGCCGCGACCGTGCTGTCGCGTTCCTCGCCGGCCTGGCGATCTGCTGGCTGGGTCTGGTCGCCTACATGACCTCGGATGGCTTCTCGGGCAACCAGCGCTACCTGATCGCGCCGGTCGCCCTGCTGATCGTGCTCGGCGGCGCGGGCGCGGGGTGGGGGCTGGAGCGGATCATCGACCTCGCGGGCCGGGCCGTGCCGGCGTTGGCGCGCAAGCACCAAGCGCGCGCGCTCGTGATCGTCGTGGCCGCGCTAATCGGGCTCGGCTTCGCGTTCCCGAGCTTTCAGAACTTCACACCGACGATGCACAGCCTGCGCTACCAAGCCGAGCTGACCGACGAGCTCCCCGGTCTCGTCCGTGAGGCTGGCGGGGCCGAACAGCTGAAGGCCTGCGGCAAGCCGTTCACGGGCCCGTTCCTCGTGCCCGTCGTGGCCTGGAACCTCCATCTGCACACCCAGGACGTCGCGCTGGCGCCGACCCGGCCGGCCGTCGTCTTCCGGGTCAAGACAACGGGCCGCAGCCGGCCCGTGCCGTCGCTGCGTGCCATTGGCGACGAGCGGACGGCAGCGACCGGGCTCAAGTGGCGGATCGTGACCGCATGCGGGAGCCCGACGGCGTGAGCGCGGTGGCGCAGGACCGTGCCGGCGCCCGCGCGTCCGGCGTCGCGCTGTGGCGCCATCCCACGGTGCTCCGCGTCGCCGGCGTCTTGGTGATCATGGCGCTGTCGGTTTCGCTGCGCACGCACGCGATCACGGCGAAGTTCTGGATCGACGAGGGGTTGTCGGTCGGGATCGCGCACCACCCGCTCTTCGACATCCCGGGCGTCCTACGTAAGGACGGCTCACCGCCGTTGTACTACATGTTGCTCCACGTCTGGATGAGCGTAGTGGGCGGCGACGGCGAGTCGCGCACGCACGCCTTCTCGGTGCTCTTTGCGACGCTGACGATCCCGGCCGGATGGCTCGCCGCGCGGCGGCTGTTCGGCGAGCGGGCCGCATGGGCGACCGCGGCGCTCTGCGCGACGCTGCCGTTCTTGACGTACTACGCGCAAGAGACCCGGATGTACGCCTTGGTCGCGTTCTTGGGGTTGTCGAGCAGTGCGGCGTTCGCGCTGGCCTTTGCGGAGCGCGACCGGCGCTGGCTGGTGCCGTTCAGCGTGTTGACGGTCCTGACCGCCTACGCGCACAACTGGGGGCTGTTCCTCGGCATTGGCATGGGCGCGGCGTTCCTGGTGCTCTGGCGCACGGCGCCCGAGGGAGAGCGCGCGCAGTTGCTGCGCGACGGGCTGATCGGCTTCGGGTTGGTGGTGGTTCTGTACCTGCCCTGGCTGCCGACGCTGCTCTTCCAGGCCCAGCACACCGGTGCGCCGTGGTCGGCCAAGCCGCCGCTGGACGGGTTGATCAGCGGGATGCAGAACCTTGTTGGTGGGGTCGAGACGGCACTGCTGTTGACGGTCGTGGCCGCCGCCGGCCTGACCACGCTGCGCGGTGGGGCGGAGAGACGTGAGCGCTCACGCAGCGCCGTTGCGCTGGCGGTGATCCTGGGCGTCGCGGTGGCACTGGCGTGGCTGGCCTCACAGGCCTCACCGGCGTGGGCGACGCGGTACTTCTCGGTCTTCGTTGGGCCGGCGCTGCTGCTGGCCGGTGCGGGCGTCGTACGCTTCGGCAAGGTGGGCCTGGTCGCATTGGCGATCGTGTTGGTCTTGTGGTTTGACTCGCACGAGCGGTCAATACGCGGCAAGAGCGACGCCTATCGCGTCGCGCGCACGCTGCAGGACAACGGGCTGATCGCAAAGCGCGACCTCGTCGTCGCGATCCACCCCGAGTACGGCCCGGCGATGCGCTACTACCTCGGCGACGGCTATCGCTGGGCCGATGCGCTCGGCCCGGTCAGCGACAGCCAGGTCTTCGACTGGCGCGACGCGCTGGACCGGCTGAAGGCCGCGGGGCCCAAGCGCACGCTGGACAAGCTGGCACCTGAGGTCAAGGTCGGTCAGCATCTGATCCTGATCCAGCCGATCATCCGCACCGGCCGCTGGGGCGCGCCGTGGACGGCGGAGATCCGTCACCGCGCGCCGCAGTGGGAGCGGGCGTTGGACAACGATCCGCGCTTCCAGCGGGTCGTTCAGGTGCCGAAGTTCGGGCGCAAGGGCCTGCCCAAGGGCGTGCGGGCCGTGGTCTACCTGCGCCGGTAGGGCTCAGGCAACACCCAGGCGGGGTTCAGGACGACTTCAGGTCCGGCGTTGATCCTGACGTCATGCCTGAAGAGCCCATTGCTCCCGCCGCCTCGCAGCCGCCGCAGCGTCCTCGCCGTCGCGTGCCGAGCGCGCGCCGCTTTGCCGCGGGCGCCCTCGCGAGCTTCGTCGCGATCTTCGGCGTGCTCGCGCTGCGGGTCCACGATGGTGAGGACCCGGCGCTGGCGAACGTGGCCACGAAGACGACGTCGACAGACACCACCCAGAGCACCTCGACCGATCCGTCTGACTCCTCGTCGAGCTCTGAGGACGGCTCGCCGTCTGACGGCTGGTCATCGGGCGACGACGGCGATGGCTCGTCGTCTTCTTCCTCCTCCTCGGGCTCCAGCGACTCCTCCGGCGCCGTCTCCTCCACCCCCGACGCGAGCACGAGCGCTTCATGAGCCTGCTCGACCTGAGCTTCCCGGTCATGGGCGCACACGGCCGACTCGTGCTTGCCGACCGCGCGGGCGGATCCCAGCCGTCGCCGCGCCTGGTCCACGCAGCGGCCGATGCGCGGGCACTCCTGGACGAGCTCGAGCGTCGCTGGACACGCTTCGATCCGGCCTCTGACCTCAACGCGCTCACCGACGATGCGCGGACCGAGCTGCCCGCCCACGAGCACGTCCGCGCGTTGATTCGCGCCGGCGCGTGGGCGGGGCGTCGCTCTGGCGGGCTGGTAGACATGACCTTGGGTGCCCAGATCGCCCAGGCGGGATACGACGGGCATTGGGCCGGTGAGACGGCACCGCTGTCTGGCGCGCTGGCGGCTGCTCCGCCCCGAGCGGCCGCCGCGCCCCATCCCGCCGCACGCTGGCAGGCCCTTGGTGTCGACCACCGCGCTGGCACCATCCGCCGCCCGCCAGGCGTCGTGCTCGACAGCGGCGGGCTCGGCAAGGGCCTGGCGGCTGACATGGTCGCCGCGCGGTTGTCGGGGCTGCGCTTCATCGTCGACGTCGGCGGCGACCTCGCGCTGGGCCACGGCGGCGGCGGGCCGCACGAGGTGACCGTCACCCATCCGCTGACCGGCGCGGTCGCCCACCGCTTCGCGCTTGGTGGCGGCGGGGTCGCGACCTCGGGAGTTCACCGTCGCCTGTGGCTGGATCGCGATGGCGCGCCCGCTCATCATCTACTCGATCCGTCGACGGGGCGGCCTGCGTGGACCGGCCTGTTGGCCGCGACCGCCGTCGCGCGCAGTGCGCTGGAGGCCGAGGTCCTGGCCAAGGTCGCGCTGCTGCGCGGGCCGCGTGGCGCCCGCGCGGTGTTGGCCGCCGACGGCGGTGTGCTCGTGCACGAGGACGGCACCGTCGAGGCCGTCCCCGCCCTGCGCCGCATCGCGCAGCGTGCCGTCGCCACTGCAGACGACGGGCCGCCTACCTCGCGTCGCGCCGTGGCCGACCGGGCCGTTGCCGCCTAGGAGGCCAAGGCCACCGTCATGCTCAACCCCTTCAACTACACCTGGTGGCTGGCCAGCCGCGCCGCGGGCATCGTCGGCTTCACGGCGCTCGGGATCGTGTCGATCCTGGGTCTTGTCTCGGCGCTCAAGCTCGTCAAGCCCGCGACCGCCGCGCGCATGCGCCCGTGGCACGAGCGCCTGGCGATCACCGGCCTGGTCGCGATCGCGGTGCACGGCCTGCTGCTGCTGGCCGACCCGTGGCTGCATCCGGGCGTGACCGGGATCTTGGTGCCCTTCACGATGGGCTATCGCCCGTTGTGGACCGGCCTCGGCATCATCGCCTTTTACTGCCTGGCGGCCTTCGGCCTCTCCTTTTACCAGCGCCGTCGCATCGGAGCCCGTCGCTGGCGCTCGGCCCATCGCTTTGCCTCGTTGGCCTTCGCGCTGGGTGGTGTCCACGCGCTGATGGCGGGGACCGATGCGCGCTCGCCGCTCTTGCTCGGGCTCATCCTCGGGTTCGGCGTGGTGATCGCGATCCTGGTCGCGGCGCGGGCGCTGGGATGGCCGGTCAAGCCGGGGCGTGCCGAAGCTCGGGCGCAAAGGGCTGCCGCGGGGCGTGCGGGCCCTGGTGTCCGTGCGTCGGTAGCGCAGCCCCGCGTCGCGCCGGCCCCTCGGCGGCACTGAACCCGCGATCGAACGCGGGTTCAGTGCCGTTCGCTGTGGGTCAGTTGGTGATCGTGTTGGTGTAGGTGTCGAAGATGCGATTGAGGGCTTCGACGCTGTGGCGGTTGTTGTGGATCTCGGCCATGACGATCGCGTTCTGCTGGCGGTCGGCGCCGATGTCGGTGAGCAGGTCGAGGTTGGTGTCCAGCAGATCGCTGCGACGGTGATGGAGCTGCTCGATGTGGGCGTGGGTCAGCGGCACCTCGGCACTCCTGTTCGGCACGCAGATGTCGGGATCCCAGCCCACCGCGTCGATGACCGCTGTTGCGTCGCGGAAGATGTCGGCGAGCTCGAGCTGTTTGACGGGGACGTAGTCGAGGAAGTCCTCGAACTCCTCGTGGTTGAACATGAGGACCTTCTTGGCCTCGACGCGGAGGACGTCGGCGTCGGAGGGGGAGACGGTGATACGGCAGCCGTAGCTACCCTGCGGGGCACTCATGGGAGCGATTTCTCCTTTGGGTCACGCCCCCGGGCCGTCTCTAGCGGTCGCGGGGGCCTCGTAATTGGTTGTAAGACGCGAAGCTTAGTGGGTGGGGTGGACGGACTCTGCTGATTACCCTGGGGTAGCGGGAGAAAGCTTAGGGCGGATCCTTTCCTAAGAGTTCGCGATGGGATAGGATGGTCGTTAGGAAAGGAACGGGGATATCCTTTCCTAATCACCGAATCGAGGAAAGGTCGCGGTGCGAGGGCAGTACGTCCATCAGATCTGGCAGGCGGACCCAACTGTTTACGCGCCTCCGCGTTACCGGCGTGCTTGCGAGTACGACGCCTTTATCCCAGGGGCGATCGCCGGTGGCGATGTCGCACTGCCGGGCGATGTCGCCGGCGTGGTCTCCGACGCGGAGAAGGCGATCTCTGATCTGAACCGCGCGGCTGGGCTCGAGTTGATGCCACTCGCGCGGCTCCTGCTGCGAACCGAGTCGATCGCTTCCTCGAAGGTCGAGGGCATGCAGGTAGATGCCCGCAGTCTTGCTCGTGCCGAGGCCAACCAGGAGACCGGCCGCAAGGTGGGCTCGGGGTCTGCTGAGATTCTCGCGAACATCGATGCCATGCAGCTCTCGATCGAGCGGGCTTCAGAGCTCGAGGGGGTGCACTCCGCGGACTTCCTGGACATCCATCGGGTGCTCCTCGAACGCGCCCCGAACTCGCAGATAGCCGGACGGTTCCGCACCACGCAGAACTGGATCGGCGGCAACGACTACAACCCCTGCGGCGCGGCCTTCGTCCCCCCGCCGCCGGCAGAGGTCGACCGCCTGCTCGACGATCTGTGCGTGTTCGTCAACGATGACGCGCTTCCGCCGCTCGTGCAGGCCGCAATCGCGCACGCCCAGTTCGAGACGATCCATCCGTTTGAGGATGGCAACGGCCGAACCGGCCGCGCCCTGGTGCAGGTCGTGCTCCGCCGACGCGGACTGACGCCGGCGTTCGTCCCCCCGATCAGCGTCGTGCTCGCTCGCGACAAGGACCGCTACCTGAAGGGTCTAACGCTGTTTCGCGAGGATCGGCTCGCTGAGTGGATCGAGCTCTTCGCCGCCGCCACCGCCGAGGCCGCGACGCTCGCCGCTCACTACACGATTCGTGTGAGCCAGTTGCAGGACGAGTGGCGCAGACGGTTGCGAGAACACTCGAATCCTCGTGCTGATGCAGCCGCATGGGTTCTGACCGCCGTTCTTCCGGCCCATCCAATCATCACGGTGCCAGTCGCCGTTGCCGCGACGCAACGAACGAAGCCGGCGGTTGCGAACGCGATCGACCAAATGGAAGCTGCCGGAATCCTCACGCGTCTCACCGAGTCGGCGCGCAACCGTGCGTGGGAGGCCGAGGGTCTTCTTGATCTGATCGTCGGGCTTGAGGCCGGTGTCTCCTCGGCCAGCCGTGCGTGATCGCGAGACGGCTGCCGCCTTACTGCACCCACCAACCGGGCGATTCCGCCGCGCACAAACCGCCGGTCGCGCTGCCAAATCACTTCCTCCCAAAGGGTGGATCGTTCGGTTAGGAAGTGTTACGAGCCGTTAGCAAGCGGCCGGATTCGCGCGCGCAACGGGCAAGGTGCACGACATGACGCTTGTCGACGCACCGCCGACACCGCCCACCCACGACGACGACGATCACGGGGACTCCCGGCCCTACGTCGTCATCGGCGGCGGTCCTGCCGGTCTCTCTGCCGGATACCTGCTGGCCAAGGCCGGCCGCAAGGTCATCGTGTTGGAAGCCGAGGACCAGGTTGGTGGCCTCGCCAAGACGGTCGTCGATCCCGACGGCTACCGCTTCGACCTCGGCGGCCACCGGTTCTTCACCAAGAACAAGGAGGTCAACGACCTCTGGCTCGAGATCATGGGCGACGAGTTCCTGATGCGCCCGCGCATGTCGCGGATCTTCTGGCGCGGCAAGTACCTCGACTACCCGCTCAAGGGCACCGACGTCATCAAGAAACTCGGCCCCGTCGAGCTCGTGCGCTGCGGCTTCTCCTACCTGTGGGCCGCGGTCAAGCCCAAGGGCAAGGAGGAGACCTTTGAAGATTGGGTCTCCAACCGCTTCGGCAAGCGCCTCTTCACCCACTTCTTCAAGTCCTACACCGAGAAGGTCTGGGGCGTCTCGACCAAGGAGCTGCGCGCCGACTGGGCCGCACAGCGGATCAAGAACCTCAACTTCTTCTCCGCCGCCAAAGCCGCGTTCCTGGGCAACAAGGACGACATCACGTCCTTGATCGACAAGTTCCAGTACCCCCGCTATGGCCCGGGCCAGATGTGGGAGATGATGACCAGCCGCATCGAGGAGATGGGCGGCGAGGTGCGGCTCGAGTCGCCCGCGCAGCAGATCGACGTCGAAGACGGCCGCGTCGTGCGCATCCACACGCCCCAAGGCATCATCGAGCCGCGCGGCACGGTGTCCTCGCTGCCGCTGCGTCACATGGTCGGCCTCACGAGTCCCGGCGCTCCCGCCGAGGTCCAGCAGGCCGCTCAGGGGCTGCGCTACCGCGACTTCATGACCGTCGCGCTGGTGCTCGACGGCAAGGACCTCTTCCCCGACAACTGGATCTACATCCACGAGGAGGCCGTCCGCGTCGGCCGGATCCAGAACTACCGCTCCTGGTCGCCCTGGATGGTCCCGGATCCTGACACTGCCTGCGTCGGCCTGGAGTACTTCGCCTTCAAGGGCGATGACCTCTGGATGATGGACGACGACAAGCTCATCGAGCTGGCCGTAGCCGAGCTCGACCAGCTCGGTCTGGCCAAGCCCAAGCAGGTGCGTCGCGGCTACGTCGTGCGTGTCCCGCTTGCCTACCCGATGTACGACGAGACCTACGCCGAGCGCGTCGAGGCGATCCGCGGTTGGCTCGATCCGCTCGAGGACTTCGTCCAGGTCGGCCGCAATGGCCTGCACCGCTACAACAACTCCGATCACTCGATGCTCTCGGCGATGCGCGCGGTCGACAACATCCTGCGCAACGAGGGCCACGACATCTGGGCCGTCAACGTCGAGTCGGTCTACCACGAGGAGCAAACCGACGCCGACACCGAGCAGCCCTACGCCAAGCTGCCGACGACGGTCTACGAGACCGAGCCGCTGGTCTCCAACTCCTAGCCGGGTTCTCCAGCCGACCTGCGACGGGCCGCCCGAGAGGGTGGCCCGTCGGTCGTTGAGGGGCGGGCTGGGCTGGGTTCGCGCTGAGCTGCGGACGCTTGTGGCGTGCAGTGCGGGGCGTTGGACGTCGCGCGCAACGTGGTCTGTCGTCACCGAGGAGAGCGAGCGGGGCCGGGGCTTCGATGGGTTGGCTCGTCGTCCGCGATTGCCTCGGTGGGGAGTGGGCCTGTTTGCGGCCGCATACCGTCCGCCAACAGGCCCACCTGCGCACATCGGAACGCGGCGCGCGGAGGTGGGCCTATACACGGACGCTCCTCGTCCCCAAACGGGCTCACCCTGGCCCCGCGGCGCGTGGAGATCGTGTCGAGCAACGGTTGTCATGGACCTTTTGCTCGACACGGAACTCCGGCGGACGACCGGCTAGGCCTCGAAGTCCCAACTCCGTAGCGCCTCGCCTCACTCCACCCGCGGCTTCGACGGCGCCTCGGCCGCGCGTCTCCGGCGACCGGGCGGCACCGCCGCACCGACCTCCTCCGCTTAGCCGACCGACCCGAAGGCCGAGAGCGGGCAGTCGGTGTACTTGATGCCGGTAGACCACGTCGCTGGCAGCGCGGTCAGCGAGCCTGAGGCGCTCGTCTCGCTGCGGCACCCGCCGCTGACGTCGCGGAACCGGATCGTGCCGGTGCCGGTGCCCAGCAGGGCGATCCAGTACTTGGTCCCCGAGGTGAGCGTCGCGGCCGGGACGGTGATCTTGTTCCACGCGCCGGGGGTGAGCGCCGTGCTCGAGCCCTGTGTCACCAGCGTGCCCGGCTTGGTGGCGCCGGTCTCGGTGTAGATGCCCAGTGTGGCCTTCGCGGCGTCGGAGGCCGCATCGAGGTAGATCGACAGCGAGGTCACGCTGCCGCTTGCGGTTGCCGTTGCCTGGAACGCCTCGGCGCTGCCCGAGCTGTTTTGGTCGCGCTGGTTCTCGACGGCGGTGTCGCCGATCAGCAAGGACGGAGGCGGCGGGGGCGGTGTGACGCCAGGCTTGAACGCCTTGATGGTGCCGGTGTTGGCCGGGGAGAAGCCGTTCCAAATGCCCTGGTAGACCATGCCGTTGGCGACGATCGGCGCCGCGTAGCCCGCGCCGCCGGCCGACGAGGTCCACAGCGGATCGCCGGTCTTGGCGTTGTAGGCCGCGAGCTTGCCGGTGGCGCCCTCGCCCACGTAGACGACGCCGTTGGCGACCGTCGGGGTGGAGTCCGGGTTCGGGTCGATGCCCAGCGTCTTGCTCCACGCGACCGACAGCGTGCAGTCGGCGTTGACCTTCAGGCCGACCATGCCGCCGGCCGTGCCGCCGAAGCCCGGCCCGACGTCGGAGACGAACAGCATCTGGTCGGTCGGATCCCACGCGGGAACGCCGCCGACGCCGCCACTGCCCAGCCAGTCGTTGGCCGGGTTGAGCTGGATCGCCTGCTCGGCCGGTCCGGAGGCCGCGAGCGTCGCGGCCCGCGTGACGTAGAGGACCCCGTTCTTGTTGCCGGCCGACACCATCGTCGGGCAGCCAACGGGGGTGAAGACGACGGGCGTCGCACCGAAGTCGACATCACACGGATCGCCCGAGCACGGGTAGTTGGTGGGGTGGAACGGCTCGTAGGAGCCGAGCAGGTTCAGATCGCTGCTGAGCGCGACGAGCCGGTCGGCATAGACGGTGTAGGCCTCGACCGAATCCGCGCCGGTGGCGGTGTAGACCCGGCCGGTGGCCGAATCCACCGACACGCCACCGTAGCCCCAGATGCCGCCGCCGCCCGACGGCGCGGCGATCCCCGGGACGACGTCCCACTGCTTGGTCAGCGACGGCGAGGCGCCGCCGACGTCGACCTTGACGATGCGCCCGCGCCACGGCGGCGAGTCACACCCGTCGCTGGCGGTCGACACGTACAACGTGGACGAGCCGATCAGCGTCGGGCCGCCCCAGACGCGGTTGGTCTGTGGGTTGGTGATGATCGCCACGCCTGCCGCCGCGTCGGTGCCGTCCGCCATCGCCAGCGTGCGCAGGACGCCGTCCTCGCTGACGGCGTAGATGCGATTGCGGGACTTGTCGATGGCCGGCGGGGCGACGAAGCCGTAGCCGCCGGGGATCGCGCAGTTCGACGGTGGCGTGCCGAAGTTGCGCCGCCAGATGATGGCGCCGGTGTCGGCGTCCAGTGCGTAGATCGATGCGCCCGAGGTGGCGGCGATCACGACGTTGCGGCTCTGGCCGCCCGCCGTGATGTTGCCGACATACAGCGGCTGTGCGGTGACCTTGCCGTCCACCGTCGTCGCCCACGCTTGGCCGAGGGTGCGCGCCTCGGCCGGCCCTAGCGCGGTCTCGCCGCTGGCAAAGCCGGTGCGCTCGGCGTCATGGTCGACCTGCAGCCAGTCGGCGCTGCTGGGCGGCGGCGGTGGCGCGGGGTCGGTGACCGTCAAGCTGACGGCGACGGTCTTCGGCGAGCCGGTCGCACCGGCGGCGGTCACGGTGACGGTGCCGTTATAGGTGCCGGCGGCCAGGCCGCTGATGTGCGGCGAGACGGTGATGGTGGCCGGCGCGGTGCCCGAAGCCGGCGTCGCGGCCAGCCAGGCGGCCGCGCCGGTCGAGGTGGTGAAGGTCAGGGTGCCGGTGCCGGTGTTGCTGACCGCGGCGCTCTTGCTGGCCGGGTCGGCACCGCCGGTGGTGGCGGTGAACGACAGCGATGTGGGTGTCAGGCCGAGCGCCGGAACCGGCGGCGGCGGGTCGGTGACCGTCAGGTGGACGGCGACCGTCGTCGGTGAGCCGGTGGCGCCTGCGGCGGTGACGGTGACGGTGCCGTCGTAGGTGCCGGCGCTCAGGCCGCTGATGTGCGGGGAGACCGTGATGGTGGCAGGCGCGTTGCCCGAGGCCGGGGAAGCCGCCAGCCAGGCCGAGGCGCCCGGCGAGGTCGTAAAGCTCAGGGTGCCGCCGCCGGTGTTGCTCACGGCGGCGGTCTTGCCAGCCGGGTCGGCGCCGCCGGTGGTGGCTGTGAACGACAGCGTCGTCGGCGTGACGTTGAGCACCGGCGGCACGGGCTGGCCGCCGGAGGCCGAGCCGTAGGCCGAGAGCTGACCGTCGTTGTAGGTGATGCCGGTCTGCCAGCTGGCGGGCATCGTCGTCAAGTTGCCGAGCGCGTGGGTCTCGGATTTTCCGCCGCCGAGCTGGTCGCGGAAGGTCAGCTGGCCGCCGGTGCCCATGATCGCGATCCAGTACTGGGTGCCGCTGGTCACCGTTGCCCCACCGACCGTGATGTCGTTGGTCGTGCCAGCGGTCGGGGAGCTCTTCGAACCCTGCGTCAGCAGCATGCCGGGGTGGCCGTTGGCGTCGGTGTACAGCCCGACGAAGAGCTTCGTGGCACGCGAGGTCGAGTTGACATAAACGCTCATGCTGTCGACGGTGCCCGAGGCGGTCGCGGGTGTGCGGAAGGCCTCGGCGCTCCCGGCGGTGTTCTGGTCGACGCTTGGTCGGACGCCGCTGGTGCCGACGACGATGGCCGCGGAGGCCGAGGCGGCGACGGCGGCCGAGAGGGCGAGAACGGCGGTCAAGACGACCACGAGCTTGGGCATCCGCCGAGCATCTGCGAGATCGGTCCGAGCCGCTACTGGTAGAACGACCAGACAGCGTCCCAGTTCTGGGGAGTCAGAACGACGACACCGACGAGCGGTCCGCAAGCGCTCACTCCACCCGTGGCATCGACGGCGCCTCGGCCGGCGCATCTCCCGCCGCGTCCTCGTCGCCCGAGGCGCCCTCACCCTCCGACCCGCGCGGCATCTCGATCGGCAGCGTCAGCGCGAAGCGCGCGCCGCTGGCCGCCGTGTGAGACTCCAGCGACAGCTCGCCGTCCAGTCGCCGCGCCAGCTCGCGCCCGATCGCCAGCCCCAGCCCGAAGCCGCCCTCGCCTCCGGTCCGCGTTCCACGCTGGAAGCGCTCGAAGATCAGGTCGCGCTCGTCCTGCGGCACTCCGGGACCGTGGTCGGCGACCTCGAGCGTCGCGCGGTCGCCGTGGTAGGCGGCCGTGATCCGGATGGTCTCGCCGGCGGGGGAGAAGCGCAGCGCGTTGTCGATCAGGATGCGGGCGACGCGGGCGACGGCGCCGGGGTCTCCGGAGGCCCAGACCGGCCCGGTCGGCGGGACCACGTCGAGGTCCACGGCGCGGTCTCGGGCGCGCAGCGAGAACTCGGCGGCGACCGCGCGGCAGAGCTCGCCGACCTCGACCGGCTCACGGCGCAGCTCGACGCCGGCGTCCAGCCGCGAGAGATCCAGCAGCTCGGAGGCGAGGTTGGCCAGCCGGCGCAACTGCTGCTGGCCGCCGCGCAGGACCGCGCCCGCGTCCTCGACGTCGAGGTGGCCGGCGTCCAAGTCCTCCAACAACAGCTCCAGGTTGCCTTGCAGCGAGGTCAGCGGCGTGCGCAGCTCATGGCTCGCGGTCGCAACAAAGGCCCGTCGCGCCTCCTCTTGGCGGACGAGCGCTTGCTGCATGGATGCCAAAGCACGAGCAAGATCACCAACTTCGTCGGCACCGTCGTCACGCGGCGGTGGTGGTGCGTTGACGCCATCACGCGCCAGCGCCAGCGCCGTGCGGCGCAAGCGGCCGAGCCGCCGCGACAGCCCCGTCGAGAGCGCGATCCCGAGCAGCAGCGCGACACCGAGGCCGATGACCGCGGCCGTCAGGAACGCGCTGCGCACGACGTCGACCGCGCTGCCGCCCGGGTCGGACTTGCGCACGACCAGGATCCGGAACTGCGCGTCGGCGCTGAGGTCGTTGTTGGGGATCTTGGGGGCCGAGGGCCGGATCGCCACCGCGACGCCGCTGCCGTCCTTCGACGCGCTGGCCTGCGTCTGGCCCGACGCGGCAACCTTCCAGAGGTCCCCGACGTTCGGGTCGGTGATCCCGCCGAAGGGGTACAGGTTCTCCGGCGTGGCGTTGAACAGCCCGACGCGGGCGTCGGTGCGCTGCGCGAGCGTGGCCAGGATCTCTTGGACGTCGGCGTCGGCCGTCCCGCCGCTGCGCGCCAGCGCCGTGGCCAGCGTCGGTCGCGTGGCCAGGGCGGCGGCCTCGACCGAGGCACGGCTCTGCTTGTCGAGCCGATCTTGGAGGGGCGACAGCAGCGCCAGCGCCGCGACGCACAGCGTCACCACGCTCGTCGCCAGCAGGGCCAGCAGCAAGCGGGTGCGCAGCGACATTCTCAGCGATCCCGGAATCGATAGCCGGCGCCGCGCACCGTGAGGATCAACTTGGGGTCCTGCGGTTGCTCTTCGAGCTTCTCGCGCAGGTGGCGGATGTGGACGTCGATCGCACGCGGGTCGCGATAGGCGCTGTCGCCCCAGATCGCGCGCAGCAGCTCCTGGCGGTTCTGCAGCCGGCCGGGCTTGGCCATCAGGCACTGCAACAGCTCGAACTCGGCGAAGGTCAGGCGCACCGGCTTGTCATCGACCGAGACCTCGCGCTGGCGCTGGTCGAGCACGACGTTGCCGATCTCCAACAGGCCGTCGTCCAACAGGTGCCCGTGGGCGCGGCGCAGGACCGCGCGGATCCGCGACCTCAGCTCCGCCAGCCCGAACGGCTTGGTGACGTAGTCATCAGCGCCGGCCTCCAGGCCCTGGACCGCGTCGGCCTCGGAGTCCAGCGCGGTGAGCATGATCACCGGCGTCACGTTGCGCCGCGCGCGCAGCGCCCGTGCGACGTCATAGCCGGTCGGTCCCGGGCCGAGCGCGACGTCGAGCAGGATCACGTCGAACTGCCCGCGGCCGGCCTCCTCCAGCGCCCCGTGGCCGTCGGCGACGGCCGTGATGCGATGGCCCTCGCGTTCGAAGGAGCGCGTGAGCATGTTGCGTAGTGCGTCGTCGTCGTCGACGACCAAAATGTCCAGCGCGGACCCGGGCGGCATTGGCTGCTGGGGAGGTTAGGCGACGCGGGCCGCGCGGCGAGCCGCCGCAGCGCTGCGCAGCTGCTCGTGCTCGACCTGGCGCTTGAGCTGCTGCAGCGAACGGCGCAGGTGGCCGCGCACGGTCGGGGCGGCGACATGATCGGCCAGCCAGCCGAAGATGCCGGAGCCAGCGACGCCGTAGGAGAGCCGCAGCTCGACCCGGGTGACCGCCCCGGCGCCGCGGCCGGTCTTCTCCCGCAGCCGCCAGCGCCCGCGCTGGTCGACGCCGACGACCGAGACCCACGCCATGTCGCGGCCCGGGTCGTGCTCGACGACCTCGACCAGGCCACCAACTTCCGCCGAGCCGACGTGCATCAGCATCCGGTAGCGCGCGCCGATGCCCGACGCCAGCTCGCCGACGACCTCCCAGCGCGTGATCCCCGACATGAAGTGCAGGTAGCGCGATGGGTCGTCGACGAAGGCCCAGACGGCCTCGGCCGGGGCGTTGACGTCGATCTCGGCACCGACGCGCATCTCAGCCGATCACCGGCAAGCGCCGCTCGGAGGCCAGCGCGTCGAGCGTGTCCTGCATCAGCGCGGTGACGTGCGCGTGGATCTCGTCGACGTCGGGATCCTCGCCGAACTCCTCGCGCAGCCGGATCGGCGGCAGGACCTCGACGACGATCTTGGACGGCAGCGGGATGTGCCCCAACATGTCGCCGACGTTGAGCCCCCAAGGCGGCCCCAGCGAGATCGGCAAGACCTTCAACCGAAAAAGCTTGTCCAACAGCAACAACTTGGCCAGCCACTCGCCTTGGGACAAGAACAGCGCGGTCTCCTGGCCGCCGATCGCGACGACCGGGACGATCGGGACGTCCTCCTCCAGCGCGAGCCGGACGTAGCCCTTGCGGTCGCCGAAGTCCACGCGCCCGCTCTGCCACGACGGCCGATGGACCTCGCGGTCGCCGCCGGGGTAGACGAGCACGGCCGCGCCGCTGCGCAGCGCCTTGCGCGCGTTGGCCGGCGAGGCGGCGACCGTCCCGTACTTGCGCAGGAAGCCGAGACCCGGCATCGACAAGACCAAGTTATGGGCCAACTGGTGAAACGGCCGCTCGACGCCGAAGTAGGCGTGGAAGGCGAGCGAGAACACAGTGGTGTCTGGCGTCAGGTTGCCGCCCGAGTGGTTGCCGACCAGCAGCACCGGTCCCTCATCCGGAACGTTGCCCAGGCCCCGGACCTCGCCACGGAAGTAGAGGCTGGCCAGCAGCCACATGCGCGGCAGCGTCTCGCGGATGTAGTCGGGATCGCGCTCGTCGAGGTCGGCCGGCGGGACGCGCTGCTGGACCTGGGCGGCGAGGCCACGCAGCATCCGGCCGGCGACGTTGCGCAAGGAGTCGGCCTCGGTGTTCGGGTCGCGGACGTCGCCGTCGGCGCGCGGGTCCTCGGTCCCGGCGGGCGGTGCGCCGGTGACGCCACCCGGACGGTGGCCGTTGCGTGACACGCCTGCCGTGCGCTGCGGAGCTCCGGCCATGCTGGCAGCGTACCCGGGGGCGGCGCTCAAGCCGCGCGGGCGAAGCGGTGCGTGCCCAGCGCCTCGGTCTGCATGAAGAGCCGGCGCAGCATCCCGGCGATCTGCTCGGCACGCTCCACCTGCGGCACGTGGCCACAGCCGTCGAGGACGACCTGCTCGGCACCTGGCAGCGCCTCGGCCACGCGGTGGCGGAACGCGGCGGGGATGAGCTTGTCGTGAGTGCCCCAGACGAAGAGCGCGGGCGGCTGGAGTTCGGCCAGCCGCGGGTAGAAGCCGCCGTCGCCGAAGGGCCGGTCCAGGTAGATGTTGCGCGCCGAGGCGTAGAAGGCGACGCGGGCGCCAGCGCTGGCGTAGTGGCGCTGGAACTCGTCGACGACGACGTCGGCGACACTCGGGTCCAGCGCGTCGGGGTCGCAGAACATCGACCACAGCTGGCGCTCGACGATGCCGCGGCGCAGCTTGTGGGGCAGCAGCCCGAACTCCGGGCGCAGGAGTCGCACGAGCGGGTGGAAGTCGCGCTTGATGAACGCGACGGCGGGACAGAGCGCGGCGATCGAGCGCACGCGCTCGGGCCAGCGCAAGCCCATCTCCAGTGCCACGCGGCCGCCCATCGAGTTGCCGACGATGTGCGCGGACTCGATCTCCAGCGCGTCCATCACGCCACGAACTGCCTCGGCGAACCAGGGCGCCGAGTACGGCGCGGTCGGCGGCTTGGAGGATCCGCCGAAGCCCGGAAGGTCGAGCGCGTGGACGCGATAGCCCGCCTCGGCCAGCAGCGCCGCGCAGTCAAAGAACGAGGACTTGGCCGCGCCGAGGCCGTGGATCAGCAGGACGTCCGGACCCTCACCGGTCGTCAGGGTCGAGACGTGGAGGCCGCTGCGCAGCGGCACGTCGCGGACCAGCATCAGCGGGTCGCGCCCGTCGGCCAGCCGGAAGAGGCTCTCGAACCGCACGGCGTTGTCGAGCTCCCCCCGCGCGTAAAGGGAGCGGTCGCGGAACGCCTCGACGGCGCTCAGCTCACCGGCGCGGAGGCGCAACCAGGTCTCGGCGTCGGTGCCGATGACGACATCGGCCGGCCGCGCGCTGATGCCCTTGCGGACCCGGGCGCGGTGCTCGGTACAGCGCACCTCGAAGGTGTGGCCCACGTCGCCGAGGCGCACGTGGTAGGTGACGTCAAAGCCCTTGGGAGCGCCCAGGTACCGCTCGGGCAGCGTGTGAAACCCCTCTTCGACGAGGGTCAGCGCGCGTTCTTGGAGGGCGGGTGCGGACATGACGGGGGGCGGCAGATTACGGCGTGCCCAGGACCGAAGTGGATCAACCACGTGTGTGTCTGAGACCATGAGCTAGGCCCCGCCCGCCCCCAACCCCCGCACGGATAGGCTGCGAGCCGTGCCTGAGATCCTGCTTCACGACACCCGCAGCGGTGAGAACCGCCCGCTCGTCGCGCGTGAACCCGGCAGCAAGGTGGGCATCTACGCGTGTGGTCCGACGGTCTACAACCGCATCCACGTCGGCAACGCGCGGCCCTACGTCGTCTTCTCCTGGCTGAAGCGCTTTCTGGCGCACGAGGGCTACGACGTGACGTTCGTCGCCAACGTGACCGACGTCAACGACAAGATCTACGACGCGGCGCGGGAGCGGGGGATGGGCTCCGAGGAGCTCGCCCGCGAGATGACCGCGCATTACGTCGCCGACACCGACGCGCTCGGCCTGCCGCGGCCCGACCATGAGCCGCTGGCCTCCGAAACGATCGCCGGGATCGTGTCGTTGATCGGCGCGCTGATCGAGCGTGACGCCGCCTACGCGGTCGACGGCGACGTCTACTTCCGCGTGCGAGCCGACGCCGAGTACGGCGCGCTCTCGCACCGCCGCCTCGACGATCTCGACCAGGGCGAGGGGATCGAGGGCGCAGACCGCAAACAAGATCCGCTGGACTTCGCGCTTTGGAAGGCCCAGAAGGAGGGCGAGGACACGGCATGGGACGCGCCCTGGGGCCGTGGCCGTCCAGGCTGGCACATCGAGTGCTCGGCGATGGCCGAGGAGCTGCTTGGCGTGGGCTTCGAGATCCACGGCGGCGGCTCGGACCTCGTCTTCCCCCATCACGAGAACGAGGCCGCCCAGACCCGCATGGGTCGCGGCGCCGAGCTCGCGCAGATCTGGATGCACAACGGCATGCTGGAGATGCGCGGCGAGAAGATGGCCAAGTCGGTGGGCAACATCTCGCTGCTGCCCGAGGTCATCGAGCGCTGGGGGCGCGAGACGCTGTTGCTCTTCTTCGCCACCGGCCACTATCGCCAACCGATCGTCTTTGCCGACGACACGCTGGAGGCGGCATCGGGGCGGCTGGCCCGGATCCGCGAGGCCGCGCGGCGGTTGGTCGATGGTCCGTCCCCAGTTGAGCTGCGCGAGCACCGCGATGCCTTCTTCGCCGCGCTGGCCGACGACTTCAACACCTCGCGCGCGCTGGCGCCGTTGGCTGCCTGGGTCAGCGAGGCCAACAAGCGCGAGGAGGTGGGCCGCGACGATCTCGTCGAGATGCTCGATGTCTTCGGTCTCGCCGACCTCGCGCGCGGCGGTGCCGATGGCGACGGTCCGGACGAGCCGTCGCTGGCGCTGCTGGCCGCGCGCAACGCCGCGCGCGACGCCAAGGATTGGGCGGAGGCCGATCGCCTGCGCGACGCGCTGCGGGATGCGGGCTGGACAGTTCGCGATGGTCCTGCCGGCGCCGAGCTGGTCCCGGCATGAGTCCTCGTGGCGGTGCCCGTGGGCCGCGCGGTGGTCGCAGCAAGGGCCGCGACGACGACGACGCCCCGCGCAAGCCCAAGCCACCGCGTGACCGCGATCGGCCCAAGCCCCGCACGCCAGGGCGTGGCAAGCCGGTGCCGCGCGGGGCGGAGGCGACGTCGGGCGCGAGCGCTCCGCCGGCGCACGAGCCACGCCGTCCGGACCGCGTGCGTGAGCACGTCGAGGTCCTCTACGGCCGCAACCCGATCTTCGAGGCGCTGCGTGCCGGGCGGCGCGAGATCAAGCGCATCTGGGCCACGAGCGGGGCGGCCAAGGAGCCGTGGCTGGACGGCGTGCTGCTCGAGCCTGCCGACGGCGACTGGCTGACCCAGCGCTGCGGCAGCGACGCCCATCAGGGCCTGGTGGCTGATGTCGGCCCGTATCCCTACGCCGATCCCGCGTCGCTGTTCAACGGGCCCGCCCCGCTGATCGTCGCGCTCGACGAGATCCAGGATCCCCAGAACCTCGGCGCGATCGCCCGCTCGGCCGAGGCCGCGGGCGCCAGCGGGATCATCATCCCCAACCGGCGCAGCGCCGAGGTCACCGCCGCGGCGGCCAAGGCGTCGGCAGGCGCGGTCGAGCACCTCAAGATCGCCCAGGTCCGCAACTTGGCCGACTACCTCGGCGAGGCCAAGGGCGCCGGCTGTTGGGTCTATGGCGCGGCGGCCAAGGGCCGCCCGTACCGCGAGCCCGATTACACCGGCGGCGTCGTCCTGGTCATGGGCGCCGAGGGGACCGGCCTGCGGCCGCGGGTCCGGGCGATGTGCGACGACGTCGTCTCGCTGCCGATGCGCGGCCGGGTCGACTCGCTCAACGTCTCGGCTGCCGCCGCGGTGCTGCTGTACGGCGTCATCGACGCTCGCGCCGCGGCTCGCTGAGTCGGCGCCGTCGCAAGAATCCCTGCATCGGCTTGACGAAGCTCCATAACTGTGGGAGGGTCCCGCCCACATAACGGTCGACCAGAGGTTGAGGAACCTCCTGGTCGAGAATTTCAGATGGCGCCAGGGGAGGAGTGCGCCACTGAGCAATTTCCCCTGCATTGATGCAGGAAAGGATTCGCTCGTGGCTCGTCTCTCCTTCAACCCTCAAGGGCAAGTTCAGGTCGATGATGGATACCTGATCGCCCTCGCCAAGCAAGGCGATGCAATCGCCTATGACCGCATTGTTCGCCGCTACTACGGCTTCGTGCGGCTCAAAGCCTCCTCGTACTTCCTGGCCGGCGGCGACGCCGATGACCTGATCCAGGAGGGCCTCGTCGGCCTCTACAAGGCCGTGCGCGACTACCGGACCGACCGCGAGTCGAGCTTTCGCAACTTCGCCGAGCTCTGCATCACGCGTCAGATCATCACCGCGGTCAAGACCGCCACGCGCAACAAGCACACGCCGCTGAACCAGTACGTCTCGTTCAGCGCGACGCCGGCCTCGGCCCAGGACGGTGAGCCGACGCTCGACGAGGTCATCCCGGGCTCGCCCGTGCACGACCCGGTCAACCAGGTCATCAGCTCCGAGGAGCTGCAGTCGCTGGTCGCCTGCCTCTCGACCGCGCTGTCGGAGCTGGAGTCCCGTGTGCTGTCGCTGTACCTCGACGGCTACAGCTACGAGCAGGTCGGCGAGAAGCTCGGCTGCGACACCAAGACGGTCGACAACGCCCTGCAGCGCGTCAAGCGCAAGGTCGGGGTCCATCTCACGTCTCGCAACGTGATGCTCTAATCCCCCTCGTGATCCTCGGCAGCTTCTCCCTCGTTCTCGGCATCGTCGCCGGCGTCATCGTCATCCTGGCGGTGCTGCTCTTCGTCGGCGGCCTCTACGCCAGCGGTCGGCGGCGCGACAAGCTGGCCGACAGCCTGCTTGCGCGGATCGAGGCGGCGGACGCGGCGCTCGCCGATGCCCGCGCCCAGGACAAGGGCTGGGAGCGCTCGACGATCGAGGCGGCCGCCCGTGCCGCGGTCGCCCCGCAGGAGGTGCGGGAGCTCCAGCTCGTGCAGGTCGTCGACAAGCCCGGCACCGACGCCGACCAGGCCGTCTTCCGTGTGCTCGGCGCCGATGGCACCGAGCACACCGTGACCCTCGGGCGCCGCGACGGCGCCTGGGTCGCGGTTTAGCGCTTCGCGCTCTGGGTTGGGTTCCGGGCGTCGGTGGCGCCCAGTGCGGGGCGTTGGTTGGTGGTGCGTGGCGTGGTCTGTCGTCACCGAGGAGAGCGAGCGGGGCCGGGCTTCGTGGCGCCCGGGGTCGTCCGCCGGCGCCCGCGGGAGGGTGGGCCTGTTTGCGGACGAGGTTCGTCCCTCAACGGGCCCACCGCACCACGAACGTCAAGGCCACACGAGGGTGGGCCCGTTTGCGGCCACTATGCGTCGCTCAACAGGCCCACCCGAGCTGCGTTCGACCTCAACGAGCCACTAACGCCCGCACCCGACTTCAAGACGGCACCCGCACCCGCAGACAAGCCCCTACGGCGCGTCGACCAAGCTCACGAGCAGCGCGCGAACCACGGCGCGCAGCTCCGCGCCCCGCAGCGGCTCGTGGCCTGAGGCCATCAGCCGCAGCCGCAGGCCGTCGATCGCGCAGATCAGCAGGATCGCCGACGTCGGCACGTCGGTGGCGCCGAGGCCGCGCATCGCGGTCTCGGCCAGGTCGTCGGTGCCGTCCTTCCAGGCGGCGAGGATGGCGCGCGCCTCGGGGCGGCGGGCCGCCTCCAGCTGCAACTGGTACTGCGCGAGCATCGCGACGCGGCCCTCCGGGGTCAGCTGCTCCTCGATCCAGGTGCTGAGTGCCGTGCTCAGCGTCTCGAGGTCGGCCGCGCCGGCGCCCAGCGCGTCGCGGCGCTCACGCAGGCGCTCGATCTCGCGCGTGGCGAGCGTGCGCAGCGCGTCGTCGATGAGCTCGTCCTTGGAGCGAAAGTAGTAGCTCGTCGACGCGGCGGGCACGCCAGCCTCGGCAGCCACGGCGCGGTGGGTGACGCCGTCCAGGCCGTGGGCGCCGATGAGGTGGATCGCGGCCTCCAGCAGCTCCGCGCGGCGCAGCTCGCCGCGGGGGTCGCGCCGCCCGCGCGTCGGCGCGTGGGTCGCTGCTCCAGGACCGGCCATGGTGCGCACCGTACCGGAGAGCTGTGCATTTGTCTTGGACAAGTGTCCAGGTCGTGTGTAGGATCGCAGCCGCTGCCGGAGGGGAGCCCCCGCTCATCTGTCCCGTCCTCCGGCGACGCTGACCCCACACATGACGCCGGACCCGCTCGACTCGCTGAACCCCACGCTCGGCCGCCGCCGCTTCCTCCAAGTCGGAGCGGCCGGCGCCTTCTTGTGCACCATCGGCGGTGAGCGCATCTCGGTCGCCAAGCGTGGCGACGCCGCCAAGGCTGACGCGGCTGCCGCGAAGGTCACCCGGCCCAAGATCACCGAGGCGACCGAGCAGCAGACCTACGTGACGCCGTCCCCGCAGCCCGGCGGTCGCGTGGTCGAGCACTGGATCCAGGCGACGACCACGCGCTGGACGATCGTGCCGAGCAAGCGCGATGACTGGCACGACGTCGCCATCAACGGGAAGACCACGTTCACCGCGACTGTCTACCAGGAGATGACCGAGGGCTTCGCCGCGCCGCTGGGCCCAGCCGCGATCCCTGGCCCGCCGCTGCACGCCGAGGTCGGCGACACGCTGGTCGTGCACTTCCGCAACGGGCTCACAGGCAAGCTCGCCCAGCCCGTGACGATGCATCCCCACGGTGTGAAGTACAACCCAGAGTACGACGGGGTCTACCTCGGTCGCTACACCCGCGCAGGCGGCTTCGTCGCCCCCGGCGAGGAGTTCAAGTACACGTGGGAGTGCGTTCCCGAGAGCGTCGGCGCCTGGCCGTATCACGACCACGGGCCCAACCACACGCTCAACACGTTTCGCGGGATGTTCGGCTCGATCATCGTCCGCGAGAAGGGCACGCCGGTCCCCGCCGTCGAGGCGTCGCTCTTCCTGCATCAGCTGCAGCCGCCCGTCACCGGCCTGAGCCGCGCGTTTCAGTGCATCAACGGGCGTGCCTACGCAGGCAACACGCCCATCCTGCGCGCGAAGGTCGGCCAGGAGGTCGCTCTGCACGTCTTCGGGATGGACAACAACTTCCATGACTTCCACATCCATGGCCACCGCTGGAAGGACAGCGCCGGGGCCTTCGTCGACACACCTTCGGTCGGTCCCAACGAGACCACCTCGGTGCGCTTTGTCGAAGACAACCCCGGCCGGTGGCTCTACCACTGTCATGTCTTCGCCCATCAGGACATGGGCATGGCCGGCTGGTACCTCGTCGAGTAGGAGAAATCCCCACATGTCTCATCGCAGGTCCATCACCATTGCCGCCGCGGTCGTTGCCTCGCTGGTCGCCGCCCCGGTCGCCGGCGCCGTCGACTACCCGCCGCCCGCCTATCCCAAGGGCGGCACGGCCAAGCCCAAGGGCCCGTTCAGGACCCTGAAGGTCTGTAAGGCCAAGAAGTCGTGCTTCCCCACGATCCAGTCGGCCGTCAACCGGGCTAACCCCGGTGACACGGTCAAGGTCGCGCATGGCACCTACCGCGAGGGCGTCAAGATCTCCGGCGCCTCCAAGCGCTACATCAAGCTAATCGGCGACCCGAGGGCGCCGAGCAAGGTCGTGCTCGAAGGCAAGGACATTAAGAAGGCCAACGGCGTGCAGATCAACGGGGCGGTCAACGTCACCGTCAACGGCTTCACCGCCCAGCACTACTCCGCCAACGGCTTCTTCGCGGTCAACACGAAGAACTACACCTTCACCAACCTGCGGGCGTTCCTGGTGGGCGTGTACGGCGTCTACGCCTTCAACTCGGTCGGCGGCACGATGACCGACTCCGAGGCCGCGTGGAACAGCGATTCGGGGTTCTACATCGGGCAGACGCCGCCCCAAGCCAAGCCCGTCCGCTCGATCGTCCGCAACATCAGGTCCTACGGCAACGTCCTGGGCTGGTCAGGCACCAACATGCGCTACGTGACGATCTCGAAGTCGAAGTTCTACAACAACGGTACGGGCGTCGTCCCCAACACGCTGAGCTCGGAGAAGTACGCGCCGGAAGAGGACAACGTCATCACCGACAACGACATCTTCTGGAACAACTTCAACTACTACGCGGGCGCGCCGTTCAAGCTCAAGCCTGCCGCCGCGGACTCGGCGCCGTACCCCGTGGGCGTTGGCGTGCTGCTCTTCGGCGGCCGTCACAACATCATCGACAACAACCGCATCTACGGCAACTGGCTGGCGGGCGCGGGCATGATCCAGCAGTTGATCTTGGCGCCGAAGAAGCCCGAGGTCTCGGACCTCATCGGCAACCAGATCACCAACAACCAGTTCGGCCTCAATGGGACCGATCTCAACGGCCGCGACATCAGCTACGACGGCAACGGCGCCGACAACTGCATCAGCGGCAACGTGGGCGTCGCCGTCACGGTGCCGGCCAACGCGTCGACGTTCCAGCCGTGCCCGTTCACGGGCGCCAACGCGTTTGACGGCGCGACGCAGGGCGAGCTCATCCAGTGGGCGATCGACCCCACCCACGAGGCGTTCCTCGTCAAGACCGGTCATGTCCCGCAGGCCGGCCTCACGCCGCTGGAGCACTACATGGCGGGCACCGTCAAGTGATGGGCCGCAGGGCCACCCTCGCGCTCATGGGCGCCGCGGCTTTTGCCGCGGCGCCCGCGCTGGCGGTCGGGGCGACGTCGAAGGGCAAGACCCGCAAGGTCACCGTCAACGACAACTACTACGGCCCGGGCAAGCTCACGGTCCACGTCGGTGACACCGTCGACTGGCATTGGACCGACGAGGTCGCCGACGTCCATGACGTCAAGCTCAACGCGGCGCCCAAGGGCGTCAAGAAGTTCGCGTCAGACCCGCTGGCGTCCGGTGACGACTTCAAGCGCAAGCTGACCAAGGCCGGCACCTACAAGATCATCTGCACCTTCCACGAGGAGGAGATGAAGATGACGATCACGGTCAAGAAGAAGCCATAGGCTCCGGCCCGATGGCCGACGCTGACGGACTGCGCTGCTTCGGGGCTGACGACCCGCTCTACCGCGCCTACCACGACGATGAGTGGGGGCGGCCCGTCCGCGATGAGCGCGGGCTGTATGAGCGGATCTCGCTGGAGGCGTTTCAATCCGGGCTGGCGTGGATCACGATCCTGCGCAAGCGCGACAACTTCCGTGCCGCGTTTGCGAACTTCGAGCCCGAGGCGGTCGCGGCGTTTGACGCCGATGATGTCGCGCGGCTGATGGCCGACGTCGGGATCGTGCGCAACCGGCTGAAGGTCGATGCGACCATCAACAACGCGCGCGCCGTCCTCGCGCTGCGCGACGAGGGCACGTCGCTGCCCGAGCTCGTGTGGTCACACCGGCCGGACCCCGACCGTCCGGCGCCGGCGGGCTGGGGCGAGGTCCCGGCGCTGACGCCGGAGTCCACAGCGCTGGCCAAGGCGCTCAAGCGCGAGGGCTTCCGGTTCGTCGGGCCGACCACGGCGTATGCGGCGATGCAGGCCTGCGGGCTGGTCAACGATCACCTTGCGGGGTGCGTCGCACGGGGCGCGACCGAGGCTGCACAGGCTGCCGCATGAGCGGACTTGCAGGGTGTCTTGACGCGCGGCTGTTGGATCGCGGCGCCGGTGTCGATACGGTGCATCAGCACATGAAGCACCTGCACCAGTTCCCTTCTCTTCCGTTCGGGCCCGAGCCCGGACCGCCGATGCCCGACCGGGCGCGGCACTTCGGACCGGCGGGCGCGTGCGCCCGGCGCATGCACTAGGGGGCCAGGCGCATATGGCCCCCGTGCACATCGCGGGGGCCCCACGTCGGGGCAAGACCCCGCAGTGGACCCCCGAGTCCGTCATCACCGAGATCCAGCACTTCGTGCAGGCCCATGGCGAGGTCCCGCGCCTGGCCGATCTCAATCCCGGTCAGGCGAAGATCACCGGCCAGGTCTGGCGGATCGACCGCTACCGCGCCGGCTGTCCGGTCTGCGGCTCGGCCTACCCGTCGGCCAACGCCGCGCGGCGCTGCTTTGACGGCTCGTTGGAGCTTGCGATCCGCGCCGCCGGCTTCGAGCCGGCCAAGCGTGGGCCGAGGCGCCGGACTGAGGTCGATCTCTCCGCGCGTGCGACCGCGCGGTTGGAGCATGACGCGCGCGTGGCGGTCGACGCCGCGCTGGCACGCGTCGCCGACGCCGAGACGCGCGCCCAGCGGCTGCAGACCCAACTGGACCGCGCCCGTGCTCGTGCGGCCGCCGCGCCGAAGGTCAAGACGAAGATCGTCCGCGAGCGCGTCACCGACGCCGCCGCGCTGGCCCGCGTGCAGCGGGCGCGCGAGGCGGCCGAAGCGCGCGCGGCGACCCTGAAGTCCGAGCTGGCCGAGGCGCGGATGGACGCCGCCGAGGCGCGCCGCACCGCGGTCAAGCTCGCCTCGCGCCTGGAGCGCGCCGAGGCGACGGTCACCGAGGCGCGCGCCCAGAAGCGTGGGGTCGGAGCCGAGCTGGTCGACGCGCAGGTCGCCGTCGAGCGCGCCCAGGCGCGGGCGACCGACGCCGAGCGCCGGATCGCCGAGCTGCAGGGCACGGCGGTCCGCGTCGAGCACGTGATCGCGGCATCGCCCGAGCAACGCATCGTCGACGAGGCCTTGGCTCGGGCGGCCACGGCCGAGGACACCGCACTGCGCGCCGAGGCGCGCGCGGCACGTGCCGAGCGCGACTACGCCGAGGTCGCCATCGCGGCGACGGGCACCGCACGCAAGCTGACCGCCTCAGAGCTGGAAGCGCTGCGCTCCGACGGGCCTGCCGGCCCGGCCCTGCTGGCCGACGCGCTCAAGGCCCTCGCCGTCGCGCGCCGCACCGACAACCGCTTCAAGCTGGAGGAAGCCCTCGCGGCCGTCGCCTCCGCCGCGGTCACCTGGCGCGATCGCCTCTAGCGCGATCCGGGTCGCTAGAAGCTGGTCAGTGCAGCTCTGAGCGACCTGGATCCCGCGGGTCCTCACGCACGACGACGACAACAACGACGACGCCGGAGACGGGATTCGAACCCGCGACACCTGCTTTACAAGAGCAGTGCTCTACCCGCTGAGCTACCCCGGCTTGCCAGAACGGCAAGTTTAGGCGGCGCCGGTGATGGCGTGCTCGATGTTGCCGTGGCCGTTGGTGGACACGACGTGCTCGTAGCTCGGGAGCTCCTCGTCGGGCTCGTCGTTCAACCGCCGTTCGAGCTCGCCGAGGACGGTGCCGAACAGCAGGTGGCGCCAGGTCGCTTGGGCGAAGGCGCGGGCGCTCGTCCCGAGTGTCGGCAGCTCGTCGCGAGCGGGGTGGACGCGGTCGGTCAGGAGCACGAGCGGCCAGGTCAGGACGTGCTCGCCGAGCCCCGCCGCCGGACCCCGCGACCAGGACGGCAGCGGCACGCGACGCACGACGCTCGCGTAGACGGCCCCGAACACGGCGCCGTTGGCCAGATGCATCGCCAGCCCGACCACCGGCCACGCGCGGCGGCGTGTGACGGCCTTGCCGAGCAGCTCGGTGTCGTCGTACTTCAGGCCGAAGAGCTTCTGGTCCAGCGGCTGCTGGGCCGCCCAGACCCCGGCGGCGACGGCTCCGGCAAGGGCTCCGCGGGCAGTGCGCGCACGATCGATGGCCATGGACGCACTGTAACCCTCGGGCCCCGGCAGGTGTACGCCAGAACGATGGAGAGCAACATGGAGAGCGACAACCACCTGGCCCGTGCACGCGACAAGGCGCGCAACAAGGGCGTCAACCCGCTCGTCTACTGGATCTCGCGGGCATTCGTCCAGCCGTTCTTCACCATCTACTTCCGCTTGTCGCGGATCGGCCGTGAGCACATCCCGGTCGACGGACCGGTGATCTTCGTCTCCAACCACCGGTCGTTCATCGACCCCTTCGTGATCGGCCTCATGTCGCGGCGGCCGATCTACTACGTGGCCAAGAAGGAGCTCTTCACCCAGCGCGTGACCGCGTGGTTCCTCAACTCCCTCGGCGCGTTCCCGATCGACCGTGGCGCCGCCGACGAGGACGCGATGGCCACCGCGCGCGAGATCCTCGAACGGGGCGACCCGGTCCTGATCTTCCCCGAGGGCACGCGCGTGCGCCCTGGTGCGCTGGGCACGCCCAAGCGCGGGGTCGGTCGTCTGGCGCTGGAGACCGGCGCACCGGTCATCCCGCTCGCCATGATCGGCACCGAGGCCATCCGCCGCGGCTGGCGCATCCGCCCGCACAAGGTGTCGATCCGCGCCGGTGCACCGCTGCGCTTTCCGAAGGTCGCCGAGCCGTCGCCGCAGCTGGCCCAAGCCGTCACCGAGCGCATCTGGCCCTGCGTGATGCTGCAGTGGGAGTGGCTGGGCGGCCTGCCGCCGATCCGCCGCGCCGCCATCATCGGCGCCGGCTCGTGGGGCACCGGCCTGGCCATCGCGCTGGCCCGCGCGGGCGTCGAGGTCGACCTCGGCACGCGCACCGCCGCCCAAGCCGACCTGCTCAAGGCCACGCGCGTCAACGACCGCTACTTGCCCGGCGAGATCCTGCCGGAGACCGTCAGCGTCGCGCAAGCCGCCAACCTCGAGCTCGGCCGTCACGACCTCGTCGTGCTCGCCGTCCCCGCCCGTGCGCTGCCCGACGTCATCGCCGCCCACGGCGCCGCGATCACCGCCCGGACCGGGCTGCTCGTCGCCTCCAAGGGCCTCGTCCCGCCGCACGGCGCGCTGCCGAGCGTCTACGTCGCGCAGCGCTCCAACGTCCGCGCGATCGCTGGCCTCGGCGGCCCCGCGCACGCCGCCGATGCGCTCGACCACGGTGCCGCGCTGGTCGTCGCCTCCACCGACCGCGGCTTCGGCCGCCAGCTCGCCGAGCTGCTCGGCAAGGCCGGCCTCTACGCCGAGACTTCGACCGACACCATCGGCGTCGAGCTCGCCGGCGCCGCCAAGAACGCCGCCGCGCTGGCCGCCGCGACCGCCGGTCCCGCCGGCCCCAACGCCGTCGGTGCTGCTGCCGGCCGGGTCTTCGCCGAGGTCGACGCCTACGCCCGCACGCAAGGCGCCCACGCCGAGACGTTCGCCGGCCTGGCCGGTACCGGCGACCTCATCGCCACCGTCCTGGCGACGGGCTCGCGCAACCGCCGCGCCGGTGAGCTGCTGGCCGCCGGCACCGCGCCGCAAGACATCGAGGGCGCCCTCGGCCAGGCGGCCGAGTCGCTGGACGCCCTGCCGCTGCTGGCCCTCGCGCTGCGCGAGGGCGGTGTCGACGCCCCGGCCGTCTGCGGCCTGGCCGACGTCGTCGAGGGCCGCGTCAACGCGGGCGACTGGGCCTCGGCGATTACCACGCCGCCGAAGCGCACCAAGAGGTTCGTCCGGGCCGCCTAGGCGGCGGATAGGCTGCTGTGCGTGGGGGACGCCGACAAGGCCAAGCTGGACGCGGACTTCTCGGAGCTCTACCGGGCGCATCTGAAGGACGTCTACTCCTATGCCTACTACCGGGTGGGCAACCACCACGATGCGGAGGACCTGACGGAGCAGACGTTCCTGCAGGCCTACCGCCACTTCGAACGGGCGGTGGCGGAGTCCGACGGGCGCCCGCTGCGACCGTGGCTGATCCGGATCGCGCACAACCTCGCCGCCAACCTCTACCGGGACCGCTCGCGCAAGCCGCAGACGCCGATCGAGGACACCGACACGCTGCGCACGACCCACACCACCGAGGATCTCGTGGAGGGTCGCGACGAGCTGGCGCGAATCTTGGAGGGTGTCAAGGAGTTGCCCGACGACCGCCGCGAGGCGCTGATCATGCGCTTTGCGCTGGGCATGGACAACCGCGAGATCGCGCGGGCCATGGGCAAGACCGACGGCGCAACCAAGGTGCTGTTGCACCGCGCGATCAAGCAGCTGGAAGAGATCGTCGCGACAAGGCAGAGCGGGTGAGCGCGCGATGAGCGAGACCTTCGGGGACTTCGAGGGCCTGCTGCGGCGGGCCTTGACGCCGGTCGAGCCGCCTGAGGCACTCAGCCTGCGACTGGAATCGACGCTGACCGAGCTCACCGAGCTGGCCCAGGACGAGCTCGAGAGCTGGGAGCTGTCGACGATGCGCGACCCGCGCAACTGGGTGCGCCCGGTCGCGGCGGCGGCGATCGGGACGACGGCGGGCGCGGCGCTCGTGGTCCTGCGCGTGCGCCAGCAGCATCGCCGTAGGGCCTCGAAGGCCTCCGGGCCGATCGACCTCGCCGAGCGGACGCTGCACGCGGTCGCCGACGAGACCCGCAAGCTCCTCGATCGGTGAGCGCGCGCTTGGCGCACGGGCGATGATCCGGTGCGCGGGGTGACGCGTAAGTACAGGCCGTGGCCGCCGCAGATACCAATCGCACGCGCATGACGCTGGCCGACGAGGATCTGATGCAGCTCATGCGTCAGGGTGACGCACAGGCCTTCGAGGTCATCTACGAACGCCATGCCCACGCCGCCTTCTCCCTTGCCTACCGGATGACCGGCCGCCGCGGCGCTGCCGAAGACGTCGTGCAGGAGGCGTTTCTCTCGCTGTGGCGCTCGGGCGCCCGCTATGACCGCACCCGCGGCAGCGTGCGCACCTGGGTGCTCGGGATCGTCCACAACCGGGCGATCGATTCGTTGCGACGAAACCTGCGCCACGACTCACGCCGGGCCAGCGACGAGGGCCTCGAGGAGCGCTTCGAGGCCAAGGAGCGCACCGAGCTGCAGGCGGCACACAGCGAGGAGGCCGCCGAGGTGCGCTCCGCCTTGGACGGGCTGCCTGAGGAGCAGAGCAAGGCGATCGAGCTGGCCTACTTCGGTGGCTTCTCCCATTCGGAGATCGCCACCATGTTGGAGATGCCGATCGGAACCGTGAAGGGACGCATCCGTCTCGGGCTCGAGAAGCTTCGAGGCCAGCTGGGCCAGTTCATGGAGGTGCCGGCATGAGCGACGACTGTCGCCATCGCGACGACGCCGGGCCGTGGGTGCTCGGCGCGCTCGACGAGCTCGACGCGCGCGCCTTCGCCGACCACTTGGAGTCCTGCCCGATCTGCCGCGTCGAGGTCGCCGAGCTGCAGGTCGTCGCTGACGTGCTGCCGATGGCCGCACCGCAGCTCGTGCCGCCGCCGGCGCTCAAGAGCCGGATCATGAATGTGGTGGAGTCCGAGGCGCAGCTGCTGCGCGCCGCGGGCCCCGAGGCCGACCGGCCGGGTGGGCGGGCCAGTGATCGTGTGGGCGATCGCGAGCGTCGCTTCCTCGGCTGGCTGCGGCCGCTGCCCGCCGCCGTGCTGGCCACGGCGCTGCTGGCGCTCGGCGTGGTCGCCGGCGTCCTGCTGTCGGGCGGCGAGGACACCATCTCGCACCCCGGCTTCGGGCCCAAGGGCGCGCAGGTCGCGCTGCGCGTCACCGGCCAGCACGGCGTGCTGGACCTCCATGGCATGCCGTCCGCGCCGTCGGGCCGCGTCTACCAGGTGTGGCTGATTCACGGCAAGGACAAGCCGCGGCCGACGCACACGCTCTTCACGGTCCCGTCCGACGGCCGCGCGCGCGTCGAGATCCTGGAGTCGCTGAAGGGCACCGATCAGGTCCTCGTGACCACCGAGCCGCCTGGCGGCAGCCAGCAGCCCACCAGCGCGCCCCTTATGGGCGCCAAGCTGACCTAAACGTGCCTTGATCGCCCGCTGGTAGCGTGCGGCGCCTCCATGGCCACCTGCTATCGCCATTCCAACCGCGAAACGGGCGTCTCGTGCTCGAACTGCGGCCGTCCGATCTGTCCCGACTGCATGACGGCGACGTCGGTCGGCATGCGCTGCCCGGTCTGCTCGAAGGAGCGCACGAAGGTGCGCACCGCGGCGACGATGAACGCCGAGCCGCGCGTGACGGTGGCGATCATCGTCACCTGCGTCGTGTTCTTCTTGAGCTCGGGTGGCGGCATCGGCCTGAGCAGCACCGGATCCGGGTGGATCTACCAGCACTTCGCGCTCTATGGCCCGCTCGTGGACGCCGGCGACTACTGGCGGCTGGTCACCAGCGGGTTCCTGCACAGCGGCCTCTTCCACATCGGGTTCAACATGTACCTGCTGTGGATCCTCGGCCAGCAGTTGGAGCGGCTGCTGGGCTCGGTGCGTTTTGGGGTCCTGTACTTCACGGCTCTGCTGTGGGGCTCGTTCGGTGCGCTGGTGCAGACGACCGAGTCGGTTGTCGTTGGCGCCTCGGGTGCGGTTTTCGGCCTGATGGGCGTCCTGGCCGTTGAGCAGTGGCGGCGTGGCTACGAGGCGTTCGGCGGCGGCCTCGGCGGCCTGATCCTCATCAACTTGGCCATCAGCTTCATCCCCGGGTTCAACATTGCCTTCGGCGGCCACATCGGCGGGCTGATCGGCGGCCTGCTGGCCGGGCTGGCCTTCCACGGCGCCGATCGCCTGCGCCAGCCGCTGCTGGGCTACGTGGCGTGCGCCGTGCTGTCGGTCATCGCGGTGATCGGGGCGGTCGCCGTCTCAGGCAACCTGCACAACATCTCCGTGTAACGGCGCGCCGGCCTTCGGTAGGTTGCCCGCCGTGCGCCGACTCAGCCGTGTCTTGCTCACGATCGCGGTGGGGATGACCGTCGTGGGATTGCCCACCGCGAGCGCCGACGCCGCGCCGACGCTCGGCATCAACGCCGCCGGGATTCCGGTCGGTCCCCAGCTCGACGAGGCGCTGGCCACCGGCGCACGCGAGGTCCGGATGTTCCTGATGTGGCCGAGCCTGGAGCCGGCCAAGGGTCGCTTCACCCCGAACCTCGTTACGGCCTACACCGACATCGTCGCGCGGCTGAGTGCCGCCGGCGTGCGCGCCAATTTCGTCTTCACCGGCTCGCCACCGTGGGCGTCGGGCTCGTCGAACTTCAACGCGGCGCCGCGCGACCCGGCCGACTACGCCGCGGCGCTCGCGTACTTCGCGGGGCAACCCGGCATCGCAGGCCACAACATCGCCTACGAGCTCTGGAACGAGGAGGACGCCGACGAGTGGTGGGCGCCCAAGGCCGACCCCGCCGCCTACGCGGCGCTGGTCAAGGCCGCCGCGCCCGCGCTGCGCGCCGCTGATCCGACCGCCCAGGTTGTGCTCGGCCCGCTGACCGGCAACGACTACCCGTTCCTGGAGCAGCTCTACGCACACGGCATCCAGGGGAGCTTCGATGCCGCTGCGGTCCACCTCGACACGGGCTGCCTGGTCAACGGTCCGGCGACCGTGCTGCGCGACCGCGACGGCCGCATCTCGCAGTACGTCTTCCTCGGCATCCGCGAGGTGATCGCGACGCTGCGCGCACACGGCGACAACAAGCCAGTGCGCGTCACCGAGTACGGCTGGAGCTCGACGCAGCCGGCCTCGGGCGGCGGGCCGTCCTGCGAGCGCGGCGCTTCGGCTGGTCTTAAGCCCTCCGGTGTGACGTCCGCGGAGCAGGCGACCTACCTGGCTCAGGGCTATCACTGCCTGGCCCAGGAGCCCGGCGTCGAGACCGCGACCTGGTTCACCCTGCGCGACGCGCCGACCACCGAGAACCCGCTCGACGAGCTGCGCCACTACGGCCTGCTGACCACCGGCGGTGCGCACAAGCCGGCGTGGGACGTCTTTCACGCGATCGCCACCGGCGGCGACACGCTCTCGGGCGCCTGCGGCGACTTCGACGGCCCCGCGATCAAGATCGTCACGCCGAAGGTCGGCCAGGCCTACGCCGGCAGCCTGCTGATCTCGGCCTCGGCGCGCGACACCTCGGCGCCGCGCCGGATCACCTTCGCCGCCGACGGCAAGACGATCCAGAACTTCAGTGACGGCTTGGCCAACGACAAGGCCGTCTCGCTCGACTGGCAGGGGGCCGAGCAGCTACCGATCGGCGTCCACACGATCACGGTCAGCGCGACCGACGCCCAAGGCAACGTCGGCAGCCAGGACGTCCAGGTGCGCAAGGTTTCAGCGAGCCAGCTGATCGCGATCGGGCCGGCCAAGTTCACGCTGAAGGCCGTGAAGTGCACCAAGGCGGCCAGCTGCCTGCTGAGCGGGCAATTGCTGAGCCCGTCGGGCTCGGCGCTGCCGGGCAAGGTCCAGATCCAGTGGCAATGGAGAACCAAGGCCACCAAGAAGCGCAAGGCGCGCTTCAAGACCTTGCACAAGGTGACCAAGCCGGCAGGTAAGCCGTTCAAGGTGCGCCAGAAGCTCAAGCGCTCTGGCGCCTGGCGCGTGCGGGTTCGCTACCTGGCGCCCAAGCCGCTGAAGCCCTCGTCCTCGAAGTGGACGTACTTCAGCGTGAAGGTCAAGAAGCGCCGCTAGGCGCGAGCGAGGCCTACAACATCACGCGATGCACGCGGCCGGGCGCCTCGGTGACCCGGTCGGGATGCAGCGCGTGGGCGAGCGTTTCGAGCCCGTCGACCAACCGCGGCCCCGGCCGGCTGAAGTAGGCGGCGGCGTCGAGCGCGACGACTTCCGCAGCGCCCAGCGCGCGCAAGCGGTCGCCGAACTGCTCGGCCTCGGCCAGCGCCCGCGGGCCGTCGTAACCGCATGGGATGCAGACCACGACTTCGGGCTTGGCGGCTTCCAGGAGCTCCCACTCCAGCTGCTCGGAGTGCTCGCCGGCGAAGCCGAGCAGGTCGGTGCCGCCGGCCATCTCGATCATCTGCGGCGTCCAATGGCCGGCGATGAAGACGGGGTCAAACCATTCGATCGCGATCACGCGGCGGCGGCGGGCTCCCTTGAGCGCGATCCGCACGCGGTCGACGCGGGAGCGCTGGCGGGCGACGAGGTCCAGCGCGGCGTCGCGCGCGTCGGTCGCCTGGGCCAGCGTTCGGATGTCGCCCATCGTCTCGCCGAAGGTCTTGGGGTCCAGCGCGATGACGGTGGGGCAGGGGTCGAGCTTCTTGGCGACGTCGCGGACTTCCTCGTAGGAGACCGCGCAGACCGGGCACAGCTCCTGGGTGACGATGAGGTCGGGCTCCAGCTCGGCGAGTTTCTCCTCATCCAGGAGGTAGATCGCCTCGCCCTTCTCGGTGCGCTCGCGCACGGCCGCGTCGATCTCCGCGGCACTCAGGCCGGCCGGCAGCACGTCGCGCGTGATCCGCGGCACCGTGGCGGTCGCCGGCGGGTAGTCGCACTCGTGGGTGACCCCGACGACACTGTCACCAAGGCCGAGCGCGTACAGCAACTCGGTAGCGTGGGGTACCAGGCTCACGATCCGCATCGGAGGCGAGGATATGGCAGAGCTGTTGGCAGCTCAGGAGATCGACGAGCGCCTTGGCGCGCTGGAGGACTGGCATCGCGACGGCGACATGATCGTTCGCGATGTCGCGTGCGAGGACTTCGCGGCCGCGATCGCGCTGGTCAACGCGGTGGCAGGCGTGGCCGAGGAGGCCAACCACCACCCCGACATCCTCGTCCACGGGTGGAACAAGCTGCGCCTGAGCGTCACCAACCACAGCGCCGGCGGGCTCACCCAGGCCGACTTCGAGCTCGCCGCCACGATCGACCGTTTGCCGGGCGCCCAGCCGCGCTGATACGGTGCACGCAGTCGCTCCATGAACGACGACCCCTCTCGAAGTAGCGCCGGGCACGGACCCGGCCCCCACGCGTGACCGCACTGCTGCTTCTAGCCGTCGCGGTCCTGATCCTCGTAAACGGCTTCTTCGTGGCCGCCGAGTTCGGGCTCGTGCGCTCACGCCGCTCGTCGCTGCAGGAGCTGGCCGACGACGGCCATGCTGGCGCGCGCCGTGCGATGGAGCTGCACGACGACCTCAACCAGTACCTCTCGGCGTGCCAGTTCGGCATCACGCTCGCCTCGCTGGGTATCGGCTTCCTCGGCGAGCCGGCGATCGCGACGATCTTCGAGCCCATCTTTGGGAGCTTCTCCCACGGCGTGCAGGTCGGCATCTCGGTGGGGATCGCCTACGTGATCGTCACCGCCGCCCACGTGGTCGTCGGCGAGCAGGTTCCCAAGATCTACTCGATCATCCACCCGGATCGGATCGCGATCTTCGTCGCCCGCCCCCTGAAGGCCTTCAACATCGGGATGAAGCCCTTCATCTCGCTGCTGAACATGGTGGCCAACGCGATCCTGCGGCTGTTGCGCGTCGACCCGGAGGCGGCCTCGGAAGAAGGCGCGACACCCGAGGAGCTGCGCATCCTGATCGGCCAGGCGCGTGCGGGCGGCAAGCTCGACGCCGGCGAGGCCGGGATGCTCAGCGGCGTCTTTCACCTGCACGAGCAGGAGGCGCGCCAGGTGATGACGCCGATCCCGGCGGTCGTCACGGTCGACCTGTCTGAGGATGTCGAGACGGCGCTGCGTCGCTGCATCTCCTCCGGCCACACGCGGCTAGTCGTCACCGAGGACGACAACCGCGACCGCGTGCGCGGCATCGTGCACTCCAACCGCCTGGCCCAGGCGCTGATGGCCGAGGGGCCGCACGCGTCCTTGGAGCCGCTGGTGCGCCAGGCCGTCATCGTCCCGGAGACCAAGCCGCTAGACGACCTGCTCGCCGACCTGCAGCGCCAGCGCTCCTCGATGGCGGTCGTCGTCGACGAGTACGGCCGCGTCGTCGGGATCGTCACCGTCGAGGACATCATCGAAGAGGTCGTCGGCGAGATCGACGACGAGACCGATCCGGCCGGCGGGCAGATCCGGCGGCTGGCCAACGGCGACTGGTTCGTCCGCGGCCACGTCGCCATCACCGACCTGCTCGACCACGGCGTCGAGCTGCCGGTCGACACCGACGCCTACAACTCGGTCGGTGGCTTCGTCTTTGCTGAGCTGGGGCGGCTGCCCAAGCGCGGCGACCAGATCACCGCCGACGGCTACTCGATCCGCGTTGAGTCGGTGCGCGAGAACCGCATCGAGGCCGTGCGTATCCGTGAGCGTCGCGCTCAGCAGGGCGCGGTCGCGGGCAGCGAACAGCGCGGCAGCTAGAACGGACGTCCGCAAGGGCGCAAGTTCTGCGCGCCGTGCACGTTGGAGGCTTGTGGAACGGGCCCCGGAAAGTGGACGGACGGACCGGGGTTCCGCCGCTTCTCGCTCGTGGGACAGCGATGCGGCGACTGTGAGAGGCGGATGGGCCCGGGGTGGGTCCATCCGCTTCGCCTTCTTTGGCCAGAAATCGAACCGGCGCCTGAGGAGGGCTCATCAGGCGGCGCGGCGCTGTCTCGCTCAGAAATCGAACCGGCCCGCCTGAGGAGCGGGCCGGATCGTGCTTCTGGGAGGAGGTGCACGTGCGAGTACGTTCGCGCGAACGATTCTCTGCCCGCTTCCTGAAGACGCCTTAAAAGTTCGGAGGGAGCGGCACCTTGGCCATGCGATCGATCCACGCTGCCAGCCGTGGCGTGGTCTCCAGGTGCTCGATCAGGACGCCGTGGAAGAGGTCATCGTCGTCGGGATCGGCAGAGGTGGCGAAGCGCAGGAAGGGATAGGCACAGATGTCAGCGGCGCCGGGCGTGTCGCCAAAGAGGTAGTCGCGGCCGTGCAGGAGACCGTCGAAGCCGTGTTGCCAGCCCCGCAGCTGCGCCACCCAGGCCGCGATGCGCTGGGCGTCGGCGGCGGCCCCGAGGCGTTGCTGCTCGGCGTCGATCGCATTGGGAGCGACCTTCCAGACGTGGTTAAAGAACGTGATGAAGCCCTCGACCTCACGGCGTGCCGCAGGGTCGGCGGGGTAGAGCGGCGGCGCCGGCCACGTCTGGTCGATCCACGCCACGATGGGTATCGAGTCGACGAGCACCTGTCCGTCGTCGGTCTCCAGCACGGGAACGAGGTCCTGGCCGGATACTGCGCGCACGCCGGTGCGGTCCTCGGGCGTGTGCTGGACCCACTCGTCGACCGCGACGCCCTTGAGCCCGAGGGCGAGCGCGACGCGATGCACGTTGGTGGAGTGGGGGATGGCGTGGATCCGCATGGGCGCGCAGCCTGCCGCAAGCGTGTCCGGCGCGCGACGGAAGTTCCTGATGGCAATCGTAAGCCGCGCTTCACGCTCGCGCGTGGGCGTCAGTCGTAGTCGTAGAAGCCGCGGCCGCTCTTGCGGCCCAGGGCGCCCTCGTCAACCAGCGCCGTCAGCGAGTCCGGGACGGCGACGCCGATCGCCTCGCCGATCGCTTGGGCGACATCGAGGCCGACGAAGTCCAGCAGCGCGAGCGGGCCCATTGGGTGGCCGGCGCCGAGCTGCATGCAGGTGTCGATCGCCTCCGCGGCTAGGCCGGTCTCCTCCTGCAGCGCGACCGCGGAGAAGAGGTAGGGAAAGAGGAGGCGGTTGACGACGAAGCCCGGGATGTCGGGCACGATCACGGCGGTCTTGCCAAGTCCCTCGCACAGCGCCGTCGCACGCGCACGCGTCTGGGCGCTGGCTTCTTCGGGGAAGGCGAGCTCGACGAGCTTCATCTTCGGCACCGGGTTGAAGACGTGCAGGCCGACGAAGCGCTCGGGCGCCCCGCTGGCGCCGGCCAGTTGCGCGACCGAGAGCGACGACGTCGTCGAGCCCAGCAGCGCGCTGTCGTTGGCGATCTGCGCGAGGTCGCGCCACAGCGCGGCCTTGGCCTCGACGTCTTCGACGACGGCCTCGATGATCGCGGTCGCGTCGTTCAGCGGGCCGAGGTCCTGGACGATCTTGACGTGCTCGGCGTTGACCTCGCCGCTGAGTCGCCCGCAGTTCTTGTCCACCATGGCGCGTGCCCGCTGCGCCGAGTCGTCAGAGCGCGCCCAGAGGATCACCTCGCCGTGGCGTGCGGCAGCGGCCGCCAGCCCACAGGCGATCGCTCCACTGCCAACGATCCCGAGGCGCTCGTGCATAGGGCGGGAGTTGTACCGGGTGGCCGGGCTATGGGGCCGCGTCCTGGTTGGCAGTGCGGCGCTTGGGCGCGGGCGTCGATGGCGCTCAGCGCGGAGCGCTGGCTGGTGGTACGTGGCGTGGTCTGTCGGCACCGAGGGCGAGAAGCGCCGGGGCGGCGCGACCGTGGCTGGTGTGGCTAGGCCGTCGTGGTGGCGCAGGTGGGCGATTCAGGGTCGAATCTTCGCGCTCGATCGCACGTGGACTGCGCATATCGCAGTCAAGGTGCGATCGAGCGCACGGATGGCATCGAGCCCGCGGTATGCGCGGGTAAAACGCCATCGAGTGTGGTTCGGGCTCGAATTGCCTACCCTTGGCGCACGCGGACGACCGCGGGCGCCGCGAACCCGACTTCCGCTCGCTCTCCTCGGTGCCGACAGATCACGCCACGCACCACTAGCCACGTCGCGCACTGAGCGCCACCGACGCTCGCCCTGCCCGGGTCCGACCCGGCCCTACCCCCAACGAAACCCCGTCGCGCTCGCGGCGACCGGCAGCGGGCTCGTCGGCAACCCCGCCGGCGGCTCAACATCGTTGAAGCCACCCGGCGCCACGTCGTTCGGCCCATCGGGGTGGAAGATCGCCGCCAAGTACTGGATCTGCCCACGCCCGACGCCGAGCTCGAACTGGCCGCCGCCGTACATGGCGATGCCGCGGTCATCGCAGTACTCATAGGCCTTGAACAAGGGCCGCAAGCCGCCAAGGCGCGAGGGTTTGACGTTGACCATCTGCGGTGGGAACGGCAGCGAGACGATGTCGTCGACCGAGTGGATGTTGCCGTCCCACGTGATGCGGTCTTGGTAGGGCTCCAGCGCCGGCCAGGTCTCGTCGGTGATCGCGGGATCCTCGATCCAGGCGTCGGGGAAGCCCTCGGCGACGAGGCGATACAAGGCGGGGTCTGCTGGGTTGTCGACGACCGAGCCCTTGTACAACCCCTTCAAGTCCACCGTGTCGACCGCGCCGGTCTCCACGAGCTCGGCGACGAGCTCCTCGGTCCACGATGGCGTGGGATCCAACTTGAAGCGCAAACCCGGATAGCGATCCAGGCGCGCGCGCAGCGGTGCCGTCGTCGCTGGCTCGCCGAGGCGCAAAGACACCACGAACGTCATCGGGTGCGCCGCGCGTCCCAACGCCTCGGTCAGCGACAGACCAGCCTGGCGCAATGCGAGATCCAACGCGGCCGACTCATACGCCCACACGCGGTAGAGCACCGACGCGTCGTGACGCGCCGGCTCGGGCCAGAGGTCGAGCGTTGCGAGGTGATCGCAGAAGGACTCCAGCGTCCAGGTGCCGGCCAATGGCTGCGAGGCGCCCGCGGCCTGCAACGCGTCCTGATCGGCGACCTCGTAGCTGACGTCCTCGCCGAGACCCTCGTGGCCATCGCCGCGGAAGCGCAGGACGGTCGAGACACGGGTGAAGTCGCTGGAGACATCGCGCTGCAGGCGCTCCAAGGCATAGTCCTCGATCTCTAGCGGCAGGTCGGCGACCTTCTCCCAGAGGCCGCTCATGCGCTCGCCGGCGCGTCGCCGGACGGCCGCTGCTCCAGGCGCGCGACGAGCTCGTCGAGGCGCAGCTCCTCCAGCCCGCGGCCGACCGCGTCCAACTCGCCGGCGCAGAACTCGACGAGCCCGCGACCCTCCTGGCAGAGGTCGAGCGTCTCGCGCAGGCCTGCCTCGCCGGAGTCCAACCGCTTGATGATCTCCTCAAGCCGCCCGGTGGCGGCTTCGTAGCTCTGCGTGGTGCTCACGCGCCCTCCTCGGGGTTCTTAGGGTCCTTGTCGATCTGCGCGTTCACGTTGCCGTCGCCGAAGAAGAGCCGCACATCACCCAGCGCCCGGGCCTGCTGGGCCGACGTGACGATCCCGCCCGCGCCATCGTCGACGATCGCGTAGCCGCGGGCAACGGTGCGCTCGGGGTCGTGCGCGGCGAGCGCGGCGGCGAGGCTGTCTAGCGCGGTGCGCCGCGCGCGGTCCTCGGGGCCGGCAGCGGCGCCCACCTTTCGCGAGAGGACGAGCGCCCGCCGTGCGATGCGCTCGCGGTCCTCGGCCACCCGCCGGCGCGATGCGGCGCGCAGCTCGCGCAGCCGCTGGTGCAGCGCGGTGCGATGGCGCTCGATCGCCTGGGCGGGCGCCCGCGACAGCGCGGCGAGATGGCGGGCCCGGCCGACGACGGCGCGGCGTCCGTGGGCCTCCAGCCCCGCGGCACGCCGCGCCAGCGCTTCCCGCGCCTCCAGCGGATGCGTGGGCACCGCCGACTCGGCGGCATGCGTCGGCGTCGAGCAGCTGACTGCGGCGACGTCGTCGATCAGCGTGCGGTCGGTGTGGTGGCCGACCGAGGCGATCACCGGCACGCGCAGCAGCGCGACCGTCCGGCAGAGCGTCTCGTCACAGAACGCGAACAGGTCGGCCAGTGAGCCGCCGCCGCGAGCGACGATGACGACCTCGACCTCCTCGATCGCGGCGAGATCCTGCAGCGCGCGGGTGATCGACGGCGCGGCGTGGCGATCCTGGACCGGCGCGAACGCCCACACCAAGCGGCCGGCCCAGCCGCGGCGGTGCAGCCCGGCCAAGACGTCATCGCGCGCCTTGCCGCCCTCGCCGGTGACGACGCCGATGCAGCGCGGCAACGCCGGACGCGCCAGTGCCTTCTGGGGCTCGAAGAGGCCGGCGGCGCCGAGCGCACGGCGTAGCGCCTCCATCTGGGCGAGCAGGTCACCCTCGCCGGCGATCCGCAGGCCGATGACGTCGAAGGAGAACGAGGGCGACGAGGTCCGCGAGCCGGGGTAATAGTCCGGACCGCCGGCGGCCACGACTTGGCAGCCGTCGACGAAGCGGGCGGGATCGAATTTCAGTCGCTCGAAGTCGTTGCGCCACATCGCGCACGGGACCGCGCCGTCGCCGTCGCGCAGCTCGAAGTAGACCTTGGCCTTGGACAACCGGAAGTTCCAGACCTCACCGAAGAGCTGGACCCGCGCTCGCTTGCGCAGCTCCTCGCGGAGCTTCTCGGCATAGGCGCCGACCGGGAACGGCCCGGCGAGCGACGACCCGGCGATGCCCTCAGGGCGGGGGGATGATGAAGAGGGCTGTGTCGTCACAGCGTCACCGTCGCCGCCGCCAGCGCCCGCAGCACGCCGGGCCTGTCCTCGCCGCACGGGACCGCCACCAGCGTGGTGACGCCCGCGCGCTCGTAGATCGCCAGCTGCTCATCCAGTCCCGCCGGCGTCGTGGCGATCGCGCCCGCGTCGACCAACCCGTCGGTCACCGCCGCGACCGAGCCAAGGCGGTCGCCGGCCAGGGCCTTCTCCTGGACCTCGCGCGCGGCGGCGCCGTGGCCTTGGCGCTCGGCGAGCTCGACGTAGAAGTTCTTGCTCTTGGCGCCCATCGACCCGAGGTAGAAGGCCAGCCACGGGCGAACCGCATTGCGCGCCGCGTCCAGGTTCTCGTCGATCGCCAATGGGACGACCGGCGCGATGTCGATGTCGGCCAGCGAGCGCCCCGCGGACTCTGCACCCTCGCGCAGCGGACCGAGCAACAGCTCGGGCTCGGTCGGGTCGAGCATGAACGGCAGCCAGCCGTCGGCGATCGCGCCGGTCTGGCGGACAGACTTCGGCCCGATCGACCCCAGGTAGATCGGCAGTCGCTCTTGCACCGGCCGCGCCAGAAGCTTGAGCGGCTTGCCGAGCCCAAGGCCGGCTTCGCCGCCTTCCATGTCGGCCAAGATCGGCTCGCGTGCCAGCGTCCGTCGCACGACGTCGACGTACTCGCGCGTGCGCTTCAAGTTGTTGGTGAACGGCACGCCGTACCAGCCCTCGCTGACCTGCGGCCCGCTGAGCCCGAGCCCGAGCCGGAAGCGGCCCTCGCTCAGCACATCCAGCGACGCGGCGGCCATCGCGGTTGCTGTCGCCCGCCGCGCCGGGATCTGCATCAGGCCCGAGCCAAGCCCGATGCGCTCGGTCTTGCCCGCGAGCATCCCGAGCACCGAGACCGCGTCCTGGCCCCACGCCTCGGCGACCCAGGCCGAATCCAGCCCGAGGCCGTCGGCGAGCATGGCCAATTCGACCTGCTCGGCAGGCGTGAACCACGGCCAATAGGCAAGAAAGACTCCCGCGCGCATCACTGCTGAGGGTATCGGCGGTTCAAGCGGCCAAGCGCCCGCCGACGAACTGCGTTAGCCCGGCGATCCGCTGACGGACCTCGGCATAGCCGCGTGCCTTGAGCCCATCGACGATCTCGTCGGGCTCGAAGACCCGCACGCCGCTGCGCGCGCCGACGAGGTCGTTGAGCGTTCGGCCTGGAGCCGACTGCAGCCGGCAGCTGGTGAGGATCGCGATCCGGCCGCCGGGCGTCAGCACGCGCGTCATGTGGTCCAGCGCCGTGTCGGGGTCGGAGAAGAGGTTGAGCGCGGCGAAGCAGCAGACTGCGTCGAAGCTCGCGTCGCGGAACGGGAGCGCCTCGGCGTCGCCGCGCACGTAGGCGACAAGGCCTGCCGGAGTGTCGGCGACGGCGCGCGCGAGCATCGTGGCCGAGGCGTCGATCCCGACGGCCAGCCCACCCGGCCCGACGATCTGGGCGAACTCGCGCGTGAAGTTGCCGGGCCCGCAGGCCACGTCCAGGACGCCGTCGCCGGGCGTGAGGCCTAGTAGCAGCCGGGCGATGCGGTGCTCGTCGCGCATCCCGCCGGCCAGCGCGCCCTTCAAGACCCGGCCCCATGCGGGTCGCCACCAGCGTTCGTAGACCAGCGGCAGCGCCCGCGAGCGCATCAACCGCTGCGCGGGGCCCGCGCCGTCGGGCAGACCATCGTCGCGGCCGCCGAGCAGGTCCAGGTAGCCGTTGCGCAGGTCCGGAAAGCCGGCCTGCTCGCGCACGCCGGGATCGAGCAGCGGCAGCGCGCGGGCGATCACGTCCGGCAGCGCGGTCTCGTCACGCGCCGCCATCTCTGGCCTAGTGGTCCGCTGTGGTGTGCGGCTCGGGCGTCTCGGCGCCCGGGCCACCGGTGGCCGCGCCGTCGCTGACCGAGCGCAGCGTGCGCATGCCGGCCTCGGCGTGGTGGCCGCGCGTCTCGCCGTCGAAGCCCAGCGCGGTGAGGCGCGCGATCTCCTGCTCGCCGAGCGCCCGCGCGGGGTGGTCGGCGGCCAGCGGGTCGATCAGGCGCGCGATCCGGTTGCGCAGCTGCAGCGCGAAGTGCGGGGTCGAGGCGCCCATGAGCTGGCGGACGTCGTCGACGGTGACGTCGCGGTTGAGGCGGTCGGGGCTCTCGGCCTGGCTCATGGTGTGGTGGGGGCGCTTCCGCGTTCGTTGACGGGGACGATCTCCAGGAGAGCGTCGATTTGCGATTGGACGGCGACCGAGAACGCGCTCTCGTCGCCGATGATCCAGCCGTGATTGTAGACCCCGCGCACCGGATCTCTGGTGTAGCCGGGCTGCACGTCAAGGAGGTAGCTCTGCAGCGCGGTCGGCAGCTTGTCCGGGTCGTCGGTCACCAGCAGCGGGCCGTAGGTGCCGCTGGCCGACAGCGGGGCGGCGGCGGCCGCGTCGGTCGGGCGCCGAGTGTCGGCGAAGACGAAGCCGTGGCCGGGGTCGACGACGCCCCAGCCGAAGGCGCCGTCGACGAAGCGCGCGAACGCCACCGAGGCGGCGGCGGGCGTTGCGCCGGTGATGCGCGTCACGCTGCCGAGCTTCTTGAGCTGGGTGAGGGTCTTGTTCGAGACGGCGCTGGGCGGGCCGAGGACATAGATCTTCGGCTGCTGGTGGGCGGCGATCGCCGCGCGCGTGTCCTCAGGGATGCTGTCGCGGCGGGTGAAGAGGATGGGGTCGCCGGCCTTGGCTGCCCACGCCGCGGCGGGCATCGCGTACTGCGGCGCATCGGCGCCGACAACGATGACGCGGTCGCTCGTGGTCCCGCGGGCGGCGGCCTGGAAGGCGTCGATGGCGCGGGCGAGCGCGAAGGCGCCTTCGCCGCGCAGGTCGGTGGTCTTGGTGTCCTTGAGCTCGGGGACGTCGCCGACCCGGATGATCTGTGCGCCGCCGGCGTCTTTAGAGCCCTTAGGCGCCAGCGCGGTCAGCGCGTTCTGGGTCGCGGCGGGCAGCTTGTCGGCGCCGTGGGCGTAGAGCAGCGGCGCGCGGATCGGCGCGGCCATCAGGACCGAGGCGGCGAGGCCGACGCGCCAGTCGCTGTCGTCGGCGAGCACGACGGCTTGCGGGCGGGTGATCCGCGAGGCGCCCGTGTAGACCGCCCGGGCGGCGGCCGCGGCGTCGGCGATGGCGTCGGCGCCGCCGATGCGCGTCGTGTTCTTGGTGGCGAACGTCGGGAAGCCGAGGTCCTGGGCCGCCGTGGTCTCGGTGCCCTTGGCGCCCGTGGTGGGTGTGGTGCGGGGCTGATCGGGTGTGTCGGAGTTCCGGCCGCAGCCGGCGACGACCAGCGCGACAAGGAGCACCGCGGCGGCGATTCGCGCGAGACGCATGGCCCGGCAGGCTACGTCTTCGGTCCGTCGTTACGCGTCGATCGTTCTTGGCTGCCGGGTGGATCATCCGTCCGGTGGCGAACCGTTGGGGTGAGGATCGCCCGGCTGCCCGCCGAACCACAGGGTGCAACCTGCATTGCGGGACGCGGATGTGCATCTTTCCGCCCCGTCCTGTAGGTTTCCAACCACGCCGAACCGCTGGTGAGGAGCCAGCGGGCGGGGGACCCAGGTTGTTTGGGGCGAATCACACGGTTATCCGTGAGAAGCGCAGGCTCTTTCCGCGCTAGCCCGTCAGCTAACCCCGTAGGCCGACGAAAGAGGATTCGACTTGCGGGCATTCGCCCTTGTGCTGACGTTTGCCGTATCGCTGGTAGCCGCTCCTGCGGCCCTGGCGCAGACGGCGACCGGTGGCACAGACCCATCCAGCACGACCCCGGCCCCGACGGCGATCCCCGCTGTCGGAGTCGACACCGGCGGCGCCACCTACGGCCAGCCCAACCCGGCCACGACGCAGCTCACCCCCGAGCAGACCGCGACCATCCTGCCGACCGGTTACGCCGCCGCGCCCGCCTCGGCGCCTCAAGAGGTCAAGGACGCGATCGCCGCGGCCAACGAGATCATCGGCAAGCCCTACGTCTACGGCGGCGGGCACAACGCCAAGTTCCTCTCGCGCGGCTATGACTGCTCCGGCACCGTCTCCTACGCGCTGCACGGCGCCGACTTGCTGCCGCGCCCGCTGGACTCCTCGTCCTTCATGAAGTGGGGCGCCAAGGGCCCCGGCACCTGGTTCACGATCTACACGAACCCGGGCCATGCCTTCGCCGTCATCGCCGGTCTGCGCCTCGACACCAGCGCCGCAGGCGATCCCGCCGGTGGCAAGGGCCCGCGCTGGCGCCCAGTGCTGCGCAGCACCAAGGGCTTCACGGCCCGGCACCCCAGCGGCTTCTAGCGGACGTTCGCGGGCAAGGGGCTAGGCTTAGGCCGAACCCTTTCCCACGATCTGTACGGAGGCCCGATGGCGGGCGTTAGTGGCCGTTTCTCAACGGTCGTGAAGGCAAAGATCTCGAAGCTGCTGGACCGCGCCGAGGATCCGGCAGAGACGCTGGACTACAGCTACCAGAAGCAGCTGGAGTCACTGCAGAACGTCAAGAAGGGCATCGCGGACGTCGTCACGGCCAAGAAGCGCCTGCAGATGCAGTCCTCCAAGCTCGAGCAGTCGGTCGTCAAGCTCGACACCCAGGCGCGCCAGGCGCTGTCACAGGGCAACGAGGAGCTCGCGCGCGTCGCGCTGGAGCGCAAGAACGTCGCGCAGACCGAGCTGCAAGGGCTCGACTCGCAGGTCACCGAGCTGGAGGCCCAGCAGCAGAAGCTGATCGACTCCCAGCAGAAGCTGACGACCAAGATCGAGGCCTTCCGCACCAAGAAGGAAGTCATCAAGGCGCAGTACTCGGCCGCCGAGGCGCAGGTGCGGATCTCGGAGGCGGCGACGGGTGTTGGCGAGGAGATGGCCGACGTCGGCCTGGCGATGCAGCGCGCGGTCGACAAGACCGAGCAGATGAAGGCCCGCGCCGACGCGGTCGGCGAGCTCGAGGCCTCAGGCGCCTTCGAGGACCTCACCCAGCTCGGCGAAGGCGGCGACGACGACATCGACCGTCAGCTCAAGGAGCTCTCCAGCGGTGCGGTCGTCGACGATGAGCTGGCCAAGATGAAGGCCGAGCTCGGCTCCGGCAGCACGCCCGCCGAGTCCAAGCAGCTCGAAGAGGGCCAGGCATGATCGTCCGCATCTCCGAAGAGGGTCAGTACGAGATCGCCGACGAGCTCCACGATCAGCTCAACCAGCTCGACGACGCCGCGGTCGCGGCCGTCGACCGCGACGACGAGGCCGGCTGGCGTGCGGCCTTCGACGAGCTCTTGACGTTCGTGCGCGACAACGGCACGCGGACCGGCGAAGACGACCTGCGGCCGTCGGAGATCATCCTGCCGCCCGCCGATCTGAGCTACGCCGAGGCCGGCGCCGACTTCACCGGCGAGGGCCTCGTTCCGGACCCCGCCTAAATCGGGATTCCCCAGAGGGGGAACCAGCGCTCGAGCTCCTGCTCAATCGGGAGCTCGGCGCCCACCTGGGCCTTGATCTGCAGCTCACGCTCGGTCGAGCGTTGCTGGTCGCC
>CAWCEO010000003.1:0-336594 GCA_963794585.1 uncultured Conexibacteraceae bacterium
AGGCGTCATCGCCCTCTGCATGGTCCTCGCGATCCTCGCGTTCCTCGCGCCGCGCCTCTCGCGTCACCCGCAGCACGCGGCCCCCGACCGCGGGCGTCGGCGCCCGCGGCGGCTCGAAGGCGCCGGGCAAGCTCGGCAAGTGGCTCTCCAAGCCGTTCCGGACCTCCCAGAAGGTCAACAAGTCCGCCGAGGGCGGCCGCCGCGGCCGCGGCAAGATGCCGCTGTAGCTAGCGGCGCCTGCGCGCGGCGATCTTGACCGTGCGCGACGTGCCGCAGACGTGCGCGCCGCCGTCGTGCGGCAGGCCCACGGTGCGGACGGATCGCGGTGCGGCGCGCGCAGCGTGATCGTGTAGCGCCCGTCGCTGCCGACGTGCGCGCGCTGAGCGGCAGCCACGTGCCCTTCGACGGACTGGCGCTGCAGCGCGACGACGCCCTTCGCGGTCGCCGGGATGACGCGGCCGCGGACACGACGCGCCCGCTGGCGCGGCGCGTGACCGACGTGATCCCGGTGCGCGCCGCGCTGCGGATCGTCACCGGCGCCGAGAAGAACGGCGGCAGGCCGTCGACGACGACCAGCGCGCGCGTCGTCGTCGCGACCGCCGGCAGCGTGAACGCGTACTGCCCTTGCTGTCGCTGACTCAGCGCGTTGCCGGAGTCCGCGAACGGGGCGTTGTAGGGAACGTCGTGGTCTGCAGCCGCACCCGGACGCCGCTGACCCTCGAGCCGCCGAGCTTGCCCGTCAGCCTCACGCTGCTCGCCGTAGGGACCGGGTCGGGTCGGCGGTCAGCGTCGCCGACGTCGCGGTCGAGGCCACGACGAACGAGCGGTCGCCGCCGTTGCGCGTCCCGACCGAGTTGGTGGCCACGACGCGGTAGTGGTAGCGCTTGCCCGCGGTCAGCCCGCCGATCCGCTGGCTGACCGCACGCCGCGCGTGCCGGCGCCGGCGAGCCCGTCGCGCGTCGACGACCCGCCGGACGTCGTCCCCCGTACTGGAACTTGTAGGACGTGCTCGCGTTGTTGGGGTCGACCGACGCGGTCAGCGTCGCGGCGTTCGGCCACGTCCCTGACGCCGCCGGTCGACACGCCCGGCCGCGCGGCCGGTCCGGCGCGCTGGCGGTCCTGAACGTCGCGTCGGCGCCCTGGACGGTCCCGCCGTCGCTCGTCGCGACGACGCGGAAGTGGTAGGTCGTGTCCGCGCTCAGCCCCTGCACCGGGATCTCGACGCTGACCGGCGTCGGTCCCGTTGCCGACGTCCTTGGCGCCGACGCCAGCCCGTAGGACGTCGCCTGGTCCCGAGGTCGAAGCGGACGCTCGTCGCGCTGCCCCTCGGGTTGACGGACGCGACCAGCGTCGCCTGCTTCTGCGCCGACGTCCTTGGCCGCGCCGGTGGTGGCGCTCGGCGCGTCGGCCGCGACGGCGATCGACGCGACGACGAGCGCGCAGACCAGCAGTCCGAAGCGAAGGTGGCGACCAGGCGCAGGTGCGGGCGAAGGCATCCGCCGCAGAGAACAGCCGAAGCGCGGCGAGTTGCGCGCGCCGCCGCGCTACGGCGCCGTCGCCGCTCTGGCGCAGCAGCGTGCCCGTCGTCTGCTCGAGGATCTTGCGCCACGCGCGCGTCTTCTCCTGCTCGGCCGCGAAGTGCTTGACGACCTTGCGCACGCGCGTGGCGGAGATCTCGATGCCGTGGCGCTCGCAGATCGTCCGGAAGTTCGTCGTAGTCGGACGCGAGCTTCAGCGTCACCGACTGGAAGCCGTGGCGCGCGATGTCCACGCGCTTGGTGAAGTTCATGATCGACGTCTGGAACATCAGCTCGTCGTTGGGCTCGGGCTCGATCAGGACGATGTCGACGCCCGGGTAGCGCTCCTCCCACTGCTTGGCCATCTCGTGCAGGCGCTGGTAGGCCATCAGCTTGAACGCCTGGTAGCCGATCTGCGGGAGGCCCATGTCGCTGACGTGGCGCGGGCGCGAGCCGAGCAGCCCGCTCGTCGCGCTCGGTGAAGTCGTTGACGTAGGGCACCAGCGGGTTGACGACGACGATGAACTTCGCGCCCGCCTCGACGGCGATGTCGAGGTTCGTCGTCGAGACGATGCCGCCGTCGATCAGCTCGCGGTCGCGGACCTGGACCGGCTTGTAGACCATCGGCAGCGCGGTCGACGCGCGCACGGCGGTCGAGATCGGGACGTCGTCCCAGTCGTTGGCGCCGAAGACGATCCGCTCGCAGGTGTCGAGGTCGGTCGCCGCGAGGTAGAGCTCGGGGTCCAGCAGCCGGAAGTCGTCGGTGCGGTCGGGGTCGCTGAGCACCGTCCGCATGTAGTACTCGAGCCCGGAGCCGGAGTAGACGCCGGTCGGCAGCCCCTCGGCGAGGCCGAGCGCGAAGTCCATGGCCGAGACCTGGCCGAGCTGCGGCGCCAGCTCGCGCAGCACGCTGACCGCCTTCCACGGCAGCGCGACGCCCTTGCGGACGAACTCGACGACGTTCGGGCCGCAGCAGCTGGCCGAGGTCGATGTCGCGGAACGGCGTCGGCACCTGCTGGTTGACGACCCGCATCATCTCCTCGGGCGTCACGCCGTTGGCGGCCAGCGCGGCGACGAACGACGCCGGCGCTGGTGCCGACGTAGACGTCGAACTGGTTGACGGTGCGGTTGACCGAGAGCAGGTCGAGCGCGCGCAGCGCGCCGATCTCGTAGACGCCGCCGGTGAAGCCGCCGCCGCCGAGCACGAGCGCGGTCTTGGAGCGCGCGCCGGCGCGCGCTCCGCCGGGCGTCGCGCCGCTTCGGCGCCGCGGCGGGCTCGAGCTTGACGACCTTGCCCATGGCGCCACGGATCGTACCCGGGAACCCGGTCGCGCGAGCCGCCCGGACGGCCAGCTACCTCGCCCGCCGTGCGCCGCCGTCCGCCGTCCTCGCTGCTCGCGCTCGCCGCGCGTCCTCGCCGCCTGGCCGCCGCCGTCCGCGCCAGGCCGTCGACCCCGCCGGACCTGCGCGCGACGCTCACCAAGCTGCACAACCGCCTCGGGCCCGCCGCCGGCGCCTACGTCGTCGACCTCGCCGACGGCACCGACCTCTACTCGCACCGCCCGACGCTGGCGCTCGCGCCCGCGTCCAACGAGAAGCTCTTCATGACCGCGACCGCGCTGCTGCGCTTCGGCGCCGCCGGGACGCTGACGACGACGCGTCGCGGCCGCGCCCGGCGTCGGTGCTCGGCGCCGACGGCGTCCTGCGCCGGCGACCTCTACCTCGTCGGCGGCGGCGACCCGACGCTCGACGACGCGGGCCTGCGGACGCTCGCCGACCAGGTCGCGGCCGCGGGCGTCAGCGGATCGACGGCGGCGGTCGTCGGCGACGAGTCGTTCTTCGACACCCTGCGCGGCGGCCCGGACTCGGGCTACCGGCCCGACAACGACCTCGGCGGCTGGCTGACGGCGCTGGCCTGGCGACCACGGCCGCGCGGGCGCGTCCGGCCCGGCGCGCGCGGCGGCCGACGGCTGGCGCGCGCTGCTGAAGGCGCGCAGGGTCACGCTACGCGCGCAAGGCGCGGGCCGGGCGGCCGGCGCCGTGCGCCGGCGGCCGGCGTGGCGGCGACGCCGAGCCGCTGGCGACGCTGCCCTCGCCGCCGGTCGCCTCGCTGATCAGCGCGACCAACGTGCCGTCGGAGAACTACTACGCCGAGATGCTCGCCAAGGCCCTCGGCGCGACGCTTCGGCGCGCGCGGCACGACCACGGCCGGGCTCGGCGGTCGTCCGCTCCGAGCTGGCGACGCTCGGCGTCCACCCGCGCCTCGTCGACGGCTCCGGCCTGTCGCGCGGCAACCAGACGACCGCCGCAGCAGCTCGTCCGCCTCCTGCAGCGGATGGACGGCCAGGACGCCGCCGCGACCTGGCGGCGCGTCGCTGCCGGTCGCCGGCGAGACGGCACGCTGCGCGCCGCATGCGCGGCACCGCCGCCGCCGGCCGCTGCCCGGCCAAGACCGGCACGCTGATCGGCGTCAGCGCGCTCTCGGGCTACTGCGCGACGACCGGCGGGCGCGCACGATCGCCTTCTCGTTCATCGAGAACCGCGTCTGCAACTACTGCGCCAAGGAGGTCGAGGACCGCATGGTCAGCGCTATAGCGCGGTTGGACTGACGTCGAGGATCAACACCCGCTGCGGGCCCGTGCGCCCGCCCACGTAGAGCGGGACGCCGGGCGCCGGGGTGAAGCCGGCGCGGCGGTAGAGCGCGAGCGCCGCGGGGTTGTCGAGGTTGACGGTGAGGACCACGAAGCGGCGATCCGGGAAGCGGGCGCGGACGTAGGCGGGCAGCGCGGCCATCGCGCCGGTGCCAACGCCCTGGCCCTGGGCGCCCCGGTCGATCGCCAGCGCGCGCAGGCCGAGGATGTCGGCGGCCGCCGGCGCGCCCGGCACCGAGCGCGTGTCGAGCTGGAAGAAGCCGACCGGGACGCCGTCGCGCAGGATCGCCACCGACTCGCGGGCGGTCTCCCGGTCGCCCGCGGCGAGCGCCTGGGCGGGGACGCCGCCGAAGCGGACCTGCTCGGGCGCGACGGCGATCGCCATCACCCCGGAGCGCAGCGCGTCGTCGACCGGCGCGAGCGTGACGGTCCCGATCGCGGTCACGCCCGCCGTGCCCTACTCGACCTCGTGGGCCGCCGGCGCGAGCAGCCGGTCGAGGTCGGCCGTCGAGAGCGGGCCGATGCCGTCGTGGTGGGTGAGGTCCAGGTGCACGGGCGTCACCGCGATCCTGCCCGCCGCGACCGCGACGAGGTCGGTGCCGGGTTCGTCCTCGTACCCCGGCTCGGCGCCGTAGAGGAAGTAGGTCCGGCGAGCGTGGGCCGGGTCGTCCTCGTCGGCGGGCGCGAGCTTGTCGCGGTACACGCGCTTGCCCAGCCGCGCGACCTCGACGCCGTGCGGCTCGCCGGCCGGGACGTTGATGTTCAACAACGTCGACGGCGGCAGGGGCACCGCCTCCAGCTCCTCGACCACGCGCGTGATGAACCGCGCCGCGTGGTCGAAGACGAAGTGCGCGCCCTGCAGGAAGTCCATCTCGCCCCGCTCGGACTGCTGGGAGACCGCGATCGCCGGCAGCCCGAGCAGCAGGCCCTCCATCGCCGCGGCGACCGTGCCGGAGTAGGTGACGTCGTCGCCGAGGTTGCCGCCGTGGTTGATGCCGGAGACCACGACCTCCGGCAGCCAGTCCTCGGCGATCAGCCCGTGCCAGGCCAGGCGCACGCAGTCGACCGGCGTGCCGTCGGTGGCGAAGCCGTGGGTGCCGTCGCCGAAGTCGATCCGCTCGACCGCCAGCGCGCGGCGCACGGTGATCCCGCGCCCGACCGCCGAGCGGTCGCCGTCCGGCGCGACGACCGCGAGGTCGATGCCGTCGAGGGTCAGCAGCTCGCGCCGCAGGCGCTGCAGGCCCTCGGCGTCGATCCCGTCGTCGTTGGTCAGCAGCACGCGCATCGGCGCTGAGTCTATGCCGCGCGGTCTGCAGCGGTCCTGTTTTACGACCGCGTGGGTCTGGGCACTCTTGGCCTAGGGGTTGAGGAGCCCATCCGTCCGTTCCACTGCAGGAGACACCGACGACATGCTGTTGTTGCTCGCCATCGTGCTGTTGATCATCGCCATCGCCGGCGGCGTCATCGTCCACCCCATCCTCTTCGCGCTCGCGATCGTCGCGCTCGTGATGTTCTTCAGCGGCTCGCGGCCGCGGCGCCGCGATCTAGCGCAGCGCGCCGTCGCTTGTAGCCGACGCCGGCGAAGTACAGCCCGTGCGGAGGGGCCGTCGGTCCCGCCTCCGCACGCGGGCGGCCCTCGAGCAGCGTCACGAACGCCTCGAGCGTGCGCCGGCCGCCGGCGACCTGCAGCATCGTCCCGACCAGCACGCGGTTCATGTGCCGCATGAACGCGTCGGCGGTGATCCAGAACTCCAGGTGGTCGTCGCCGGCCGCCCGCCACCCGCCGACAGGACGGGGCGCGTCGAAGTGCGTGTGGTCGTCTCGGTCGGCGTGAACGCCGTGAAGTCGTGCGTGCCCCGCAGCGCGGCCGCGCACGCGTCCAGCGCCGTCGCGGTCGACCGGCGTACGGCCAGTGCAGCGCGCGCCGGCCCTCGAAGGCGCTGCGCGTCCGCCGGGTGAGGACCCTGTAGCAGTAGGTCCGCGAGACCGCGTCGTAGCGCGCGTCGAAGCCGTCGGGCGCCGGCTCCGAGGCGAGCACCGCGACGTCGTCGGGCAGCAGCGCGTTCAGCCCCTCGATGCGGCGACGGCGTCGCCCGGATGCGAGGCGACCTGCGCCCGCGCGTGCACGCCGCGGTCGGTGCGCCCGGCGACCGTCACGCCGACGGGCTCGCCGCCGCGCAGCCGCGCGAGCGCGTCCTCCAGCTCGCCCTGCACCGTCCGCAGACCGGGCTGGCGCGCCCAGCCGGCGAAGCCGGTGCCGTCGTACTCGATGGTGAGGCGGGCGGTCAGCGACCCCGGACGCTAGTTGCGCCCGAACAGGTTCAGCAGCGAGAGGAAGATGTTCACGATCGAGACGAAGATCCCGGTCGCGAGCCAGATGACGTCGTCCTCGGTCGCGTGGCGGCGCAGGTAGTTGAAGTCCACGATCAGGAACGCGGCGGAGATCGCCAGGACCGCGAGGCTGAAGATCGGCGAGCCGCCCGAGCCGAACAGCAGCAGCGACGAGGCCGATGGCCAGGAGGCCGAGCATCGCGAAGCTCAGCGGGCGGATCCAGCTGGCGAGGTCCTTCGACGTCGCCAGGCCGTAGGCGCCCATGCCGAGCGTGATGATCGCGGTGCCGCCCGCGGCCTGCGTGACGGCGACGGGTCGGCGTGCGACGTAGTAGTCGAGCACCGGGCCGAGGCTGAGGCCGAGGACGAGCGCGAAGCCGAACAGCCACGCGATGCCCAGCGCGCCGAGGCGCAGCGGCTGCGACGAACGACTGCGCCAGGACCATGCCGAGCGCGACGAAGCTCAGGATGCGCGCCGTGCCGAGCGCCAGGTCGCGGCCGACGACCGAGCCGACCGCCAGGAACGCGATGGCGATCGCCGACCAGGAACATCGTCTGGCCGAAGATCGTCGCGGTGCTCGCTCGCGCCGGCGCGCGGGTCCCGGCGTAGCTGCCGTAGAGATCGCTCATGCGGAAAGCGTACCGTCCCACCATGCGCAAGCTCCAGACCCAGGGCGTCCACCACATCACGATCGTCGGCGCCGACCGGCAGACCTCGATCGACTTCTGGGAGGGCGTGCTCGGGATGCCGTTCGTCTTCGAGCAGCCCAACCTCGACAACGCCGCCGAGCGCCACCTCTACTTCGATCCGGGCGACGGCCGCCTGATCACGATCTTCACCAACGAGGACCGCGCCGGCACGCCCGACCGCACGCCCACCGACCCCGGCTGCGTCCACCACGTCGCCTTCGCCGTGTCCAACGCCGACCTTCCGCCAGGCCGTCGAGCGCCTCGACGAGCGCGGCATCAAGCACACCGGCGTCAAGGACCGCGGCTTCATGGACTCCATCTACTTCACCGACCCGCTCGGGGCTGCTGATCGAGCTGGCCTCCTACCGCTTCGAGCCGCCCGGCCGGCTTCACCCACGCCGAGGTCCTGCTGGAGGCCCACAAGCTCCGCGTCGCCCGCGACGACTACAACATCGCCCCGATCCACCTCGCCGACGCCATCGAGGCGCTGACGCTGCGCTCAGCGCGACTCGCTCTCCGACGACCGCACGCCCAAGGACCCCTACGCCAAGCGGCGAGAGGGCTAGGCGTCGGGCCAGAGCGTCGCGAGCGCCGACATCGATGTCGCCGGTCACCGCGGGCACCGCTCGCAGGAGCGCGTGGATCGTCGCCCACACGTACCGGCCTTTGGCTTCGTCTGCGGCTCCGGTGTACGCGTGCTGGAACAGCTTGCGAACATCGACGAACGGGCGAAGCACGTCCGGACGCGACCGGTCCATGAACCCGAGCAGCACCTGGCGGTCCCATCGGCCCGGCGCCTGGCCCGGCCCCGGCGAGGCGTCGATCAGCCCTATAACCAACGCGTCCTCGATCCAGCGATCCGCGTCCTCGGCGCCAGTCGGTGGCTTGGGCGCCATCCCGCGTGCCGCCGCCTCGCGCTCCAGGACGTCGAACACGTCGTCCTGCCACGCGTTGACGATGCGTTCGAACTGACGCTCGACGGCGGCGATCAGGTTGTCCTCGGCGCGCTCGTCCTCCACCCACCGCCCCACCCAGACCGCCTCGTCTGCGAACTCCCGCACAGCCTTGACGAGGCCGCGGCGGTAGCCGGCGATGTCGGTGACGGCGCGCAGGACCTTCTCGTGCCGGATCCGGCTTTCTGACGCCGCGCCCTCGCTCACGTAGCGGCCTTCATCTCGTCCAGCGCTGCACGAGCACGCGTGCGGATCTGCTCATGGTTCCGGTCGGCGGCGACCTCGAACTGGCGCCGCTGCGCTCGGAGCCCTTCCCACGCACCCGTGCGGTCGCGAACGACACGGCCCTCCGCCAGGATCGCCGCCGCCAGCGCGGGCTGCTCCTCCAGGACGTCAAGGGTCACGGTCTCCACCGTCCGTCCTAGGGCGCTCTCGCATGCGGACACGACGACCACGGAGTCCTCGGACGAGCGCACAAGGAGATCGACGTCCGACTGCGCGGTGTCGTCCCCGCGGGCGACCGAGCCGAAGAGCACGATCAAGGGGACCGACTCCGTCTCGTTCGCCGCGTCGACGAGCCTCTCCAGCACCTCACCGTGTGACTGGAAGTAGAGGCACTCGCGTTCGCTCAGGTCGACCGCTCCGTCTTCGAGCACTTCGCCGTGGAGCAGGCCGCGCCGGATCCACTCGGCGGCCGGCAGCGCCTCGCGGGACCCATCGTGCGCCGTGCCGGCCTGGCGACGGTCATCGTCTCCTCGGCGTGCGTCCGGGGCCGCTCGCCGGGTGGCCAGGAGGTCGCGCGCCTCCACCGCCGACGTCAGCGTGACGCGGGCCGGACGCCCGACCGTCGCTTCGAGCACACCGTCGCGGATCCACTCGCGCACGGTTGTGTCGGAGACGCCGATGACCTCGCGAGCGATGCTCAACCGGACGGCGCCGACCTCGTCCAGGACGCTCCGGGCCTCGTCGTCGAGCCGACGCCGCAGCTCACCGCGCGTGGTCGCCGACATCTGCCGGAGACGGTCCGCTCGTCTGGACCGCGGCAGTGGCCCGGCGAGCCTCGGCGGCGATGGCCGACGAAGAAGAGGTGAGAACCGCCACGGATCCAGTGTATCTCGCACGCGTGAAATCACGACGGTTTTCTCGCGACGCTTTCTGGCACCCTTGAACGACGACGGGCGCCCCGGAGGGCGCCCGTCGAAAAGCGAAAGGTGTCGCGCGCGAGCTAGACGAGCTCGATGAACACCATCTCGGTCGAGTCCGAGCGACGCGGGCCGAGCTTGAGGATGCGGGTGTAGCCGCCCGGGCGGTCGGCGTAGCGCGGCGCGACTTCCTCGAAGAGCGTGTGGACGGTGAACTTGTCCTGGCCCAGGATCGAGAGCGCCTGACGGCGGGCGTGCAGGTCGCCGCGCTTGGCGAGCGTGATGAGCTGCTCGACCTCGGGCTTGACCGCCTTGGCCTTGGCCTCGGAGGTCTTGATCCGCTCGTGCTGGATGATCTCCTTGCACAGGTTGGCCAGCAGGGCCTTGCGGTGCGCGCTGTCGCGCGAGAGCTTGTGACGGGTCTTCTGGTGGCGCATGGTCGGTTCTCTCTTCTAACTCTCTCGGGACGCTCAGTCGTCGCGCAGCGCCAGCCCGCGCGCGTGCAGCGTCTCGATGACCTCGTCGATGGACTTCTTGCCGAAGTTCGGGATCGCGGCCAGCTCGCCCTCGGACTTGCGAGATCAGGTCGCCGACCGTCTGGATGCCCGCGCGCTTGAGGCAGTTGTAGGAGCGGACGCCGAGCTCGAGCTCCTCGATGAGGATGTCGTGCATCGGGCCCTGCGACGTCGCGCCGGCGCCGTTGACGCCCGGCACCTGGCCGGCGTCCAGCGCGCCGCCGGGACCGGCGCGCAGCTCCTCGATGCGGTCGGCGTCGGTGAAGATCGCCAGCTGCGAGATCAGGATCTCGGCGGCCTCGCGCAGCGCGGCCTGCGGGTCGATCGACGAGTCGGTCTCGATGTCGAGCGTGAGCTTGTCGTAGTCGGTGCGCTGGCCGACGCGCGCCTGCTCGACGGCGTAGGCGACGCGGCGGACCGGCGAGAAGATCGAGTCGATCGGGATGACGCCGATCGGCTGGTCGGGCGACTTGTTCTCCTCGGCCGGGCGGTAGCCGCGGCCGCGGCCGATCGTCATGTACATCTCGAGCTTGGTCTTCTTCTCGAGCGTCGCGATGTGCACGTCGGGGTTGAGGATCTCGACGCCGGCGGGCAGGTCGATGTCCTTGGCCGTGATCTCGCCCGGGCCGGTGACGACCAGCGGGGCCTCGATCTCGGTCGCGTCGCGAGTGCATCCGGCAGACGATGCCCTTGAGGTTCAGGACGATGTCGGTGACGTCCTCGGTGACGCCCTTGATCGTCGAGAACTCATGGGCGACGCCCTCGATCCGCACGCTGGTCACCGCCGCGCCGGCGAGCGACGACAGCAGCACGCGGCGCAGCGAGTTGCCGAACGTGTAGCCGAAGCCGCGGTCGAGGGGCTCGATGACGAACGAGCCGCGATGCTCCTCGACGGATTCGCTGGTGATGCGAGGGATCTGGAAGTCGAGCACTGGGAGGTCCTAATTCTCTGTTCGTGGTGCCCGGCGCAGAAGCTGGGGAGGGTCGCCGGGCCTCTCGCGCGGCCCTCCCGCGCCGACGCTGCTCGGGAGGGCGCGCGTGGTCGGTCTGGTGCTACTTGGAGTACAGCTCGACGATGAGCTGCTCCTGCACGGGCGTCGTGATCTCACGACGCTCCGGCTTGCGCAGCACCTTCGCCGTCAGGCCGTCGTGGTCGGCCTGCAGCCACGCCGGGACCTGAGCGGTGAGCTCGGTCGCGTCGCGGATGATGGCCTCGGCGCCGGTCCCGACCTTGACGGCCAGGACGTCGCCCTCGCGGACCTGGTAGCTGGGGATGTCGACGCGGCGGCCGTTGATCGTCCAGTGGCCGTGGCGGATCATCTGGCGCGCCTGGCGGCGCGACGCGGCGAAGCCGAGGCGCACGACGACGTTGTCCAGACGCGACTCGAGGAGCGTCAGCAGGTTCTCACCCGTGATGCCCTGCTGCGCGCGACGCCTTCTCGTAGTAGCGGCGGAACTGGCTCTCGAGCACGCCGTAGTAGCGGCGCGCCTTCTGCTTCTCGCGCAGCTGGACGCGGTACTCCGACTGCTTCTGGCGGCCACGGCCGTGGTCGCCCGGCGGGTACGCGCGGCGCTCGACGCCGCACTTGTCGGTGAGGCAGCGCTCGCCCTTCAGGAAGAGCTTCTGCCCTTCGCGGCGGCACTGCTTGCACTGGGGGCTGGTGTCACGAGCCATCTGCGAAAGTTCCTAGACGCGGCGCCGCTTGCGAGGGCGGCAGCCGTTGTGGGCCTGCGGGGTAACGTCCTTCACGCCCGTCACCTCGAGGCCGGCGGCCTGAAGCGAGCGGATCGCGGTCTCACGGCCGGAGCCGGGACCCTTCACGAAGACCTCGACCTTCTGGAGGCCCTGCTCGATGCCCTTGCGGGCAGCGGCGTCGGCCGTGACCTGCGCGGCGAACGGGGTCGACTTGCGGGAGCCCTTGAAGCCGGCACCGCCGGCGGACTCCCACGCGATCACGTTGCCCTCGCGGTCCGTGAGGGAGACGATCGTGTTGTTGAACGAGGTCTTGATGTGGGCCTGGCCGACCGGGATGTTCTTCTTCGGCTTGCGGCGGCCACGCTGCGGGCGCTTGGGAGCGGGCATCGACTACTTCTTGCCAGCCTTCTTCTTGCCGGCGATCGACATGCGCTTCGGGCCCTTGCGCGTGCGAGCGTTGGTCTTGGTGTTCTGCCCCCGGACGGGCAGGCCGCGCCGGTGGCGCAGGCCGCGGTAGCACCCGATCTCCATCAGGCGCTTGATGTTCTGCGAGCGCTCACGGCGCAGGTCGCCCTCGACCGTGAGGCTGGTCGACGGCGTCGCGCAGCTTGGTGACCTCGTCCTCGGTGAGATCGCGGACGTAGGTGTCCGGCGAGATCCCGGCGTCGGCGCAGAAGCTTGTTCGACGTCGAACGGCCAATGCCGTAGATGTAGGTCAGACCGACCTCGACGCGCTTGTTGAGGGGGACGTTGACCCCGGCGATACGAGCCATGACCGTTACCCCTGACGCTGCTTGTGGCGGGGGTTCTGGCAGATGACGAGCACCGCGCCGTGGCGACGGATGATCTTGCACTTCTCGCACATCGGCTTGACCGACGGTCGTACCTTCATGGTCCCTTTCCAAGAGTTTGGCCCGGTGACGCGCTCTGGCCGCCGCGAGGGCTGCCGCTGCTACATCACGGATGGCGCGCACGCAGGGGCAGTGCGCACGCGCGGACAGTTGAAGATAGCAAAGGCGATCGCGCGCCGTCTGGTGGCGAACGATCGCCGGCGGCGAGGCCCGGTCTCGCCGCCGATCCCGCAGCCCGCGGATCGCTAGAGCCCGTCTTCGCCCTCGTGCCACGGGTTCATGATCGCGCGGCCCGTCCGCGGTGACCGCGATCGTGAACTCGAAGTGCGCGGCCAGCGAGCCGTCCTGGGAGTAGATCGCCCAGCCGTCGTCGCCCATGCGCACCATGTGGCGCCCGGCGGTGGTCATCGGCTCGACGGCGAGGACCATCCCCGCCTCCAGCAGCGGGCCGCTGCCCGGCGTCGCCGTAGTTGGGGATCTGCGGGTCCTCGTGCATGTCGCGCCCGATGCCGTGGCCGACCAGCGAGCGGACGACCGACAGGCCCTCGGCCTCGACGGTCTGTCTGCACCGCGTGCGAGACGTCGCCGAGGCGGTTGCCCGGGCGGCACTGCTCGACGGCGTCGAAGAGCGACTGGCGCGTGACCTCCAGCAGCTTGCCCGCGACCGGCGTGACCGGCCCGACCGGGAAGGTGACCGCGCCGTCGGCGACCCAGCCGTCGTTGGTGACGCCGATGTCGATCGAGATCACGTCGCCGCTGCCGAGCCGGTAGGGGCCCGGGATGCCGTGGACGACCATCGCGTTGGGCGACGCGCAGATCGACCCGGTGAAGCCGCGGTAGCCCTTGAACGACGGGCACCGCGCCCTGCGGAGCGGATGAACTTCTCGGCGGCCGCGTCGAGCTCGGCGGTCGAGACGCCCTCGCGGATCTTGCCCGCGACGAGCTTCATCGTCGCGCGCGTGGATGGCGCCCGCGGCGGCCATCTTCTCGATCTCGGCGGGGGACTTCTTGATGATCACGGCGAAGAGGCTACGACGCGACCGGCTAGATCGCGTCTTCGAGCCGCAGCGTCGCGATCGTCGCGCGGATGTGGTCGTGGACCTCGGTCGGCGTGCGCGTCCCGTCGAAGCGGCGCAGCAGGTCGCGGCCCTCGTAGTAGTCGACCAGCGGCTCGGTCTGCGTCGTGGTAGGACGGCGAGGCGCTTGCGGATCGTCTCGGGCTTGTCGTCGTCGCGCTGGATCAGCTCGGAGCCGTCCTGGTCGCAGACGCCCTCGTGCTTGGGCGGGTCGAAGTCGACGTGGTAGGTGTGGCCGGTCTTGCGCGCACGTCGCGGCGGCCCGACAGGCGCCGGACGACCTCCTCGTCGGGCACGTCGATCAGCAGCACGGCGGTGAGCTTGCGGCCGACCTTCTCCAGCGCCTCGCCGAGCGCGTCGGCCTGCGGCGATCGTGCGCGGGAAGCCGTCGAGCAGGAAGCCGTCGGCCGCGTCGGCGCCCTGCAGCGCCTCCAGCATCACGCCGATGATGAGCTCGTCGGGGACGAGCTTGCCGTCGTCCATGTAGGCCTTGGCCTGCTTGCCCAGCTCCGTGCCCTCGGCGACGGCGTCGCGCAGGATGTTGCCGGTCGCGAAGTAGGGCAGGCCGAAGTCCTGCTGGATCCGCTCCGGCCTGGGTGCCCTTTCCGGCGCCGGGCGGGCCCGACCAGGATGAGGTTCAGTTCAGACACGGATGCGCTCACGGGCTCGCTGCGGACCGGGCGCCTCGAGGCCGCCGGTCCCGGGAAGGTCGGGCATCCTACTTGAGGAAGCCTTCGTAGTTGCGCATCATCAGCTGGGCCTCGAGCTGCTTCATCGTGTCGAGGGCCACGCCGATGACGATCAGCAGCGACGTTCCGCCGAACTGGAACGACTGCGTCGCGCCCGTGCGCGCGATGACGATCGTCGGCAGCGCGGCGACCGCGGCGAGGTACAGCGCGCCCGGGAACGTGAGCCGCGCGAGGATGCGGTCCAGGAACTCGGCCGTCGGCCGGCCGGGCCGCACGCCCGGGATGAAGCCGCCGTACTTCTTCAGGTTGTCGGCCTGGTCCACGGGGTTGAACGTCACCGCCGTGTAGAAGTACGTGAACAGGATGATGAAGATCGACTCGCCGATGACGTACGGCGCCTTCCCCGGGTTGAGGAAGTTCGCGACGTCGTGCGTGAAGTGGGTGTTGATCAGCTGGCCGACCGTGGGCGGGAAGGCCATGATCGACGCGGCGAAGATGACCGGGATGACGCCGGCCATGTTGACGCGCAGCGGCAGGTAGGTCTGGCCGCCGCCGCTCATCCGGCGGCCGATGACGCGCTTGGCGTACTGCACCGGGATCCGGCGCTGGCCCTCCTGGATGAAGACGATCGCGCAGACGACGCCGAGCGCCAGGAACGGCATGATCACGACGAAGACCTGGTCGGGGTTGTTCCACCAGGACTGGATGCCGCTGGGCAGGCGCGCGACGATCGACGCGAAGATCATCAGCGAGATGCCGTTGCCGATGCCGCGCTGGGTGATCAGCTCGCCCATCCACATCAGCAGGATCGTGCCCGCGGTCAGCGAGATGACGATCAGGAAGACGTGCGGGCGTGTCGAACTGGCTGATGATCTTCTCGCCCGTCGACGGCGCCAGCGACTTGAACAGGAAGACGTAGCCGATCGACTGCGCGAACGCCAGGCCGACCGTGAGGTAGCGCGTGTACTGCGTGATGCGCGCCTGGCCGACCTCGCCCTCCTTTGGAGCTTCTCCAGCGACGGCACGACGACGGTCAGCAGCTGCAGGATGATCGACGCCGTGATGTAGGGCATGATCCCCAGCGCGAACAGCGCGATGCGGCTCAGCCCGCCGCCCGAGAACGTGTTCAGCAGGTTCAGGATGCCGCCGCCGCCGAACGACTCCTGGGCGTCCTTGACGGCCTGGACGTTGACGCCCGGGACGGGGATGTGGGAGCCGAGGCGGTAGAGCGCGAGGAGCAGCGCCGTGAAGGCGAGCTTCTTGCGGATCTCCGCGACGGTGAACGCGCTCAGGATCGTGGACAGCATGAGAGACCGGGAAGGGTAACGGACCGGGCCGGCACCGGCCTGCCCGGCGTTGCCGCTCGTCAACGCGGCGACCGACCGTCCAGCCCGAACGACCGAAGGCCCCGGTCGCCCGGGGCCTTCGTCGTCACGCACGGCGGCGGCGGAGAGCTACTTAGGACTCGACGACCGACCACGGTCCCGCCGGCGGCCTCGATGGCCGCCTTGGCGGACGCGGAGAACTTGTGCGCGTGGACGGTCAGCGGCTTGCTGATCTCGCCCTTGGCGAGGATCTTGACCGGGACGTCGCCCTTCTTGGCCAGGCCGGCGGCCTTCAGCGCCTCCAGCGTGACCTCGGCGCCCGCGTCGAAGCGGCGCCTCGAGGTCCTGCACGTTGACGCCCTGCGTCTCGGTGCGGAACATCTCGAACGGCATCGACTTCTTCATGTGCGGGCCGCGCAGCTTGCGCATCCGCATGTGGATCGGCATCTGGCCGCCCTCGAACCGCGCGCGGTCCTTGGCGCCGGAGCGCGAGCCGTAGCCCTTCTGGCCACGGCCCGAGGTCTTGCCCAGGCCGGAGCCCTCGCCGCGGCCGACGCGCTTGCGCGGCTTCCGCGAGCCGGGGGCCGGCTTCAGGTTGTGGAGCCCGATCGCCTCGGCGCCGGTCTCGTCCGTCTTGGTCTCGTCGGCCATGACGTCTAGTCCTCCTCGACCTTCGATGAGGTGGCGGACGCGGTGCAGCATGCCGCGCGTCTGCTCGTTGTCCTTGACCTCGACCGTCTGGCCGATGCGGCGCAGCCCGAGGGATCGAGCGTCGCCAGCTGGCGGTGCGTCGAGCCGTTCTTGCGACTTGACCTGCGTCACCTTGTCGGCCATCAGGCCGAGGCCTCCTCGGCTGGCGCGCTCGGCCTCCTCGGCGGCGGCGCTCCTCGGCGGCGGCTCCGACGGGGCCTCCTCGGCGGCGGCCTCGGCCCTCGGCCTCGAGCGTCCTCGGCGCCGTCGCGCGCGCCTCGTTGCTCAGGCCCAGGACCTCGGCGATCGACAGGCCGCGGATCTCCGCGACCTCCTCCGGCGTGCGGAGGTCCTGGAGGCCGGCCAGCGTGGCCTTGACCAGGTTGATCGGGTTCTGGGTGCCCAGCGACTTGCTGAGGATGTCGTGGATGCCCGCGAGCTCCAGCACGGCGCGGACGCCGCCGCCGGCGATGACGCCGGTACCGGGCGAGGCCGGCTTCAGCAGCACCTGGCCGGAGCCGAAGATGCCGACCACCGGGTGGGTGATCGTCGAGCCGTGCTTCGGCACGCGGTACAGGTTCTTCTTGGCCTGCTCGACACCCTTCTGGATGGCGATCGGGACCTCGTTGGCCTTGCCGTAGCCGATGCCGACGACCGACTGCTCGTCGCCGACGACCACCAGGGCCGTGAACGAGAAGCGCCGGCCGCCCTTGACGACCTTGGCGACGCGGTTGATCTCGACGACCCGCTCCTGCAGGTCGAGGCCGACCGGCGAGACAGCGCGGTCGGCGAAGCTGTCGTGCTTCATACGGTGAGTCCTCCCTCGCGGACGCCCTCGGCGAAAGCCTTGACGCGTCCGTGGTACTGGTAGCCGCCGCGATCGAACACGGCGGACTCGATGCCGGCGGCCTTGGCGCGCTGCGCGAGCAGCTCGCCGGCCTTCGCGGCTCTGCTCGGCCTTCTTGAGCTCGCGCAGCTCGGGCTCGGTCCACTGGACCGCGGCGATCGTGCGGCCGGCGACGTCGTCGACGAGCTGCGCGGAGATGCCGCGGTTGGACCGGAACACCGAGATGCGCGGACGCTCGGCCGTGCCCGTGACCTTCGCGCGGACGCGGCGGCGGCGCTTGAGGCGGCGCTTTTCAGGGGTGGTGATGCTCATGCTCGCTTACCGACCTTGCGGGCGACGTACTCGCCCTCGTAGCGGATGCCCTTGCCCTTGTAGGGCTCCGGCGGACGCTGCTTGCGGATGTTGGCGGCGATCTCGCCGACCAGCTGCTTGTCGATGCCCTTGACGATGACGCGCGTGGGCTGCGGGACCTCGAACTCGATCCCGTCCGGCGCCTTGATCGACACCGGGTGGGAGTAGCCGAGGGCCAGCTCCAGGTCCCGGCCCTTGAGCGCGGCGCGGTAGCCGACGCCCTGGATCTCCAGGGTCTTCTGGTAGCCGTCGGTGACGCCGATGACCATGTTGGCGACGAGCGAGCGGTACAGCCCGTGCATGGCCCGGTGCTCGCCGCGGTCGGTCGGGCGGGTGACGGTGATGACGTTCGTCGTTCTGCTCCACCGTGATGTCGCGGTGGATGCGCTCGACGAGCTCGCCCTTCGGGCCGTTGACACGGACCGACTCGGGCTCGATGGCGACGGTGACCCCGGCGGGGACCGTCGATGGGCTTGCGACCAATGCGGCTCATCGAACGATCACCAAACCTTCGCCACGACTTCGCCGCCGATGCCTCGGCGGCGGGCCTCGTGGCCGGTCATGACGCCCTGGGACGTCGAGACGATGGCGGTGCCCATGCCGCCCAGCACCTTGGGGATGCCGGTGGCGGGCACGTAGTAGCGCTGGCCCGGACGCGACGCGCGCTGCAGCCCCGACACGACGGACTTGCGGTCCTCCGTGTACTTGAGCTGGATGCGGATCAGCGAGCCGGGGTGGTCGGCCGTCGGCGCCTCGGTCTCCCAAGCCTCGATGTAGCCCTGCTCGGCGAGGATGCGGGTCATCTCGCGCTTGAGCTTGGAAGCGGGGATCTCGACGACGTCGTGCTGCGCACGGATCGCGTTGCGGATCCGCGTCAGGTAGTCGGCGACAGGATCGGTCATCGACATGGCGGATCTACCAACTCGACTTCGTCATGCCGGGGATGAAGCCGTTGTGCGCGAGCTCGCGCAGGCAGATGCGGCACACGCCGAACTTGCGGTAGACCGCACGCGAACGGCCGCACTTGCGGCACCGGGTGTACTCCCGGGTCTTGTACTTGGACCCGCGCTGCTGGCGGACCTTCTGGGACGTCTTGGCCACGGGTCTAGCTCTCCTGGGTGCCGTCGTCGGCGTTCACGTACGGGTTGCCCTCGCGGCTGAAGGGCATGCCGAACGCCTCGAGCAGGGCGTAGGTCTCTTCGCTGGACTTCGCCGTCGTGGTGATGGCGATGTCGAGGCCACGAACGTCTGGTCGATGGCGTCGTAGTCGATCTCGGGGAAGATGATCTGCTCGCGCAGGCCCATCGAGTAGCTGCCGCGACCGTCGAACGCACGTCGGCTTGAGGCCACGGAAGTCGCGGGTGCGCGGGAGCGCGACCGTGATCAGGCGGTCGAGGAACTCGTAGGCGCGATCCCCGCGCAGCGTCACGGCTGACGCCGACGGGCATGCCCTCACGGACCTTGAACTGGGCGATGGACTTGCGCGCGCGCCGGATCGACGGCTTCTGGCCGGCGATCGTCGCGAGCTGCTCCGCGGCGGCGTCGAGAAGCTTCGAGTCCTGCTTGGCGTCACCGACGCCCATGTTCAGGGTGATCTTCACGAGCTTGGGCGCCTGCATGTAGCTCGAGTAGCCGAAGCGCTCGATCAGCGCGGGGCGGATCTGTCTCGAGGTACTGCGTCTTGAAGCGTGCGGTCTGGGTTGCTGCGGCTTCCATGGTTCCTGGCTGCCTTAGTCGAACTTCGTCCCGGACCCGCGGGCGACGCGGTTGCGCTTGCCGTCCTCACGGACGACGCCGACGCGCGTGCCCTTCTTGGTCTTGGGGTCGATGAGCTGGACGTTGGAGATGTGGATGGGGCCCTCGCGCTCGATGACGCCGGCCTCGACCTGAGGGGCGTTGGGGAGCGGGACGCTGGTGGCGCTTGACGATGTTGATGCCCTCGACGTAGACCCGTTCCTTCTTGGGGTCGACGCGGAGCACCTTGCCGGTCTTGCCGCGGTCCTTGCCGCTGATGACGACGACCTCGTCGTCGCGTACGGATCTTCAGAGCCCATGGCTTAGAGCACCTCCGGTGCGAGCGAGATGATCTTCATGTAGTTGCGATCGCGCAGCTCGCGGGCCACCGGCCCGAAGATGCGCGTGCCGCGCGGGTTGCCCGCGGCGTCGATGATCACGGCGGCGTTCTCGTCGAAGGCGATGTACGTGCCGTCCTCGCGCCCGAACTCCTTCTTCGTGCGCACGACGACGGCCTTGACGACCTCGCCCTTCTTGACCGTGCCCTGCGGGCTGGCGGTCTTGACCGTGGCGGTGATCACGTCGCCGACGTGCGCGTACTTGCGGCGCGAGCCGCCCTGCACGCGGATGACGAGGATCTCGCGGGCGCCGGTGTTGTCGGCGACCTTGAGGCGTGACTCGTTCTGGATCATGCCGTCACCTCACGGGTAACCGGCGTGGTCCGGCAGACGATCACTTGGCACGCTCCAGGATCTCGACCAGGCGCCAGCGCTTGGTGGCGCTCAGCGGACGCGACTCGATGATGCGCACGCGTGTCGCCCGCGTTGGCGTCGTTGGCCTCGTCGTGGGCGTGCAGCGTCGTCGAGCTGCGCACGATCTTCTGGTAGCGGCGATGCCGGCGGGCGGTGTCGATGCGCACGGTGATCGTCTTGTCGGCCTTGTCGGAGACGACGATGCCGAGGCGCTCCTTCGGGGCGCCCGGGCCGTGCTCGACGGGCGACGCGGTCTTGGCGGGGCCGGCCTCGCCGCGCGGCGGCGTTGACCTTCGCGCGCTTGTTGGCGCGGTAGCGCGAGCGCGCGGCGGCCTTGGCCTTGCGCGCCTCGGCGCGCTCCTCGGGCGTCGCGCCGCGGCGCACGCCGCGACGGGCGCGGGCGGCGGCCTTGCGCTCCTTGGGGGTGAGGGGGGTGACCGGCTCGGCGGGTCGGCGGCAGCCTCGGGGCGCGCGGCCTCGGCCTCGGGAGCAGCGGTGGTCTCCTCCGTCGCGTCTCGGCGGCGGGGGTGACCTGCTCTTCGGTCGTGTCGGGGGTCTCGTCAGCCATGGCTACTTGTTCGTGTCGATCCCGCGCTGGTGGGCGATGGTCAGGGCGCGAGCGAGGTCGCGCTTGCCGGTCTTGCAGGCCGGCGGTGTTCTCCAGCTCGCCGGTGGCGTGCTGGAAGCGCAGGCCGAAGAGGTCGCGGCGGACCGTCTTGATGTGGTCGACGAGCTCGTCGTCGTCGAGGTCCCGGATCTCCTTGGCGTTGCCATCAGGCGTCGTCCTCCGCCGTCACGATCTTGGTGCGGACCGGGCAGCTTCATCCCGGCGAGGCGCAGGGCCTCACGAGCGAGGGGCTCGGGCACGCCGGCCAGCTCGAACATCACGCGGCCCGGCTTGACGACCGCGACCCAGCCCTCGGGCGAGCCCTTGCCGGAGCCCATGCGGGTCTCGGCGGGCTTCTTGGTCACGGGCTTGTCCGGATACACGTTGATCCAGACCTTGCCGCCACGCTTGATCTTGCGGGTCATGGCGATACGAGCGGCCTCGATCTGGCGGTTCGTGAGCCAGCCGGCATCAAGGGTCTTGATGCCGAACTCGCCGAACTGCACCTTCGTCTGGCCGCGCGACAGCCCGGGCTTGCGCCCGCGGTGCTGCTTGCGGTGCTTGACGCGCTTGGGGGAGAGCATCTAGCGACCCCCGCCGTACCCGCCGCCGCCGCGCGGGCCGCCACCCTGGCCGCCACGCCCGCCGCCGACCGCCGCCGCCGCCGCCGCGGCCACCGCGACCGCCGCGACCGCCCGGCACCGCCGGGGCCACCCGGACCACGCCCGCCGCCGCCGCCGCGACCGCCGCGGCCACCGCCGCGACCGTCACGGTCGCCGCCACGGCCACCGCCGCCACGGCCACCGCGGTCGTTGCCGCGGTCCATGCCGGCGGCCTGCGGGGCCTCGATCTCGGTGAGGTCGGAGCCGCCGTAGCCCTCGGGCATGATCTCGCCCTTGTTGATCCAGACCTTGCAGCCGATGCGGCCGAAGGTCGTGCGCGCCTCGTAGAAGCCGTAGTCGATGTCCGCGCGCAGCGTGTGCAGCGGGACGCGACCGTCGGAGTACATCTCGGTGCGCGCCATCTCGGAGCCGCCGAGGCGGCCGCCGACCTGGATCTTGCAGCCCTTGGCGCCGGAGCGCATCGCGCTGGTCAGCGCGCGCTTCATCGCGCGGCGGAAGGCCACGCGGTTCTGCAGCTGCTCGGCGATCGACTGCGCGACGAGCTTGGCGTCCAGCTCGGGACGCTTGATCTCCAGGATGTTGACCTTGATCTGCTTCTTGGTGATCTTGTGCAGATCGCGGCGCAGCGCGTCGACCTCGGAGCCGGACTTGCCGATCACGATGCCCGGACGCGCGGTGTGGATGTTGACCTCCACCTCGTTGGCGTCCTTGCGGATCGTGATGTCGCTCAGGCCGGCGTGCGCGAGCTTGTTGGTGATGTGGCTGCGGATGGCGACGTCCTCGGCCAGGTAGTCGCTGAAGTCACGCTCGGTGAACCAGTTCGACTTCCAGTCGTGGATGTAGCCCACGCGCATGGACTCGGGGTGAACCTTCTGTCCCATGCTCTTACTGCTCCTTCGGCGTGAGCGCGATCGACAGGTGCGACGTGCGCTTGCGGATGGCCGAAGCGCGGCCCATGGCGCGCGGGCGGAAGCGCTTGAGGGTCGGGCCCTCGTCAGCGGTGATGGACAAGATGTGGAGGTCGTCGCCGAGCAGCTCGTGGTTGTGCTCGGCGTTGGCGACGGCCGAGTTCAGGAGCTTCTCCCAGTCCTCGGCGACCGCGCGCGGGCGTGTGCGCGAGGATCGCGCGCGCCTCGACGACGGACTTGCCGCGGACGTGGTCGGCGACCAGCCGCGCCTTGCGGGCGGAGGTGCGGACGTACTTGGCGTGGGCCTTGACGACCGGGCGCGTGCCGTTGACGCGGCCGGCCTGGCGCGGGCTTCGGCTCGGCCTTGGGCTCCTCGGCCGTCGGCGGCTTCTTGGCGCGGACGCGCGCTTGGCCTTCGGCTTCTCCTCGGCGACGGGCTCCTCGGCGACCTCGGTCTCCTCGGCCTCGGCCTCCTCGGCGGCGTCGTCCTCGGCGGCGGTGGTCTCCGTCGACCTCGGCCTCGGGCTCGACCGGGCGTCTCCTCGAGCGGTCGTCTCGTCGACGACCTCGGTCTCGACCTCGTCGTTGCTTCTCGTCGGCCGGGCTCATCGCTTCTTCCCGGTGTCGACGTGGCCGCGGTAGGTGCGCGTCGGCGCGAACTCGCCGAGCTTGTGGCCGACCATCGACTCGCTCACGAACACGGGCACGTGCTTGCGCCCGTCGTGAACGGCGATGGTGTGGCCGACCATCTCGGGGAAGATCGTCGACGTCCGCGACCAGGTGCGGACCATCTGCTTGGTGTTGGACTCGTTCATCTTCTCGATGCGCCCCATCAGGCGCTCCTCGACGAACGGGCCCTTCTTGCTTGAACGGCTCATCGCTTCCTAACCCTCTACCGCTTGCCCTTGCCGCGCTTGCGGCGCGCGGACGATGTAGCGGTCGGACGACTTGTTCTTCTTGCGGGTGCGGTACCCGAGCGTCGGCACGCCCCACGGCGTGACCGGGTGACGGCCGGGCGTGGTGGAGCCCTCGCCGCCGCCGTGCGGGTGGTCGACCGGGTTCATGGCCGTGCCGCGCGTCTGCGGGCGAACGCCCATGTGACGCTTGCGGCCGGCCTTGCCGATCTTGACGTTCTGGTGCTCGGCGTTGCCGATCGCGCCGACGGTGCGCGCGGCACTCGGCGCGCACCATGGCGCATCTCGCCGGACGGCAGGCGCAGCGTCGCGTAGTCGCCGTCCTTCGCCATCAGCTGGATCGACGACGCCGGCGCGAGCGGCCCATCTGGCCACCGCGGCCGGGCTGCAGCTCCACGTTGTGGATCGACCGTGCCCGTCGGCATGCTCGCCAGCGGCAGGCAGTTGCCGACGGCGATCTCGGCCTCCGGGCCGCTCATCACCGTCGCGCCGACCTGCAGGCGCGCCGGAGCCAGGATGTAGGACTTGACGCCGTCGACGTAGTGCAGCAGCGCGATGTACGCCGTGCGGTTGGGGTCGTACTCGATCGCGGCGACCTTGGCGGGGATCCCGTCACGGCGGCGCTTGAAGTCGACCTTGCGGTACAGGCGCTTGGCCCCGCCACCGCGGTGGCGGGCGGTCTTGCGCCCGTTGGCGTTGCGGCCGCCGGACTTCTTGAGGCCCTCGACGAGCGTGCGCTCCGGCGTCGTCTTCGTGATCTCGGCGAAGTCCGGATACGAGACGAAGCGGAGGCCCGGGGACGTGGGCTTGGGCTTGCGGATGGGCATCGACTACGACTCCTCGAGGCCCTCGAGGCCCTGGAAGATCGGGATGGACTGACCCGGCGCCACCTGGACGATCGCCTTCTTCCAAGACCGCGTGCGGCCGGCGGTCTGGTCCGCGGCGCTTGGGCTTGGACTTCACCGACATCGTGCGGACCTCGACGACGTTGACGTCGAAGAGCGACTCGACCGCCTGGCGGATCTGCGTCTTGTGGGCGTTCGGGTGGACCCGGAACGTGTACTTGTCGGCGGCGGCGAGCACGTAGGACTTCTCGCTGACGACCGGGCGGATGATGACCTGGCTGGCGTCCATCAGGCGCTCGCCTCCTCCGTTCTTCTCACCCTTGGCGCGAGCGGTGAGCTCATCGAGGGCGGTCGGGCTGACGAGCACGTTGGCCGCGCCGACGAGGTCGGCGACGCCGACGTTCGTCGTCGGGATCACGGCGCGGACGTTGGCGAGGTTGCGGAAGCTCAGCGCCGCGCGCTCCTCGGCCTCGCCGAGGATCGACGAGCAGGGAGCCCTTGGCGCCCCAGTCGGTCGATCAGCTTGGCCGCGGCCTTCGTCGAGACGTCGTCGAACGCCTTCGGGTCGAAGACGGCGATCGAGCCACGCTCGGCGTGGATCGACAGCGCGCTGCGGAACGCGGCGCGCTTCTCCTTGCGGTTGACCTTGAAGGTGTAGTGGCGCGGCCTGGGCCCGAAGACCGTGCCGCCGCCCGTCCAGATCGGCGAGCGGGACGAGCCGGCGCGGGCGCGGCCGGTGCCCTTCTGACGCCACGGCTTGGCGCCACCGCCGCGGACCTCGCCGCGGGTCTTGGTGGACGACGTGCCCTGACGCTTGGCGCGAGCTCCGCGCGCACGGACTCGTGCACGAGCGGGCCGTTGAACTTCGCGCCGAAGGCGGTCTCGTCGAGCTTGACGTCGCTGCCGCCGCCGAGGTTCTTGGCGCTAGGCATCGGTGCGGACCTCCACGAAGCCGTTCTTGGGACCGGGGACCGAGCCGCGGACGAGCAGGAGGTTGTCCCCCGCGTCGATCCGGACGATCTCCAGGCCCTTCTGGGTGACGCGCTTGTTGCCCATCTGGCCGGGGCCGCGGATGCCCTTCATCACGCGGGCGGGCCAGGCGGACGCACCGATGGATCCCGGGGCGCGCACGTTGTGCGAGCCGTGGGACTTCGGGCCGCGCTTGAAGTTGTGGCGCTTGATCGTGCCCTGGAAGCCCTTGCCCTTGCTGGTGCCGGCGATCTTGACCGTCTGGCCGACCTCGAAGGCCTCCACGGTGACGGTGTCGCCGACCTGCAGCTCGGCGGCCTCGTCGCGGAACTCCACGAGGTGGCGCATGGGCGGAGCGGAGGCCTTCTTGAGGTGGCCGAGCTCGGGCTTGGAGAGGTGCTTCTCCTTGGAAGCGCCGAAGGCGAGCTGGACGGCCTCGTAGCCGTCGCGGTCGAACGTGCGGATCCCGGTGACGGGACACGGGCCGGCCTCGAGCACGGTGACGCGCTCGACGCGGCCGTCGTCGAGGAAGAGCTGGGTCATCCCGAGCTTCTTGGCGAGGATGGCGGGCATTACGCGAGGAGCTTGATCTCGATGTTGACGCCGGCCGGGAGGTGGTCCAGGCGCTGGAGCGAGTCGACCGTCTTGGGCGTCGGCCCGTGGATGTCGATCAGGCGCTTGTGCGTCCGGATCTCGAAGTGCTCCTGCGAGTCCTTGTCCTTGAACGGCGACTTGATGACCGCGTAGATGTTGCGGTCGGTCGGCAGCGGCACGGGACCCGAGACGGTCGCGCCCGTGCGCGTCGCCGTCTCGACGATCTCCTTGGCCGCCGTCTCGAGGGCCTGGTGGTCGTAGGCCTTCAAGCGAATGCGGATCTTGTTTTGTGTGGCGGCTGCCATCTGCCTGTCTTTGCGATTCCGTCTGCTGTCTGGGAGAATGCTTGATGTGACCGCTGGGTTGCCTCGTGGCTTTAGGAGCGGACCGCTCGCCGATTCCGACGGGTCTCCGCTCCACTCCCTGCGGTCGTATCTGAAGTTGGTGCTGCGGTGCTGCTCTGCGCGTGAGGCGGGGCGCCCGAAGCGCCCCGCCGGTCGCGCAAGTGCTACTGGATGATCTCGGTGACGACGCCCGAGCCCACCGTGCGGCCACCCTCACGGATGGCGAAGCGCAGGCCCTGGTCCATCGCGATCGGCTGGATCAGCTCGATCTCCATGGCGACGTTGTCGCCCGGCATGACCATCTCGACGCCCTCGGGCAGGTTAGCGACCCCGGTCACGTCCGTCGTGCGGAAGTAGAACTGGGGGCGGTAGCCGGTGAAGAACGGCGTGTGACGGCCGCCCTCCTCCTTCTTGAGGACGTAGACCTCGGCCTTGTACTTCGTGTGCGGCGTGATCGAGCCCGGCTTGCAGAGCACCTGCCCGCGCTCGATCTCCTCGCGCTTGGTACCACGGAGGAGGCAGCCGACGTTGTCGCCGGCCTGGCCCTGGTCGAGGATCTTGCGGAACATCTCGACGCCCGTGACGACCGTGGTGGTCGTGTCCTTGACGCCGACGATCTCGACCGTGTCGCCCGTGTTGACGACGCCCTGCTCGATGCGGCCCGTGGCAACGGTGCCACGGCCCGTGATCGAGAAGACGTCCTCGACCGGCATCAGGAAGGGCTTGTCCAGGTCGCGGACGGGCTCCGGGATGTAGGAGTCCAGCGCGTCGGCCAGCTCGTAGATCTTCTGCTTGTACTCCTCGTCGCCCTCGAGCGCCTTCAGGGCCGACCCCGTGATGAACGGGATGTCGTCGCCCGGGAAGTCGTACTCGGAGAGCAGGTCGCGGACCTCGACCTCGACGAGCTCCAGGAGCTCCTCGTCGTCGACCATGTCGGCCTTGTTGAGGAAGACGACGATGTAGGGCACGCCGACCTGACGGGCGAGCAGGATGTGCTCACGCGTCTGGGGCATGGGGCCGTCGGCCGCCGAGACCACGAGGATCGCGCCGTCCATCTGCGCCGCGCCCGTGATCATGTTCTTCACGTAGTCGGCGTGACCGGGACAGTCGACGTGCGCGTAGTGGCGCGCCTCGGTCTGGTACTCGACGTGAGACGTGGCGATCGTGATGCCGCGCTCCTTCTCCTCAGGAGCGTTGTCGATCTCCGCGAAGCTCTTGAGCCTCGCCGCCCATCTTCTCGGCGAGCACCGTCGTGATGGCCGCGGTCAGCGTCGTCTTGCCATGGTCGATGTGACCGATGGTGCCGACGTTGACGTGCGGCTTGTCGCGCTCGAACTTCTCCTTCGCCACTTCAATTGCTCCTTCGGAAGTCTTGGTGTTCGTGAGGGGGTCTTACCTGGCGAACCAGGGAAAGCTATCGCGATCCGTCGTGATGACGTCCGCTCGGTGTGCTTAGGCTGCCGCGGCGTTCCCGCTGCGGCCTTCGACGATCTTCTCCGCGATGTTCGGCGGAACCTCGTCGTAGCTGTCGAACTGCATCGTGTAGGTGGCCCGGCCCTGGGTGTTGGAACGCAGGTCCGTCGCGTAGCCGAACATCTCCGACAGCGGGACGCGGCCGGTGACCGCGAGCGCGTTGCCGCGACGATCCTGGCCCTCGACGCGACCGCGCCGCTTGCTCAGGTCGCCGATGACGTCGCCCAGGAACTCCTCCGGGGTGACGACCTCGACCGCGAAGATCGGCTCGAGCAGGACGGGCTTGGCCCGGCGTGGCCGCCTCCTTGAAGGCGAGCGAGCCGGCGACCTTGAACGCGATCTCCGAGGAGTCCGTGTCGTGGTACTTGCCGTCGACGAGGGTGACGCGGATGTCGACCATCGGGTAGCCGGCCTTGACGCCGGTCTCCATGGCCTCCTCGACGCCCTTCTCGATCGCGGGGATGAACTCGGTCGGGACCGAGCCGCCCTTGATCTTGGAGACGAAGTCAAAGCCCTCGCCGGGCGCCGGCTCCATGTCGATGTAGACGACGCCGTACTGGCCCGAGCCGCCGGTCTGGCGGACGAACTTGCCCTCGATCTTCTTGGCCTCGCCGCGAATCGTCTCGCGGTAGGAGACCTGGGGCTTGCCGACGTTGGCCTCGACGTTGAACTCGCGGCGCATGCGGTCGACCAGCACCTCGAGGTGCAGCTCGCCCATGCCGGAGATCTCGATCTGGCCGGTCTCCTCGTTGGTCTGGACCTGGAACGTCGGGTCCTCCTCGGCCAAGCGGCCCAGGGCGACCGACATCTTCTCCTGGTCGGACTTCGTCTTCGGCTCGACGGCCACCTTGATGACCGGCTCGGGGAAGACGATGTTCTCCAACTTGATCGGAGCGTCCGGCGCGCACAGCGTGTCGCCGGTGACGATCTGCTTGATGCCGACCGCCGCGGCGATGTCGCCGGCGTAGACCTCCTCGAGCTCCTCGCGGTCGTTGGCGTGCATCATCAGGATGCGGCCGACGCGCTCGGTCTTGCCCGAGGAGACGTTGAGGATGCGCGAACCCGCCGACAGGCGGCCGGAGTACACGCGGAAGTAGGTGAGCTTGCCGACGAACGGGTCGGCGGCGATCTTGAAGGCCAGCGCGGCGAACGGCTCGTCGTCGGAGGCGTTGCGCACCTCCTCGGTGATGTCGCCGTTGCGCGCCTCGACGATGCCCTCGACCGGCGGCACGTCCAGCGGGGACGGCAGGTAGTCGACGACCGCGTCGAGCAGGGGCTGCACGCCCTTGTTCTTGAAGGCCGAGCCGCAGAAGACGGGCGTGATGCCGAGCTCGAGGACGGCCTTGCGGATCGCGGCCTTGAGCTGGGCGATCTCGACGTCGCCGTTCTCGAGGTAGGCCTCGGCGAGGTCGTCGTCGAAGGTCGCCGACGGCGTCGATGAGCGTCTCGCGCGCCTCTTCGGCGCGGAGCTGATGCTCCTCGGGGATCTCGATGACGTCGAAGTCCTTGCCGAGGTCATCGTTGTAGATGATGGCCTTCATCGCGACCAGGTCGATGATCCCGACCAGGTCGGCCTCGGCGCCGATCGGCAGCTGGACCGGCACGGCGTTGGCGCCGAGGCGGTCGATCATCGTCTCGACCGAGCGGTCGAAGTCCGCGCCGATGCGGTCCATCTTGTTGATGAACGCGATGCGGGGGACGTGGTACTTGTCGGCCTGGCGCCAGACGGTCTCGGACTGCGGCTCGACGCCGGCGACCGAGTCGAACACGGCGATGGCGCCGTCGAGGACGCGCAGCGAGCGCTCGACCTCGACCGTGAAGTCCACGTGGCCGGGCGTGTCGATGATGTTGATGCGGTGCTCGTCCCAGGTGCAGGTCGTCGCGGCGGACGTGATCGTGATGCCGCGCTCCTGCTCCTGCTCCATCCAGTCCATCGTGGCCGCGCCCTCGTGGACCTCACCGATCTTGTAGGTGCGACCGGTGTAGTAAAGGATGCGCTCGGTCGTCGTCGTCTTACCGGCGTCGATGTGCGCCATGATCCCGATGTTGCGGGTCTTCTGGAGGGAGAACTTGCGTGGCATATCTGAAGGCGGTGGGGAAGCGGTGGCTGCGGGCAAAGAAAACGGGCCCCTCGGGCCCGCGCGCACGTCAGGGAGTTGTCCCGGGCGTCGCGCTATGTGCTCGAGGTCTCCATGCTGGCGCAGAGAGCGACCCGGGGTAAAGGCGCGCACGTGAGCGGCGCTCAACACGGGACAGGCCGCGATGATAGCAAAGGGTTCGCCCCCGGCCGGTCGCCGCTCGCCAGGCCGTTCTCGCGCCTTCGTGCCGCGCTGGCACTGGCCGGGCTGGCCGGCGCCCTGCTGCTGATCGCCGCGACCTTCACGACGATCATCGCAGATCACGGTCGGGACGACGACCCGCGCGGTCGACGCCGACACCGCCCAGAGCGGCTGGGACCGCCACGGCCCGGCGCTGATCCTGCTCGCGCTGCTGGCGCTCTGGCTGCTGTCGGCAGCGCTGCGCGGCGCGCGCATCGCGATGACCGGCCTGGCTGCTGCCGGCCTCGTCGCGCTGGCCATCGCCGTGCACTGGGACCGCTCGCACGTGCACGACACCGGCTCGGTCGGCGAGGTCTACACCGAGGCGACCGCCGGCCCCGGCACGGGCTACTACCTCGAGACGCTCGGCGGCGCGCTGCTGTGCTCGTCGGGCGGCGCGCTGCTGATGTCAGCCCGCGCCGCCCGGCGCGCCGGTCGGCGTGCGGGAGCGAGAACGCCGACGGCCGCCCGGTGGGCGGCCGTCGAACCGAAGCGGAGTGAGCGGAGGCGCTTACCAGCGGTAGTGCGCGAAGGCCTTGTTGGCCTGCGCCATGCGGTAGATGTCGTCCTTGCGCTTGTAGGCGCCGCCCTGGGAGTTGATGGCGTCCATCAGCTCGTTGGCGAGGCGCTGGGCCATCGTCTTCTCGCGGCGCTGGCGGGCGAACTCGACGAGCCAGCGGACGGCGAGCGTGCGGGAGCGGCGCGGCGGGACCTCGACGGGGACCTGGTAGGTCGCGCCGCCGACGCGGCGGGAGCGGACCTCGAGCGCCGGGGTCAGCGCCTTCAGCGCCGCCTCGAGCTGCTCGATCGGGTCCTTGCCGGTCTTCTCGCCGATGATGGCGAGCGCGTCGTAGACGATCCGCTCGGCGGTGCTCTTCTTGCCGTCGAGCATGACCTTGTTGACGACCTGGGTGACCAGGCGCGAGCGGTGGACGGGATCCGGCTCGATCGGCCGGATGGTTGCTGCGGAGCGGCGGGGCATCTGGCCTCTACTTCTTCTTGACGCCGTACATGGAACGGCTCTTCTTGCGATCCGTCACGCCGGAGGCGTCCAGCGTGCCGCGGACGACCTTGTAGCGCACGCCCGGGAGATCCTTGACGCGGCCACCGCGCACGAGCACGACGGAGTGCTCCTGCAGGTTGTGGCCCTCGCCGGGGATGTAAGAGGTGACTTCCACCGAGCCGGTGATCCGCACACGGGCGACCTTGCGCAGCGCCGAGTTCGGCTTCTTGGGCGTGGTCGTGTAGACGCGCGTGCAGACGCCGCGGCGCTGCGGGGCGGCCTGCTTCTTCTTGTTGCCCTTGCCGGACTTGAGACCGGGGGTGGACATCTTGCGCGGCTTGGGCTTGCGACCCTTGCGGACGAGTTGGCTCGTGGTGGGCATGCGGCGCGGGATGGTAGCAAGCGTTCGGGTGTTGTCCGGTTGCGGCCCTGACGGTGGGCCTTCGGCGGCTCAGCGCATTGCTTCCCGCGCGCGAGGGACGTGACCGGGTTCGATTCCGGTCAGGCGGGACGGCGCTAGGCGGCCGCGGGGATCCTGGCCAGCGCGGCGAGCGGGTCGACGGCGGTGAGGCCCTGGTCGGCGGCGACCGGCGCGTAGGTGACCTCGCCGGCGGCGACGTTGAGGCCCGGCCAGGAAGCCCGGATCGGACTCCAGCGCGGCGTGGACGCCCTGCTCGGCGAGCTTGAGGACGTAGGGCATGGTCGCGTTGGTCAGCGCGAACGTCGAGGTGATCGGGACCGCGCCGGGCATGTTGGCCACGCAGTAGTGCGTCACGCCGTCGACCTCGTAGGTCGGGTCGGTGTGCGTCGTCGGCCGCGAGGTCTCAAAGCAGCCGCCCTGGTCGATCGAGACATCGACGAGCACCGCGTGGGACTTCATCAGGCTGAGCTGGGCGCGGGTGATCACGTGCGGCGCCTTGGCGCCATGGACGAGCACCGCGCCGATGACCAGGTCGACCTCCGGGAGCATCTGCTCGATCGACAGCGTGGTCGAGAACACCGTCGAGCAGCGGTTGTTGAGCAGGAAGTCGAGCTCGCGCAGCCGGTCGATCGAACGGTCATAGACGTAGGTCTCGGCGCCCATGCCGATCGCGATCTCCGCCGCCGTCAGCCCGACGACGCCGCCGCCGATGACCATCACCTTGCCCGCCGCGACGCCGGGCACGCCACCGAGCAGCAGCCCGCGACCGCCGAGCGGCTTCTCCAACATGAACGCGCCGGCCTGCGTGGCGATCTTGCCCGCGACCTCGCTCATCGGCGCCAGCAGCGGCAGGCGGTCCGTTGCGGTCGGTGACCGTCTCGTAGGCGATGCACGTCGCCCCCGAGTCGCGCAGCGCCTTGCGTCAGCTCGGCGTCGGGCGCCAGATGCAGGTAGGTGAACAGCGTGTGACGCGGCTCGAGCATCGCGACCTCGACCGGCTGGGGCTCCTTGACCTTGACGATCATGTCGCTGCCGGCGAACACCGCCGCGGCATCCGGCACGATCGCCGCGCCCTGCTCGGCGTACTCCGCGTCGGGGATCGCCGACCCCTCCCCCGCCCCGTGCTGGATCAGCACCTCATGGCCGCGATCGACCAGCTCCCGCACGCCCGCAGGCGTGATCGCCACGCGGTACTCGTCGGTCTTGATCTCGGTGGGGACGCCGACCTTCATGGCTTCTCGTGACCTCTCTGCGTAGGGAACTAGCCGACGAGCTCCCGGCCGCGCAGCGCCAGCCAGAACTCGATGCGATCGCGGGCGCTGGCGAGGTCGCGCCCCGTCAGCTCCTCGATCTTGCGGATGCGGTAGCGCAGCGTGTGACGGTGGCAGTACAGCCGCCGGGCGGCCGCCTCCCACTGCCCGTTGCACTCGATGAAGGCCTCCAGCGAGCGCATCAGCTCGCCGCCGTAGTGGCCTTCGCCCGACTCGATCGGGCCGAGCAGGGACTCGCAGAACAGCCGCAGCGCGTCGGAGTCCTGCAAGGACAACAACAACTGGAAGGACCCGAGGTCGCGGTAGGTCGCGACCGTCGGCTTGGGCGCGGCAGTTGCCGTTGCCGTTGACCGTTGGCCTCGGCGGCCCCGATCGGCCGGCCGAGCGTGCGGGCCTCCAGCGCGCAGCGCGCCTCGTGGTAGGCGCGGCGCGCGTCGCCGGCGGCCACCGCACGCCCTGCGCCGGCGGCCGGCACGGTGCCCATCTTGGTGACGACGCGGTCCAGCACGCGCTGGGAGAGCTCGAAGAGCTCCTCGTCCAGGAAGCCGGGCAGCAGCGCGCAGACGTGGGTGCTGGCCGTGGCGACCAGGCCGCTGACGGCCTCGTCGCGCAGCGCGCCGGCCAGCGCCGCCTCGCAGGCCTCCACCCCGCCGCCCTTGCCGCCAGTCCGCGGCGGCGGCGACAGCACGAGCGCCGTCACGCGCCCGCCGAGGCCGAACGGCTCCAGGCGCCGGGCGAGGTCGGAGCCGGCGACCGCGCCGCTGACCAGCTCCGAGAGCACGTCGCCCGCCAGCCGGCGCTCGGTCGAGGAGGCGACGTGGCGGCGCAGCAGCTCCAGCGCGACGACGGTGACGGCCTGGTGCAGGACGACGCGGTCAAACTCCGACAGGCCGCCGGAATCCTTGACGGCGACCAGCCACGCCTGCGGCAGCCCGGTCGTCTCGGCGCCGGCGATCGGCAGCGCCAGCGCGCGCGGCGCCAGGTCGGGGTGGGAGGGGACGAAGCCGCGCGCCTCGGTGCGCCGCGCGCGCTCGCGCAGCTCGGCGCCGACGGCGGCCAGCGCGTCATCGGGCAGCTCGCGCCGGAAGACGTGCAACGCCTGCGGCTCGCCGCGGCCGTCGAAGACCACGACCGTGCCGCCGATCAGCGTCGCCAGCGCCGCGGCGATCGCGTCGAGCCCGCGCTCGGAGAGCACGATCCGCTGCAGGCGCTCCTGGACGGCGATCGACCGCTGCAACAGCGCGTACTGCTCGTTGACCAGCCGCGCGAACGCCTTCTCGGTGATGGCGATGAACGGCGTGTCGTAAGGGATCTCGATGACCGGGAAGTCCCGCTCGGCCGCCGCCTCGACCAGCGCGTCGGGCACCTGCTCGTGACCGAAGCCGACGCCGAAGCCGAGGCCCGCGAGGCCGTGGTCGGCCAGCCGCGCGACGTAGGCGCGCTGCTCCTCGGGCCGTCGAGAGCGACAGGCCGGTGGTCAGCAGCAGCTCGCCGCCCGACAGCCACGGCGTCGGATCCGCGAGCTCGGAGATGTGCACCCAGCGCACCGGCGCGTCGAGGTTCGGCTCGCCGGTGAGGACACCGACGTCCAGGTCTCGCAAGAGCTCGCGGACGGTGAGCATCAGAGCGACGTGCATCCTCCGCGAGGCCTCTTCGAGGACCGGGCGCAGGACGCTCTCGATCTCCGCGAACTGCTCGGGCCCGGCGATCAGCGGCGGCGAGAGCATGACGACCGGGTCGCCGCGGTCGTCGGCGCGGCAGATGAGGCCGCGCTCGAAGAGCGCGCCGGAGAGGTAGCCCCGCAGCAGCGTCTCGGACTCCTCGTCGCTGAACGACGACTTGGTCGTCTGGTCCTTGACCAGCTCGATGGCCTGGAAGTAGCCGGCGCCGCGCACGTCGCCGACGATCGGGATGTCGCGCAGCGAGTCCAGCATCGACCGCAGCGCGGACTCGTTGGCGCGCACGTTGTCGAGGATGTTCTCGTCCTCGAAGACCGCGATGTTGGCCAGCGACACCGCGGCGGAGACGGGATGGCCGCCGAACGTGAGGCCGTGGGTGAACGAGGTCGTCGCCGTGGGCGAACGGCTCGAAGATCGCGTCGGAGGCGATCACGGCACCCATCGGCGCGTAGGCCGAGGTGATGCCCTTGGCCGTCGTGATGATGTCGGGCTGATAGCCGTAGCGCTGGGCGCCGAACCACTCGCCGAGCCGTCCCCACGAGCAGATGACCTCATCGGAGATGAAGAGGACGTCGTAGTGGTCGGCGATCTCGCGCACGCGCTGGAAGTATCCCTCGGGCGGTACGAAGCACCCACCGGCGTTCTGCACTGGCTCCAGGATGATCGCCGAGACCGTGCTCGGGTCCTCGAACTCGATGCGACGCGCGATCGCCTCGGCCAGGTCTGCAGGGTCGTAGCCCTCGGCCAGCCGATAGGTGTTGGTGTTGGGCACGTGGCAGCCGCCGGCGGGCAGCGGCTCGAAGGGCGCGCGCAGATCGGGGATGCCGGTCGCGGTCAGACAGCCCATGGTCGTCCCGTGGTAGGCGGTCTCGCGCGCGATGACCTTGTACTTGGTCCCGTTGCCGCGGAGCTTGTGGTACTGGCGGGCCAGCTTCAGCGCGGACTCGACGGCTTCACTGCCGCCGCTGGTGAAGAAGACGCGGTTGAGGTCGCCGGGCGCGAGCTCTGCGATCTTGGCGGCCAGCTCAATCGCGCGCGGATGCGCGTAGCTCCAGTTGGTGAAGAAGCCGAGCTCCTTCGCCTGATCGGCACCAGCCTGCGCCACATCGGCGCGGCCGTGACCGATGTTCGTGCAGAAGAGCGAGCTGAGGCCGTCGAGGTACTTCTTGCCGTGCTGATCGAAGACGTAGCAGCCCTCGCCGCGAACGATGATCGGGACCTCGGCGCCGTCTTCATAGGCACCCATGCGGCTGAAGTGCATCCACAGGTGGCGCTTGGCGAGCTCCTGTAGCTCGGCGTTGCTCGTCTCGGCGGTCGTCGCCATCGAGAGCCTCTCCCTTTCTTCTTGTCCGATCCGGCACGCGCGCCGTCACGTTGGACAACGGTACCCATGCGCGAAGCTTCCCGCGGAACAGCTGTGCCGCGCTCGGCGCAACTTCGCCACGGCGATCTGCCGCAGCGGCCAACGGCAGTCGCGGTCAGATGCCGGTCATCGAGTGACCACCTACCCCGTCACAACTCGTCCGTTTGCCCGTACTTAAGGAGCGAGTGCCTAACGTCCTCTGTCCCAAGTTGCGGACTGGCGAGCTACGCAGTGACCCCGCACAGCGCCCCGTCGTTGTGCCCCTACTGCGACGCCGAGCTGTTCCCGGCGGCCAGGGCCGGCGCCCGGCCGAGGACGAGGCCGAGATCGACGTACAGGCGGCTTAGGGCCGCCCAACGACGAGCCGTAGCCCGACGTCATAGGCGTCGAGCGCGCGGAGCTGGCCGTGGCGCTCGTCCCAGGCACCGGAGGCCAGGTCGGTGGCGACAGCCGCCACGCAGCGCTCCACGATCGCGGGCTCCATCCGCGCAAAGCCCGAGGTGGCAGCCCGCGCATCGCGGATCCAGCACGCGCTCGGGATGGGCCCAGAATGAGCCGAGCATCCAGTCCGGCGTATCGCGCGGGATCGGGACAGGCTCGATGGTGACCTCGCCGCCAAGCCAGTCGGCGAGCCGCTCCGGGATGCGGGAAGATCGTGTGGTCGATCGCTGCGACCTCGGGCAGGTAGTCGGCCATCAGCCACATCGCGGCGCTGACGCGCGGGTCGTAGGTAAGGATCACGACCGGGCCGCGTGCGACACGACGCAGCTCGCGGACGCCGCGCTCTTGCTCGGCGTCCCAGTGGTGCAGGGTGACGATCGCCATCGCGGCATCGACGCTGGCGTCGCGCAGCGGCAGGTCCCCGGCGCCAGCGCGGATCGCGGGGACACGATGCGCCGCGCGCTGCGCGGCCATCACATCGCTGGGCTCGATCGCGATCACGTGGCGGTCGTCGGGCTCATAGGAGCCGGCGCCGGCGCCGACGTTGACGACCATGCGCGCGTCGCCGAGCGCGGCGTCGATGAGCGCGGCGAAGCGTGGATCCTCGCGACGGGTGCGGGCGTAGCCCACGCCGATCTCGTCATAGCGCGGCCGAGCGCTGAGGGCGTCATGCTCGGCAGGCTGCCACTCGCGCGGCCGGCATGGCAACGAGGCTTAAGGCGTCTTCACCGGCGCCGAATCGAGGTCCTGGAGGTCGTAGTCCAGGGCGGTGGAACGCGCGGCGCGCCGCGACGAGGTGCGGCGCGGGTCGGTCGCCGAGACGATGCGCCCGGAGGATAGCAGCGCCGCGGCGCCCTTGGTGTCGTCGCGCGCCAGCGCGGCGCGCGCTCGGTCCAAATCGTTGGCGAAGCTGCGGATGCCCGCGACGTAGCGGGCCTGTGCGCGGGCGGCCGGCAGCCGGTGGCTGCAGCCCCGCGAGGCGATCGGCCCACGCGCGCAGCAGCCGCTGCAGCGCGACGACGTGGGCATCTTGGTCGGCGGCCGGCGCATCAGGCGGCAGATCCTTGCCGACGCCGTACTTCGGCGCCAGCCCCGCGGCGCTGACGTCGAACGCATGGACGTACTCGTCCTTGGTCAGCGGCCCGGTAGGGAGCTCCTGGAGCTTGGTCTGCGGACGGCTGCAGCCCGGTCGCCAGCAGGGCGGCGACGAGGCCGAGAACGAGAACGGGGCGGCGCATAGCCGCCCCGCACACTAGAAGCTGATGCGCGCTTCCAGGCCGCAGCGGGTGCCGCGGCGCCGGCGGCGCGCGGCGCGGGCGTCATCGCCGAGGCGACGATCACCAACAGGAAGGCGAGGCCCTGGAGCACGATGCCGAGCGTGGAGCCCGGGAGCGGATCGCCGAAGACGATGATGCCGGCGGCGACCGTGGTGATGTTCGCCGCGGTGCCCGTGATCGCGATGACCGAGACGGCGTCGCCGTCCTGCAGGCCGCGGGCGGAGGAGAAGAAGGCGGCGACCGAGGCGCCGATGGTGACGTAGAGCCAGGGGCTGGCGGCGATGGCCATGATGCCTTCGTCGCCGGCGATGCCGGTGAGCGCCTTGATGGCGACGTCCGAGACGCCGAACAGGACGCCTGCCGCGGCGCCGAGCATGACGCCGTGGTGCTCGGCGGGAGCACCGACGCGCGGGCCCATGATCAGCAGGCCGCCGATGCCGAACAGGCCGGCCTCGAAGGCGATCATCGCGGGCGTCGAGAAGCTCGAGTGCGCGCCGTCGTGGTTGGTCGGGAAGGTCGCGGCCAGCAGCACGAGACCCAGGCAGGTGAGCGCCAGGCCCCACCACTGGCGATTGCCGACCTCGACGCCGAAGAGCCGCTGGGCCATCACGCCGATCATCACGACGCCACCCGCGAGCACGACCTGGACCACCGAGATGGGCGCCATCGCCAGGGCGGCGACGTGGAAGAGCCAGGCGCTCGTCGCGATCGCCATGCCGATGGCAAACCACTTCGACGAGTAGAGATTGCTGCGCGGTACGGAAGGGACGGCGGATGTCGACCTTCGCGACACTCAGCAAGCACCGCGGTGCTTGAAGAAGAACCCGAGGTTCGAGACGAAGGCGCAGATCAGCGCGAGGAGGATGCCGAGTTGGATCGTCATGCAGTGGTGGTGGTCGGGCGAAATGCGTGGGTCTGGAGGTGGTGGGCAGGGAGGACCCAGCTCACCGATCTCTCGCCCCAGACATCGGCAAACGCTCCGAACCGCTTGACCCAAACGGTTCTCGAAGAGCGTAGCGGGCTCACTGCACGGCCCTTGCGTAAGGATGCCATCAAGATGGCAAGTTCCCCGCAAATGCGCGCAAAACCGGTGCTCTTTCGTGCCATCGACGGCGTGATCTCGCTTTGGGGAATTGGGGAGAACAGTCGTCCAACGGACGTTTGCGCCGCCGTCGACAGTTCTCCGCCCTTCCTTTCCACTCCCGCCGCCGAGCACCTCCTGGCACGGGCGTCAACGGCGAAGAGGCGCCCCGAACAGGACGCCTCTCTCCCAGACTTCAGCGGCGCTCTGTCCGGCCCGGGGCTACTCGTCGCTGTCGCTGGGCACGTCGAGCTCGGCGAGCTCGTCGGCAAACCCGGTGTCGCCACCGGCGCCGATGTCCTCGAGCTGCGCGAGATCCTGGTCGAAGCCGGCGCCGAACCCGCCGAGGCCGTCACCGTCGCCGAGACCCAGCTCAGCGGCGATCTCGTCCTGGTCGAGCAGGCCGACCTCGTCCATTGCACGCGGCAGCGGCTCGGACGGCTCGATCTCGATGCGGCGGTAGCGCTTGAGCCCCGTCGCGGCCGGGATCAGCTTGCCGATGATCACGTTCTCCTTGAGGCCGTTGAGGGTGTCCTTCTTGCCCTCGAGCGCGGCGTCGGTGAGCACCTTGGTCGTCTCCTGGAAGGAGGCGGCCGAGAGGAAGGAGTCCGTGTTCAGCGACGCCTTCGTGATCCCGAGGATGATCTCCTCGTACTGTGCCGTCTCGCCCTTGGCCTTGGCCACATCGGCGTTGACCCGCGCGAAGTCGTAGCGATCGACGAACTGCCCCGGGAGGTAGTTCGTGTCGCCCTTCTGGTCGACGCGGACCTTCTTGAGCATCTGGCGGACGATCAGCTCGATGTGCTTGTCGTTGATGTCCACGCCCTGGGACTTGTAGACCTCCTGGACCTCCTTGACCAGGTACTGCTCGGTCTCGGTCCGGCCGCGGAGCTTGAGCAGGTCGTGCGGGTACAGCGAGCCCTCGTTGAGCTGCGTACCGGCTGGGACACGCTGCCCGTTCTCGACCAGCAGGCGCGTGCGCCGCGGGAACGTGTAGCGGTGCTCCTCGCCGGTGTCGTCGGTGACGACGACCGTGCGCGCCTTGTCGGTCTCCTCGAGCGTCGTGACGCCATCCTGCTCGGCGATCTGCGCCAGGCCCTTCGGCTTGCGGGCCTCGAACAGCTCCACGACACGCGGGAGGCCGTGCGTGATGTCCGCGCCGGCGACGCCGCCGGTGTGGAACGTGCGCATGGTCAGCTGCGTGCCGGGCTCGCCGATCGACTGGGCGGCGACGATGCCGACCGCGTCACCGATCTGGGCGAGCTTGCCCGTGGCCATGGCCCGGGCGTAGCAGGCCTGGCACACGCCGCTGGTCGCCTCGCACTTGAGCACCGAGCGGACCGGCACCATCGGCCGTGCACCCTTCTCGTGCTCGGCGCGGAAGTGCTCGACGATCAGCGCGAACTCGGCGCGGTCGATCTCGTGGCCCTTCTCGACGATCGCCTTGCTGCCCTTGCCACCGATGTCTGCCGGAGCGATCCGGCCGACCAGGTTGGTGTTCGGGTCGCCGGCGGCGTCGAAGACCGGCAGCTCGATGCCCTCGGTGGTGCCGCAGTCGAGCTCGCGGATGATGACGTCCTGCGAGACGTCCACCAGGCGCCGGGTGAGGTACCCGGAGTCGGCGGTCCGCAGCGCGGTGTCCGCGAGGCCCTTACGGGCACCGTGCGTCGAGATGAAGTACTCGAGAACCGTCAGGCCTTCCATGAAGTTGGCCTTGATCGGGCGCTCGATGATCTCGCCCTTCGGGTTGGCCATCAGGCCGCGCATGCCGGCCAGCTGGCGGATCTGGGAGATCGAGCCACGGGCTCCGGAGTTGGCCATCATGAAGATGGGGTTCAACTCATCGAAGTTCTCCTGCATGGAGTCCGCGACCTCGTCGGTGCACTGCGTCCACTTCTCGACGACCAGCTCGTGGCGCTCTTCTTGGGTGATGAGCCCCATGTCGTACTGGTCGTGGATCTCAGCGACCTCGCCCTCGTACTTCTTGAGGATCTCGCCCTTCTGGGGCGGGATGATCACGTCGTTCTTGGAGACCGTGATGCCGGCGAGCGTCGCGAAGTGGAACCCGAGGTCCTTGAACGCGTCGAGCACCAGCGCCACGCCCGATGCGCCGTAGCTCTGCACGAGCGCATCGATCAGCTTGACGGTGTCCTTCTTGCGCATCGCCTGGTTGACGAAGGTGTAGGAGTCGACGGTGAAGTCGTCACCCAGCGCCTCGGCCAGCGCACGCTCGATCTTGTCGTTGTAGATGATCCGGCCGACCGTCGTGAGGATGTGGCCACCCTCGCGACCCTGCTGGCGGTACTCCGCCAGATCGTGCAGGCCGACGATCTTGTTGTCGTAGGAGAGCTCTGCCTCCTGCGCCGTGCGGAAGACCTTCGGGCGCGGCTCGTTCTTGGGCCAGTCGCCGGCGGCCAGCTTGGCCTGCTTGTCTGACAGCTCGGCCGCGTCGGGGCCGTGCGTCAGGTAGAAGGTGCCCAAGACCATGTCCTGGGCGGGCGTCGCCAGCGGCGCGCCGTGGGCCGGAGACAGGATGTTGTTGGACGACAGCATCAGGATCCGGGCCTCGGCCTGCGCCTCGGCGCTGAGCGGGAGGTGGACCGCCATCTGGTCGCCGTCGAAGTCCGCGTTGAACGCGGAGCAGACGAGCGGGTGGACCTGGATAGCCTTGCCCTCGACCAGCACGGGCTCGAAGGCCTGGATGCCCAGGCGGTGCAGCGTCGGCGCGCGGTTGAGGAGCACGGGGTGCTCGTGGATGACCTGCTCCAGGACGTCCCAGACCTCGGGGATCATGGAGTCGACCATCTTCTTGGCCGCCTTGATGTTCTGCGCGGCCTTGCGCTCGACCAGCTGGGCCATGATGAACGGCTTGAACAGCTCCAAGGCCATCAACTTCGGCAGGCCACACTGATGCAGGCGCAGCGACGGGCCCGACACGATCACCGAACGGCCGGAGTAGTCCACGCGCTTGCCGAGCAGGTTCTGGCGGAACCGGCCCTGCTTGCCCTTGAGCATGTCGGAGAGCGACTTCAGCGGACGGTTGCCCGGGCCCGTGACGGGCCGGCCGCGGCGGCCGTTGTCAAACAGCGCGTCGACGGCCTCCTGCAGCATGCGCTTCTCGTTGTTGACGATGATCTCCGGCGCGCCGAGGTCAAGCAGGCGCTTGAGCCGGTTGTTGCGGTTGATGACGCGGCGGTAGAGGTCGTTGAGGTCCGACGTCGCGAAGCGGCCACCGTCGAGCTGCACCATCGGGCGCAGCTCCGGCGGGATGACCGGCACGGCCTCAAGCACCATGTGCTCGGGCTTGTTGTTGGAGTGCAGGAAGGCCGAGAGGACCTTCAGGCGCTTGACCGCGCGGGCCTGCTTCTGGCCCTTGCCGTTCTTGACCTGGTCCTCGAGGTCCTCGCGCTCGTGCTCGAGCACGATGCCGGGCTGGTCCTGCGGGGCGAGGTCGTCGCCCGCGAGGCGGTCGGCGTCCGTGTCGCGCGGGGGCGCAAGGCGGTCGTACTCGTCCTTTTCCTGCAGCAGCGTGCGGATGTGCTCGGCGCCCATGCCGCCGCCGAAGTACTCGCCGAACCCAAACGGGGAGCCGAAGCGGTGCTTAAGCTCACGGAAGAACGTCTCGTCGGCGATGATCGTCTTGGGACGGAAGTCGTCCTTCTCGGCGGCCTTGTCGACGTAGGTGTTCAGCGGCCAGTCCTCGCCCTCCTGGGGCGGCTCGTCGGCCGGCTCGTCCTTGTTGGAGAAGAGCTTCCAGACGTCCTTGAGGCGCTCGCGGGCGTCCTCGTAGTAGGCCTGCGTGTCGTCGATGTCGGACGCGAAGGTCTTCTGGATCTCCTTGACGAGCTTCTCGCGCTCGTCGTCGGAGAGCTTCTTAACGTTGATGTCCAGCGACTCGGCCCAGAGGGTGTCCTCGTCGCCAAAGTCGGTCATCTCGCCGGTGCTGAGGAACGCGATGCGGGCCTCGCGCGAGACGCGCAGCTCCTCGACGCGCTCGTTCTCCTCGGCGCGCAGGCGCGTGAGCTCCTCCTGCATCTCTCCTTCGAGCTTGGGCAGGTCGCGCCAGCGTGCCTCCTGATCGACCCACGTCACGATCGACGCAGCGAAGTACAGGATCTTCTCGAGCTCCTTGGGAGCCATGTCGAGCAGGTAGCCGATGCGGCTCGGGACGCCCTTGAAGAACCAGATGTGGCTGACCGGGGCGGCCAAATCGATGTGGCCCATGCGCTCACGGCGCACCTTGGAGCGCGTGACCTCGACGCCACAGCGCTCACAGACGATGCCCTTGTAGCGGACGCGCTTGTACTTCCCGCAGTAGCACTCCCAGTCCTTGGTGGGACCGAAGATGCGCTCGCAGAAGAGGCCGTCCTTCTCCGGCTTGAGCGTGCGGTAGTTGATGGTCTCCGGCTTGGTGACCTCGCCCGAGGACCACCCGCGGATCTGCTTGGAGGACGCCAGTCCGATCTCGATGGCGTCGAAGTTGTTGATGTCGATCATGCGATCTCTTTCAGTCTTCTCGGGTGGGTCCTACGCCTCGTCCTCGACAACCGCCGGGGGAACGTCCTCGGGCAGCTCGCCCAGGTCGATCTCTCCGTCGATGTCGAGGTCGGGTGCCTCGTCGACCGTCTCCTCCGGCGCAGCCTCGGAGGTGCCGCTGTCGTCGGTGCCTTCGACGGCCTCGTCGGCAGCCTCGGCCGGGACCTCGCCGGCGCGAACGCCGGAGAGGTCGATGCCGAGCTCCTCGGCAGCGCGCAGCAGGTCGTCGTCCTCGTCGGCCATCTCGGCCCGCTGGCCCTCTTCGGAGACGACGTTGACGTCCAGCGCCAGCGACTGCATCTCCTTGAGCAGCACCTTGAACGACTCCGGGATGCTCGGCTCGGCGATGTTCTCGCCCTTGACGATGGCCTCGTAGGCCTTGACGCGCCCGACGGTGTCGTCGGACTTGATCGTCAGCATCTCCTGCAGCGTGTAGGCGGCGCCGTAGGCCTCCAGCGCCCAGACCTCCATCTCGCCGAAGCGCTGGCCGCCGAACTGCGCCTTGCCGCCCAGCGGCTGCTGGGTGACCAGCGAGTACGGGCCGGTGGAGCGCGCGTGGATCTTGTCGTCCACGAGGTGCAGCAGCTTCAGGATGTACATGTAGCCGACGGTCACCGTCTCCTCGAACGGCTCACCGGTGCGGCCGTTGAAGAGGCGGAACTTGCCGGTGGCCTGACGGCCCGGGACGCGGCTGGTGTCCACGTCCATGTTGATCTTGCCGCCGGACTTCTTGTGGTCGGCCTGCCAGCGCACGAGGGCGTGGTCGACGTCCTCCAGCGAGGCACCGTCGAAGACGGGCGTCGCGGTGTAGACGCGCTGGCCGTGCTTGAAGCCCTTCTCGTCATCGTCGTACCAGCCCTGCGCGGCGGCCCACCCGAGGTGGGTCTCCAGGATCTGGCCGACGTTCATGCGCGACGGAACGCCCAGCGGGTTGAGGATGACGTCTACGGGGGTGCCGTCCTCGAGGAAGGGCATGTCCTGCTCGTCGACGATCTTCGAGATGACGCCCTTGTTGCCGTGGCGGCCGGCGAGCTTGTCGCCCTCGGAGATCTTGCGCTTCTTGGCGACGAAGACGCGGACGAGGTCGTTGACCCCGGGCGGCAGGTCGTCGCCGTTCTCGCGGCTGAAGGTCATGACGTCGATGACGACGCCACCCTCGCCGTGCGGGACCTTGAGCGAGGTGTCGCGGACCTCGCGCGCCTTCTCCTTGAAGATCGCGCGGATCAGCTTCTCCTCGGCGGTCAGCTCCGTCTCGCCCTTCGGCGTGACCTTGCCGACCAGCAGGTCGCCCGACCCGACCTCGGCGCCGATGCGCACGATGCCGCGGTCGTCGAGGTTGCGCAGCGACTCCTCCGAGCGGTTCGGGATGTCGCGCGTGATCTCCTCGTCGCCCAGCTTGGTCGTGCGGGCGTCGATCTCGTACTCCTCGATGTGGATCGAGGTGAGCTCGTCGTCCTTGACCAAGCGCTTCGAGAGGATGATCGCGTCCTCGAAGTTGTAGCCCTCCCAGGACATGAAGGCGACCATCAGGTTCTTGCCCAGCGCCATGTCGCCGTTGTCAGATGCCGAGCCGTCGGCCAGCAGCTCGCCCTCGGCCACCGTCTGGCCGGTCACGATCAGCGGCTTCTGGTGGATGAGCGTGCCCTGGTTTGACCGCATGAACTTCTGCAGCGGGTACTCGTCCTTGCCCTCGGCGTGCTCGACGACGATCTGCTCGGCGTCGACGTAGGCGATCGTCCCGGCGTTCTTGGCCAGGATCAGGTCACCCGTGTCCAGCGCGGCGCGGCGCTCCATGCCGGTGCCGACCAGCGGGGCGTCGGTCTTGAGCAGCGGCACGGCCTGGCGCTGCATGTTGGAGCCCATCAGGGCGCGGTTGGCGTCGTCGTGCTCGAGGAACGGGATCATCGCCGTGGCGACCGACCAGATCTGCTCGGGCGAGACGTCCATCAGGTCGACGTCCTTGGGGCCGACCGTGACGTACTGGCCCGCCAGCGTGCGGCAGAGGACCTCGGGGCCCTTCAGCTTGTTGGTCTTGGGATCGACGGGCTGGTTGGCCTGGGCGATCAGCCGCTGCTCCTCCTGGGTGGCGTCCAGGTGCAGGATCTTGTCGGTGACGACGCCGTCCTCGATCACCCGGTAAGGCGTCGTGACGAAGCCGTGCTCGGAGACCTGCGCGTAGCTCGACAGCGAGCCGATGAGGCCGATGTTCGGACCCTCCGGCGTCTCGATCGGGCACATGCGGCCGTAGTGCGTCGGGTGGACGTCGCGGACCTCGATGGGCGCGCGCTCGCGGGTCAGGCCGCCGGCGCCGAGGGCGCTCAGGCGCCGCCGGTGGGTCAGCCCGCTCAGCGAGTTCGTCTGGTCCATGAACTGCGACAGCTGGCTCGACCCGAAGAACTCCTTCAGGGCGGCCACGACCGGGCGGATGTTGACGATCGTCTGCGGCGTGATCGTGTCCTCGTCCTCCGTCGTGAGGCGCTCGCGGACAACGCGCTCCATGCGGTAGAGGCCGATGCGGAAGGCCTCCTGGATGAGCTCGCCGACGGTGCGCAGGCGGCGGTTGCCGAAGTGCTCGTACTCGTCGAGGCGATCGGCGATCGGCTCACGCGGGAGCGCGACGGCTTCGGCGGCGTAGTCCTTGATCTCGACCTCGCCGTCCTCGGGGATGCCCAGCAGCTTGGGCAGGCTGATGAGCTCGCGGACCAGCGCGTGGATGTCGTCGTGGGTCAGCGTGCGGGTCTCGAGGTCGATGTCGAGGCCCAGGCGCGCGTTGAGCTTGTAGCGCCCGACGCGGGTGAGGTCGTAGCGCTTGGGGTCGAAGAAGAGCTGGTTGAGCAGCGCGTAGGCGGCATCCACCGACGGCGGCTCGCCCGGACGCTGCTTCTTGAAGAGCTCGATCAGCGCGCCCTTCTTGGTCTTGGTCGCCTCGGGATCGGACTCGATCGTGTTGCGGATGTAGAGCGAGCTGTCAAAGAGCTCGGCGAGCTCCTTGTCGAGGCGCTCGATGTCCTCGTGGCTCTCCTCGACGTCGGAGTCGGTCTCCGGGTTGTAGGCCATGGCCCGCAGCAGGACGGTGACCGGCAGCTTGCGCTTGCGGTCGATGCGGACGAAGACCTTGCCCTTCTTGTCGATCTCCATCTCCAGCCAGGAGCCACGCGCGGGCATCAGGTTGGCGGTGAAGACCTGCTTCTCGCGGTCCTTGGCCTCCATGATGTAGGCGCCCGGCGAGCGGACCAGCTGCGTCACGACGACGCGCTCGGTGCCGTTGATGATGAACGTGCCGCGCTCGGTCATCCACGGGAAGTCGCCCATGAAGACCGACTGCTCGCGGATCTCGCCCGTCTCATGGTTGATGAAGGCGACGGTGACCGTCAGCGGGCGCGAGAAGGTGAGGTCCTTCTCGCGGCACTCGGCGATCGTGTTCGGCGGATCGTCGAAGACGAACTCGCCGAAGTTCACGGCCAGGTGGCCGGTGTAGTCCTCGATCGGCGAGATGTCGTCGATCGTCTCGCGGAGGCCACCGGCCTCCGTGTCCACGAGCCACTCAAACGAGCGGCGCTGGATGTCGATCAGGTTGGGAAGGTCCAGGACCTTGTCCAGACGCGCAAAGCTGCGGCGCGTCCGGGGGGCGTCGAGGGCAGGCACTACGGCGACTCCTCAGGGGTGGAGGCGGTGAACAAACGGGAGGGGGGCGCTCGCGCGGTGGCGCAGAGACGCGACCTGCCAATCTAGCACAGGCCGACGCGGACCCCCTACGAGGGGCTGTCAGCGCTCACGGACCCCGCCCTGGCCCCCGCGTATGTGGCGCGGAAGACGACTGTTGGGCGGCTACGACTATTGGCCGACGGCGGCAGTGTAGCGACGGTCGGCCTGTTCCGCCAGAGCGGCGTGCCGCGCGGTCAACGGCGCTTCTTTGCCGCGCAGGTCTTGTAGGCGCGCGTGAGGTTGACCTTCGTGCCGTCGCTGAGCGTGACGGCGAACTTGACCTTGAAGCTGCCCTTCGGCAGGCCGGTGAGCTTGACCGGGACGTTGAGCTTGGAGCCCTTATAGGTCTTGGCCTTGCCCGAGCCGATGGTGACCTTGACGCTGGCGACCTTCGGACCCGTCGTGCGCTTGCGCAGGGTGAGCGTGAGCGAGCGGCGCGAGGCGCAGCGCTTGGCGGCGGCCAAGGAGAGGACCTTGGCGGCGGTGAGCTTGGCGGCGGGCTTGGGCGCCGGGACCGGCGTGGGGAGCGCGGGCGCGGGCACGGGGGTCGCCGGAGCCGGTGCCGGGCTGGGCTCGGGCCGGCCGGCATTGCGGACGACGACGGCCTGCGCGGCGTTGTTGTCGGTTACCCAGATGTCATCGCCACGCTTGGCGACCTGCCAGGCCTTGAACCCGGCCGGGAGATCGATCAGCCGCTGGGTGCCGTCGGGCGCGATCCGCAGCAGCCGCGCGTTCTGGGAGGCGACGTAGACCGCGCCGTCGCTGCCGGTGGCGATGCCAAACGGGTTCTGCAGCCCGGAGGCGACGACCGTGGCGCTGGTCCCATTGCCCTGGGTCGGGTCGATCCGGGCGACCTGGCCGGTGTTGAACAGCGTCACGTAGAGCTTGCCGTCGGCGCCCACCTCGATGCCGTCGGCACCCGACCCGCTCGGGACGTCGAAGGACGCCTCCACCGACTGGAAGTAGCCCTGGGGCCCCATCGACCAGCGCGCGACGCTGTCGCCGCCGTAATCGGGGACGAAGACCTTGCCGTTGGCGACGGCCAGGTCGAAGGTCGGCCCTGCGGTGTTCTGGCCCTGGGGCAGCGTGCCGTCAGCGTCGAGGCCCCCGATGTTGTTGGTGGCGCTGCAGCTGCCGTCGCCGGGGCTGGGGACCGTGAAGACCATGCGGACCGACGACCACATGGCCATGCCGACCGGGCCGCAGGTGAGCAGGCCGGTCGTGGAGCGCGTCGTGTAGTTGCCCGCCGGATCGATCCGCACGAAGCCGCGGCTGGCGTCGGTCGACGTGATCGCGACCCAGACCAGGCCATCGGGCCCGAGCGCCGCCGAAGTCGCGGTGTTCGACGCGCCGGGAAGCGAGACCTCTCGGACAGGGCTGCCGTCCGGCGCGCGAACCGCGACCTTCTGCGCGGCGGCCTCGACGAGGTAGACATTGCCGTCGGCGCCCGTCGCGACCCCGTTGAGGTTGCTCGCAAAGCCCTGGATGAGCTCGACGCGCTCGGCGTGCGCGACGCCCGCCCCGAGCAGCGCGAGCGCGCAGGCTGCGGCGGTCAGCGGCGCGAGGCGGCGGAGACGAGGACGGCGTGTGAGCGTTGGCATCGGCGCGCGATCTTGCGCAGCCCCCTCGAGCATGTCAAGGAGCCTGGCCGATTCGGCCGCGACGCCGGACAGCACCAGCACGGACCCGCCGCCCGGTCTCTGTGTCGAGCTATGGGTCATATGGACCCTTTGCTCGACACGATGCCCGGGCTTAGGCGGGCGCCGCCTCGGCCTCACGCTCCAGGCGCCGGTCGCGCAGCAGCGAGGCCACGACGCCGGTGCCGAGTACGAGCGCGATCGCCGGCAGGCTGTACTCCGGCCCGAGCTTGCCGAACGCCTCGCCGGCGGCCATCTTGATCCCGATCATGACCAGCAGCGCCGCCAGCGCGGTCTTGAGGTAGTAGAGCCGCTCGACGAGGTCGGCGACCAGGAAGAAGAGCGGCGCGAGGCCCAGCAGCGCGAAGGCGTTGGCGGCGAAGACGATGAATGGGTCGTCGGTGATCGCCAGGATCGACGGGACTGAGTCGATCGCGAAGACGATGTCGGCGATGACTAGCGCCGCGACGGCGGCGGTCGCCACCGAGAGGTTGGGCAGCCGGGCCTTGAGCTTCTCGACGAACGCCGTCTCCCCCGCGCTGTCGTGGCGGTGGCGGTACATGCGCCAGCCCGTCCAGATCAACAAGATGGCGAAGAGGTAGGAGATCCAGCTGGCGTGGTGCAGGGCGGTCGCGCCGACGGCGATGAAGGCGCCGCGCAGGACGAGCGCGGCGACGATGCCCCAGGTCAGCAGACGATGGCGCTGGGCCTCGGGAATGCCGAAGCTCGTGAGGATCAGCAGGAAGACGAAGACGTTGTCCAGCGACAAGGACTTCTCGACGAGGTAGCCGGCGAAGTAGAGGCCCGCGTCGCGGCCGCCGAGCAGGGCGAGCATCACAGCGCCGAAGCCGAGCGCGATCGCCAGCCAGCCGATCGAGTGCAGCGTGGCGGTGCGCACCGACATGCCGGCGCCACGGCTCTCGCGCCGCGCCAGCCACAGGTCGAACGACAGCAGGACGGCGAGCGCGCCGAGGAGGATGATCCACTTCATGATGAGACGGAGGCCTTTCGCGGGTCGGTGATCCGCGAAGGTTTGACCGCCTCTGAGGAGGCCGCGTGCTCCGGGTGGCTCATGGGAGCCGACCGTGCTGACGGAGACACGCCGTCGGGCTACTTCCCTTCGACGCCTTCAAGGCTACCAACCACGACGGGGTGCGAGCAGCGCAAACCGGTTTGTGGTTTTCTACCGGTTTATGGATCGAGGATTCTTTAGCAGCCTGTTCGACCTTTCCTTCACGAGCTTCGTCACGACCAAGATCATCAAGGTCATCTACGTCCTGACGCTGATCGGCATCGGCCTGTTCGCGCTCGCGGTCGTCGTGGGCGCCTTCCAGGAGAGTGCGGGCCTCGGCCTGTTCGTGTTGATCATCGGTGCGCCGATCGGAGCGTTGATCTACACGATCTACGCCCGGGTGTTCCTGGAGTTCATCATCCAGGTCTTCCGGATCAGCGAGCTGCTGCGGGACCAGAACAACCTGCAGCGCGCCGCGTTCTCGACCGCTGGCTGGCTGCCCGGCAACGCCGGGCCGAGCGTGCCCCCGGTGTCCGCGGCCGCTCCCGCCACACCGTCGCCCGCGCCGGCGTCCTCCACGGACACCTGCTCGAACTGCGGCGCGCCGAGCACGCCCGGTGCGCAGTTCTGCCGCTCCTGCGGCCAGAAGCTGACGTAGCTGACCCACCACCCGGCATCGCACTTCTCGGCGACTGGGCGCTGAACGACGAAAGGCGCCCCGTGAGGGACGCCCTTCGATACGACGCGCGGGTTCGGCCCTCTGGGCCGACACCCGCAGCGAACCTCGCCCTCTGGGCGAGCGTTCGCCAGCGACAGAAGGTCGCCGAGCTCTACTTGAGCTCGACGGACCCGCCGGCCTCCTCGAGCTCCTGCTTGAGCTTGTCGGCCTCGTCGCGCTCGATGCCCTCCTTGATGGGCTTGGGAGCCTCGTCGACCAGCGCCTTGGCCTCCTTCAGGCCCAGGCCGGTCGCGGAACGCACGACCTTGATGACCTGGATCTTCTTGTCGCCGGCGGCGGTGAGGACGACGTCGACCGTCGTGGACTCCTCCTCGGCGGGGCCGGCGTCGCCGCCGCCGGCCGGAGCGGCCGCCGCGACGGCCGTGGCCGACACGCCGAACTCCTCTTCGAGCGCCTTGATGCGCTCAGAGAGCTCGAGCACGGAAATGCCCTTGAGCTCCTCGATCCACTCTGCGGTGCTGCTAGCCATGTCAGTTACTCCTGGGTCTCGGTGGGCTCGTCAGAGTCCGCGGCAGCGGGCTCCTCCGAAGACGCAGCAGGCTCGACGGCCTCCGCATCCTGTTCAGTGGTGTCCTCGGCCGCGGCGGGAGCCTCGGCCTCGGGGACGGCGACGGCGGCAGGCGCCTCGCCGGACGGAAGCTCTCCGCTCTCCTTCTTCTCCAGCACGCCGCCAAGCGCGATGGCCAGGCCGGACACGAGGCCGTTGAGGCTCCGCGCGAGGCCGGTGATCGGCGAGGCGACGATCCCGACGAGCTGGCCGTAAAGGACCTGGCGCGAGGGGAGCTTGGAAATCGCGGTGATCTGCGCCGCGTCGAACGCGGCACCGTCCATCATGCCGCCCTTGAAGGGCAGCAGCTCGCCGCCGGTCGACTTCTGGAAGTCGGCGATCACCTTGGCGGCCGCGGCAGCATCGCCACGGACGAACGTCAGCGCCGTCGGACCCTCGAGAAGGCTCTTGAGGGCCTCCGCGTCGGCCTGATCGGCAGCGCGCTCGGTCAGCGTGTTCTTGACGACGCGGAACGTCGCGTCGGTCTCACGGAGCTTGCCACGGAGCTCAGCGACTTGCGCGACGGTGATGCCGCGATAGTCGACGGCGAAGACCGCCTCTGACTCCTGGATCTGCTCGGCGATCTCTGCGACCGCCGTTGCTTTCTGGTCCCTGTTCACGGGCCTCCTCTGCCGGGCTTAGCTGCGGATCCGCGATCCACGTGCCGGCGGTCTCAGGACGGCCTCGGATGTCGAACGTGATTACGCAGCCGAAGCTGCGGTCTCAGCGTTCTCCAGTCCGAGGATGTCGCGGGTACGGGACGGGTCGACCTTGATGCCCGGGCCCATCGTCGATGCGATGGTGACCGTGCGCAGGTACCGACCCTTGGCGGCCGAGGGCTTCGCGCGGATGAGCTCCTCGATGACGGCCGCGTAGTTCTCCAGCAGCGCCTTCTCGTCGAAGGACGTCTTGCCGATGTTCAAGTGGACGATCGCGGTCCGGTCGGTGCGGTACTCGACCTTGCCGGACTTGCTCTCCTCGACGGCCTTGGCGACGTCCATGGTGACCGTGCCGACCTTCGGGTTGGGCATCTTGCCCGACGGGCCGAGGATGCGGCCCAGGCGACCGACGACGGGCATCATGTCCGGCGTCGCGATGGCGACGTCGAAGTCGGTGAAGCCCTCTTCGATCTTCTTGGCGAGGTCGTCGGCGCCGACGATGTCGGCCCCGGCCTCCTCAGCCTCTTTGGCCTTGTCGCCCTTGGCGAAGACGGCGATCTTGACGTCCTTGCCCAGGCCGTTGGGCAGCGCGATCGTGCCGCGCAGCTGCTCGTCGGCGTGGCGAACGTTCAGGCCGGTGCGCACGTGGAGCTCGACGGACTCGTCGAACTTCGCGCGCTTGAGGTCCTTGACGAGCTTGATCGCCTCGGCGGGCAGGTACTCATGCTCGCGGTCGACCTTGCCCTTGACCTCGTTGTAGTTCTTGCCGTGCTTGGCCATGATCTAGACGACCTCGACGCCCATGCTGCGGGCGGTGCCCGCGATGATCTTGCTCGCCTGATCGAGATCGTTCGCGTTCAGGTCCGCGAGCTTCTTCTCGGCGATCGCCCGGACCTGGTCCTGGGTGATCTTGCCGACCTTGTTGCGATGCGGCTCGCCGGAGCCCTTCTCGAGGCCGATGGCCTGCTTGATGAGCACCGCGGCGGGCGGCGTCTTGGTCACGAACGTGAACGAACGGTCCTCGAAGACCGTGATCACGACCGGGATGATCGTGCCGGAGTCCTGCTGGGTCTGGGCGTTGAACGCCTTGCAGAACTCCATGATGTTGATGCCGTGCTGACCGAGCGCGGGGCCGACCGGCGGTGCCGGGCTGGCCTGTCCGCCAACGGCTTGCAGCTTGATCTGGGTGAGGACCTTCTTGGCCATGCGGTTTGCCTTCTAGATCTTCTTGACCTGGTCGAAGCCCACCTCGACGGGCGTCTCTCGACCGAAAATGGATACCAGCACCTTCAGCTTCTGCGCGTCCTGGTTGATCTCCGAGATCTCACCCGAGAAGTCCGAGAGCGGTCCGGAGATCACCTTGACCGACTCGCCGATGGAGAACTGCGCCTTCGTGGCGACCTTCTGCGCGACCTCGCGGTGCAGCAGGCGATCGACCTCAGGCTGGGTGAGCGGAACGGGCTCGTTGGACGCACCGACAAAGCCGGTGACGCCGGGCGTGCCCTTGACGAGCTGCCACGAGTCCTCGTTGAGGTCCATGTTGACCAGGACGTAGCCGGGCATGGTCCGCTTCTCTTGCGAGACCTTCTGCCCGTCCTTCATCTCCGACACGGTCTCGGTCGGGACCACCACTGAGCGGATCGCGCGACGCTGCCCGAGGGAGCTCGCGCGATGCTCAAGGTTGGACTTGACCTTGTTCTCGTGCCCGGAATAGGTGTTGACGACGTACCAGCGATACATGAAGGTGAATTCGTGCCCGGCTCTAGATAATGAAGTTGACGAGCTTCTGGGCGGCCCAGTCGGCCACGCCAAGGTAGGCGCCCGCGACGATCACGAAGCCGATGACGACGCTCGTGGCCTGAAAGACCTGACGGCGGTCCGGCCACTGCACACGCTGGAGCTCAGCCCAAGATGCGCGCAGGAACTGCAGGAAGCGCGGACCGCCCTTGGACGGGTGCGCGGTCTCACGGCGGGTGGGTGGGTCCGATTCAGCTAGGGCGCGATCGTCGGCATCGATGTCGCCGTCGTCGTCCAGATCGCCGACCGGCTCGCTGAGACGGGCAAGCTCCTCGTCGTCGGGATCGTCGCTCGCACCACCGTTGGCACCGCTGACCAGGCTCGCCTCGAACTCCTCGACCTCACCGGAGGCGTGATCGAGCGAGCCCGGGATGTTCTCCCGGTGCAGCTCGGTCGGCTCGGAGGGGTCGTGCGGGTCGTCCCCGCTTTTGGTTCGGTCAGCCATGGTGCGATGCCGCAGGGACCTAGCGGGTCTCCCGATGGCTCGTCTGGCAGCGGCACCACTTGCAGAACTTCCGCAGGGTGATGCGGTCAGGCGTGTTGCGCTTGCTCTTATTCGTCTGGTAGTTGCGGCGCTTGCAATCCTCGCAGGCGAGGGTCACGGCAATGCGCACGTCTCCGCGGGCCATAACGGGCTCCCGTCGAGGGTGAACTGAGGAAAGTTGGTTCGACCGCTTTTGATCCGGGGCAAAGAAACGACTCGCCCCGGAGCGAGTCGACCTCGCAGGATAGCGCTCTTGCGCTCCTGACGGAGCGCGATGGTTCGGGTCTGGAGCTAAGCCCGTGCCGAGGCGGCAGGGTCCAGGCGGGTCATCTGCACCGAGGCCTCCAGCTCGGCCCGTGCGGTGCCACGGTAGACGCCCTTGATCGGCGGCACGTCGCCGTAGCGGCGGCCGTGCCCGATCTTGACGTGGGTCTCCCCTGCCAGCCGGCGGTTGGTCGGATCGGCACCGACCCAGATCGGCTCGCCACGGCCGCCGGTGCCGGGCAGCAGCGCCTCCAACCAGGCGTGCGTCTGGACCTCGACCGACGCGCTGCCGCCCTCCTCGGGCGCGCTGAAGAGGTAGCCCGAGACATAGCGCGCGGCAATGCCGTTGCGGCGCAGCAGCACGAGCGCGAGGTGCACGAAATCCTGGCAAACGCCCGCGCCGGCTTCGAGCAGGTCTTCGATCGTCGAGCCGACGTAGGTCACGCCCGGGCGGTAGGCGAAGCGGTCGGGGATCAGCTCGTTGAGCCAGCGCACCGTGGCCAGCGGCGTGCGCGCGCGGGCGATGTCGAGCAGCTCGGCCAGCACGGCGTCGTCGGGCTCGTCGTCGGCACCGAGCAGGAACTCGCCAGCCGCTTCGGCGTAGGTGTCGCCGTCGAGATGCTCCCACGGTGCCTCCGGTGCCTCGGACGGCTCGGAGGTCACCACACGGGCACGCACGTCGATCGTCAGGTGATCGTGGGGCCGCGCGACGCCGAACTCCATGACCTCGGTGCCGAAGTAGTCGACGTGGCGATGGATCCTCGCCTCGGGATCCAGGCGAACGTGGAACTCGTCGCAGCGCTGCGACGACGTCGTCGCCGGTCGCACGCGCAACGCGTTGAGGTTGTCGGTGACCGGCGTCGCGTACCGGTAGGACGTGAGGTAATGGATGTCGTAGTTCACGCGAGCACGGTTCCCGTTGCCGCGCCGGCGCCGGCGAAGTACCGCTCGGCGATGTCGGCGTCGATGAGCGCCAGCTCGCTTTGGACTAGGGAGCTGGCCTCGGCCAGGTTGCCATCCTCGGCGGCGGCGCGGCCACGGAACTCTAGGTCGGCGGCCAGGCGACTCAGCCGCAACACCGGCTCGGAGCTGCGTGGGGCCTCGTCGGCGTCAACCAGGGCGCCGTGGACCGCGTCGACCGAGGCGGCCACGGAGTCCGGATACGCGCGCTCGTAGAGCAGGAAGCGCGCGACCGGGCCGGCGTTGGGTGGCGCAGGCACCGCGCGGCGGAAGGCCTGAAAGCCGCCGACGGCCTGCAGCAGCGCCAATGCCTGGCCGTCGCGCACACCATCGATGCCCTCGGCGTGGACCTCGCCCGCCGCCGGCATCGCGACACGCAGCATCCGCAGGACCATGTCGGCGGACTCGATCCGCCCGCCGGCAACCAAGAACGCCCGCGCCTCGTCGCGCAACATCGTCCGGCTGGTCAACCCCCAGAAGAGCGCACTGCGCTCCTTGACGTACTGGAACACGCTGTAGGGCCCCATCTGCATGCGGCCCTCGAGATCGCCGGCGCTCAGCGCCAAGTGCGTGGTGTTGACCGCCTCCCACATCTCGGCCGAGATGACGTCGCGGACCGTGCGCGCGCCTTCACGGGCACGGCCGACGCACGAGATCACCGAGGCGGGCTCCTCGCGCGTGAGCGTCATCCGATTGAGCACCTCGTCGCGGCGGACCGGCCGACCGTCGGCCTTGGCGCCCATGATCGCGAGGATCGAGCCCCAGCCGAGGCGCACGCCGGAGGGATCGTCGGGGCGGCCCTGCAGGCTGGCCTGAAAGACACCGTCAAGCATGCGCGCGGTGTGCTCGGCGCGCGCGACGTTGCGACCGAGCCAGAAGAGCTCTTGGGCAATACGCGACAACATCTAGCGGCCCACCCTGCGGCGATCCCGGCGTCCAACGCCGGCCTGACGCTGTTGTTGTTGCTGTTGCTGGCCGGTCCACTCGCTGCCGTAGCGCAGACCCGGCATGGTGGTGGGGACGATGTCGTGCAGCGCGGCGTCGCCCTCGCGGGACTCGCTGGGGCCAGGGTCGTCCTCCAGAACCCAGGTGTCCTTGGAGCCGCCGCCGCGCGAGGAGTTGACGATCATCGAGCCCTCGGTCAGCGCGACGCGCGTCAGCCCGCCGGGAACGATTCTGATCGTCTCGCCGAAGACGGCGAAGGGCCGCAGATCGACGTGGCGCGGCGCGAGCGAGCCGTCGGGCATCGCGGTCGGCACCGTGCTGAGGTTGACGACCTCCTGGGCGATCCAGCGCTCGGGCTGGGCGCGGATCACGTCAACGAGGCCATCGAGCACATCCTGCGGCGTACTCGGACCGATGAAGACGCCTTTGCCGCCGGACTCGCTGGTCGGCTTGAACACCAACTCGTGGCGACGGGCGAGCGCCCGCTCGCGCTGCTGCTCATCGGCCATCAGGTAGGTGCGCACGTTGTCGAGGATCGGCTCCTCGCCCAGGTAGAACCGGATCATCTGGGGCACGTAGTGGTAGATCGCCTTGTCGTCGGCGACGCCGGTGCCCAGCGCATTGGCGATCGCGACCGTGCCGGCGCGGTAGGCGCGCACGAGGCCTGGGACGCCGAGGAGGCTGTCGGGACGGAACTCCAGCGGGTCGACGAAGTCGTCGTCGAGGCGGCGATAGACGGCGTGCACCCGTCGCAGGCCGGCGGTCGTGCGCATGTACAGGACGTCGTCGCGGACGACGAGGTCGGAGGCCTCGACCAGCTCGACGCCCATCTGGCGCGCGAGGAACGCGTGCTCGAAGTAGGCCGAGTTCATCGGGCCAGGCGTCCAGACGACGACGGTCGCCTCGTCCTCGGCGCTCGGCGCGACGCTGCGCAGACCGGCGAGCAGGAGCTGCGGGTAGTGGTCGACCGGCCGGACGCGGTGGTGCTGGAAGAACTGCGGCACCAGGCGCGTCATCGCCACGCGGTTCTCCAACACGTAGGAGATCCCGCTCGGCGTGCGGACGTTGTCCTCCAGGACCTTCCAGGAGCCGTCGGCGTCACGGACGAGGTCGCAGCCGGCGACGTGGCAGTAGACGCCGCCCGGCGGCCGCACGCCGTGCGCGGCACGGGCGAAGTGCGAGCGGCTGACGATCAGCCGCCAAGGCACGATGCCGGCCCGGACGATCTCGCGCTCGTGGTAGACGTCGTCAATAAAGCGGTTCAGCGCGCGGATGCGCTGCATCAGCCCTTGCTCGATGTGGTCCCACTCGCGCGCGGGCAGGATGCGCGGGATGAGATCGAGCGGGAACGGGCGGTCTTTGACCGGGCCGTCCTCGCCGGTGGCGTCGAAGGTGATGCCTTGCTGGACGAAGATCGCGTCGCGGCGGTGGCCGGCGGCCGTCAGCAGCTCAGGGCCCAGCCGGGTGATCTCGGCCGCCAGCGAGATCGCGTGGGGACGCGGCGTGCCGTCGGGACCGAAGACCTCGTCGAAGCAGCCGGTGGGCGGCCGGTAGGCCGCGGTGTCGGTGACCAAGTCAGACAGGGTGGAGATGCTCTACCCAATCGCTGGCCAGCGATATGGATCTGCGTCGAAATCGGACGGGGTGCCGCTGTACGCACGGTCGAGGCCGTCCGTGGGTAGCTTCAAGCAATCCAGTGGCGCTAGCATGGAGGCAATGCTTGGTCGGACCTATGAGTCGCAGCGCTGTTCCGTCGCCCGGACACTGGAGCTGGTGGGTGAGCGCTGGACCCTGTTGATCATCCGCGACGCGTTCCTGGGCGTCCGGCGCTTCGGCGACTTCGCCGACCGCCTCGGCGTCGCGCGCAACGTCTTGCAAGACCGGCTGGAGCGGCTCGTCACGGCCGGGATCCTCGAGCGGGTGCCCTACCAGGAGCGCCCGCTGCGCCACGAGTACCGGCTGACCGAGATGGGCCGCGACCTGTGGCCGTCGATCGTCGCGCTGCTGCAGTTCGGCGACAAGCACCTCGCGGGCGAAGGCGGCCTCCCGATGTTGTTGCTGCACCGCGACTGCGGCGGCGAGATGGACGAGCGGCGCATCTGCCGCACGTGCGGCAAGCCGATCGAGTTGCGCGACGTCGAGCCCGTCCCCGGGCCTGGCGGCGCGAAGATGCCCGCCGCGGCGTGAACCCAGCGCCTCTGGCCACGACGGCCTGCTGGCGCTAGCTGTCGTCGACCATGCCCTGCAGCGGGCCGAGGAGCCGGCGCGCGCGCTTGGAGACGCCCGGAAGGGCGATCAGGCGGTGCGTCGGCGGTTCGCCTGCTGTGCGACGGCGCAGCTGCTCCATCGCGATCGGACGCCAGCGCTCGTCGACCACGCGGACGGGCGCGACGCCCGCGATCTCGTCCTGGTCGACTTCGAGGTGCTCGGCCCACAGCCGCTCGCGCGTGGCGCGGGCGAGCACGGCGTCATCGGTGACGACGTTCATCTCGGTGTCGTTGAGCAAGGAGTGGGCGTTGAGGTTCGCCGAGCCGATGGTCAGCCAGCGGTCGTCGACGATGCCGACCTTGGCGTGCACGTAGAGCGGATCGTCACGACCGGCTGTGCGTGAGCGAATCGTCGTCGCGAGGAAGTGCGAGTTGCCGGTGTCGTCGGCGTCGGCGAGCACGGCGAGCTGGCCGCGGGTGTCATCCTGGCCGTTGTTGGCACGAGCGGGCAACAGGACGACAAGCCGGAAGTCCGGCGTCGGCGGATCCTTCAGCTTGGCGACGAGCTCGTCGACGACCTCCGGCGACCACAGGAATTGGTTCTCGAGGTAGATGTAGTCCTGGGCCGAGCGGATCGCGCGGAGGTAGGACTCGAGGATGCGGAAGTCGCCCTTGGGGACCGAGTCATACATGTCCTCAGCGACCGTGCGGACGACCTGGACGGTGCTGGGGTGGGCACGTGCAACCGGTGCGGCGACGAGCGGCGCTGGCAGCGTCTCGCCGCTGACCTCGCGCCAGCGCATGATGAAGTGGTTGGCGACGTCGGCGACCGCCGGCCCCTCCAAGCGGCACCCGACGTCGTGCCAGCCGAGCTTGCGGCGCGCGGGATGGTCGGAGCTGTCGAAGCGATCGCCCGCCTGGTCGGTCATGTCAATGCCATTGACGAAGGCGACCTCGTCGTCGATGACGATGGTCTTCTCGTGATGGCAGTGGACCGGATGCTCGCGTGGGTCTCGGTAGGCCTGGATCTTGGTGCCACGTGTCAGCTTCTGGACCTCGGCCTCGACCTCCTTGCGCGTGGGATGAAAGAGCGGAACCGGCGAGCCGGCCCACACCATCACCCGGACGTCGACGCGCTCGGCCAGCTCGGCCAGCAGCGGGCCGATCGCCACGGGGTCCTCGCCACGAACGAGCTCGAAGTGCGATGCGAGGTGCCAGCCGGTGATGTGCACGTGCGAGCGTGCGGCGCGCAGCGCCTGGACCATCGCGGGGAGCGCCACGGCACCATCGATTAAGACCTCCAACGTGCACCCGGGCCGCGGCGGCGGGTCGCCGGTGGCAAAGAGCGTCGGCGCGGGTGGCGGATCCAGGACACCGCCATGGCCGAGGCGCCGCAGGCGACGGCGGTGATGGCGCTTGACGGTTGCCTCGATGGCAGCGCCCAACAGCGCGTCGGCACGGGCGACGGGTGCGGGAGGCATCCTGGAGGTGTGCCCAGCGCGAGCCCTGTTATCACCGCGCAACGCTTAGCATCGGTCATCAAGACGACCGCTACCGATGGCCAGTGCCGTTGACGGACACGGCCCTACCGGCGTACCGTACCGCGGCGATGATGCGGGTGAGCATTGCTAGAAAAGTGTCAATTGACTCACCATTCCCGGGAGCGACGGGACGGTCCCGGCTGCTCGGCGTCCTGGCTACCGCGGTCGCGCTCGCACTGGGCGCCCCGACGGTCGCGCTCGCTCTGGACCTAGCACCACCTGCCGTCACCGGCACGCTAGGCGACAACGACTGGTACACCGGCGACGTCGTCGTCAGCTGGATCTTCTCGGGCGCGACGACTGCCAGCCCTGATTGTCTCCCCAAACAGCTCACTGCCGACACGCCCGGTACTGCCATCACCTGCACCGTGTCGGACGGCATAGGAGGCTCGATCTCCCGCACCGTCACCGTGCACCTCGACCGGACACCGCCGGCCGCCGTCACCGCGACCCCCGCCCGGCCGCCGGACGTCGGGCTGTTCTACACCGCACCGCTGCCGATCAGCTGGTCGGCGACCGATGCCACCTCCGGCATCGCCACCTGCACGACGCTCACCTACGCCGGCCCCGATGGACCCGCCGTCGCACCGACCGGCACCTGCCGCGATCGCGCGGGCAACGTCAGCGCCGCGGTGCCGTTGACGTTCAGCTACGGCCTGCCTCCGGCGCCTGCCCCGGTCATCGCGCCGACCCCAGCGCCGACGATCGCCCCGGGAGGGCCGACGGCGACGTCGACGACCGCGAAGGTCAAGGCCAAGCGCCCGACCCTCACGTGGCGCACGCACGCCGGGGTCAAGTACTACAACCTGCAGCTGTTCCGCAACGGCCGCAAGGTCCTCAGCGCGTGGCCGACGGTCGCCCACTACACGCTTAAGCCGTCGTGGCGCTACCGCGGTCGGACCTACCGGCTGACCGCCGGCCGCTACCGCTGGTACGTCTGGCCCGGCTACGGCCCGCGCGCGGCGCACCGCTACGGCCGGCTGCTGGCCAAGGGCGCCGTGACCGTCCCGAAATCCTGAGCGCGCTACCCGGCGCCGCCGATGCGCGACGGCGGCCAGTAGGTCGCAAACGCGCCGCCGATGACCCAGCTGATGGGCACCGGGCCCCAGTAGCGACTGTCGTCGGAGTTGCCGCGGTTGTCGCCCATCATGAAGACATAGCCCTTGGGAACCGTGATCTCCTGCGGGAAGTCACACGTGCCCGAGGCGGGGTCGCACGGCGCGATAAACGGCTCATCGACCTGGCGGCCGTTGCGGATCACGTGCCCGCCCTTGACCGCGATGCGATCGCCGCCGACCCCGACGACGCGCTTGATGAACGTCTGCGAGGACTTCCCGGGGGTCGGCTGCCCGCAGGGCGTCTGCGTGCCCCCGCCCTGATTGCTCCGGCCACAGACAGGCTGGCGGGAGTCGGCGCCACGCGGCGGGTTGAACACCAGGATGTCGTCGATCTTGGGATCGTGGCCCAGGACGCGGTGCGCGAAGCGGTTGACCAACACGCGGTCGCCGATGTGCAGCGTCGGCTCCATCGACCCGCTCGGGATCCGGTAGGGCTTGACCACGAAGGCCTGCGCCACGATCGCCAGGCCGATCGCCAGGACGAGCAGCACCACGGTCTCAAACGCCGTCGATCGCCGGGCACTCTGCAGGGCAGACATCTGCTCATCCTAGGACGGGCGAGCCCGCAAGTCGCCACATGCGCACTGCCAAATGGGCGCGAAGGCGATCGTCGCCGCGATCCAGTGCCAGCCCGGTCAGCTCCTGCACGCGTCCCAGCCGGCGATACAGCGTCGCGCGATGGACGTGCAGCGTGCGTGCCGCCGCGGCGACGTCGCCACCCGCGTCGAGCATCGCCTCGAGCGCTTGCACGAGCTCGACCCCACCGCGGGCGCCGAGCAAGGCCGGCAACGGCGCCGAGATGCCGGGCCGGCCGGAGGCGTCCCACAGCCGCGCGACCGCCGGCCACGAGCCGAGGTCATCGTGGGCCGCCGCGGGTCCCAACGCCGCAAGGTGCTGGAGCGCGATCAGCGTGGCGCCCGCGCCGCCGAGCGCCTCGCGTGCCGCGGCGAGCTCGACGAACGGCGACGATGCCGCGGACTCGACGGCGCCGGCGTCGACGAGCGCACGGGCCAGGGCTGCCGGGTCGTGGGCGCCGCCGAGGTGGGCGATCACCGTCGCGACGTCGCCACGGACACGCCAGACGAGGTCGTCGGCATGCCAGCGCCGCCGCGCACGCTCGGCGATCTCGGCCGCATCGGCGCTCTCGGTCAGCGCGACCGCGAAGGCCGCGCTGCGCGTCCATCCCTGTCGCGCCGCGAGCTCGCCCGCCGCGCGCGTACGGATCGCGGCATCCGGGTCGTCGAGGAGCTCGGCGAGCAGCGCCGCGATCCGGGCATGGGCCTCGCCGCCGCCGGCGCGCTGGGCCCACAGCGTCGTGGCGGCCTCCCGCGCTGTGGCGACGAGCGTCGCGCGCTCGTCGGCGTCGAGTGCCACCGGCCCCGGGATGACCCAGAGGAAGCCGAGCAGCGTGCCGTCGTGGCGCACGGGCGCGCAGGTCCGCGGGCCCATGCCGATCGCTGCGTTGGCCGGTGTGTCGACGGTGTCACCGGCATGCTCGAGGCCGAGCGTGTCGAGCCACGCGACGACCTCAGGCGGCGCCGCGCGAGCCAGGATCGAGGCTTGACGGACGCGATCCTCCAGCTCGGTATGGGCGCTGAAGGCCAGCAGGCGCCAGCGTCGATCCTCGAGCGCAACCGGCCGGCCGACCGTCGCGGCGAGATCGTCGACCAGATCCTGCAGCTCAACGGCCATCGATGCCGACGATACGCCCTGCGACAACTGTCGCAGCGCCGGGTGCGCAATCGAGACGGGCACGCGCTGCTGGAAGTCGCGCGCGCGGGGAACATCGCAAGCATGCTGATGGACGCCGAAACGACGCGTGGGCTCGAGCCGGCGATCACCGCGATCGGCCGGGAGCTCGTTGCGGCGATGCCCACCGCGCGCCATACCCCGCGTGCTGCGCTCGAGCGCCGGATCATGGGCGCGATGGTCGACGACGCCGAGTTGCGCGCCGCGGTCTTTCGCTTCGTCGACGTGCGTCCCGCCTGCACGGACCCGGGCGATGTGGCACGCCACCTCAGCGAGCTGCTCAGCGAAGCCGAGGACTCCCCACTGGCCCGGCGCGGCGCCGCGCTGGCCGGCGGCGCGCTGACCAAGCGCCCTGTCGCCCATGCCGCGGCCGCGGGCGTCAAGCAGATGGCACAGCGGTTCATCATCGGCGCCGACGCGACCGACGCGTTGCCAGAAGTGCAACGGCTGTGGGGCGAGGGCGTCGCGACGACGATCGACCTGCTCGGCGAGGCGACGGTCACCGAGGACGAGGCCGACTCCTACGCCGACCGCTGCGAGGAGACGCTGCGCGTGCTGCACGCGGCGTCGCAGGACTGGCCACAGCGCCCGCTGCTGGAGCACGATGGCGCCGGCCCGCTGCCACGCGTCAACTTGTCGGTGAAGGTCTCGGCGCTCACGCCGCTGCTGCGCTCCAACGCGCCCGAGCGCGGCATCGTGGGTGCGCAGGCGCGATTGCGCCGCTTGCTGGCCGTAGCGCGAGACACCGGCGCGCATCTCCATGTCGACATGGAGTCCTTCGACACGCGCGAGGCGGTGACCGAGCTGACGCTCAAGCTGCTGGGCGAGCCGGAGTTCGCCGACGGCCCGTCGGCGGGGATCGTCCTGCAGGCCTACCTGACCGAATCGCCCGAGCACCTTGACCACCTCTTGGACTGGGCCCGCACCCACCCGCGCGCGCACCCGCTCACCGTCAGATTGGTCAAGGGCGCCTACTGGGATCACGAGACCGTCGAGGCCGCCCAGCACGGCTGGCGATCACCCGTCTTCACCGAGCGCCGCGCGTGCGATCGCAATTTCGAGGAGCTCACGCGGCGCCTGATCGACGCCCAGCCAATCGTTCGCGCAGCCATCGCCTCCCACAACCTTCGCTCGATCGCCCACGCCGCGGCGTACGCTGACGCCCGCAGCGCCGATCTCGAGCTGCAGGTCCTGCGGGGTCTCGGTGACGAGACCCAAGCCGCGCTGCTGGCCGCCGGACGCCGCGTGCGCGCCTATTGCCCGATCGGCGATCTCGTGGCCGGCATGGCCTACCTCGTGCGCCGCCTGCTGGAGAACACCAGCAACGACTCCTTCTTGCGCGCCCAGGCCGAGGGCGTCGACCTCACGAGCCTTTTGGAGCGGCCATGAGCGCCACCATCACCGAGTTCGTCAACGAGCCGCTGCTGGAGCTGCGCCGCGCCGAGGTGCGCGCCGACGCGACCGCGGCGCTCGCCGCGCTCGATGCGCAGCTGCCGTTGGAGGTGCCGATGCTGATCGGAACCGAGCTGGTGCGGGCCGAGGCGTTTGCCTCGGTCGACCCGGGAGCCCCGACGCGGGTCGTAGCCCACGCCCACGCCGCGACCAGCGCGCACGTCGACGCGGCGCTTACGCGCGCTGTCGAGGGCCGGCGGGCGTGGTCGTCACGCAGCGCTGCAGAGCGCGCAGGAGTCCTGCGTCGGGCGGCTGATCTGTTGCGCGACCGCCGCCTCCAGCTCGCCGCGCTCGCGGTGCGCGAGTGCGGCAAGCCGTGGCCCGAGGCCGACGGCGACGTCTGCGAGGCCATCGACTTCTTGGAGTACTACGCCGCGGGTGCCGAGGCGCTCGATCGCGGCCGTGCCTTGATCCAGCTGCCCGGCGAGCGCAACTCCCTGCGCTACGTGCCGCGCGGGATCACCGCGGTGATCGCGCCGTGGAACTTCCCGCTGGCGATCGCCGCCGGCATGACCAGCGCCGCGCTGGCGACCGGCAACGCCGTCGTGCTCAAGCCCGCCGAGCAGGCGCCGGCGTGCGCGAAGGCGATCGTCGACGCGCTCCACGCTGCTGGCGTCCCGCACGACGCGCTCGCCCTGCTGCCCGGCGGCGACGAGCCCGGACGCGCCTTGGTCGCCGACCCGCGCGTCCACACGATCGCCTTCACCGGCTCGTGTGCCGCAGGGCTCTCGATCCTGGAGTCCGCCGCCAAGGTGCACGACAACCAGTTCCACATCAAGAAGGTCATCGCCGAGATGGGCGGCAAGAACGTCGTGATCGTCGATGCCGACGCTGACCTGGACGAGGTGGTTCCCGCCCTGCTCTCCAGCGCCTTCGGCTTCGCGGGCCAAAAGTGCTCGGCCGCCTCGCGCGTGCTCGTGCACGCCCAGATCGCCGACGCGCTGGCCGATCGGTTGGCGGGCGCGATCCGCACGCTGCAGGTGGGGCCAGCCAATGACTTTGCGACCGACGTCGGGCCGATCATCGACGCGGCCGCACAGATGCGCGTGCGCCGCTACGCGGGCCAAGGCGCCGCGGCCGCCACGCGGGTGGCGACGGCCAACGGCCTTCCGGCAGACGGCTTCTACGTCGCACCGACGCTGTTGGTCGGGCTGGCTGACGAGCATCCGGTGATCCAGGACGAGATCTTCGGCCCGGTGCTTGCGCTGCAGTCGGTCGCGTCGGTCGAGGCGGCGTGCGAGAAGGTCGAGGCATCGCGCTTTGCGCTCACCGGCGGGCTGTTCTCGCGCTCACCGCGCACGGTGGAGCTGGTGTCCGAGCGTACGCCGGTCGGCAACTTGTACGTCAACCGGGAGATCACGGGGGCGATGGTCGGCCGCCAGCCGTTCGGCGGCGGGCGGTTGTCGGGCACCGGCCCGAAGGCCGGCGGGCCCGACTACCTGTTGCAGTTCGTCGAGGCGCGGACGGTTACCGAGAACACCGTCCGCCACGGCCTGGTGGTCTGAGGAGGAGGATCATGGGTTCGGCGTCTCGCCACGACGCGTGACGAGACCGAAGACCAGGTAGTCGGCGCCCGGCGCGAACGGCCAGCGCCAAAATGCGGTGCGCGTGACGCGGGCGCCGGCGCGCTCGGTGGCCAGCCAGGGATCGCAGCCGTAGGGCAGCGAGCCGCGGCGGGCGAGGGTGAGCGCAGCGGAAGGGTCGGGCGCGGCCAGCAGCTCGTCGAGCGCGAACGGCTGACGGTGGCCGTCCCACCATCCGAGCAGGTCGTGGAGGATCACCACGATGCCGTCAGGCGCCGCCGCGTGCAGGCGGGCGACCACGCCATCGGTGAGCCGTTGACCGTGGCGCAAGAGCACCTTGTCGATCTCGGCGCCGGTCAACGTCCCCGAGACCTTGAGCGCCGGGTAGAGCAGCTGGGTCAGGACGAGGTCGCAGACGACGACGTCGTAGGAACCGTCGCCGATCGGCGTATCTGGTACCGCGACGGTCTCGGGAGCGTCCGCGAGGACCGCATCGGCGGCACCGCCCGTGAGGTCCTCGACTAACGCGCGGGCACCGAGTGCCCGGCGGCGTGCACCCGCCAGCGCCTGTGCGTCGACGTCGATGAGATCCAGCCGGCCGGCCCGGCGTGCCAGCCGCCACAGCGGCAGGTCGTCGCCGTTGCCCGCCCCGGCGACCGCGACGCGCGCGCCGCGCGCGACCTCACCGTCCAGCAGCGCCCATGCCGCCGCGCGCGCCGGCTTCCAGCGCCGCCGCCGGGCACCGTCGCCGCGCGCGTTGTTGGCCGCGTTGGCGGTCAGCGTCTGGTCGGGGTGGTCCACGCTGCCGCAAGCGTACGACTCGCTCTTCCAAGAACGCGATCACGCGCTCAAGCAATCGCGCGCCGCAACCGATCCTCGTTGCGCCACCATGCACCACCGGCGCCTGCTCCCCACTCCCACCGACCTCACCGCGCCGCCCGGCCGTTGGCGTTGGGTGCTGCTCGCGACCATCGTGGGCTTCACCGCCATCGCGCTGCTCAGCGCGCTGCACCAACGCGAGCAGACCGCCCGCCGTGCCGAGACCCAGGCGACGCTCTTTGCCTCCGGGCTGCGCGACTCGGTCCGCGAGCTCACGGTCTTCGCCCAGACGATCCCCGAGCGCGACCTCGCGCCGGCCCTACGCCCGGTCATCGCCGCCACCGCAGCCACCGCCGCCCAGCGCATCGACCAGCTCGATGCCGTCCTCGGCCCGGACACGCGCACGCAGCGACTGCGAGCGCAGCTGCAGGAGATCCGCGTGCTGGCCGCATCGAGCGGCGGGTCAGCGGCGTTCTCCCCAAAGGTCACGATCACGACCGACGCGCTGGCACGCAACGCCGACGCCATCGCTCGCACCGAGCATGACCGCGCCATGCTGATCGCTCGCGAGAGCATCGCCGGCAGCGCGATCGTGGTGCTGCTCGCCCTCGGGCTCGTCGTGTTCGTCCTGCTGCGCGCGCAGCGCCTCCTGCATGCCGCCGGACGGCGCCAGGCGGCTGAGCTGCAGCGACTCGCCGACGGCGACCCGCTCACCGGCCTGGCCAACCGCCGCCGCCTCACCGAGGACCTCGCGGCGCTTGCGCCCCAGGTTTCTGAGCACGCACCGGTGCAAGTGCTGATCTGCGATCTCGATGGCTTCAAGGGCCTCAACGACCGCCTCGGCCATGAGGCGGGCGATCACCTGCTGATCGAGCTCGCCAAGCGGCTGCGCAGCGCGGTCGGCGGCGATGGCAACGTCTACCGCCTCGGCGGTGACGAGTTCTGCGTGATCTCGCACCCCAACCGGGATCTCGCCGACCGTGTCCGCGACGCGCTCGCCGGCCCCGGTCCTGATCCGGTGAGCGGCAGCACCGGGCTGGCGCTATGGCCGACCGAAGCCGCCAGCGCACGCGCCGCGATGCGCCTGGCCGATGAGCGGATGTACACGGCCAAAGACCACGCGCGCGGCACGGCCGTGCTGCGCGGCGCCTAACGCAGCAGCGTCGCGGGATCCTCAAGCAGCGCCCGCACGCGCGCGAGGAACGACGCGGCGTCAGTGCCCGAGACGATGCGCTGGTCGGCGCTGAGCGTGAGCGTCAGGACCTGGCGCGCGACCGCCGCCCCGTCGCGCAGCGCGACCCGCTCGGTCTCGGCACCCACCGCGAGCGTCGCGGCCTGGCCCGGCTGGATGATCGCCGTGAACGCGCGCACGCCGTGCATGCCCAGGTTGGAGATCGTGAACGTCGCGCCCGACAGCGCCGACGCGGTGATCGTGCCGTCGCGGACCTCGGTGACGAGTGCTGTGAGCTGCTCGGAGACGGTGGCCGCCGACCTAGCATCGGCGTCAAAGATCGTCGGGATCACCAGCGCCTCGCCCCCACCAATCACGACGCCCACATTGGCGCGCTCGTAGTGCTGGTACTTGCCATCGGCATAAGCGCCGTTGACGGAGCGGTGCTCGCGCAGCGCGACCCCCGCGGCGTGGACGACGGCGGCCGTGACCGTCACGGTGCCGCGAGCGGCCAACAGCTCGGTGACGTCGACCTCGACCGTCGCCTGGAAGTCCGGAATCGTCGCCTTGGACTCCGCCATCCGGCGGGCAACCGTGCGCTGGGCGCGCGTCGGCTCGACGGTCTGCACGGCGCCCTTGGCGCCGGTGGCGGCAGGCGCGGACGTCTCGGCGCTCATTCGCTCTCCTCGAAGTAGTCCGGGTGCACCTCGCGGATGTGAGGCAGGCTCGACAGGACCATGCGCAAGTGATGGCGCAACGTGGCCTCGGCGTGGTCGGGATCGCGATCGGCGACGGCGGCCACGACCTGGCGGTGCTCGGCGACCATCTCGCCGAGATACCCCGGCTCGGGCAGGCTGAGGCGACGGACGCGATCGAGATGGCCGTTGGCGCGGCGACTCAGATGCCAGGCGATCTCGCGACCCGACAGCTCGCAGATGCGGCGGTGCAGCGCGTCGTCAAGGCGGTCGAAAGCGTCGGCGTCGCCGGCCTCCTGCGCGCGGTCCTGGGCGGCGAGGTTGGCTTGCAGCTCGGCGAGATCCTCGGGGCGCGCACGCTCGGTCGCCAACCGGATCGCGGCACACTCCAGCGCCTCACGCACGAACGCGGCGTCCTCGACGCCGTCGTTGGAGATCAGCGTGACGAACGTCCCGAGCTGGGGGACGATCGCGACCAAGCGCTCGTCGCGCAACCGCACCAGCGCCTCGCGCACCGGCGTGCGGCTGACGCCCAGCCGCTCGGCAAGCTCGTTCTCCGACAAGCGCCGCCCCGGCTCGAGCTCGGCGCTGATGATCGCCTCGCGCAAGGCGAGGTAGACCTGGTCGCGCGCCGAGACGCCGGACGCGCGCTCGCCGAGGGCGATCCGCATGCTCAGAGGTATACCGACAACGCCTAGGCGGGCGCCGTACCGGGCCGTGCCGGGCGACGGGCGCGAGACGCGCGGCGCGGGGCGGCGGCGCGGGCGGGCTCGGTCGCCGGATCGGTCGCCGGCGCGGCGATGCCGCGTTGCTCGTCGAGTGCTCGCTGGACCTGAGCGACGCGACGCAGCAGCGTCTCGCGCTGGGCCCGCAGCTCGTCGGCGTTGAGCAGCCGGGGGCCACCACTGCGCGCGGGCGTCGCCTCTCGCGCCAGCACGACATCCAGCTGCGGCTCGAGCTCGCACAGGATGCGGTCCAGGACCGCGAGCTCCTGGCGCAGCGTCCGGCGCTCGGCGGCAGCCCGGTCGCGCGCATCATGCGCGGCCGGCTCGGCAACGTAGAGCGCGGCCGCGAGCTCGCGCGGGGTGACGCCGGCATCCTGGGCGCGTTGAGCAACCTCATCGAGCAGCGCGGCCTGGCGCAGCTGTGTCGCGGCGCCGGCCGCAACGAACGTCCCGGAGCCGTGGCGGGTCTCCAGCAGGCCGTCGGCCTCGAGCTTGGCGACCGCCGCACGGACGGTGTTGTGGTTGACGCCGAGCTGGTCGGCGACCTCGCGCAGGCCGGGCAGTCGGTCGCCGGCACACAGCCGTCCGGAGGCGACCGCAGCGCGCACGACCCAGTCCAGCTGAACGCCCAGCGGGACGTCCGCCGTGTGGTCGAGTGCGATCCCGGCCGCGGTGGCCCAACTCTCCGGCATGCCGCGGTCAGGGTAGCGCTCAGGGTCGTAGCGGGTAGGGTTTCCGGACCCGGTTGCCCAGAGTGCCGGCACACTGGTACTGTCGCTCGCCATGGGATTTCTTGGCGAGGTCGGCGACATGATGATCTTGACGGGGAAGACGCTGCTCTCCGCCGTCCGCCCGCCGTATCCGTATGGCGGCGAGTTCGCGCTGCAGTTCCTGTTCGCGTTGAAGCTCTGCTGGCTCCCGCTGCTGATCACGTCGGTGTGCATCAACTACGCGGTGCCGGGCGTCCAGGGCGCCGGCTTCCTCGAGCTCTTCGGCGCCGTGGACCGGCTGGGCAGCTTCTACAGCCTCGCGTCGATCCGCGAGTTCGCCCCGCTCATCTGCTCGATCATCGTCGCCGGCGTCGCGGGCACGGCGATCACCGCCGACCTCGGCGCCCGCAAGATCCGCGAGGAGCTCGACGCCCTGCAGGTCCTCGGCGTCGACCCCGTCAAGAACCTCGTCGTCCCGCGCTTCCTCGCGCTGATGATCGTGACCGCCCTCTTCGACATCTTCGCGATCTTCGCCGGCATCAGCGGCGGCATGATCGCGACGCTCACCCATCACGCACCGCTCGGGCCGTTCTTCGCGACGTTCCTCTCCAGCGGCACGACGACCGACGTCTGGGGCTCGCTGGTGAAGTGCACGCTCTTCGGCGCGATCGTTGCGATCGTCTGCTGCTACAAGGGGATGACCGCCAGCGGCGGCGCCGAGGGCGTCGGCCGGGCGGTCAACCAGGCCGTCGTCATCTCCCTGCTCGCCGTCGGGGCGTTCAACTACGTCTTCACCCAGACGCTGCTGGCCACGCACCCGGAGATGGTCGTCCTGAAGTGAGCGGTCACCAGGAGCGCGTGAGCCCGCCGTCGACGCGCAGCGACTGACCCGTCACATAGGACGCGGCGTCGGAGACCAGGAAGGTCGCCGCGGCGGCGATCTCGGCGACGTCGCCGAGGCGGCCGGCCGGGACCTGGGTGCGCGCGGCCTCCTGCGCCGCCTCCATCCCGCCGGCGTTGCCGGCGATCCGGTCGGTGGCGATCCAGCCGGGGAGCACGGCGTTGAAGGTGACGCCTTCGCCGGCCGTCTCGCGCGCGAGCTCCTTGAAGGCCGCCAGCAGGCCGGGACGGTTGGCGTTGGAGAGCTGCAAACCGGGAATCGGTTCGACGGCCGCGCTCGAGGAGACGGCAAGCACGCGACCCCAGCCGCGCTCGCGCATCCCGGGCAGCACGCGGCGCAGGATCGCCATCGGCGAGACGACGAGGCTGCGGTGCGCGGCCTCCCACTGCTCGTCGGTGAAGCCCAGCGGATCAGCGCCAACCGGCGGCCCGCCGGTGTTGGCGACGTAGATGTCGATCGGGCCGAGGTCGCGCGCAACCGCGGCGACCAGACCATCGACCGCGCCCAAGTCATCGCTATCGAAGGTGTAGGCCTTGCCGTGGACCGCGCCGGCGGCGGCGCCACCGGCGTCCGGATCACGCGAGGTGATGGCGACGCGCGCGCCCTCGGCGGCCAGCGTGGCCGCGATCCCACGCCCGATGCCGCGCGAGCCACCGGTGACGAGCGCGACCCTGCCTTCGAGTCCCAGGTCCATGGGCGGAGTCTCTCATCCCTGCCCCTCCGGCTTGCGACGCTCGTCCTCGACGAGGGCGCGGGCGCGCTCCCGCGCTTGGAGGTAGGCGCGGAAGACCTCAGTGCGCGCCGCGCGCAGTTGCTCGCCGACCAGCGTCTGGACCGCCTCTGCCTGGTCGTCGCGGCGCTGCTGATCATGTGGCGGATCGGTCACTACGAGGCAGATACCGCCGCTGCGCTCAGCGAAACACAGCATGGTCCGCCGCCGGGCGCGATCGGTCAGTCGTTGGCGGTGACGACGTCGAGCACCGCCGCGAAGCGCTCACGCGCCGCGGCCCGGCGCGTCGGCACGTGCTCGGTCGGCAGCTCATCGGCGGGCGGCGTGTAGCCGCGCAGGATCTGGCGGGCCACCGACTGGCGATGGACCTCGTCGGGGCCGTCGTAGATCCGCGCGGCGCGCGCGTAGCGGTACATCGCCTCCAGCGGCAGATCGGTCGAGTAGCCGAGCGAGCCGTGCGCTTGCAGCGCGCGGTCGATCACGTCGTGCAGGACACCCGCGCCGTAGAACTTGATCAGGCTGATCGGCGTGCGTGCCGCCGAGACGCCCTGGGTGTCCATCACCCACGCGGCGTGCAAGGTCATCAACCGTGCCGCCTGCATCTGCGCCGCGGAGTCGGCGATCCAGTTCTGCACCGTCTGGTGCTCGCCGAGCGTCTTGCCGCCGCTGACCCGATAGGTCGCGCGCTCGCAGAGCATGTCGAACGCCCGCTGAGCGACGCCGAGCCAGCGCATACAGTGGTGGATGCGCCCCGGGTAGAGCCGCTGCTGGGCGATCAGGAAGCCCTCGCCCTCGGCACCGAGCCGTTGCGTGGCCGGAATACGTAGGTCCTCGTAGACGATCTCGGCGTGGCCGCCGAGCTTGCCGAACGCCTCCCACGGATGCTCCATCGTCGGCACGTCGCGCAAGATGTTGACCCCCGGCGTGTCGGCGTCAACGAGGAACATCGTCGCGCGCTGGTGGGGCCGTGCGTCGGGGTCGGTCACCGCCATGACGATCAGGAAGTCGGCGATCGACGCGTTGGAGGAGAACCACTTGCGCCCGCTGAGCACGTAGTCGTCGCCGTCGCGGATCGCGCGTGTCTTCAAGGTGGTGGGGTCGCTGCCTGCGGTGTCGGGCTCGGTCATCGAGAACGCCGACTTCAGGTCGCCGGCCAGCAGCGGCTCCAGGTAGCGCTCTTTCTGCTCGGCGGTGCCGGCCAGGGCGAGCACCTCGCTGTTGCCCGAGTCCGGCGCCTGGCAGCCGAACGCGTTGGGCGCAAACGGCGTGGTGCCGAGCACCTCGTGCAACAACCCCAACTTGACCTGGCCGTAGCCCTGGCCGCCGAGCTCGGGATCGAGGTGCGCGGCCCAGAGACCCTGGCGCCGCACTTCCTCCTGCAGCGGCGCGTAGGCGCGGTCCAGCGCCTCCTGCGAGAGGTCGCCGGCGATCGTCTCCAGCGGCCAGATCTGCTCCCGGACGAAGGCCCGCGCCCAGTCCAGTTTGGCGGCGTAGTCAGGGTCGGTGCTGAAGTCCCAGGCCATAGCGCGAGCCTACTGCGGCCGCGCGACCCTGCGGCGGCGTGGCTCACGGCCAGGTGGCTGTGACGGGCGCTCGCGCGCCGGCGCCGGCGGAATGGGCCGGCGAACCGGCTCACCAACGTTCAGTTTCAGCGTCTCGCCGAAGTGCGAGACCTCCAGCGCCGACCCGCGCTGCAGCGTGTAGGTCGCGCCGCCGTCGTCGACTTCGACGTGCACGCGGCCCAGCGCGACGCAGATGCGGAACGCCAGCCGATCGAGACCCGGCGGCAGACGCGGCGCGAAGGTCAGCGCGCCGCCGTAGTCGCGAAAGCCGCCGAAGCCGGCGACCAGCGCGAGCCAGCTGCCGGCCAACGAGGCGATGTGCAGGCCGTCACCCGTGTTGTGCTCGAGGTCGTGGAGGTCCATGAGCGCGGCCTCGCCGAGGTAGTCATAGGCCAAGTCCATGTGCCCGGTCTCGGCGGCCACGATCGCCTGTACGCAGGCCGACAGGGACGAGTCACGGACGGTCAGCTGCTCGTAGTAGGAGAAGGCGCGTGCCTTCTCCTCGTCGCTGAAGCAGTCGCCACAGGTGTAGAGCGCCATGACCAGGTCGGCCTGCTTGACGACCTGCTTGCGGTAGAGGTCGAAGTAGGGGTAGTGCAACAACAGCGGGTACTTCTCCGCCGGCGTGCCCTCGAAGTCCCAGCGCGCGTGGTGGGTGAATCCCTCGGCCTGCATGTGGACGTCGAGGATCCCGTCGTAGGGCACGTGCATCGCCTCGGCCGCGGTGCGCCAGGCCCCGACCTCGTCGGCGACGACGCCGAGCGCCCCAGCCTCGTCAGGGTGGCGGTCGACAGCCTCGGCCGCGCCGAGCAGGTTTTGGCGCGCCATCAGGTTGGTGTAGGTGTTGTCGTCGCTGATCGCGCTGTACTCGTCAGGGCCCGTGACGCCCGGCAGCCGGAAGCGCCCCTTGCGATCGTGGTGGCCGAGCGAGATCCACAGGCGCGCGGTCTCGACCAGCAGCGGCAGGCCGACGTCGCGGGCGAACCCCGCGTCTTCGGTGGCGTGCTGATAGCGCAGCACGGCGCCGGCGATGTCGGCACCCACGTGCATCGCCGCGGTCCCCGCCGGCCAATAGCCCGAGCACTCGCGCCCGGCGATCGTCCGCCACGGGAAGGCGGCGCCCTTGAGGCCGAGCTGCTCGGCGCGCTCGCGCGCGAGGTCGAGCGTCGCCAGCCGCCAGCGCAGGGCGTCGGCCGCGGCGTCGGGCAAGGTGTAGGTCAAGACCGGCAAGACGAACGACTCGCTGTCCCAGAACGCGTGGCCGTCATACCCGGAGCCGGTCAGCCCCTTGGCCGGGATCGCGCGCCGCTCGGCCCGGGCGCCGGCCTGCAAGACGTGAAAGAGCGCGAAGCGCACGGCCTGCTGAAGCTCCGGGTCGCCGTCGATCTCGACATCCGCGTCCTCCCAGAACCGGTCGAGGTATGCGCGCTGCTCTTTGCACAGCCCTTCCCAGCCGGTATGGCGCGCCTCGGCCAGGCTGCCGCGCGACTGGGCACGCACCGACGGCAGCGACCGATGGCTCGACCACGAGTAGGCCAGGAACTTGAGTACCCGCAGCTTGCCGCCCCCCGGCACGTCAGCCGCGACGATCACCCGGCCCTCGTCTCCGGCGGCCTCGGCCCGCTCCTCGGTGCCCTCCGGCCCGTCGACGATGTGGTCCATCGTCGCGCAGGTGCGAATCCCGCTGCGCTCGAGCCGGTGGACGAGCGAGACACGCAGGTCGTCGTGGTAGGCCTCCTCGCACTTCAACGGCGCCTGGATGGCGGCAGCTGCCCGAGGGTCGACAGCCTTGGGCACGACCTGCCCGTCCTCGTTGGCCACCAACTCGCTCTGGACCACCAGCCGTGCGCCGTCGCCGAGCGCCTCGACCTCGTAAAGGATCGCGGCCGCCCCGCGCTGGGTCAGCGAGACCAGCCGCGTCGAGGTGATCTTGACCTCGGCGCCGGTCGGCGAGCGCCAGTGCACATCCCGGCGCAGCACGCCGGCGCGGAAGTCCAGGACGCGCTCGTGGTGCAGCAGCTCGCCGTAGCGGATGTCGAAGAGCTCGTCGTCGACGTGCAGGCGCATCAGCTTGCCGTCGGTGACGTTGACCACCGTCTCCCCCGCCTCGGGGTTGCCGTAGGCGCTCTCGGCATAGGGCAGCGGACGGACCTCGTGCAGGCCGTTGAGATAACTGCCCGGAAGTCCGACGGGCTCACCCTCGTCGAGGTTGCCACGCATCCCGATGTGGCCGTTGGCCAGTGCGAAGACCGACTCGGACTGCGCCAGCGTCGCCAGGTCGATGCCCTCTTCGCGCAGCGCCCACGGATCTTCGGAGTAGTTGGGGTGGTCGGTCACGACAGCAGCTCGGCGAGATCCTGGACGACGGTGGTGGCGCCGTGCTGTGACAGCGCGTCCGCCTGGCCTACCCGATCGACACCGACAACGACCCCGAAGCGGCCCGCACGACCCGCCTCGACGCCAGCCAACGCGTCCTCGAAGACCGCCGCGTATGCGGGCGACACGCCAAGCGCTTGCGCCGCCGCCAGGAACGTGTCCGGCGCGGGCTTGCCCTTCAGGCCGCCTTCGGCAACCGCATGGCCATCGACGATGTGGTCGAAGAGCTCGAGGATCCCCACCGCCTTGAGCACCTCCTTGGCATTAGCGCTGGAGGAGACGACGGCGAGCTTGCGGCCCGCGTCCTTGGCGGCGTGGACGTAGCGGATCGAGCCAGGGTAGGCCTCGACGCCATCGCGCTCGATGATCTTGAGCACGAGCTCGTTCTTGCGATCGCCGAGCGTCTTGACCGTCGCCTCGTCAGCCTCGATTCCTCGCGACTTCAGGAAGCTACGCACGCCGTCGGGCCGTGGAAGGCCGTCGACGTACTCGTCGTAATCGTGATGGGCATCGAACGGTGCGAAGTCCGCCCCGTCTCGCTGTCGGAGGTACTCGTCGAACATCGTCTTCCAGGCGGCGGCGTGGACTTTCGCCGTTTGGGTCAGCACCCCGTCGAGATCGAAGAGGTCGGCCTGAATGTCGTCCGGGAGTCCGAGCACGGTCCCATGCTAGGCGGGCGCCGACGCGCGCTCGCCCTCCGGCAAGCGCACGGCGTCCAGCGGCGCGGCGACGAGCTGGCCGCCCGCACAGTCCTCGCTGCGCACTTTGCGGCGAGGATTGACGATGCCGACGAGGCCCAGGACGCCACCGGTCGCGACCAGCGCGGCGGCGAGGCCGATGCCGAGGCGAAAGGCGTCGACCGACGCGTCCTGCACGGCGGTTGCCACAGGCGCGCGCTCGGCGGCCGGCAGCTGGGAGACGTCGACGGTGGCGATCGTCCGGCGCTTGGCGTCGGCCACGGCCTTGGTCGCTGCGGTGCTCAGCGGCCGGCCCGCCAGCGAGGCGTCGATCGACGAGGAGAACGAGGCCGAGACGACGGCACCCAGCGCGGCGACTGCCAGCAGGCTCGCCACGCGCGCCACGGCGTTGTTGACCCCCGAGGCGATCCCCGCGTTGCTCTCATCGGCGTCGGCGAGCACCGTCGCGGTCAGCGGCGCGACGGTCGCCGAGAGGCCGAGCGAGAACACCAACAACGCCGGCAACACGTCGGTCCAGTAGTTCGGCGTGGCGTCCATGCGCATCATCAGCGCCAGGCCGACCGCGGCGACCAGCGGCCCCAGGCCCATGAACAACCGCGGGCCGTAGCGGTCGGCCATCCGGCCGGCGCGCTTGGACAGCACGAACATGACGACGGTCGAGGGCAGCGTCGCCAGCCCGGCCTGCAGCGCGTCGTAGCCCGCCACCTGCTGTAGGAACACCACCAAGAAGAAGAACGTGATGCCCAGCCCGCCGTACATCGTGAACGTCTCGGCGTTGCCGACCGCGAAGTTCCGACGCTTGAAGAGGCCCAGCGGCAGCATCGGATATGCCGTGCGCGACTCCCACCACAAGAACGTCGCCAGCAGCGCGATCCCGACCAGCGCCGGGCCGATGACGCCCGGCGCGCCCCAGCCGAGCGTCGGCTGGCGGATCAGCGCGAAGACCGGCCCGGCGAGCCCCAACGCGCACAGCGCGGCCCCGAAGACGTCGATCGGCGCGCGCTGACCCACCCGCGGGCGCTCGGGCACCGCGATCGCGATCAACACCAACGTGATAAGCACGAACGGGACGTTGATGGCAAAGATCCAACGCCAGGACGTCGCGTCGATCAGATAGCCGCCACAGAGCGGGCCGATCACCGTCGCGATCCCCGCCCACGCCGTCCAAGACCCGATCGCCATGCCGCGTTCCTGCGGCGGGAAGGCCGCCACGATCACCGCCAATGCGCTCGGCGTCAGCAGCGCACCGAACACCCCTTGCAGCGCGCGCCCGGCGATCAGCACCTCGATCGAGGGCGCCAGCGCGCAGACCATCGAGACCAGGCCAAAGCCCGCCACGCCGATCGCAAAGACGCGCCGCTCGCCGAGCAGGTCACCCAGCGATCCGCCGATCAGGATCAGCGAGCCGAGCGCCAACAGGTAGGCGTTGGAGACCCACTGCTGGCCGGCCAGGCCGCCGCCGAGGTCCTGCGAGATCGACGGCAGCGCGACGTTGACGACCGTCGCGTCGAGGCCCACCACGAAGGACCCCATGATCGCGGCGAGCAGGCTGAGCCGCTTGGGGTCGCGCAGTGAAGGCACCGCCGCAGTCCTACCGGGCGGTGGGCACCATGTCCAACTTGGCGCGTCAGAGCGCGCGCGCCGAGGAGGCGGTCAGCACCGACCAGGCCAGCGCGTCGGCGTAGCACTCGCCGAGCGTGCTCTCGGTGCCGGCGTCGCCCACGGGGTGAAAGCCCCACTCGTAGTCGATCACCGCGGTCAACGCCGCACCGTCGGGCCCGGCCCGATGCAGCAGAGCGTCGATGACGGCCTCGTGCAGCGGGATGCCGTCGAGCGCGTCGGCCATCGGAACGCCCAGCATGGCGTCGGCGACCGAGAGCAGGCCGACCGAGAACGCGATGTCGGTGTCGCCTTCGCGCCGTTGGGCCAAGAAGGACAGCAACCGGGCGCGGCTCAAGGCGGTCGGCACGAGCTCGTCGCAGTGCGTGGTGATGCCGCTGAGCACGAGCATCATCGCCCACTGCCGGACGGTGCGCGGGCCGAGCATCGTGACCGCGTCGTGCACCGAGGTGATGCGCCGCCGGAGCGAGTAGGCCGCCGAGTTGAGCAGGCGCAGGAGGCGCAGCGTGAGGCCGGGGTCGCGGCTGACGATCGCCTCGATCTCCTCGAACGTCGCGTCGGCGCGCGTGAGCACCGCGATGTCATGCAACGAGCAGGAGGCCGAAGACGGGATCTCGCGCCCGGTGACGATCTCTGGCCGGCAGAAGAAGAACCCTTGGAACAGGTCATAGCCGAGGTCGAGGCACTGCTCGAACATCCCCCGGTCTTCGACCTTTTCGGCCAGCAGCGTGACGCCGAACGGGCGCAGGAGGCGCGCTTGCTCGGCGGCGTGCTCGGCCCCGCCGTCCAGGACGTCGACCTTGACGATCGGCGAGAGGCGCAGGACGTCGTCGGCCTCGGGCCCGTAGACGAAGTCATCCAGCGCGATCGGGAAGCCCGCGGCGTCGAACTCTCGCAAGCGAGCCAGCAGCTCGTCGTCGAGCAGCTGGTCTTCGAGCAGCTCGAGCACGACCTCGCCCGGCGGCAGCGACAGCGGATCGACGTCGAGCAGGAAGCGTCGCGAGACGTTGACCCAGGCGGGCACTCCGCCCACGAGGCTGCGCAGGCCGATGTCGCCGAAGGCCGCCAGCAGGACTTGCGCGGTCGCCTGCTCGCCGTGGATCGCGGCGCCGCGGTGCAGCAGCTCATAGCCTTTGAGCCGTTGGCGCCGATCGAGGATCGGCTGGCGGGCGACCGCGACGGAGCTGGCGAGCGCGACGTCCATGCGGCCCTTTGGTCGGCTGATTCTGAGCGGTCTGCACCCCCTGATCAGGTGGTCTGGCCGGATGGTTGAGCGAGCCGGATGCCAACTTCATCGCCGGGTCGCGTCTCAGCGGTCGTGCGCGGTCCGCAGCTCACGCGCCAGCGCAAGCGTGGCGCCGTCCAGCGTGCCGGCCGTGAGCCGCTCGTGCGCCGCCAGCGTGGCGATCAGCGTGCGCTCGACGTCGGCCGCCGTAAGCGATCGCACGATGTCGGCGGCGCCACCGGCTGTTGCCGGGCGCCAGTCGATGCCCAGCGCCGCGTAGATATCGACCAGCGCCGCGCGCAGCGGTGCGCTGCCTTCGACGATCACCATCGCGGTCACCAGCGATGCGCCCTTGATCGAGCGCTGGGCGGTCCCCGCCAGCTTGATCCCCGCAGCGTTGACCGACCACTCACCGGCGCAGTACTCGCCCGACAGTTCGCCGACGCGCGCGGCGATGCCGAGCGTGGAGAGCGCTTCGACCAGCAGCGCGGTCACCGTCGCGAAACGCTCGGGGATGCCCTCGGCGATCGTCGCCACCCGGTCGATCAGCTCGATCAGCACCGAACCCGTGGCGTAGCCGGCGGCATGGCCCCCGCCGAGACGCAGCAGCGGCGTGAAGCCATGCTCGACGGCCGCCGCGCGCGCCGCCCCGTAGCCGTCGCTGAGCACATCGAGGCGGCCAAAGGCCATCGTCGCCCCCGGCCGGAAGATCCGGGCCGTCGGCGACCGCTCGCCCGCGCCAACCTGGCGCAGCAGCGCGTGCGTGATCGCCGCGTCGAGCACGGGATCGTCGGGATGGCGCTCGCGCAACAGCTCCATCGCCAAGGCCTACACGAACACGTCGGTCAGCGCGAAGGCATTGACGTCGACCAAGCCGTGGTCGGTCAGCTTCAGCGACGGGATCACCGGCAGGGCCAGGAAGCTCAGCGCCATGAAGGGCGCGCCCAGGTGGCAGCCGAGCTCGGCGGCGACCGCCTCGGCGCGCGCGAGCTCGTCGGCGACCTCGCGCGGCGGCCGGTCGGCCAGCAGCCCGGCCAGCGGCAGCGCGACGCTCGCCCGCACCTCCCCACCCGCGGCGACCACCAGCCCGCCGCCCAGCTCGGCGGCGGCGCGCGCGGCGATCAGCGCATCGCGGTCATCGGCCGCGGCGACCACGATGTTGTGGGAGTCGTGCGCGACGCTTGAGGCCAGCGCGCCCGCGCGCAGGCCGAAGCCGCAAACGAAGCCCTGGCCGACGTTGCCGGTGTGGTGATGGCGCTCGATGACGCTGAGGCGCAGCAGGTCGGCGTCGGGCTCCGGGCTCGCGATCCCGGCAGCGGCGGCGTTCAGCGCGACGGTCTCGGCGGTCGTGATCAGTTGGTCGGCGATGACGCCGATCGCGCGGACGCGATCGCCCTCGCGACGCAGTTCGAGGCTGTCACGCCAGGCGATGTCCATGGTCGGCGGCAGCCCGCGCGGCGCGGCCTTGCCGCCACCGACGCGCTCGCCGTCGCGCGCCACCACACGTCCGCCCGCGATCACCAGCGAGGGCCGCACGTCGGCGAGATCCTCGAACAGCACCAGGTCGGCGCGGCGCCCCGGCGCGATCGCACCGCGGTCGTGCAGCCCGTAGTGCTCGGCGGGGTTGAGCGTCGCGAGCGTCAACGCGAGCAGCGGATCGAGCCCTGCGGCGATCGCCATCCGCACGAGCGCGTCGATCGAGCCGTCGTCGAGCAGCTCGCCCGGGACGCGGTCATCGGTGCAGAACGCAAAGCGGCGAGCGTTGTCGGGCGTCACTGCGGGCAGCACGTCGAGCAAGTTGCGCGCGTTGGTCGCCTCGCGCAAGAACACCATCATGCCGCCCGCGACCTTCTCGCGCGCCTCGCTCGCGGTCAGGCACTCGTGGTCGGAGACGACGCCCGCAGCGAGGTAGGCCTGCAGGTCGCTGCCGACCATGCCCGGTGAGTGACCATCGATGGGCCGCCCCGAGAAGGCCATCAACTTGGCCAGCTCGACCGGGTCGCCTGCGAGCACGCCCGGGTAGTTCATCATCTCGGCCAGACCCAGCACGCGCGGATGCGCGGCCAAGGACATTAGGTCGCTCGCTTCCAGCCGCGCACCCGCGGTCTCCAGCGGCGAGGCCGGCACGCAGGCCGGAGCCATCATCAAGACCGACAGATCGAGGCCCTCGCTCGCGGCCAGCATCCAGCGCACGCCTTCGACGCCCAGCACGTTGGCGATCTCGTGCGGGTCGCTGACGACCGTCGTCGTGCCATGGGGCAAGACCGCGTCGGCAAAGCGCGCCGGTGCGACCATCGAGCTCTCGATGTGGACGTGCGCGTCGATCAAGCCCGGTGCGACGTAGCGCCCGGCGGCCTCGATCGTCTCCCGCGCGGGCGGGACGCTCAGCGCGGGTGTGACGGCGACGATCCGGTCGCCGACGATCGCCACGTCGGCCGGCCGGATCTGCTGGGTCAGCACGTCGACAACCCGCGCACCGCGCACCACGAGATCCGCCGGCTCCTGCGCGCGGGCGACACGCACTGCGCGGGCGAGGACGTCGGTCATGGCGACAGTGTCGCCGAACCGCGAGCCCGCACCCTTCGCCACCGAGCGTCTGCGCCACAACAGGCGGGGTGTCGCGAAAGGGCCCTCAGCGCTCTTGCAGCACCGACAGCACGTTGCCGGCCGGGTCGGCGAACCACGCGATGTACGGACCCTCCTCGCGCATGATGCCGCGCTCATCCTGGGGCATCTGGTCGTAGCGCAGCATCTGGACGCCGCGCTCGGTCAGCGCGTCGACCGCAGCGTCGATGTCATCGACCGGGAAGTTGAGGATCGTGTAGCTCGCCGGCACGTGGTCGGGCTTGGGATAGGCAAGCGTCGGCCGGGCACCACCGTCGAGGTGCAAGGTCAGCAGCCCGTACTCCTCTGAGGTCTCGATGCCGAGGACGTCGCCGTAGAACTGCCGTGCCGCCTCGATGTCCGGCACGGCGAACCCGCTGAAGGCCTTCGTGTTCTTGAACATGGTCCTGAGACGGCGCCGGACGGGTGAACTCATCGGTCCGACGTGGTGGTTGGCGTTCCGTTCGGACGCTGGTCGGGGGGTGCGGCGTGATCTGTCGGCAGCGAGGAGAGCGAGCCGGGTCGGCGCCTCGATGCGGGGCTCGTCGTCCGCCAACGCCGGGCGGGTGGGCCTGTCGGCGGTCGCATGACGTCCGGATGCGGGCCCACCAACGCCCGTTGCGGCCGGCCGCATGTGCGTGGGCCTGTATCCGGACGCATGATGTCCGCGTACAGGCCCACCCGCGAAGCGAGCGCCATCCGCCCCCGCGCCAACAGCTAGCGATGCTCCAAGACGTTGATGACCTTCCCATGTGGATCGCGGACGAAGAAGCGCCGCACGCCCCAAGGCTCGTCGGTCAGCGGGTGCACGATCTCGTGGCCGGCCGCCCGAGCCGCCGCATACGCGCCGTCAACATCATCGACCTCGATCGAGACGTCCGGTGTCATCGGAGCGCTCGCGTCGTCGGCCATCACGCTGAGCTGCGCCATCGCGTTGCCCGGCGCGGCGTAGGTGACGATCCAGCCCAGGTCCATCACGAGTTCCAGGCCGAGCACGTCCTCGTAGAACGCCCGGCCCGCGCTCGGCTCCGCAGCGTGGAGGTCGGGCACGATGCGCTTGACGGCCATGGGCCTCAGTATGTCGCCGCGCGCAGCCGCTCGTCCACGACGCGCCGGCGCTCGTCGGCGCGCACCGCGCGCTCGTCGAGCACCCGCATCCCCGGCACGTAGAGGGCGGCGAGCGTCACGATCGAGCCGAGCACGCCGGCGGCGATCAGCGTCTCGCGGGCGCCGATCGCCGCGCTAACGGGACCGGTCAACGCGAAGGAGAGCGGCAGCAGGCCGACGGAGATCAGCCAGTCCAGCGAGGAGACGCGGCCCAGCAGGGCGCTGGGCACGTGTCGCTGCTTGGTGGTCGCCCAGACGATCGTGCCCGCGGTCTCCAGCGCGTTGAAGATCGCGCTGGCGATCATCAGCTGCCAGACCGCCGAGGCCACGCCATAGCCGGCGACACCCAGCGTCGCCAGCGTCCAGGCGAGCAACATGAAGGTGATGCCCCGGCGCGGGAGGCCGAAGCGCCCGAGCAGCACGGCGCACAGCATCGAGGCCAACCCACCGGCAGCGAAGACGAGGCCGAGGTCAAACGCCGAGCCCTTCATCCCCTCCTTGACCACCCACGGCAGCAGCACCTCGACGGGGCCCATGAAGAGCAGGTAGGCGATCGCGGCGCTGACGAAGGTCGCCCACAGCCAGGCGTGGCCGCGCACGAACCTCCAGCCCTCGTGCAAGTCGGCGAGCATCGAGCCGCCTTCGGCAACCTCGCGCGTGCCGCGCGCCGGCGTCATCAGCAGCACGGTCCCGGCCGCCATCAGGAACGTCGCGCAGTCCAGCACGAAGACGCCACCGGCCCCGGCGACGCCGACGAGCACGCCGCCGAGCGCCGGTCCGGCCAGCCGCAGCGCCAGCGGGCGCATCAACTGGTCCAGCGCGTTGGCCTGGGTCAGCCGCTCGCCGCTGAGGATCTCGGGCACGAGCGCATCGAAGGCCGGCGCATGAAACGCGGCACCCGTCCCGTACATCGCCGCAAGAACGACAACCTGCCAGAGGTCGAGCTGGCCGCCGATCGTCAGCCCGGCCAGCAGCGCGAGCGCGACCGCCCGCAGCAGGTCGGCGCCGATCAGCAGCCAGCGGCGCTCGAAGCGGTCGCTCGCCACGCCGCCGATCAGCAGGAACGTGATCGTCGGCACGGTCATCGCGATGCCGACCAACGACATCCCGGCCGGTCCGCCCGACATCGAGTAGACCTGCCAGGCCAAGGCCACCAGGAACGCGCCGTCGCCCAGGAGGGAGGCGGTCGCGCCGATCCACAGCAGCCGGAAGTCGCGGTCGCGCAGCGGCGTCAGGATGCCGGAGCGCCTGCTCGACGAACCGTGACCAAAGCCGTCCAGGCTCTCGTAGCTATGGTGCATCGTCGCCGACGGGCAGGCCGGTGAGGAGCTCCCCGGCACGACCCTCGGCGAGGAACGCCCGCGCGGCCTCCGCGTTCATCGGGTGCGCGAAGTAGAAGCCCTGGCCCAGCTCGCAGCCGAGATCGCGCAGCGTCTTCCACTGCTCGGGCATCTCGATGCCCTCGGCGACGACCTCCAGCGACAGCGTCGAGCCCAGCGCGACGACGGCGTTGGCCAGGTCGGCGGCTTGGGGCGACGCGCCCTCCTTCAGGAAGGAGCGGTCCATCTTCAGGACGTCGACCGGGAACTTCGACAGGTAGCTCAGCGACGAGTAGCCGGTGCCGAAGTCATCGAGCGCGAGCTTGATGCCCAGCGCCTTGAGCTCGGCCAGCCGCTGCACGGCGAGGTCGGTGTCGGCCATCAGGACGCTCTCGGTGATCTCCAGCGTCAGCTGGCCGGGCGGCAGGCCGGACTCCTCCAGCGCCTCGCGCACGTCGGTGACGATATCGGAGTGCTGGAGCTGTTTGAGCGACAAGTTGATCGCCAGCGAGACGGGCCGGTCGGTCGGCAGGCTCTCCATGAGCCGGCGGCCTTCGCGGCAGCCCTCGCGCAACACCCAGCGGCCGATCGGCACGATCAGGCCGGACTCCTCGGCCAGCGGGATGAACTGGTCGGGGCCGACCATGCCGCGCTCGGGGTGGTTCCAACGCAGCAGCGCCTCGACGCCACTAATCGTCCCGTCTTCCAGACGGATGACCGGCTGGTAGAAGAGTTCGAGCTGGTCGGTGGCCAACGCCCGCTGCAGGTCGGTACGCAGCTCCAGACGCTGCAGCACGCCCTCGTGCATCTCGGGCTCAAAGAGGCGGTAGCCACCCTTGCCGTCGCGCTTGGCGATGTACATCGCCGCGTCGGCGTCGCGGATCAGCTCATCGGCGTCGGCCGCGCCGTCTTCGGGCGCGATCGCGATGCCGAGGCTGCAGCGCAGCGCAAGCTCCTTGTGGGCGGCGGCCAGCGGCGCGCTGACGGCCTCCATGATGCGCTCGGCGGTGTCGGCCGCCTCCTGGACGCCCTCGATGTCCTCCAGCAGGACCGCGAACTCATCGCCGCCGAAGCGGGCAGCGGTGTCGCTGGCGCGAATGGAGAGCGCCAAGCGCTGCGCCATTTGGCAGAGCACGTCATCGCCGGCGGCGTGCCCGAGCGAGTCGTTGATGATCTTGAAGTCGTCGAGGTCGATGAAGATGATCCCGATGCCACGCTTCTCACGGCGGCTGCGGGCAATCGCGTGACGGACGCGCTCGACGAACAGCGCGCGGTTGGGCAGGCCGGTGACCGGGTCGTGGAAGGCCTGATGGGCGAGCTGGCGCTCGAAGGCCTTGCGCTCGCTGACGTCGCGCGAGTTCAGGACGATGCCACCAACATGCTCGTCGCGGGTCAAGTTGGTGAACAAGACCTCGAACTGGCGCGTGGTCCCGTCCTTGTGGGCCAGCGTGCACTCGAGCGTCTGCGAGGCCACCGGCGCGTCGACGCCGTCGGCGATCAGGCGCAGCAGCCGGCTGCCCTCGCCCTGCTCCATCAGCGAGTCGATGCGCCGGCCGACGACGTCCTCGGGCGTCCAGCCGAGCACGCGCTCGATCGCGGGGCTCTGGTAGGCGATGGTCGCGTCGGGCGCCAGAACGGTGATGAGGTCTGATGAGTGCTTGACCAGCGAGGCGAAGCGCGCCTCGCCCTTGCGACGTGCGAGGTCCTCGGTCAGCGCGGCGCGCTCGAAGGCCAGCACGACCTGCGTGCCCAGCGCGCCGAGCACTTCGCGCACGGCGCGCTCGGCAACCGTCGGGCCGGAGAGCAGCAGGACCGACGCCTCGCCCTCACGGGGGTCGAGATCGAGCGCCATCCGCGTGTGGCCGGTCGCGGCGACGCGGTCCATCGCGGTGAACATCGCCGCATCGCGCAGCTCCACCTCGACGTCGCCGCCGGCCAACTCGCGGGCGGCGGTGATCGCGACCGCGTCGAGCTCCTCGCGCGTGCCCGCCGCAACAAGCGCGGCGCCGGCGCGGCTGAGCGCACGCTCCCGCTCGATTGAGCGCTCTTGGTTGCGCATGAGGCCGGCCATGCGCGCCACGACCAAGCCGAAGAGGATGATCGCCGCGCTGGTGACGACCGCCATGTCGGTGTCGGCACGCTGGATGTCGTGGGTCAGCTCGACTGTCGGCGCGATCAGTGACGCGATCGCCAGCAGCGCGAGCCGGACCGGCGTCAGCGCCGAGCGCGCGGGACGCCCGTGGTCGAGGATCCGCATCGACGGGTGCAGCGCCGCGGCGCCCCACAGCACGTAGAAGCCGACCCAGCCGGCGTCGAGCCAGAGCTGGTTGGCGTAGGTGCCGTGCAGCGTCATCAACCCGTAGGCGAAGTCGGTGACCAGCAGCAGGACGATCGCCGAAGACAGAAGGTGGAACGAGGTCCCCCGCTTGCCACCGTCCAGCGCCAAGCGCAGAGCCGCAGCGAGCAGCAGGACGTCGCCCAGCGGGTAGGCGACCGAGACGAGCTTGGCGGCGGTGCCCAGCTCATGGTCGTGCAGGTAGGGCGCGATCAGCGCGATCCACGACGGAACGGCGAGGCCGATGGTGAGGATCGCGGCGTCGATCGCCCCGCGGTCGGTCGAGCGGGCCGCACGCCGACTCACGACGAGCAGCAGCCCGACCATCAGCGCCGGGTAGACCGCGATGTAGGCGCCGTCGCCCAGCGACGGGAACGGCGTCTCGTTGCCGGTCAGCTTGGGGTAGCTGTAGGTGTACAGGTCGCCCAGCCAGAAGAGCAAAAAGCCGCCGGCAAACCAGTACCACGGGGCTTTGGCCTCGGGCTGATGCAGGCGGATGGCGCAGGGGATCGCGATGACCGGCGACAGCCCGAGGCCAAACATCACGAAGGTGTTGCCCTTCAGCGGCGCCGCCGTGAGGTACAACAAGGTGGCCAGGACGCCTACCGCGAGGTAGACCATCCAGGCGCGACGTCGCACCAGCTCGACCATCAGGCAGCGCTCCTCATCGGCCCGGCGGGCAGTTCGCCCGACGGCCGCAGGACCCCGCGCGCGGCGAGCTCCTGGAGCGCGACGAGCAGCATGTCGACCTCGGCGTCGGTGTTGGCGGCGGTCAGCTGCACCCGGAAGCCGACCTCGTCCTTCGGAACCAGTGGGTAAGCCAGCCAGCGTCACGTAGACGCCGCGCTCGAAGAGGAAGCGACCGACCGAGTCGATCTGGCCGTGGTCGCGCAGCGGGATCTCGATGATCGGCAGGCCCGAGCGGTTGGGCGTGAAGACATCCAGGCGCTCGAGCCCGTCGAGCGTGCGGCGGGTCAAGCGCTCGAGCTCGTCGCGCAGCGCGTCGCCGCGCTTGTCGTTGACCTCGAGCCCGGCAAGGACGGTGGCCAGCGAGGCGACCGGCGACGGGCCCGAGTAGAGGTACGGCGGGGCCGCGACCTTCAGCAGGTCCTTGACCGCGGTCGGGCAGGCGATGAACGCCAGCAGCGAGCTGTAGGACTTCGAGAAGCCACCGACGAGGATCAGGTTGTCGTAGGACTCGTCAAAGTGGCGGACGATGCTGTTGCCGCGCGACCCGTAGGGGTTGGTGACGCCCTCGCCGCGCTCGCCGATGACGCCGAAGCCGTGGGCATCGTCGACGTAGAGCAACGCGCCGTGCTTGCGGCAGACCGCGGCGAACGCCGGCAGGTCCGGCGGGTTGCCGGTCATCGAGTTCACGCCGTCCATGCACACCAGTCGCGTGGGATCGCGCTCGGCGCGGAGCAGCTCGTCGAGGTGGTCGGGATCCTCGAAGCGGAAGCGCCGGACCGCGGCGCCGCGGGCGCGGGCGGCTTGGCAGCCGTCGTAGATCGTCTTGTGGGCGCGGGCGTCGAGGAAGATCGTCCCCGAGGCGGCCAGCAGCGGGATCACCGACAGGTGAATGTGGGTGATCGTCGGCAGAACCAGCGAGTCCTCGGAGCCGATGAGCGCGGTGAGCTTCTCCTCGATCTCCTCGTACAGGCGCGGGCTGCCCAGAAGGCGTGACCAGCTCGGATGCGTGCCCCACGCGTCGAGATAAGCCGGGATCGCCTCGATGATCTCGCGATCGAGATCGAAGCCGAGGTAGTTACAGGACGCGAAGTCGGCCAGCCACTGGTCCCCGACGCGGATCATGCGACCGTCGATCTCGTCGATGACGGCATCCACCATCGGATGCGACGCCTTGAGCTCAGAGAGGTCGCGGCAGCTCTCGAGCCAATGGTCCAGCCAAGGCCGGCGAGAGACCGGGCCGGGAGCGGACGAGAGCGCAGGGGATGTCGGCGTAGGACGCATGGTCCCCCGCTCTGATCGGAACGCGAGCGACTACTTTGAGGTTTCCCAGGAGCGCTGGACGACTTTCTGCAGGATCAGTGCGCCAAACGGGAGATCGAGGTCCTGTTCAGGACTCTCAGGAAAACCCGGCGCGTTTGGACTCCAGAGCGGGGCTTGCGGGCCGATCAGGTGGAGAAGCGGTCCGGTCAGTGTCCGGACGCAGAGATCGAGAGCAGCCATTTCCTTGCCACGTTCAGCCCGCAGGCTCTTGCCGCCCTTTGCTCTTTGCATGGTGGTGGTCCTCGTGCTGCTTCCGGCCGACGACCGCGTGGCGTGGGGTGAAGTCGCCGTCGCGCTCCTGCTCCTTGCCGGCGCAGGCCTCGGCCTGACCGCCTCGGCCGGCGGCCACGAGCGTCGCGCCACCACCTTGGCAAGCATGTTCGCGCTGCTGGCGGCGATCGCACTGCTGCGCAACGGCGTCGGCGCCAACTCAGGCTTCGGGCCAATGATCTTCCTGCCCGTCATGTGGGCCGCACTGGAGCGCCGTCGCACCGAGCTGCTGCTGGTGCTGCTCGGCGTCGCGGCCATCTACTTCCTACCGATGGTCTTGGCGGGCCCACCGCGGTACCCGTCCAACAACTGGCGTGGCGGGATCCTGATGCTGGTCATCTCGGCCGCGGTCGGCTTCGCCGTGATCGCGCTGGTCGAGCACCTGCGTGCCGAGCGCGATCGCTCAGCGGCGATCCTCGCCGCGATGTCGGAGGGCTTCGCCTTGACCCGTAACGGCGAGATCATCCAGGTCAACCCGGCCCTCTGCACGATCACCGGCTTTGCCGAACCCGAGCTGCTGGGTGCCCGCGCGCCGTTTCCGTTCTGGCCCGCCGAGTCCTATGAGATCAACGCTGCACTGCTGCGCGACGTCGTGGCCGCCGGTGGCGGCTCGTTCGACATCGAGTTGGCCCGGGCCGACGGGACACGCTTTCCGGCGATGATCTCGGCGATCGCGACCGACCTTGGCGATGGCAGCCGATGCTTCTTGAACACCGTTCGCGACATCACCGAGCTGCGCGCCCACGAGGATCGCCAGCGTCAGCACGCTGAGCAGCTCGCCACAATCACCGACGTCATCCGCGAGATCGGACATTGCGACCCCCTTGAGGCGCGACCGACGATCTGCCGGACCGCGCTCGCGCTGGCCGACGGCGCGCATGCGGTGAGCCTGTGGGAGATCGGCCTCGACGGCGCGCTCGCCACGACGGCCACGCGGCCCGAGGCGACGGCGCCCTACCGCATCGGCCTCGACCAGACCGACCATGGAGCGCGGGTCGTGATGGCGACCGGGCAGCCGTTGTTCGTGGCCGACGCGCGCACCAGCCCGCACTGTGATCGCCGCATCATCGAGCTGCTCGGGGCCGCGTCGGTGCTCTTTCACCCGATCTCCGACGCCCAGGGCGTGCGTGGGGCATTGGCGATCTCCTGGCCGCAGCCGCGGACCGAGATCGCCGACGGGGAGATCCTGTTGATCGGGGTGCTGGCGGGCGAGGCGGCGCTCGCGATGCAGCGCGCCGACCTGCTCGGCCGCCTCGACGAGCTGACCCGGACCGATGAGCTGACCGGCTTGCCCAATCGCCGCGCCTGGGACGAGCTGCTGGTCCATGAGCTGGCGGTCGCCGAGCGTCACGACAAGCCGCTGTCGGTCGCGATGCTCGACCTCGACTTCTTCAAGCGTTACAACGACGAGCACGGCCACCTCGCCGGCGACCGGCTGCTCCGCGCGGCGGCGGCGGCGTGGCAGGCGACGCTGCGAGCGACCGATGTGCTCGCCCGCTGGGGCGGCGAGGAGTTCGCGCTGCTGCTGCCCGGCTGCGACGGGCCAGGCGCCGCAGTCCTGATCAACCGCCTGCGCGGCATGCTGCCCGACGGCGTGACGTTCTCGGCGGGCGTCGCGACCTCCGACGGAACGGCCGCCCCGCGGACGCTCATCGACGCTGCCGACCAGGCGCTCTACCAGGCCAAGGCCGACGGGCGCGACCGCGTCGTCGTCGGCTAGCACGACGCCGGCGTCATCGCGTGCCGCCTTGGAGGCGGCGCAGCCGTGCGGCCACATCAGCCCAGCCACGGGCTAGGGGACGCCATCGCCCCTCACCGTCGCCGTCACCGATCAGGCCGGCCGCCGCAAGCTCCGCAAGATGCTCGCCGAGCTCCTGGGCCGACACGCGAAGGACCGTCGCCAATTCTTCTGCAGTCCGCTGGCGCTCTTCGAGCGCCACGAGGGACCCGAGGCGGAGCGGATGCGCGATCGCGTGCAGGACTTCCACGGAGACGCGCTCATCCATCGAGCTCAACGATTGTTCTGCGGCGTCGCACATCCCACGTCGCGATGAGGTGAGCTCCGCATCTCGTTCGACGGCGATTGAGCGCCGCAGCTTCCTGCTGATTTACCCAATTCGGATGATTTTTGGCCGGAATGGGTTGAAACTAACCGGGACGGTCTTTGCTGTCAAGTCCTGTCCGATTCTGTCCCCGTACGGTGCTCATTACCGTGGTTCCCAAGGACGAAATCCGGCGGCGCATCACAGCGGCGAGGGCCCTCAACCCGAAGGTCAGCACGTGGAAGAAGCTGGCCAAGGCCACCAAGATCAGCGATTCCACGCTGAAGAGCATCGGCACGCCCCGCCGCAAGGCCTCCGACCACGACGAGAAGTACCTGCGCATGATCGCCGAGGCCTGCGGCGTGCCCTACGCCTGGTTCACCGTGCCCGACCTCGGCGCCGCGGTCCGCCGCGAGGACGATGACCCGGCGTTGGTCGAGCGCGTCGAAGCGCTCGAGCACGCCGTCGCGACGCTGATGCGCCGCGACGGCCCTACGTCTCCGGATCCGTCAGGTGGAGGTGCTCCTCCCCCAGCTCCTGAAGGCGAGCTCGGCCGTCGAGTGCGAGGGCGTGCGACCAAGTCTGCAGATCCTGTGCCACGCGACTCGGCGCAGGCGGAGGATTCTGCGCCAAAAAGCGCCGGATGAGCACGCCGATCGTGTGCTCGGCACGGGCCTCCCAGCGAGCCAGCGACTCGCCCTCGTCCGATCCGCCGCCCGCGGCGATCAGGTCCTGCACCGCCTAGGAGCCGGTACGCGCCGTGGCGGCCGCCACGATGTCGCGAACTTCCGGACGTAGCCGCGCGAGCACTCGCTGCAACTGCTTGCGCGCTCGCGCATCCAAGACAGTCTGGCGCGGGTAGCCACCGTCGGGCGCGGGGACGGTCAGCGCGCCGCAAAGCCCTAGCAACTGACCAACAGGATCGGCCAGCTGCAGCTCGTCCTCGTTCTCGGAGACCAGCGCGTAAAAGTGCTCCACGGCGCCGCGCACGCGGCCCTCATCGGCCAGCTCGACGATGCCGGCGGAGACCAGCGTGCGCACGTGATAGGCCGTGGAACCCAAGGAACCACCGGTGATTCGTGCCAGCTGGGTCGGGCTGATCGGACGCCCGTAGCTGCGCATTACATCGACGATCTGGTAGCGCGCCGGGTGCGGCCGCAGGGTCTTGCGCCGCTTCTCCATCTGCTTCTTGGTAGTCGACATGCGGCGGAACCGTAGCTTCGCCGTGACAACTGTGCAACGTCTGCTCCACAGTTTATTTCGCACATCGTTGCACGATGAAGCGCGCTATGGCGCCGAAGACGGTCAGCGTCAACGCCCGCGACGGGCGAGCCGATCGATTGCTGCGACGACCCACATTCCCAGCGTGACGAGCGTTGCCAGACCCATCAGTGTGTCTTTTTCGTCAGCCTGCCGACCAACGGATCGAGCACGGCGTGGATCTCGTCGAGTGAGGCATCGGCCAGCGCCGTCAGGGTGCCACTGGAACGCGTGAGCGTCGTGCCGAGGGCGATCGCGACGAGCAACTCGGCGCGTAGCCGCGCCTGCTCGACGCCGTCGTCGGCCAGCTGCGCCGACAGCGGCCCGATGACGCGGCGCGCCATCAACGCGCCGACCTGGTCGCGCAGCTCCGGGCTCAACGACGGGCTGACCATCGCCTGGCAGATGGGGTTGTTGGAGCCGTCCTCGTCGGACTTGTCGAGGAACTTGGCGAAGACGGCGTATGGGTCGGTCGGCAGCGGCGGGCGCTCGGTCTCCTCCAGCGCCGCAAGGTAGAGCCCCTCCTTGCCACCGAAATAGCGCGCGATCAGCGCCGCATCGACGCCGGCGCGCTCACCGATGTCGCGGACGGTCGCACCCTGATACCCGCGCTCGTCAAAGAGCGCGGCGGCAGCCTCCAACAGCGCTCGGCGGCTGGCCTGCGCGTCGTTGCGCCGCCGTGACGCGGCCGCCGGGATGGCGCCCCCAGGCGTTGCGACGGCGCTGCTACGGTTGTCAGCATCCGATGACATCACCTGCTGACTCTACCATCGCGCCCGGTCCCCATCGCCAGCACTACGGCCTGACCTTCGCCGTCCTCGCGCTGGCCGGCGCCACGTTTGCGGTGCTCCAGTCGCTCGTCGCTCCGGCGCTTCCCGAGATCCAGCGCGAATTCCACACCAGCGCGACCTCCGCGGCGTGGGTCCTGACGGCCTACCTGCTCAGCGCCTCGATCCTCACGCCGATCCTCGGCCGGCTCGGCGACATGTTCGGCAAGGAGCACATGCTCGTCGCGGTGCTCGTCCTGCTTGGCATCGGCACGTTTTTGGCCGCCATCTCGACCACCATCACCATGTTGATCGCGGCCCGTGTCATCCAGGGCGCCGGCGGCGCCATCTTCCCGCTCGCGTTCGGGATCATCCGCGACGAGTTCCCACGCGAGCGCGTCCCGCACGGCATCGCGTTGATCTCGGCAATCCTCGGCATTGGCGGCGGGCTGGGCATCGTCCTAGCCGGCCCGATCATCGGCGCGCTCTCGGTCCACTGGCTCTTCTGGATCCCGCTGGTCCTCGTCGTGGCCGCGACGATCATGACCGTCTTGTTCGTGCCCGAGTCGCCGATCAAGACGCCCGGGAAGATCAACTGGAGCGGCGCCGCGCTGCTCTCAGCCTGGCTGGTCGCGCTGCTGGTCGGCATCAGCGAGGGCTCGTCCTGGGGCTGGACCGACCCGCGCACGCTCGGGCTGTTCGTGGCCGCCGCGATCCTGCTCGGCGCATGGATCATCAACGAGCAACGTGCCGCCGAGCCGCTGGTCGACATGGCGATGATGCGCATCCGCGGCGTGTGGACCGTCAACGCCGCCGCGTTCCTGGTCGGCGCCGGGATGTACAGCTCGTTCGTGCTGCTGCCCGCGTTCACCGAGACCGACCCTTCGGCCGGCTACGGCTTTGGCGCAAGCGTCACGCAGGCCGGGTTGTTCCTGTTGCCCTCGACCATGGGGATGCTGCTCATTAGCCCGCTCGCCGGGCGGCTGTCGGCGCGTGTCGGAGCGCGCGTCCCGTTGGTCGCCGGCTCGATCGCGACCTGCCTGGCCTTCGTCCTGCTCGCCATCGCCCACGACCAGAAGTGGGAGATCTACGTCGCCTCCGGCATCCTCGGGATCGGCATCGGGCTGGCCTTCGCCTCACTGGCGAACCTCATCGTCGAGGCCGTACGCCCCGACCAGACCGGCGTCGCCACCGGCATCAACACCGTGATGCGCTCACTCGGTGGCTCGGTCGGCAGCCAGATCGGCGCCAGCGTGATCGCCGGGACCGTCGTCGGATCCGCCCTGCCGACCGAGCACGGGTTCGAGATGGCCTTCATCCTCGCCGGCTCGGCGTGCTTCCTCGGCGCGCTGGCGAGCCTCGCCGTGCCACGGCCCGCGAGGACCTTTGCAGCCAGCAATGAGCAGGCCACAGTGATTGGCGAACCGGCCCGATAGCGAGGGCCTCAGCGCGCTCGCTGCCCCTGGTAGCTAGCTGCTGCTGATGGCCCGCGACCGCTCGACGAGGTCCGCGAGGCGGACGAGCTTGACGCGCGGGCGGCCGTGCGGCTCGCCGGTGCTCTTCTCGTGGGCGTCGATCGCCTCCCAGCCGGCCCAGGTGACCGACTCGGGCGCGCGCTCGGCGTAGAAGGCCGCGATCTCCTCAGGATCGTTGCGGTTGGGCGTGTTCAGCGCGCCAGCGTCACGGTCTTCGACGATGCGGGCGACGGTGTCGGCCGCGTCCTTCTTGTTGGTGCCGATGACGCCTGAGGGACCGCGCTTGATCCAGCCGACGACGTACTCGCCGCGGTGCGCGTCGCCGCTCTCGGCGCAGACGCGGCCTCCGGTGTTGCGGATCAGGCCGCGGCGATCGTCGAACGGGACGTCGTCGACGGGCTTGCCGCGGTAGCCGATCGAGCGCAGCACGAGGCCGGCCTCGATGGTCTCCTCGCGCCCGGTAGAGACGGCGCGGAGGCTGCCGTCCTCACCTTTCTGAATTTCATTGACGACGACGCGCACGCCCGTGACCGGGCCGTGCTCGCCCTCACCAAGGATCTCGACAGGTGAGCGCAGGAAGCGCAGAATCACGCGGTGGCTGGCGTCCTTGGGACCCTTCTCGGCGTAGTCGCGCAGGATCTCGACGTTCTTGCGCGCCGTGATGTCGGCCTCCTCCTCCAGCCACCGGGCGGAGTGCTCGTCGAGGTCGAGATCGGTGGCGTCGACCTCGACGCCGGCGCGCTGCAGGTCGGCCAGCTCCCGCAGCTCGGGGTTGGTGAAGGCCGCCTGGGCCGGGCCGCGGCGGCCAAGCAGGACAACCTCTTCGACGGCCGATGCCGACAGCACTTCGATCGCGTGGTCGGCGGTGTCGGTCGGCGTCAGCTCGTCGGGGTGCAGGACGAGCATGCGGGCGACGTCGATGGCGACGTTGCCGTTACCGATCACGACCGCGCGCTTAACGCTGAGGTCGTACTCGTGGTCGGCCGCATCGGGATGGCCGTTGTACCAGGCCACGAAGTGGGTGGCGGCGTGCGATCCCGGGCGGTCCTCGCCCGGCACGTTGAGGCGGTTGTCGTCAGAGGTGCCCAGTGCGTAGAGCACGACGTGGTAACGCTCCAGCAGCTCGGCGCGCGTGACGTCACGACCGAGGACGACGCCGCCGAAGAACCGGAAGCCGTCCTTCTTTGCGGTCTTCTCGTAGACCCGCGTGACGGCCTTGATCTTGGGATGGTCGGGCGCAACGCCGGCGCGCACGAGGCCGAACGGGGTCGGCAGCGCATCAAGGACGTCGACCTCAAAGCCCGCGGTCAGCAGTTGATCGGCGGCGTAGAACCCAGAGGGTCCGGCGCCGACGATCACCGCCCGGGGCGCATCGGTCGGGGTGGCGGAATCGGAGGCGAGATCGGTCATGAGAAGGGGATCCACGGTGAGGGGGCGCGGATCCCCGACTCTAGCGATCGGATATCGCCAACATCCCTACGACTTGATCGAGCGCTGGTACTGCATGACCGCCAGCGGCGCGCAGATCACGACGATCCCGATCGCCCACAGCAGCGTGTAGGCCACAGGATGTTGCAGCGGCCAGGCACCGTCAGCCGGCAGCGCCCCACCGGGGTTCCCGAACAGGTGACGCAACGCATTGGCCAACGACGACGTCGGGTTCCACTCGGCAACCGTCTTGAGCACGCCCGGCAGCGTGCTGGTCGGCACGAACGTCGAGGCGATGAAGGTCACCGGGAAGATCACGACGAACGCCACGCCCTGCACGCCCTCAGGCGTCGCCACCAGGCTCCCGAGCAGCACGCCGACCCAGATCATCGCGAACGAGAACACCAACATCAGCCCGTAGGCGCCAAGGACGTCGAGGATCCCCGAATGGATCCGCCAACCCACGACGAAGCCGGTGACCGTCATGAACGCGATCGGCAGGAACGCGCGGATGAGATTGGCCACGGCGTGGCCGGCCAGCACGCTCGAGCGCGGGATCGGCAGCGAGTGGAAGCGGTCGATCGCCCCGTTGTTGCGGTCGTTGGAGAGCGCGAGCGCGACACCGAAGCAGCCGAAGACGATCGTCTGGGCGAAGATTCCGCCCATCAGGAACTCCTTGTAGCTGCCGCCGCCCGGCACGCTGATCGCACCGCCGAAGACGAACGCAAACAACAACACGAACATGACCGGCTGGATCGTCGCGTCCGACAGCGCCTCGGGCTGACGGCGCATGTGCAGCAGGCCGCGCCGCGCGATCACCCACGTGTCAGACAGGAAGGTGGCGCGGGCGCTTGCTGGCCGCTGTGAGCGGATTGGCCCGGCGTCGGCCGTCTGGGTGCTCATCGTTGCTCCTCGGAGATCGTCGAGACGGGAACGGCGGTTTCTTCTTCCGCCTCAGGGGGTGCGCCGGTCAGCGTGAGGAACACGTCGTCGAGCGTCGGCTGGGCGAGCCCGAGGTCCTCCACGCCGATCTCGGCGTCGTTGAGCGCCTCGGCCAGCGCAGCGATCGCGGCGACGCCACCCTCGGCGGGAGCGATGACCGAGCGCGCACCGATATCGACCGTCGGCTGGTGGCCGGCGACGCGCCCCACGATCGCGGTGACCGCGTCGAGGTCGGCGCGGTTGGCCACGACGACACGAAGCTGATCGCCGCCGACTTGGCGCTTGAGGCTGCGCGCGTCGCCGCGGGCAATCACACGCCCGTGGTCGACGACGACGATGTCGTCGGCGAGGCGATCGGCCTCTTCCAGATACTGCGTGGTCAACAGGATCGTGGCGCCGCCGGCGACGAGGTCGTCGAGCACGTCCCAAAGGTCGTTGCGCGCCCGCGGGTCCAGGCCCGTGGTCGGCTCGTCGAGGAACAGCACCTCGGGCTCGGCGACCAGCGTCGCCGCAAGGTCTAGGCGCCGACGCATGCCGCCCGAGTACTCCTTGGCGAGCTTGTCGGTCGCATCGGTGAGCGAGAACTGCTCCAGCAGGACGGTGGCCCGCGCCTTTGCGCGCTTGCGCCCGAGGTGGTGCAGCTCGCCGATCATCGTCAGGTTCTCGTGGCCGGTCAGCAGACCGTCGACCGTCGCGTCCTGCGCGGCCAGACCAAGGCTGCGGCGCACCGCGACAGGATCGCGCAGGACGTCGTGGCCGGAGACGGTCGCTGTGCCGGCGTCGGGGTGCGTTAGCGTCGTCAGGACGCGGACAGCGGTGGTCTTGCCCGCTCCGTTAGGACCCAGCAGCGCGCAGACCGCGCCGCGCGCGACGGCGAGGTCGACGCCGTCCAGCGCGCGCTTGTCGCCGTAGCGCTTGACGAGCCCATGGGCTTCGATGGCATTCGTAGTCACGCCGGAAGGGTGACACGCTCGACGGAATTTTGCAACGAGTGTAAAGTTCTTGTCATGGCATCTTCTTTCTCCGTGCAGGAGGCCGGCGTCCCGCCGGCTGGTCTGCGCGCATGGAAGAAGGCGCGCACGCGTACGACGATCTCCGACGTCGCCACCGGGCTCTTCATGCGCGACGGCTTCGAGGCAGTAACGGTCGCCCAGATCGCCGCCGCGGCCGAGGTCTCGGTCAAGACGGTGTTCAACTACTTCCCCTCCAAGGAAGATCTGTTCTTCGATCGTGTCGACGACGTGATCGGCGCGCTCGTCGACGCGGTCGTCGAGCGCCCGGCCGGCGCGACGATGCTCAGCGCGCTGCACGGCGTCCTGGCCGACCGGCTCGTGCCATTCGACGGCGACGGCTGGCGTCGCCTGCGCGACGCCGAGCACTACGAGCGCTTCCGCCGCTTCCTCGCCACCGAAGAGGCGTCGCCCGCGTTGCGCACGCGGCGCCTGGTCATCGGCGAGCTGTGGACGGCGCGCCTGGCCCAGCTCTTCGCCCATCAGCTCGGCTTGGCCAACGGCGATCCGCGCGCCGCGACGCTCGCCGCGATGGTCGTCGCGGCGATGGCACTGCGGGCCCGGACCTTGTCGGCCGCGATGGCCGAGCGCCTCAGCGCTCGGACAGTCGAGCGCCGGGTGCGGGCTGTTGTTGACGAGGCGTTCGAGCGCCTGGCGATCGCGTTTGCCGACGTCGACCTGCCGCGCGCTTCCGCCTGACGGTCGCTGCGCGTGACGGGACGTCCGCGCGGGTCTAGCATCAGCGCATGCCGCCCTTCTCACGCGGGTTCCACGGTCGGCCGCGCCGCCCGGACGTCGATCCGTCGCGCGTCCCGCCCGGGCAGTACGTCGTCGAGGACTTCCCTGTTCTGTCGGCTGGGCCGACGCCGCGCCCCGATCTGGCCGAGTGGTCGTTCTCCATCCAAGGCGCCGTTGATGGCGTCACGTCGTGGACCTGGGACGAGCTCAACGCGCTGCCCCAGGAGACGTTCACGGTCGACATCCACTGCGTAACGAAGTGGACCAAGCTCGACACGACGTGGACCGGCGTCTCGGTCGACACACTGCTCGAGGGCGTTGCCACCGAGGCCGAGTACGTGAGCGTCTGGGCCGACGGGGGCTACACCACCAACTTGCCGTTGGAGGATCTCAGCGACAGGAAGGCGTGGGTCGTGCACAGCTTTGGCGGTGAGCCACTGGAGCCCGCGCATGGCGGTCCGGCGCGCCTACTGGTGCCCCATCTGTACTTCTGGAAGAGCGCGAAGTGGGTGCGCGGGCTGACGTTGACCGTCGAGGACGAGCCCGGCTTCTGGGAGGCCGCGGGCTACAACAACTACGGCGACCCGTGGCGCGAGCAACGCTACTGGGGCGACTGACGGTGGCCGAGATCGCGCCGGCGGTGGTCGTGCGCGCGCCCCTGATCTGGCGGATGGCGACGGTGGTCGAGCTGGTGGAGGAGACCGCACACGCGCGGACGCTGGTGCTCGACGTGCCGGGATGGCCGGGGCAGGCCGCCGGCCAGCATGTAGATATCCGACTGACCGCCGAGGACGGCTACGTGGCCGAGCGCTCCTACTCGATCGCATCGGCGCCAGAGGACCCGCAGGTCGCGTTGACCGTGGAGCGGATCGACGATGGCGAGGTCTCGCCGTATCTGGCGGGCGAGCTTGTTGTAGGAGATCAGTTCGAGGTGCGCGGTCCGGTCGGCGGGCACTTCACATGGCGGGCTGCCGATGGCGGGCCGCTGTTGTTGGTGGGCGGCGGGTCGGGGCTGGTGCCGCTGATGGCGATGGTGCGCCACCGCGCTGGGGCGGGGAGCCGTGCCGATACGCGGCTGCTGGTCTCGGCACGGGAGCTCGAAGCGGTGCTGTATCGCGAGGAACTGGAGCGGCTGGGTGCTGCCGGCGATGGCTTGAGCATCACCTACACCTTGACGCGCGCTGTGCCCGAGCGGTGGGACGGGTTCGCGCGGCGCGTGGACGCGGCGATGCTGGAGGCCGTGGGGCCGCCGCCGGCGGCGGGAGCGCGCGTGTTCGTCTGCGGGCCGACGCCGTTTGTTGAAGCGGTGGCGGATGCGCTGGTGGGGTTGGGGTATGCGGCGGCGTTGGTGCATACCGAGCGGTTTGGACCTACAGGAGGGTGACGGTGAGCGACGAGGCGCTGGTGCTGGATGGCAACGCGGCGGCGGGCCTGCTGGCGGAGGTCTTCGGCGGCGCGGAAGTGACGGGTGCGGTGCGGGGCTGCGGGTCGTGCGGGCAGGAGCATGCGGTTGGGAAGCACCGGCTGTATCGGGGTGCGGGGTTGGTGCTGCGCTGCCCGGGGTGTGGGGATGTGGCGCTGGTGGTCGTGGATTGCGGCGCGCGGCGTGAGGTGCGGATGCGTGGGTCTTGGGCGTTGCGCGTGCCGGCGTAGCTCGTTGTTGTTGGTGTCGTCCGTGAGCACTGGCTTGCGTGGCGCACCCGCGGCGCTCCGCGCGGTTTGTTGTTGGAGTGCGCAGCGGGGTTCGGGGGCACCGAGGGGAGTGAGCAGTTAGTGACGGCTCGGGGCGCGGGTTTGTCGTCCGTTGGCGCCTGGGCGCGGGTAGTTCATGGCCCGGTCGTACCCGAATCGAAGGTCCGGGGCGTTTCGTGGTGACATATTCACCATCAGGCGACCCGGATCGACGGTTCGGAGCCGATGCAAAGGTCTGGGTCGGTTTCGACGTCTATCGGACGTTCGAAACGACCCGAACCTTGCCGTCAACGCCCGAATCGCACGACCGTCCCGCGGACCCTCACGCGGATGGCCGACGACGCCGCGGACCACACCGACTTCCTCCCCTCGGTGCCCGAGAACCACGCTGCGGAGCTCGCAAACGATGCGCGCTGAGCGCCACGGGTGCGCCACGCAAGCCCGCACCCACGGACGACAAAAGACAAACGCGCCCGACCAACTACCCCAACATCGGCGACCGTGGAATCCGCGTCTCCCCCGTTATCGCCGGAATCCGCATCGCCAAGTCGTCGATGAAGCACCAACACCAGTCCTCGCCTGGCTCCAGCGACCGGATCAGGGGATGGTCTTGCGCTGCCGCGTGCGCCGACGCATGCTTGCCCGGCGAGTCATCGCAGCAGCCGACATGACCGCACGTCAGGCAAATGCGCAGGTGCAGCCAGACGCCACCGCTCGCCAGGCAGTCCTCGCAGCCCGCGGCCTCCTCCGGCAGCTCGGTGATCTCGACGGTATCCAAGTGCGTGCAGCTGGTTGCGCTCATGGTGTGGGCTCCTCCGTGGTTGCAGTCTTGGTCGGCACCCCGGGCTCCGAACCATCGGGAATCGGCAGCCAGACATGGAAGGCCGTGCCATCGGGGCCGGTGTCAAAGCCAAGGCTGCCGTCGTGGCGGTCTTCGACGATGCGGCGCACGGTGTCGAGGCCGAGGCCGGTGCCGGCGCCGACCTCCTTGGTTGTAAAGAACGGCTCCAGAACGCGGCGGCGTGCCTCCTCCGGGATGCCGGGGCCGTCGTCGGCGATATCGATGCGGATGCATGGACCGTCGCGCTTGGTCGTGATCGTGATGGTCCCGGTCTCCCCCAGCGCGTCGACGGCGTTGTCGATGAGGTTGGTCCAGACCTGGTTGAGCTCCGATCCGCGGACGGCTAGCCGGGGCAGGTTCGGCTCATAGTCCTTCACCACATCGATCTTGGTGTGCTTGAGCTTGTGGCCGAGGACCTTGATGGTGGCGTCGATGCCCTCGTGCAAGTCGACCTGGACGAGGTCGCCGCGATCCATGTAGGTATAGGTCTTGATCGCCCCGACGAGATCGCTCATCCGGCTGGCGGACTCCTGAAGCTCGGTTGCCAGCCCGCGCGCCGACAGCGTCGCCACGACCCAGGCCAGCGCCGCCGAGACGGCCGGACCCGCGCGATCGGAGACCTCGGTCAACCATGCCTCGTCGACGCCCGCCGCGGCGAGCACCTCGGCCAGCCGCCAAGGCTCCTCGATGCCGAGCTCCTCCAACCGATCCAGCATGTCGTCCTCGGCGTCGGCGGCATCGACGCTGCTGCGCGCCGCGGCGGCGTCCGAGCGCCGCAACGCCTCCTGCTGCAACTCGACCAGACGCTCGGCGTCGGCGCGCTCGATGCCGCCCTCCACGAACGCCTTGATCGCGCCGGTGACGACGTCCAGCGCATCCACCAGCTGCGACGACGCACGCTTGACGGCCGCGACCGGGTTGTTGAGCTCATGCGCCAAGCCAGCGGCCATCGTGCCCAGCGAAGCCAGGCGCTCGCGGTCGTTGTCGATCTGCGCCAGGCGCGCGGTGACCGGGCCGATGGCCTGCATGACCTTGCGATGCACCGAGCGATGCGAGAGCGCCAGATCGGTGAAGTCCGCGAGCGGAACGAGCCCGACAACGGCGTCGGTCTCGGTCTGCAGCCGCACGCCGACCGGCGTCTCGGTGAGCGCGGCGATCGCTTGCATCCAGGTCGGCGCATCCATGTGGCCGATCGGCTCAAAGCGCGTCTCGTCGACCATCTTGTAGGTCCGAAGCCGCCCTTCGAGCAGCAGCAGCAGTCCACGCGGGGAGGCGTCCTGCTCGGCGATGATCTTCCCGGCGGGCACGTGGAACGCCTGGGCGGCAGCGCGCCACTGCTCGAGCTGGACATCGTCAAGACCGTCGAAGAGGTCGACGCGGCGCAGCTCTTCCAAGGTGACGGGGACCGTCGGGGTCACGCGGCCGCCAAGTACTCGTGGATCAGCGAAACCGCCATCGACCCCTCACCGACCGCACTCGCCACGCGCTTGATCGACCGGGCGCGAACGTCACCGGCGACGAACACGCCGGGCACGGAGGTCTCCAACAGGTAGGGGTCGCGCTTGAGCGGCCAGCCCGCGCCGCGGACCTCGGCCCCGGCGAGGATGAAGCCGTGCTCGTCACGAGCAACGACCGCGTCGAGCCACGACGTGCGCGGTGCGGCGCCGACGAAGACGAAGCAGGCGTCGGTCTCCTCAACGGTCTCGCCGCCGTCGGCATCGCGGATCTTCAGCGCCTTGAGGTGGCCGTCCTCGCCGATCGCCTCGACCGCTTGGGCGCCCGTGCGCACGTCGACGTTCGGGAGCGCGGCGATCTGCTCGATCAGGTAGTTGGACATGGACTTGGTCAGCGACGGCGCGCGAACCAGCATCGTGACCTGCGCGGCCCAGGCGGCGAAGTAGACGGCGGCCTGGCCGGCAGAGTTCGCGCCGCCAATGATCACGACGCGCTGCTGGGAGCAGGAACGCGCCTCGGTCAGCGCCGCGCCGTAGTAGATCCCCGCGCCGGTGAGCTCGTCGAAGCCCGGGGTGGCGAGCTTGCGGTAGGAGACGCCGGAGGCGATCAGGACCGTGTTGGCGCTCAGCGCACCGCCACCGGAGAGGCGCACGAGGCGACCGGTGCCCTCGACATCAAGGGCGACGGCGTCCTGCACGGTCAGCAGCTCTGCACCAAGGCGGCGGGCCTGGTCGGTCGCGCGACGTGCGAGATCCGAGCCGCTGAGGCCGGTTGGAAACCCGAGGTAGTTCTCGATCCGGCTGGAGGTCCCGGCCTGGCCGCCGGGCGCCTCACGCTCGACCATCACGGTGGACAACCCCTCCGACGCGCCGTAGACCGCGGCGGCAAGGCCGGCCGGACCACCGCCGACGATGACCAAGTCATAGTGGTCGGTCATCGGCTGGCTGGCGACGCCGAGCCGCTCGGCGAGCTCCAGCACCGTCGGACGCTCCAGCACCGAGCCGTCTTCCATCAGCGCAACCGGCAGCCCTTCGTCGCTGACGCCGGCGACGCGCAGCAGCTCGCGTGCCTCGCCGTCGCGCTCGATGTCCAGCCAGCGGCCCGGGACACGGTTGCGGGCGAGGAAGTCGCGCAGGTCGTGTGCGGGCTTAGAGAAGCGGTGGCCGATGACGCGCACGCCGCCGGACTCCAGCGCCGCGCCGGATTCCCAGGTCGTCAGGAGGTCCTGAACAACGGGGTAGAGCTCCTCCTCTGGCGGATCCCAGGGCTTGAGCAGGTAGTAGTCGAGCGCGACCTCGTTGATCGCCTGGATCGCGGCGCCGGTATCGGCGTAGGCGGTGAGCAAGACGCGCTTGGCGTCGGGGGCGAGCTTGCGTGCCTCGACGAGATACTCGGTGCCCGACAGGCCGGGCATGCGCTGATCGGCGATCAGGAGCGCCACCTGGTCGCCGCGCGTGATCAGCTCGCGGACGACCTCCAGCGCTTCCTTGCCGGAGGCGGCGCGTAGGACGCGGTAGCGCTCGCCGAACTGGCGGCGCAGATCGCGAGCCACCGCCGCGAGCACCGCGGGTTCGTCGTCGACGGCGACGATGGCCGGTCGACGGGTACGTTCAGGAGCGTCGGCAGACATCTGCCCACGAGCTTCTCATGCCCGTCGAGGGTCGGACGGGCGGGACCGATTCCATGCTGATCACGCGGGCGCGCGGGTCACGCACCGGCGGGCGCCGTCGCCGCGCGGCGGGCAACCTCGGCGCGCACGACCGGCGCGACCTCAGTGCCGAACAGCTCCATCGAGGCCAGCACGTCGGCATGGGCGACCGACCCGATGCTCATCTGCCCGATGTAGCGCTGGTGGCCGAACAGCTCGTGGCCCAGCAGGATCTTCTCGGCAACCTGGTCGGGTGAGCCCGCGGCCAGCGCGCCGTCGGGCGAGCGCAGCGCCTGGTACTCCCGCTGGCCGGAGGGCGGCCAGCCGCGCTCGCGCCCGATGCGGTTCATGACCTCCAGATAGCCACTGGCGTGCGCGCGGTCAGACGCCGCCGAGCTCTCAGCGACAAAGGCATGGGTGTTGATCGCGATGCGCGCGTCAGCAGGGTCGTGACCGACGGCGGCCCATGCCTCGCGATAGAGCTCGACCAGCGGGGTGAAGCGCTGCAGCTGGCCGCCGATGATCGCGATCGTCAGCGGAAGGCCAAGCGTCGCGGCGCGCACGACCGACTGCGGCGTGCCACCAACGGCGACCCAGACCGGCAACGGATCCTGCACGGGGCGCGGCCAGACACCGGCGTTCTCCAGCGGGGCGCGGAACTTCCCCGACCACGTGACGTGCGTGCTCTCACGCAGCGCCAGGAGCAATTCCAGGTTCTCGAGATAGAGATCGTCGTAGTCATCGAGGCTCTTGCCAAACAGCGGGAAAGACTCGATGAACGAGCCGCGCCCCGCCATGATCTCCGCGCGCCCTCCCGAGATCAGATCGACCTCGGCAAACTGCTGGAAGACGCGCACCGGGTCCTCAGAGCTCAGCACGGTCACCGCGCTCGAGAGTCGGATGTTGTCCGTGATCGCCGCGGCAGCGCCGAGGGCGACGGTCGGTGAGGAGACGAGGTAGTCCGGCCGGTGGTGCTCGCCGATGGCAAAGACGTCAAGCCCCAGCTCGTCGGCGAGCTTGACCTCCTCCAGAAGCTCGCGCATGCGCTGCTGCGGACTGACGCCCGGGGCGAGGTCGGCGAAGGTGGCGAGGCCGAGTTCCATGGTGTCGTCGATCGTAGCAGAGGTAGTTGTGCGCGCAATCATTGCCTGGGCGGTCCGCCGAAGAGGACCAGCACCTGCAACGCGGTGGTCACCAGCCGGCCTGCCGCGCGCTCGAGCTCCTCAGTCTCGGTGTCGACGTGCTCGGTGTGCAACGAGACGAACGGTGGTGGTGGTTGATGCAAACAGGCCGAGCAGCCGTCGATAACCCGCGCCACATCGGTGAGCAGGTCCATCAGCCACTCTGACCACTCGGCCTCGCCGGGCCGCGCCCACAGTTCCTCCCGCTCCGCGCGGGCGATGGCCTGCGTCAGACGCCAGCCACGCTCGAAGCGCCGCTCCGCCTTGCAACCCGAGCCAGCAGCACCGAGGGTCAACGCCGTAGCGGCCAGCGCCGCGATCGTCGCGCGGCCACGCAGGCCCGGACCGTCCTGGGCCACCGTCGCGCACAGACGCCCGACGGCCCTCCCAACCCGCACCGCATCGTCGGCGGCCGAGCCGCTCGGCCCCGTATCGAGCTCGACCACAACGGCCATCACCGAGCGCGCCGCGACACGCAAAGCCACCGGGTCTAGCGGCGCGCCGTCCTCCTCAAGACAGACGCCACCGAGCTCCTCCACCCCACCGAGCTCGAACGTGCCACCACCCGGCCTGCGTCGCTCCAGCACCGTCGCCTCGTGGCCCTGCACGACCAGACGCTCCAGCTCGTCGCCGAGCAGCTCGAACCGCTCGACGCCGACGGTCACGTCGCGATGGCGTGCACACAACCCTTCCAGCGCCACCGACTGGGCCGTCTCCCAGACCAGGCGCGGCGGACCGGCTGTGGGACCGGCGACAGCGACTGCCCCCGCCGCACGGAGGTCATCGGCCAGCCGCGCGATCGCGGCAGGTGGGCCGTTGAGAACGAGGCGTTGGTGATGCATGCCGCAACCATCAGGTACGGCTCGCCGGACATGCTCCAGCGCCACCAAATCGGCACACGACCGACGCACTTCTGCAACACCGCTCAGCCGCGCCGCGACTCCAGCGGAGTGAGGACCGCGAACATCCGATCCGGCCCGGCGATGCCGGCCAGCCGGCGCGTCCGACGACCTGACAGCCGCAAGGTCGCGATCAACACCGTCCCGTAGCGATCCTGTCCGAGAATCCGGCCCAGCCACGCCTCGGCCCTGCCATGGCGGCAGACCACGCCGCACTCCGCGTCGCCGCTCAATGCTCCGACCTTCTCGCGCAGCGCCAGCTCAGCCCGCACGCGGGAGTCCTCGGCCCACGGCCGCGGCACCATCATCCAGCCGCTGGCCGCCACCGCCCACCAGAACGGCATCCGCGCCGAGCCCGCGATCGTCACCCGCGCACCGAGCGCCGCCGCGCGCGCGTGGGCAATCGGCAAGGCCTCGGCGAGCGCCTTGTCGTCCAGGGCCACCACCAGCACGCCGCCGCCACCGCTGCGCAAGCGGTCGGCGTCGTGCCGTCGCTCCGGCGCCCTCAGGTTGATCACCGCGTCTCCTCCTCCTCGCTGACCAGAGACCGACCATACACCCGTATCCCTTGTCGCGCTTGAGCTTTTCGTCGAGCCGGTAGGTATCTGCGGACTATCCGATGACCGCGGTCGTGATGCTCACCGCCGGGCTCGGGATGAGCCCGATCAGCGCTGCCGTCACCGCGACCGACAGACGGCGGCCGCGGTCGGCGACAACCGGCACGTAGGTCACGTCCGTCGCACCGGCGATCGGGGTGCAGCCAGCGCCGATCGCGTCGCAGCGCAGCCAGCGATAGGAAAACGTCACCAGCGACGGCAGCCACGTGCCGGGGGCCGCCGTGAGCGTCTGGCCGACGGCCGCCGTCCCTGAGATCGTCGGCGCGTTATCGGCCACGGGCTGCTTGACCACCGGCCCGAGGTTGATCGCCAGAACGATCGGCGTGGGCTCGGAGCGGACGGCGGCGCCGGCGACCGTTCCGTTGACCGGCGTCTGCTCTACCCGCAGCGTGCTGCCGACGTCCGCGAGCTTGGCGGTGTAGTCGGCGCCGGTCGAGCCCGTCGCGACGCACGCGCCACCCGACCCGTCACAGCGCAGCCAGGCGATCGTCGAGCTGGTCGCTGCCGGCGCGAATGCCCCACTGGTGGCATGCAAGATCACACCAACTTGGGCAGTGCCGAGCACTGACGGCACCAGGCTGGCGACCGGCGGGAACTCAGAGGCCGCGCTGAACGTGGCGTGGGTCGTCGCCTCCGCGCCAGTCGTCCACGCGGCCTTGGCCACCGCGACGGCCACAGCAGCGGTCAGCAACGCCAGGACGGCGACAACTACCGCGCGGGCTCGCATGGTGCGGCCGGCCGGCGCCAGATCGCCCACAGCGTCAGGCCGCAGGCCAGCAGCGAGAGCACGAGCATGAGCATCCCGCGCGCCAGCGAGCGGTCCAGAAGGTGAGCAACTGCGGGGGGCAGCGCGATCGTATGGCGCAAGCGTCCGATGGTGCCGTCGCGCGCGATGGTCCATCGCTCGGCAGCACGGTTGGCATCGCCGCGCGTCGTGACCACGAGGCGATCGCCGGTCGCATGAACGGCGAGGACGCGATGGGTCAGCGTGCGGCCGCCGACGTGGGGATCGGCGAAGGTGATGACGTCTCCCCGGCCGATCAGCAATGCCGGTTGACGTCGCACCAGCAGCAGGTCGCCGACAGCGATCGCCGGCGCCATCGACGCCGAGCGCTCGATCAGCGGCTGCCATCCCGCACGATGTCCCAAGAAGGCGATGGCGGGCCCGGCGACGATCGTCAGCACCAGCGCCGCGGCCGTGCCCCGGCGCGCGACGCGCCGGATCAGCTGCTGGCCGTCCACGTCAGGTCGAGGCTCGCGGTCTTGCCTTGGAAGCTACTGGCGGCGAGCGGGTCGAGCTGAACCGTGACGCGATAGCTGCGCGTCGCACCGACGACCCAGGACGAGCCATCGTCGAACGGCGCCACGCTGGTGGGCAGCGCATCGAGCAGCCCGCTGACCACGCCGGTGCTGGTGGCGCTGAAGTTCGTGCAGCTCGAGCTGACGCCACCGGTGGCGCCAGTGCCCTTGTCGATGGTGACCTGCAGCGCCCCGGCCAGCGCGCCTGAGCCGACGGCACTGAGCGCAACGTTGGAGAACGGCACGTCCCCGGCATTGGTCACGTTGATGCACTTGATCGCCTGGGTGCCAGGGACCATGCCGGTGAGCGCGAACATCGCGCTGCCGGCGTCGTCGTCGGTGATGTGCACCGTGCCCGACGAGAACGTCGAGCCGCTGGAGTCCGTCGTGTCGGTGAACACCGAATAGGTCCCCAACGCGCCGATCGCGCCGAAGAGGCTCAGCGCGGCGATGGAGGCCAGGACCCTGAGAGAGAGCTTGCGAGGCATGTCCCTCTTGAGGTCGGCACGCGATCGCCGGCAATCAATGGGCAACCGGCTACACCGGCGGCGGACATCGCCCGCCCACACGGTTGAGCCGTCCAGCTATCGCACGAGGCCGCGGCGAATCGCTTCAGCGACCGCGCTAGCCCGGTCCGACACGCCGAGCTTGGCGTAGAGCGTGGAGAGATGGACCTTGATCGTCGCGGGGCTCAGGTGCAGTTGCTTGCCCATACCGACGACGGTGAGCCCCTTGACGGCCAGCTCCAATACGGAGCGCTCCCGTTCGGTGAGATCGATCACTTGCCGCTCGGCCCGCGCCTGGATCTCCTCGATGATCTGATGCTCGACGTCGGGGCCGAGGCTCCGCACGCCGGACGCCACGCGGAGTACCGCTTCCTGGATCTGACTCATCGACGCGTCCTTGGTCACGTAGCCATAGCCGCCGACGGCCAGCGCGTCATAGACCGTGGCACCGTCGCGATGGGCCGAGAGGAAGAGCACGCGTGTGGGCAGATCCATGGCCGCCAGCCGCGCCGCAACCGTCGGGCCCGTGTAAATGGGCATCTGCACGTCGAGGACCGCCACGTCAGGACGAACGCGCTGGATGACGTCGATCGCCTCGCTGCCGTCGGTCGCCGTGCCGACCAGCGAGAGCTCCGGGGTGGCTTCGACCGCGCGACTCAGCGCGTCGAGATAGACGGGATGGTCATCGGCCAACACGACAGTGAAGGTCAGCGCAGGGTCGTGAAAAGGTGCAGTGCTCACCGAATGCTCAGTATCGCGTCTCGGGCAGCGGATTTACCGGCAGGAGTGGCCTTCGACGAGAGAAAGGCCTCACTTTGCGGTCTTCTTGCTGACCGTTCTGCGCCTGCAGGAATGCGTTGACGAACGACGGTGCGCCGCGTCTCTGGCTTTTTCGAAGGTCTTGACCTTTTGGGTTTCTTTGGCCATTTGCCGGACACCTGGCGGTTTCGCCACGCGGGCGTACGTCAAGCGGTCATCGAAGCGGCCGGCTGGGATGCCATGGAGCCTTGAGTAGTTTTGCCGAACTTGAGTGTCAGCCAGCTGACCGACGCTGTCCTCGGCCTCAACGGACGCGGGTGCCAACGGCGTGAGCCTTCAGGCGAGCCGTCGCCTTGGCGCTCCCCACGACCGCCGATACGCCACCCACCGCGAGGCGCTTGGTCTTCAGCACCAGCCGGACGTCGGTGACGTTTGCCGGCAAGCCGCTGATCGTCACGGAGCTGCCGGTGCGGACGACTTTGAGGCCGGCCGCTGCCGAGAACGCCGTGCGGTTCTTGATGGCGATGGACTTCGTCTTGCCGTTGGCCCGCACCGAGAGGGTGCCGGACCCGAGGGCTTTGCCATAGGCCTTGGGCAGCGCGAACACCGCGCGGGCCGTGCCCGGGACCGCGGCCAGCACGATGCGCGAGTGGCCGGCCGCCGTGCGAACCGCTAGCGACGAGCGGCAGGAGGCGATCGCCACGCCCAGCCCGGCGGCATGGGCGCCCGTGCCGACGCGGATCACGTGGCGACCGGGCTCTAGCTGCGTCGCGCCCAGGCTAACCGTGCGGCCCCTGACCGTGGCGGTGACGGCCTTGCCGTCCACCGTGACCTTCTTGATCGACGTCGCCTTGGGCCTCGGGGTGATCGCCAGCGGCGCGCCGGCGGTGACGAAGTTCTCCATCTGCAAGCCGATGCCGCGCGTGCGGGAGAGGATGCGGACCGCGCGGCAGACAGGCGCGACGACGGCTGCCGTCGTGGCAACGGGCTCAGTCGTCGTCGCCGACAACGCGTCGGACGCCGCCATGGCCGCGGTGGCCGTGGCGCGGCCGTCATGACTGGTGGCCTGCGTCGGCGGGTCGGCGGGCTGGTCGGTCGGCGTGTCGACGGGCGGATCGACCGGCGATTCCACGGGCGGATCGACCGGCGGATCGGCGGGCGGATCCGCCGGGGGATCGACGGGCGGATCCACCGGCGGTGCTTGCTCGGCCGGGGTCGTGAACGCGGCGTCGGGCCCAGAGAACCACAGCACGCCGAGACGCACGGATGCACGCACGTGGTAGGTCGTCTCGGGCGACAGATCGGAGAGCAAGCGCTCCAGAACACTCCAGCCGCCTGCGTCGGGCGCCGGCACCGCGAGGGTCGCGGTGGCCGAGCCGTAGCCGGTGGTCGTGCCGTAGTCGAAGCGGTAGTCGGAACCGATGAGGCCGTTGGTCTGAACCACCGCCGAGACGGCTACGGCGTGGGCGTCGTCGACGGTCACGGTGACCGCGCCGACATCGGGCATGACCGGCAGCACCGGAGCGCCGATCGCGGCCGTGGTGAAGCTCACATCGGGGCCAAAGCCGGTGCCACCGTCACTCGTGACGACGAAGCGAGCGTGATAGGTGCTCAGCGGCGTCAGACCGCTGAGGTTGACGCCAATCGGCTGGACGCCCGATGCCCCCGCCAAGGCGACGTCGGCCGTGGCAGCCCCGTAGCTCGTCGTCGCGCCGTACTCCAGGTGGTAGGTCGCATCAGCGCCAGCGGTGTCGACCCCCGCGCCGAGGTTCACGGCGGTCGTCGTCGGCGTGCCGACCACGGGGCCCGAGACCACCGGAACCGCGCGCGTGGCCGCCAGCGAGACGTTGTCATAGGCGACGCTCGCACCCCCGAGGAGGGCCAGCGTGGCCGAGAAGGTGGTGTGGATCGTCAGCTTGTAGCTGTGGCCGACGATTAGCAGCGAGGCGGGGACCGGGACGTCGGTGCCCGTCCACGCCTGGCTGGCGGGAAAGGACAAGGACTTCAGGTTGGTCGTGTGCGCGGCGGTGACATCGGTCAGGTCGATCGTCGCGTTTGCCGAACCGCCGAGCGAGAGCAGCGCGCCGAGCGACGCCTTGGTGTCGACGTGCAGCGAAGCGGAGGCCGGGCTGTCGCCGGTCCAGGAGAAGTCCGACGAGGTGAAGTCGACCGAGCCGGTGGCGAGACCGAACACGATGGCGACCGTCGAGAACGAGGCCAGCGCCTGGCCGCCGGCATTGCCGCCGGAGGCCGGCTGCGTGCCCGTGACAGTGCAGAGCAGGTTGCAGGTCGATGACGTGGTCCACGCCGAGCCCGTGGAGAAACCTGGGTCGGCAGGGAAGGTGATGGGGTTGGCCGAGGTGCCTGGCGCGGCAACCATCAGCACGACAAAGGCAACCAAGAAGGCAGCACGACGCACGAGCGAGTCCTTTCGACAATGGGTCGATGTCCTTTGAGTGATCGTCCGAGTCCCGACACTTGGCGATAGCCATGCGGCTCGTCCGTCGGCTTGCGTTGGCCAGCCGAACGGCTAGATCGGGTGGGTCGCCGAACAGCCTCGAGCTCCGCCGCCCAATATCCTTTCCCGTCAATGTTCTTGCACAGAGACTGCAAATGAACGCCGACGCGATCGTCGTCGGCGCCGGCCTCGCTGGGCTCGTCGCCACGGCCGAGCTCGTAGATGCCGGCAAGCGGGTCGTGCTCGTCGACCAGGAGCCCGAGGCATCACTCGGGGGCCAGGCATTCTGGTCGTTTGGCGGCATCTTCTTGGTGGACTCGCCCGAGCAGCGACGGATGGGCGTGCGCGACTCCTATGACTTGGCCTGGCAGGACTGGCAGGGCACCGCCGGCTTCGACCGCCCCGAGGACCTCTGGCCCTCGCGCTGGGCTGAGGCCTACGTGCAGTGGGCCGCCGGCGAGAAGCGCTCGTGGATGCGCGAGCGCGGCATCCGCTTCCTCCCCAACCCCGGCTGGGCCGAGCGTGGCGGCTACGGCGCGATCGGCCACGGCAATTCGGTCCCGCGCTTTCACGTCACCTGGGGCACCGGCCCGGGCGTCGTCGACCCGTTCATCGCGCGCGTGCGCGAGGGCGTGGCCCGAGGGCTCGTCGAGCTGCGCTTCCGCCACCGCGTCGACGCACTGTCGGTAACCAGCGGCACCGTCGACGGCGTCAGCGGCGCGGTGCTTGCACCCTCAGATGCCGCACGCGGCCAGGCCTCGTCGCGCGACGTGGTTGGCGACTTCGAGCTCAGCGCGTCCGCCGTCATCGTCACCTCGGGCGGCATCGGGGGCAACCACACGCTGGTGCGCCAGAACTGGCCTGCGCGCCTCGGCCAAGCGCCCGCGCGGATGATCTCCGGCGTGCCCGCGCACGTCGACGGCCGCATGCTCGCGATCGCCCAAGACGCCGGCGCCCGCTCGATCAACCCCGACCGTATGTGGCACTACGTCGAGGGCATCAACAACTGGGATCCGATCTGGCCGCTGCACGGCATCCGGATCCTCCCCGGTCCCTCATCGCTCTGGCTCGACGCGCTCGGCCGGCGTCTGCCGGTCCCGCTCTTTCCCGGCTTCGACACGCTCGGCACGCTCGAGCACATCATGTCGACCGGCCACGACTACACGTGGTTCGTGCTGACCCAGAAGATCATCGAGAAGGAGTTCGCGCTGTCGGGCTCCGAGCAGAACCCTGACATCACGAGCAAGTCGCTCAAGGCGGTGTTGCAGACGCGCGTTGGCTCCGGTCCGCCCGGTCCGGTCGAGGCGTTCATGCGCCACGGAAGCGACTTCCTCGTCGAGTCGACACTGGAGCGCCTCGTCGCAGGTATGCGCACGCTGGAGCCTGATGCCGAGCTGACCTTCGCGCAGGTCGAGCGCGAGGTGCTCGCGCGCGATCGCGAGATGGACAATAAGTACAGCAAGGACCTCCAGGTCGTGGCGATGCGCGGCGCGCGCAAGTACCTCCCCGACCGCATCGCCCGCGTCGCCGCGCCCCATCGCCTGCTCGATCCCAAGGCCGGCCCGCTGGTCGCGGTGCGGCTCTCGGTGCTGACGCGCAAGTCCCTCGGCGGGCTGGAGACCGACCTCTCCTCGCGTGTGCTGGGCGACGACGGCAAGCCGGTGCCGGGGCTCTTCGCCGCCGGCGAGGTTGCCGGTTTCGGCGGCGGCGGCATGCACGGCTACCGCTCGCTGGAGGGGACGTTCCTGGGCGGCTGCCTGTTCAGCGGGCGCGCCGCGGGGCGGGCCATCGCACAAGGCTGACCCGCCGCAACCGCGGCAGACCGTCAGGATCTGAGCTCATGCCCCATGTCGCGACCACCGTCAGCATCCGCATCGACCGCGCGCGTGAGCCGCTGTTTGACTGGTTCATCCCGATCGAGCTGCCACGGATCCTGACCGGCTGGGGCCCGATCCCCGCGGTCGTCGCCACCAGCGAACAATCGGGGCCGTGGGACACGCCGGGCTCGCGGCGCACCGTGCACCTCGGCGACGGCTCGACCGCCCACGAGCGCGTCACCGCCTGTGCGCGGCCAGCAGTCTTTGCCTACACCGTCAACGGGTTCTCGGGTCCGGTGCGCCACGTCGCCGTCGAGGGTCGCGGCCAATGGTGGTTTGAGGCCGCCGACGCCGGCGCGACCGACGTGCGCTGGACCTACACCTTCCAGGCGCGCTCACGCGCGGCAGCGCTGCTGCTGACACCCGTCGTGAAGATCGCCTGGCGCGGCTTCATGCGCCGCGGGCTGGATCGGCTGGCTACGCTGGCGCACGACGAGGTCGGCTGACCGCACCGACCGGCGCACGACGTCGACAACCGTCCGCGCGCCGGCGCTGACCTCAGGCTCTGTCGTGCCCCGCCCGATCCAGTTGTCATGGGCCGTTGTAGCGGACGGCCACTGTCACCCGTACCGTCAGAGGTCCCTCACGCCATGCGCCCGTTCACCCCCCGCCCCCGCCGCCGGGCCCTTGCCGCGACGCTCGCGCTGCTCACGGTCGCCGGCTCTGGCAGCGCTGCCGTGGCGAACACCAGCCACGAGGGCTGGCCGCGGATCACCGGCGTCTTGTTGATGAACAAGCAGGACCAGAACCGGCCGCTGGACGCGCGGCCGGGACACGACCTCTTCGGCGGCACCGACCGCTCCTACTCCTGCGACGGCCTGCACAAGAGCCGCTCCTGCGCCCACAGCTCCGGTGTCGTGGTGCGCCGGGGACACAATGAGCTGCTCGGCGGCCACGGCAACGACCTGATCTACGCAGGCCCGCAGGGCGACGTCATCTGGGGCGACTACAAGCCCTCCGGCCAGCCGACGACGCAGATCGACCGCCTCATTGGCGGCAATAGTCGGGACTTCGTCTACGCCAGCCACGGCACCAACTTCATCCATGCCGGCGGTGGCGACGACTGGATCAAGGCCCACTTCGGCCACGGGGTCGTCGACTGCGGTGGCGGCCGCGACATCCTTTACGTCAGCCGCCGCGCCCAGAAGGGCTACAAGATCCGTCACTGCGAGACGATCTCGCACAAGACGCTGGGCTACTGAGCTCCAGCAGCAGTGATCCGCTCGGGCGCGCATCGCGCAAGGACGGACATGAAGAGCCATCGCCTCCTCGTCGCCGTCGGTGCACTTGGCGCCGCGGCATCCGTCGCCTCGCTATCGCCCGCGCTGGCGGCCGCGCCACCGCGCGCCCACACGGCAGCCACGACCACCGTGACCCTCAAGGACATCGCCTTCAAGAAGTCCACCGTGAAGATCGCCAAGGGCGCGTCGGTGAAGTGGGTGTGGAAGGACGGCGACACACCGCACAACGTCACCTTCGCATCCAAGCACAGCAAGACGCAGAAGTCCGGGTCTTACACCTTGCGCTTCGGCCGGACGGGCACGTTCAAGTACCACTGCACGATCCACCCGGGCATGGACGGCAAGGTCGTGGTGGCGCGCTGAGCCTTAGATCGGTTCAGGCCCTGCCGCGACCGCCGATTCCTCGGCCGGGATCGGCACTGCACCCGTAAACAGATAGCCGTGCAGAGCAGCACCGAGGACCGCGCCGATGACCGGTGCGACGATGAAGAGCCAGAGCTGGCCGAGCGCCCAGCCGCCGACGAAGAGCGCCGGACCGAGGCTGCGTGCCGGGTTGACGCTGAGGTTATCGACCGGGATGCCGACGAGGTGGATCAGCGTCAGCACGAGGCCGATCGGGATGCCCGCAAAGGCAACGTTGGCGATGCGGTCGGTGGCCGACAGCACGGTGAACACAAGCAGCGCGGTGAGGACCACCTCGACGATTAGCGCGCCCCCGAGCGGATAGCCGTCGGGCGAGTGGCTGCCGTAGCCGTTGGCGCCGAAGCCGTTGTCGGAGAGGTCATAGCCGCCTTCCCGCGACTTGATGACCACGAACAACACGAAGGCCGCGACGACGGCGCCGATCACCTGACCGATCCAATACTGGACGGCTTCCGGAACGGTGATCCGCTTGCTGACCAGGAGCCCGACCGTCACGGCCGGGTTGATGTGACAGCCGGAGATCGGCCCGATGGCATAGGCCATGGCCAGCAGCGAGATGCCGAACGCGAAGGCGACGCCCAGCGGTCCGATCACCTTGCCGGCGATGACCGCCGAGCCGACGCCCCCGAACACCAAGACGAACGTTCCCAGTGCCTCTGCACCAACAATGCGCCGGTCTTGCATGACTCCCCCTCCGAAGGTCAAAGCGACTCCGCCACCCTAGTCCGATTCCTGCCGGAACGGCAAGCGTGCCAACACGCCACTTGTTCTAGAGCCAACCGCGCGCGGTCGCATGCAGCACCGCTTGTGAACGATCTGCGACGCCCAGCTTGCGGTAGACGTTGTGGCAATGCGTGCGCACGGTGCTCGCCGAGAGCCCCATGTCAGCCGCGATCTCCTTGTAGATCTTGCCCTCGGCCAGACCGCGCAGCACCGCTGTCTGAGCGCGTGACAGCGGCGAAGGCTCGGTGGCTCGGGGCGTCGCGTCGCCCGTGCGCGACATGTCGAACATCAGCGCGCGCAGTTGCTGGGGCGAGAGGCCCGCGGCGCCCGCGGCATGCAGCATCACCTGCGGATCGACCGGCCGGGCGTGGGCGTAGTGGGCGAGCATGTCGGCAAGCCGCAGGACCGCCGCGGGGCCTTCGGCGTCGATCGCATGGTGGCGCTCGACCATCGTGGCGATCTCCTCGGGCATCGCCCAGCGACGCAGCATGAGGCCGCCGACGAGCGCGTGGTCGATCCCCAGCGCCCGCCGCTCGGCGCGCACACGACCGTCTGGCGTGTCGGCGTCGCCATGCACGGCGCGCGGGTAGCCGGGCGAGGACTGCTCGAGAACGAGCTTGCCGATGTCGTGGAGCAGCGCGCCGACCAGCAACATGTCGTGGTTGGGATGGTGCAGCATCCGCGCAACGAGGTCGGTCGCGCGTTGGGTCGCCATCGCGTGCAGACGCAGATGCTCCAGCGGCTCCTCCCAGCCGGCGATGTGCTGGAAGTAGTCGATTGACCCCGCCGCGCCGGCAACGTCTGCGAGCTGCTCTCGGCTGAGTTGACGGATCGCGTCGGGGATCGTCGTGATCGCTCGTTGGGTCGTGCTCAGCGCGTTGGCCGCGCGGATCGTCGCAACGGTCAGCGCAAGATCGGACTCGACGATGCCGAGCAACTGCGTGTCGCTGCTGGACGGGTCGGCGAGCGCCTGCTCAAGACGCTCGCGCGATTCGCGCAACGCCGGCAGGCGAGAGACGCGCGCCATGGCACCCGACAGCGCCGAGGCGCGCCGCCGCCGCTCCTCGCCGCCGCTCGCGGCCGGAGCAGGCTCGGGTACCGGCGCGTCGTCGCCCTCACGATGGAAGCGCCCCGCGCGATCGCGGTTGTCCACCGTGACGGCCAGCAGCGCCTCGACCACTGCGGGATCGAACTGCGCCCCGGCACCATCGCGCAGCTCTTGGCGCGCATGCTCTTCGTCGAGCGCGCGGCGATAGGACCGGTTGGAGGTCATCGCGTGCCACGCGTCGGCGACGGCGATGATGCGACTCGCGATCGGGATCTCCTCACCGGCGAGCTCGTCCGGGTAGCCGCGGCCGTCCCAGCGCTCGTGATGGCCCCGGACCGCGGCAGCAACGCCCGCCCCGCCGGGCACGCTGCCCAGCGCCTCGGCGCCCCACCCCGGGTGCATGCGCATGACTTCCCACTCAGCCGGCGTCAGACGGCCCGGCTTGTGGAGGATGACGTCGGGCACGCCGATCTTGCCCAGGTCATGCAGACGTGCGGCCACCTCGAGCTCGCGGACGGTCACCAGCGGCAGCTGCAGGTGACGAGCGATCGCATCGCAGAGCGCGACGACCTCCTCAGCATGGCTGCCCGTGTAGCCGTCACGGAGGTCGAGCAGCTTGGCCAGCGCGCCGACCCCCGCCTCGAAGACGCGCTCGACCCCGGCGGCGCGCTCGGTGTGGCGCCAGCTCAGGCCCGCCAAGGCAGCGAGACCGTTGACCGCGTCGTCGAGCCCCGTGCCACCGGCTGCCGCAGCGCCACCGATGATCGCCAGCGTTCCGAGCTGCTCGCCGTCGCTGTCGCAGACCGCGACCTGCGCGACCACGCCGAGGCGCTCGAGTCGCGCCGGCGCCTTGACGGTGCCACGATGCGTCGCGCCGACGCCGGCGCCCGCGACAACCCGCAGCGCACCGCTATCGGCGCCGTCTGCGACGAGGATCAGCGCGCCCTCGACGCCCGGTAGCCGGCACGCCTGGTCGACGACCAGGTCGACGGCCTGCTCCTGCCTAACCCGCTGCTGAGCCTGATCGCCCGCGATCAATGGCCATGACACGGTGCTGCCCCCTTGCTCTGCGAATCGCTCGATGATCGATCGATTCCTGGCGCATTGGGATTCCCCGCGAACGGCACGCTAAACGGCAGCACCACCATTTGCTGATGCACAGCGCCTACAGGCGCAGGCCCTGGAACGACAAACCCCGCCGGGGGCGGGGTTCTGGGTGGTGGGTGGAAGCAGACGACCGATGCACTAAGCGAAGAAACGGAACTCCGTCCGTGCCGCGGAGATCCGACTCTAGCGCCGAGGATCGGCCTCGGGCCTGCCGGTACCCCGATGCAGCATTCCATTGTTTTCGGGCTGGCGATCGGTCGGATGCTGGAGGGTGTAGTGCAGTTCGGGGGAGCTGCAATGCACGCTGCGAGGGCCCGGGTTGCGGGTGACTTCGCTGCGAATAGTGCCTCGCGGCCGTGGACCGAACCGTGCTTGCATCCGAGAGGCGATGACGACGGGCTCGTGCTCGTCGCTCAGGCTCCGGCTCGGGCCTTGCCGGCCGCTGACGACATCACCGATCTGCTTGAAGGCACCCCCTGACATCGTGAGACTCAGGACCCATGTGACTCCGTTGGGGCAGTAGGTGACGATGCGGGTCTGGAGGAACGTCAGGACACCATCAACGGTCACGACGCGCACCGGTTCGTCTTGCTCGGTGACACCAACCCAGCTCGCGGGCGGCGGCGGCCCGTGTGAGGTTGGGCCGCGGTGGTGAATCCATGCGAGCGCGATGAGGCCGAGGCAGAGCGGGTAGAGGACAAGCCGGATTCCGAGGCGCAACCGGCGTTCGATGCTCGCGTCTCGAGCGTCTGTGACCGCCATCGCCTCGGTATCGGCGCGGTCGGTGCTTGTCTGAAGCCGCACCTTGCCGGCGTCTGGGGCGGTGTTGCGCTCGGGGCCTTCGTCGTGTGGCTCAGACACTGGGTGTCGCCGAGAGGATCGGCGCGAGCTCATCGCGAGCCCGGAGGAGGATCGGCGGCGTCGTGCGCTCGATGGGCGGGAGTCGTTGGCCGATAGGCAAAAACGGCGCGCCGAACCACCCCGCCACATCGGCATGGGTCAGCAGCCGCCGCGCAGTCCCCACTTGCTCGATGTGCCAGCCTGCCGCGGCCGGGAGGTCGTTGGGATAGCCGGGGCCGAGCAGCTGGGCGCCGAAGATGTCGTTTGCCTGCTCGGCATCGGCGGCGGGACGCTTGCTCCTTCGTTTGGTGCCCGGGCGCAGCGGCCAATCGGCGGCCAGGCCATCACCCGTAATTGCCTGGAGCAGGTCCCAGCCGCGGAAGAGGTAGCCGTAGGCGAGGTGGTCGGCCGAACAGCGCAGCAACTCGATGAACTCCGCGAGCGCGGTCTGCCAGCCGCCGGCCTCGATGTGTGTGCCGCCGTTTACCAGGAGGAGGCCACCGTCGTAGCTGGCGACCGCGCGCAGCTCCACCGAGCCGATGTTTGCCTCGATCGCCCGGTTGCCCTCATCGATGATGGCTCCGATACGCGCGACCACGTCATCTTCGGCGCTCAGGCCGACCCAGCCGGCCGCGAGCCTCAGTGCGGGGGTGCCATCGAGGACGCCGCCGCGACACCAGCGATCGGCGATCGCGATCATCGCGTCACGGCTGGCGACGTCGACCTGCCAGCTACCGTCTCCAAGCCGGTCCCCGGCGAGCCGAAGCCGGCAAGCGATCATCGGCGCCTGAAACGACAGGTCTCGGATCGGCTCGGGCTCCCAGAGGCCGAGCACTCCATCGACGCCATTACGCCCCAACGCGGCGAGAACAGCCTCAAGGACAGCCACCAGCGCGGTGCTCTCACGGATGACGATGACCACGCCCGCGGACACCGTCGACCAGTCCCACTCACCGGTATCCGCAGGACTCAACTCCCCCGAGTCCATCCCCCTCTGCAAAAAATCCTCCTGGACCTCCAAGACGGCCGCCTGCAAGCCGCGGTCAGCAATAGCCACGTCCCCCTCGGGCTGAAGCAGAAGATTCACGAAGCCGCCCTCACCGACCCGCTCACTTAACTCGGCAAGCTTGTCGGCGAGCTGCGGGGCGAGGCGGACCGCTGCTGACACAACTAGATACTAACGTCGAGTTCGTAGGTCCCGGGGCGGTCGTTATTGATCACGAGTCCGCAGTTGCCAGCGGGGAGGAGTCCGGGTGCCAGCCAGCGACGGCCCGACTCGCCGCCGAACGAAAGGGGATAGGTCCCCTGGCTAGCTGGCGGTCGCCGCTCAGGGTCCAACTTGCGAGTCGCCTGCGCGACTTAGCGTGTAAGTCAGCTTGTTGGAAGAGCAACGCACGCTACGAGGCCCAGGCGAGCGGACGACCTCGCTACGAATGGTGCCGATCGGGTTGTAATACATCTGCGTTCGTAATCTGGTGGCGATCCGGACGGGTTCTCCCTGGTCGCTGGTGATAAGCGTCGGACCTTGTTGTCCGCTGACGATGCCGTCTGTCCGATTGAACTCTCTGGACGACATGGTCAAATACTGTGTCCAAGTACTGCCGTTGAGACAACGCATCACGATGCGGGTCTTGAGGAAGGTAAAAACGCCATCGACGGTAACGGCTCGCACTACCTGACCTTGCTCGGTGGCGCCGACCCAGCCCACGCCGATCTGCTGGGCGCGCGTGATCGAGTCGCGATGGTAATGAGACCACGCGAGCGCGATGAGGACGAGGCAGAGCGGGTAGAGGACCAGCCGGATAACAAGGCGCAGCCGTCGTTCGGTTCGCGCATCTCGGCCGTCGGTTGCCGCCATCGTTGCGGTATCGGCGCGGAGGCCGTGACGCTAAAGCCGCGCCAGCGCAGCCGTCTAAGAACGGCGAGGTGTAAAAGGCGGGAGCGACGGGACTCAAACCCGGACTTTCAACCTCCGGCGGCTCCGTGAAGATCCGGCTCTAGTGCCGGGCCAGCAGTGGTCACAGTCCTGGACTCCGGATTGTGCAGGCGCCGACTCCCTTGCTCACGTGACTCAACTGACGCTTGCGCTCGCGTCCTGTACCGCTGCAGACCGACGCCGCGCTGCCAAGGGCCGGACGGCACCTTGGAGAAGTAAGGACAGGCCTGTCTCCAAGGGTGACCGGTCGCCGACGCCCGAACGTCTGTCCAGGCTCAGCAACCGGGCCCGAAGCTGCACTGCTGGATCGTGAAGGCGATCAACACCACGAATAACAGCGAGGCGCCTCCGACGGCGACCAAGACCGTGTCCAGCGCCGCCTCGCGGCGGGCGCCAGCCGACGAGGAGCGACCGAGCGCGCGGTGCAGCAGGTAGCTCACGGCACCGAGCACCGCGACGACCGCCACGTAGACCAGCACCGGCGTCGAGCTGTGCCAGCTCTCGGCCCGGCCACGCGCGTCAAGGCCGAACTCAAGTCCGACGGCCGCGAGGACGCAGGCCCCCAAGAGCCACGTCACGCGCAGTGCGTGTTGACGGGTCACTCCGGACACCGTACCCGCGGATCGACGGCAGACCGCCTGGCGGCGTCCGCGGGGCGACAGCCGGCCCGATCAACACCGGTACGGGACATTCTTGGCGCTGCTGCGGTACGGCATTACAGATCACCGGAGGCCCTATCCGGCACACGGCGCGACCGCTTCACACACGGAATGTATCTGATCGGATACAATTCTGAGGTGATGTCCGCCACAGCCCTCCTCACCCGCGCCCGCCACACCGCTGGGCTCTCGCAAGAGACGCTCGCGGCCCGCGCCTGTACCTCCCGCCCCACGCTGTCGGCTTATGAACGTGGGCGCAAGTCGCCGAGCCTTGAGACAGCGGCGCGCATCGTCGGCGCCGCGGGCTTCGACCTGGCGTTGGAGCCGACCGTCGCCTTTGCCGAGCGGCCAGCCGGCCGCGGCCGCACGGTGCTCGTCCCGACGACGCTGCCGCGCCTGCCCCTCACCGAGGCCTTTGCGAATGTCGAACTGCCGCTACACCTCAACTGGTCCGACCCCGGCCGACAGTTCGATCTCCGCGACCGCGCCGACCGCGCGCGCCTCTACGAGATCGTCATCCGGGAGGGCACCAGCGAGGACATCCTTCGCTACATCGACGGAGCGCTGCTCATCGATCTCTGGGACGAGCTCGTCCTGCCCTCCGCGATCCGATCGCGCTGGGCGCCGCTCGTCGCACTTGAGGCACCCCTGACGAGGGCCGCTTGATCATGGGCGACCAGGCGCTCACCGACTTCCAACGCGAAGTCGCGAACGTCTTCTTCGCGCTGCCCGAATCCGGCGGCTATCTCCTCGCAGGAGGAGCCGCGCTCGTCGCCAGCGAGCTGACCGTCCGGCCGACACGGGATCTGGACATGTTCACCCACGCGCCAGTCGAATCGATCGACGAGGCACGCGACGCGCTCATCGTCGCCGCAACCGACCGCAGATGGACAACGACCGTCATCCGCGACGCGCCCACCTTCTGCCGCCTCATCATCCACGGTCCCGAAGACCTCCTCGTCGACCTCGCCGTGGACTCCCCGCCCGCCTCGCCACCGACGACGACGCTGCTCGGACCGACGCTCGCACCGCTCGAACTCGCCGCGCGCAAGCTACTTGCGCTCTTCGGCCGCGCCGAGGCGCGCGACTTCGCCGACGTCTACGTCCTCCAACAGCGATTCGGCACGCGCGCGCTGCTCGACCTGGCCCCGCAGATCGACCCCGGATTCGACGAGCATGTGCTTGCCGAGATGCTGCTGACGCTCGGGCGCTTCGGCGACGATGAACTGCCCGTCGACCATGACGATCTACCGGCCATGCGCGCGTTCTTCGCCACGTGGGCCGCGGAACTCGCCGCCTGAGCGCCCGCTCACGACCGATCTTCTCGCGGCTGAGCCGGAGTCCTCAGCCGCCCAATAAGCCCGGCGAGTGCCCAGAGGGCTCCGACCCCCACCACGCCCGCGAGCCAGCCGGAAAAGAGGGAGAGAACCACTGTCACGACCAGCAGGGTGAGCACCCCGGCAACGACCAAGGAACGCCACCCCATCGAGGGGATGACAACCAGCGCATACAGCGCCGTACCAATCCACAGAACGTATTGCATAATCGCGCGCCTGCCGGATGCGCCCGGTCAGGCCGAGGAGAACTGAAAGCGCGAGCTAGGGCAGGCGCACCAGCCTACGGCGGAGACTAGCTGCGGGTGCCGGCACGTTCTCTCGCCCGGATGGTGGCCGCCATCAGCACGAGCACGAACAGCCACATTGCGACGCGCGCCAGCGTCGGCATCTCGACGGTGTTGCAAGCGAGCGCGCCGCCCAGGGCAACCACCGACGCCAGCCAGAGCCAACGCGTTGCACCTGCGGGCTCCTGGCGCATTCCATCCCAGTAAACAAATCCCGCCACGGCGAAGACGAAGATCGCAAACAAGATCAACAGCACGGTGTGAAGTCTTATCCGATGGCAACCGCGAACTGCAACGGAGCAGGGCTGCGTCGCCGCACGACCGACGAAAAGCGTTCGCGCCGTTCTTCGAGCGGCGTCCCGGAGGGCGGGACCGTCGCCCCACAAACGACAACGGCGCCCCTAGAGCGGCGCTATGCCGTCTCCGTAGCGGGGTTTTCGGGCGACGGTACCGCGCCGCGCCGCGCTCCGTCGTGGCCCGCTTCCACGTCCGCTTCCAACGTCCGGCGACGTTGCCGGGCTTCCATTCGCTTCCGCAGCTTGGCTCGACGCTTCGCGGTGATGTGCGGGCGATAGACCTTTGCCGTAACGGTGTAGTCCTTGCGCCGCAACATGAGCTGTGCTTCTTCTAGGTCGTCGCAGTCCATCGCCGCCGTGTGCCGAATCCCATGGAAGGTCGGAAGGCGAAGTTTCTTCCGGGGGACATCGTTGCGGACGTACTCGCCGCGGTCGTTCACGATTAGGTTGCCGTGCTCATCCTCGAACAACTCAGGGAAGGTCGGCTGCCCATCCGGCTTCCGTGCGCGCTCTTGTGCGCTGTAGAGCGCGCGGAGGGCGTTGCGCTGCGAGATCGCCCGGCCCGAGCGGGCCGCGAACACGAAGTCGTGCGGACCCTTGAAAGGGCTTCGGTCAAGGTGCGCCTTGAGCATGAGCGCGGCCGACCGGGGCAGTGGATATGACGTCGCAAGACTCTCGTCGGTCTTGAGGGCTTCCGTTCACCCGCTCGGCTGACTTGGAACTTGAAGTCAACGGTCGCGGCGTCGAGGTCTGCGATGTCGCGATAGCGCAGCGCAGCAATACCGCCTCGCGCACGAACTGAGCTGGGGACTGACCGACCGACGCAGCACCGCGCCGCATCAGCTCGTCCAGATCGTCGGGGAGTTCAACCGATGTCTTACGCACGAGGCGAGCAGCCTACGTTGCCTCGTCACGCCTGACGAATCCACCTGATATGCGGTATTGATCGGCTGCGAATTACCTGTCACCACCACGCCAGCTCAGCTAGAGCCTAGCTACGGCTAGAGGGAGCGATACCGCGAGACGACGGCAGAGATTCCGCCCGCTGCTTCCAAAATGCTTCCAACGCTGCCCCTTGAACTAGCGATGAGCAGACCTCAGAACGTAGAAAGACCCGCCTGAGCGGGTCTTTCTGCGAGAGCCCTCTATCGGGATCGAACCGATGACCTCTTCCTTACCATGGAAGCGCTCTACCGTCTGAGCTAAGAGGGCGAGGGAAATCGGATTCTAGCCAGTTGGCTGTGGAACCCGCAGCCAACTGGCTTAAGAGCACCTCTGAGCGCGCCGCTCCTTGCGTGCTACTCGACCAATCCCCGGCGCATACCTTCTGCCACCGCGGCCGCCCGGTCAGAGACGCCGAGCTTCTCGTAGACGTTCTTGAGATGGGTCTTGACGGTCTCGGGGCTGAGGTGCAGCTCCCGACCGATTGATGGGGCGCTCTGGCCACCGGCGGTCATGCGGAGCACCTGCAGTTCGCGCGGGCTGAGCAGCGGCCGCTCCCACACGGGCTCGGCGACGTCGACCTGCAAGCGGTCCCCGCGCGCGGCAGCCGCCACGGCGTCGCAGATCGCGTCGCGGTTGACCTCTTTGGAGAGGTAGGCCATCGCGCCCGCGGCAAGCCCCTCGCGCGCCTCAGGCGGCAGCACTGTCGCCGACAACAGAACGACCGCCGTTGGCAGATCGTCGCGCTGCACCGCGCGCAGGACGGTGTGACCGTCGAGCCCGGGCATCTTGACGTCGAGCAGCGCGACGTCAGGCTTCAGGATCCGGATCTCCTCAAGCGCGGTTCGGCCGTCCTCGGCCTCGCCCACCACTTCGAAGTCCGGTCGCCGCTTGAGCGCGAGCACGACACCGTCCCGGAAGACCGGATGGTCGTCCGCCACATACACCCTGACCCTCATGCCGTCGTTCATGGCCTCCCTGCCGCCCCCTTGATAGCGACCGCGGCGATTCTAATGCGCCACGTCAAGCCGTGACTAGGCAGGCGTCGTGGAGCGCTCGGTGGCCGTAATCGTCGTCACCGGCAAGCCGAGGCCGCCGATCTTGGAGGGCAAATCCAGGCGCAGCCAGCGCGACACGCGCACCGGCAGCGTCGAGACAATGATCTCGTCAAAGCCCTGCAGGTTGACGGCATCTTGCACGGCGTTGAGCGGCTCGGGATCGCCAACCATGCCCTCGACATGATCGCCGGCTGCTTGCTCTAGGAGCGGCAGCGCGAGCGCGAGCACGCTCTGAGCGGCATCCTCGCTCTGGTCCTCGGCATCGACGATCCGATGCAGGCCGCGAGCGATGTTCGGGACCAGCAACGTGAACGCGCAGGGTCCGCGAGCGGCGCGCTGGCGGACGGCGTCGATGAGCGCCGGGGTAGCCGCCGTGCGATGGGCAACCACGAGGACGCGGATTGGTGTGGAGGACTCCATGGGACAGGAACTCCTTTCGATCGCAGTGAGCCCATGGTCTCACCGCGACGGCCCGCGCGCCAGTGGCGGCGCGCGGGACGGACCTGCCGAGGCGACTAGGCCTTGGCGATCTTCTTGAGGTCGACCACGAAGATCAGCGGCGCATTGGCCGGGATCGTCGGGGGCGAGCCGGCAGCGCCGTAGGCGAGGTCAGCCGGGATGACGAGGATGCGACGGCCGCCGACCTTCATGCCGGGGACGCCTTGGTCCCAGCCCTTGATGACAGCATTTTGGCCGAGCGTGAACTCAAACGGCTTGGCGCCCTTCTTCCAGGAGGTGTCGAACTCCTTGCCGTTGGAGAAGAGCTGGCCGACGTACTGGACGGTGATCTTGTCACCGTTCTTGGCCTCGGCGCCCTTGCCGACGACGACGTCGGAGCCCTGCAGATCCTTCGGGGCGGACCCGGTCGCCTTGGGCGCGGTGGGCTTCTTGGAGAGGTCGGTGCTGACCCCGGTGACGTTCTTCTGCTCGGGCAGCGGCTCGCCCGGCTGACGGGTCTTGATGCTCGACTTGGTCGACGCGAGCTCGGCCGGCAGCGTCGTGGCGGGGTCGCCGTCGATCTTGGAGCCATCCTTGCGGAAGCCGTCGTCGTCGCTGCCGCCACAACCGGCCGTGATGCCGGCGGCGAGCGACAGAACGCTGAGGGACAGTGCGATTGAACGGGTTCTGGTCATGAGAAGGGCGGCATGCTAACCGCATTTCCTTAAGAGGAGGTGCAGATATGCCCGATGAGCCCAGTACCTTTTGGCAGGATGCCGTCTGAGCCGCGGGAGATCGAGCACCCTCCGCCGAGCCCAGAGTCCTCGGACTTCGACCAGGACGGCGACGCGACACGACGAACATGGCTGGCCGGCGAGCGCACCGTCTTGGCCTGGCTGCGGACCGGCTTGACGGCCACGGCCGTCGCGCTGGCGGTGGGCAAGGTCGTTCCCGATCTGCGCGACGGCGGGACCACATGGCCGTTCGTCGTCCTCGGGACCGGCTACGGCCTGCTCGGCGTCCTGATCGTCGCCTACGGCCTGTATCGAGGACGTGAGGTCGACCGCGCGATCCGCGCCGGCCGCTGGCTGACGCTCGACGATCGTGCGATGTGGCTCATCGGCGGGTTGGCGATCGCGCTCGGCGTCCTTGCCGTCGGCGCGATCGTCGCTGATACGTAGCGCTAGCGGTAGGTCAAGCGGCGGGTGATCCGGATCTTGGAGACGATCGACGTCGCGGGCGCCGCAGCTGAGCCGGCGTAGTGGACGCGGAGCCGGTAGGTCCCGGTGCGCCGCTGGGTGAAGCGCTTGCTGAACGTCGACTTCGACGAGATCTTCGTCTTGCCGATCGACTTGTACTTGCCGCCCTTGGTGCCGCGCGCCAGCGCGAGCGAGACGGTGCCCCGGATCGTCTTGTCGCGCACGGTGCCGCGCAGCAGGTAGCTCGGGCCCCGTGAGTCCGGGAAGGTCAGCAGATCGAGGTCGAACGGCACGATCGCGGTGATCGTCACCGGTGGGCTCCAGGGCGAGGTGTACTGCCCGTTCTTCGCGCGGGCCACAACAGTCCAGGTACCGGGCGTGCGGAACGACAGGTCGATCATGCCGGTGCTCTGGTTCACATAGCCGGCCGTCGAAGGGCCGCTGATCGAGCCGTCGGGCGCCAGGACCGCGCCCTGGGCGTACTGGACGTCGTAGGTGCTGGCACCCGGGTTGAGGCCGACCGGGAGCGACAGCGTGTTGGTGGTGAACGTGTTGGCGGCGCGGATCAGGAACGGGCCGGGCGGCGGGGTCAGCGCCACGCTGGAAGCGATGGTGTAGACGTAGCTCTCGGTCGAGGTCGGCGTCGCGCAGTTCGTGTCGGCCTTGGCGTAGTTGGTGATCGTCACCGTGTAGTTGCCGTTGCCGCGGAAGTCGGTGATGCGCGTCCAGTTGTCGTTGAGAAAGCACGTCAGCGCCGAGGCGACCGCGACGCCGTCGGGCCCCGTGACGGTCGCGCTGAAGCGACCGTCGGTGCTCGGGAAGCCGATGCCGACGGTGGGCGACATGTTGCGGATCGCCGCAGGCGCGCCTTGGGCGAGCGCCACCGGGGTGCCGGCATCGCCGGTGACGGTGACGGTCGCCGCGTGGGCGGCCGAGGCGCCCGCAAGGGCAAGAACGATGGACGTGGTTGCGGCGACGATGCCGCCGCGCGTGCGCGTGTGATGCACCTGAAAGCTCCCTGTCTGGACCGGCGTGCGAACACACCCTGTTCCCGCCAGGACACGAACTGAATCTGGGTGTTGCGGTCCTAGCCGCTATCCGGGCGCTGGGAGGCTCACGAAGAGCACGCCGGCGCCGGTCGCATCGACGGCGCTCAGCGCGCGATCGTCGGCGTCGACGACGGCACGAAACGCGGTTAGCTCGTGCGGATGGGAGATCGCGTTATCGATCGCCAGCAAGCCAGGACGGCGCAGGATACGGACCAAATCGTCCCAGTAGGCCGGGTACTGGGAACGCTCGGCGTCGAGAAAGACGACGTCGATGCTGTCGGACGGCGTCTGGGCCAGCACGAGCGCGGCGTCAGACACGTGAAGATCGACGACCTCAGACAAGCCGGCGCGCGCGAGGTTGCGCGCCGCCTGCGCGGCACGCTCGGGATCCATCTCGACGCTGGAGAGCCGTCCGCCGTTGGCCGCGACCGCCTCACCAAGCCAGATCGTCGAGTAGCCGTTAGACGTCCCCAGCTCCAGCACCGAGCGAACGCCGTAGGTCCGCAAGAGCAGGTTCAGCAGCGCGCCCGTCTCGGGCTCCAAGTTGCGCAGCCGCTGCAGACGATCCTCGTGCTCGGCGTCGTGCGCGCGACCTTCGCGATGGAGGTCGCCGAGCAGCGTGAGGAGACTGGCGTCCATCGGAAAAGTGGCGGGAGAAGGATTCGAACCTTCGAAGGCGTAGCCACCTGATTTACAGTCAGGCCCCTTTGACCGCTCGGGTATCCCGCCAAGCGGCGCCGAAGTTTAGCGACCTGCGCCGCAACCTTTCACCCCGAGTTGCGGTCTAGGGGGCGATGGCCGCGATCGATGCCCCTCCGCCCGCCCTTCCGCCCGCCATGTTGGCCGCGATGGCCGACGACACGCTGGTCGGTCTCGTCGCTGCCGGCAGCGATGATGCGTTCGCTGCGCTCGACGCCCGGTACCGGCGGCGGCTGGTGCGATTCGCGCAGGGATTTGTGCCCGGCGGGACCGCCGATGCCGAAGATGTCGTGCAGGACGCGATGGTCCGCGCGGTGCGCGCCCTGCGCAACGGCAGCCGACCCGACGCGGTCGGCGCGTGGTTGCATCGCATCACCCGCAACTGCGCGCTGGACTTGACGGCGTCGTGGCGGCGGCACCCGGTTGTCGAGCTCGCTGACCATGCGCATCCGCCGGCCGAAGACGCCCAGGCGGCGGTCGAGCGCTCGCTCGGCGTGCGCGGACTCGTCGCCGACGTCTCCCGGCTGCCGGTGACGCAGCGCTCGGCGCTCGTCCTGCGTGAGCTCGAGGGTCGCAGCTACGCCGACATCGCCGACGAGCTCGACACGACGGTCCCGGCCGTCAAGTCGCTGCTGGTGCGCGCCCGTCAAGGCCTCAAGCGCGCCCGCGACGGCCGGCGTGCCGCTGCGGCGTGGCTGCCGCTGCCCCTCCTGGGTCGCCTCGTCGAGCGTGCCTCCTCGGCCTGGGAGCCGCTGGCCGCCGGCGCCACGCCCAAGGTCGCCTGTGCGGCGGTGGTCGTGGCGGGGTCGCTGCCGATGGTGTCGGGCAAGGCGCCGGTCGACCAACAGCCTGCGCAGCACCGTCCTGCGGCGGTCACGGCGACCGCACCTGCGGCCAAGAGCGCGGCCGGCATGCCGATCGCCCACAACGCCAAGGCCACGGGCGCCGGGGCCGCAAGCGCTGAAACGGACCGTCGCCCGCCGACAGAACCCAGCAACTCCGCCGCGGCGCTGGCCACCGAGCTGAAGGCCGACTGCGCCGACGGGGCGATCGACGGCAGCTACCCCGCCGGCGGCCGTCGTGGGGGCCCTGCGCGCGTCTGACGACGGCCAGGAGTACGGCAGCTGCAAGCAGGCGCTCACCCAAGCCTCGTTGCGGGTGGGCAAGCCCTGAGCTCTTAAAAGTGAGAGGCCGCGCTCCCCAGCGCGGCCTCTCAGGAAAGTGAGGGGTGCGCTCCCCAGCGCACCCCTCTGACCCCTCTCCTCCTCCGGGAAATTCTCTCCCGGACTACGAGGCGTCCCTGAGGCGCTGGGCCTCGGGGAGCGACTCGAGCTTTTTCAAGGTGTGGTTCTCGATCTGACGGATCCGCTCCCGCGTGACGTTGAACGCGCGACCGACCTCCTCCAGGGTACGCGGTCGGCCACCGGTCAGGCCGAAGCGCATCTCGATCACCTCGCGCTCGCGCTGCGGCAGTGCGGCCAGCGCGCGATGCACGTTCTCCTTGCGCAGGTTCTCGGCGGCCAGCTCAAACGGCGACTCGGCCGTCTGGTCCTCGACGAAGTCGCCCAGCTCGGACTCCTCCTCGTCGCCGATCGGCTTCTCTAGCGAGATCGGCTGCTGGCTCATCCGCAAGATGTCGCGCACCTCGCGCGGCGTGCAGTCGAGCTCTGAGGCGATCTCCTCTGGCGAGGGCTCACGGCCGAGTGACTGAACGAGCTGGCGCTCGACGTGCACGACCTTGTTGAGCTTCTCGACCATGTGGACCGGGATCCGGATCGTGCGGCCCTTGTCGGCGATCGCACGCGTCACGGCCTGGCGGATCCACCACGTCGCGTAGGTGGAGAACTTGTAGCCGCGGCGGTAGTCGAACTTCTCGACGGCGCGGATGAGGCCCAGCGAGCCTTCCTGGATCAGATCCAGGAACGTCAGGCCGCGGCCGAGGTAGCCCTTGGCGATCGAGACGACGAGGCGCAGGTTGGCCTCGACCATCGCCTGCTTGGCCGCCATGTCGCCGCGCTCGATGCGCTTGGCCAGCGAGACCTCCTGCTCGGCGGTCAGCAGCGCAACGCGGCCGATCGAGCGGAGATAGAGACGCAGCGAGTCGAGGCTCGGCTCGACCGTGAGGTCGATCTCGGGCTTCTTGCGCGTCTCGGCCGGCGTCGGTGACTGGCGCTCGGCGGCGGCCGCTTCAGCGCGCCCGCTCTCCGAGGTAACCGGCTTGCCTTCGGCCGTGACGATGGCGATCCCCTGCTCGTCGAGATGCGCATGGAGCTCAGACAGCTGCTCCTTGGTGATCTCGACCTCTTCGAGCGTCGTGGTGATCTGCTCGATGGTGAGAAACCCGCGCTCGTGCCCTTCTTGGATGAGCGATTGGAGCCCGTCGAGCTCCGTGATGGGTGCCTCGTCAGCGAGTAGAACGTCGGTCTTGGTGCTCAACCCGATCCTTGTGGACGTCGTTCCCGGGCCAGGCATCCCAGTGCCGGACCCCTCTCTCTTCCCTTGTGCTGCTCTGGAACGCACCCCGAGGTGCAAGTGCGACGTGACCGCCGCATGAGGCTGAGCCGTGATCCTCTCGTGCTGTGACGGAGGGACTCGTAGCCGACGACGGGATTGTTAGCACACGTTAGGAGGAGCAGGGAATCCCCGAAAGTGGGATCGATAGGCTGGTTCGGGTCATGGAGCCGACATCGACCCTTGTGAACTCCCCGGACGTCCAGGCCCAGAAGCCGACCGTCCACCTCTCGCTCTCGCGCGTCGGGGTGACCAACGTCGAGAAGGTGATCCGCATCTCGCGCGACGGCCGGGAGGAGCTCTACTGGGCCAACCTGGAGTGCTTTGTGGACCTCGGTCCGGCCCAAAAGGGCGCCCACATGTCGCGCTTCGAGGAGACCGTCAATGAGGTCATCGGCGAAGTCATCCTGGGATCTTCTGCTTTCCGGGCTGAAGAGCTGGCGCGGCGGATCGCCGAGCTGGTTCGCGAGCGTCAGGACGCGCGGCGGGCCGAGGTGACGATCGCCGCGCGCTACCCCGAGCACAAGCCGGCGCCGGTCTCCGGCATCCAGACCCAGGAGCTCTACACGCTGTTCGGAACGGCGGTCGCGACCGCCTCCGGAACCCGCCGGCTGATCGGCGTCGCCGCCCAGGGCATGACCGCGTGCCCGTGTGCCCAGCAACTTGTTGCCGGAGCGGCAAGAGAGCGTCTGACGGCGGACGGCTTCGATGAGGACCAGATCGAGCGGATCTTCGACCACGTGCCGGTGGCGACCCACAACCAGCGCGGTCTCGGCACGCTGCACATCGGCTGCCCCGACGACAACGACATCGATGCGGCCGTGCTGCTGCGGATCGTCGAGGAGTCGATGTCCTCAGAGATCTACGAGATGATGAAGCGCTCCGACGAGGGCGCCGTCGTCGAGAAGGCCCATCGCCGCCCGCGCTTCGTCGAGGACTGCGTGCGCGAGATGGTCAAGGGGGTCGTCGAGCAGTTGCCCCTGCTCACGCCCGGCGCCTTCGTCTCCGCCCGCCAGGAGAACTTGGAGACCATCCATCAGCACAACGTCGTCGCCGAGCGCTTCGGCCTGCTCTCCGAGCTCCAGCACGAGCTGGGCGCCGGGAGCTACTCCGAGCGCCACACGACGATGCGTGAGTGGCTGGACAACGAGCTCGGCGAGTAACTCGCCGGCGAATAACTCGCCCAGAGGGCTCGCATTCGCTGCGCGAACTCGCCTAGGGGCTCGTTCGCGCGGCGTCGGGGTCCTCAACGTCGAGGTGGTGCTTGGCCGCGCGACGTTCCTCGGCCTCGCGGAGCATCCGGCGCAGGCCGAAGAAGTAATCGATGCCGGAGACGACCGTGACGGCCACCGCGACGTAGACGAGCAGGTCGACCCACAGCGGTGTGGGATCGAAGGCGATCAGGAAGAAGATCGCGGCGACCTGCACCATCGTCTTGATCTTGCCCAGGCCGGCCGCGGGGATGATCACACCTTGCGCGGTGGCGGCCATGCGCGTGACGGTCACGGCCAGCTCGCGCGTGACGATCACCATGGCGATCCAGGCCTGCAAGCGATCCAACGACACCAGCGCGAAGAGCGCCGCGATCACCAGCAGCTTGTCGGCGATCGGGTCCATCAGTTTGCCGAACGAGGTGATGGCGTTGCGCGAGCGGGCCAGATAGCCGTCCAGCGCGTCGGTGGCCGACGCCGCGGCAAAGACGAATGCCGCCAGCAGGTCGTTGCCCGCCTCGCCTAGCAGCGCGACGACCAGCACCGGAACCAAAAGGATCCGGAGGACCGTCAACACATTGGGCAGGTTCAGCGGGAGCACGGCGTGCGGGGCCAGTATCCCCTACGCCTCCGCCGACGGCGGGACCGCGCGTGAGACGCCGACGCTGGCACAGACCACCAACGCGATCGCGACGAGGTCGCGCGCCCCGAGCGCCTGGCTGAGCACGAGGAAGCCCGCCAGCGCCGCGACCGCCGGCTCGAGGCTCATCAGCACGCCAAAGACGTTGGCGGGCATGCGCCGCAGCGCCTCGGTCTCCAGGCTGTAAGGGATCACGCTGGAGGCCATTGCGACGACCGCGCCCAGCGCGAGCCACTGCGGGTGCAGCAGCGTTGTGCCCGCCTCGGCCACGCCCGGGACCAGCGGCACCAGCGCGGCGACGACCATCGCGATCGCCAAGCCCTGGCTGCCGTCATAGACCTGGGTCGCGCGCTGCGCGATCAAGATGTAGGCCGCCCAGCACGCCGCGGCGCCGAGCACCAGCACGAGCCCGACGGTGTCGATCCCAGCGCCGAATGGGTCTGACAGCAGCACGATCCCCAACGCCGCGATGCCGGCCCACACGAGGTCCAGCCGCCGCCGCGATGTCGCCACCGCGACCCCCAGTGGCCCGGCGAACTCGATCGTAACCGCGACGCCGAGCGGGATCCGGTCCAGCGCCTCGTAGAAGAGCAGGTTCATGCCGCCGAGCGTCAGGCCGAAGAGCGCGACGAGCCGCAGCTCGACGGCCGAGCGCCCGCGCACACGCGGCCGCGAGAGGACGACGAGGATGACCGCAGCGAACCCGAGGCGCAGCAGCGAGACACCGGCCGGGCCGAGGTCGTCAAACAGCGTCGCGGCGAGCGCCGCGCCGAACTGGATCGAGGTGACCCCGCACAGCACGAGGCCGATCGGGGGCGCCCGATGAAGGCCCGGAAGGCCTCGGGCGGTCGCCGTCTCCACACCGGCCACCGTAGCCGGTGCGTGACGCCGGCCCTAAAGGGCCGACCGTCCGACCAGCGCTCGTCGTCGAGTGGTGCCTGAACTCACCACTCGACGACGACCGCCGGCCGGACGTCAGCGCGCGACCGCCACGGGAAAGGGACGGAAACCCGGATGGCGGCCGGAGTCAACGACCAACATGTCCACGCGGCAGGAGGCCCGCCAGCGCAACTCACGGGCCAGCGAGTTCCATCCCGCGGGCACCACGATCAACTCTGCGTCGTGCTCGCTGGCGACCGCGCACAGTGCCGCGACCAGCCCGCACCGGCGGACATGGCCGTTCACCGTCAGGCCGGCGGCGCTCAGCGCCCCCTGGACGTCCGCCAAGACGGCGTCCACTTCTGCCCGACGGCCCAGCGTCCGTGCCAGCTCCTGTGCGCGAGCGCCCGGCGGCTCCCATGCCGCCACGACGTGAACCGTGCCACGACGCGCCTCAGCCACTGCACCGGCGTACCAAGCTGCTGCCTCAGCGGCGGGGGAGCCGTCGGCAGGTACGACGATGTTCGTGGTCAAGATGGCGGTCTCCAGCATCAGTCAATCTGCTCCGTGCACCTCCAGGGCGTTCATCGCGACGGAACGGCGTTCACTGGAGGGCGCAGGGCGACCACCGCGTTGTGGTGTTGATCGGCCAGTGGTTGTGTCCGGCGCCGTCGTCCAATACGGTCGCGGCCCTCATGGGGTGCAGCGAACGGCGGCGGGTGGCAATCCTTGGTGGCGGAGCGGGCGGCCTGACCGCGGCCTTCGAACTCACCGCGACGCCAGAGCTGCGCGAGCGCTACGACGTCACCGTCTACCAGCTGGGCTGGCGGCTGGGCGGCAAGGGCGCCAGCGGGCGGCGGGGAATCGGTCCCACCCACCCCGCGCAGCGCATCGAGGAGCACGGGCTGCACGTCTGGTTCGGCTTCTACGAGAACGCGTTCGACGTCATCCGCCGCGTCTACGAGGAGCTCGACCGGCCCGCCGACGCCCCGTTGCGCACCTGGCGCGATGCCTTCCACCCCACCAGCGAGGTCGTCCTCTGCGACGACACCGAAGACGACCGCTGGATCCCGCGGCACTTCCACTTCCCGAGCAACGAGGGTGTTCCGGGGATCGCGAGCGAGCCGCCGGGCCTGCACCGGCTGATGCACGACGCGATCCACATGCTGCGGCTCGTCGAGCCGCCCGCGCACGCCTCATTGGCCCTCAAGGCGCTGGACAAGTTCTTCGACGGCTTCCTGCTCGGCCTGGAGAAGCTGCTGGGCGGCGACGACGGCGACTCCGACCTCGAAGACCTCTTCGAAGCCCTCCTGCGCTTCGCCGGTCCGGTGTTGCATCTCGATGGCGACCCCACCCATCACGGCGAGCCGCTGATCTGCCGGTTCTTGCGCCTGCTCACCGACGTCGTCTGGAAGCTCACCGACGGCGGCCGCTACGCGATGACCTTCGACGTCACCGCGACGGTCTTTCGCGGCATCCTGACCGACCAGCTTGACGACCTCGACAAGGGCGGCTTCGCTCAGGTCAACGGCGAGGAGTTCATGGCCTGGATGGCGCGCCACGGCGCCCGCCCCGCGACGCTGGCCCAGTCGCCGATCCTGCGTGCCTTCTATCAACTCTGCTTTGCCTACCGCGACGGCGATCGTGACCAGCCGTGCCTGGCTGCGGGCAAGGCGCTGCAGGCGATGTTGCGCATGTGCCTGGGCTACCGCGGCGCGATCATGTGGAAGATGCAGGCGGGGATGGGCGACGCCATCTTCGCGCCGATGTACGAGGCGCTCCGCGCCCGCGGCGTGCGCTTTGAGTTCTTTCGCGAGATCACCGACGTCGGCATCTCGGCCGACGGGCAGCTCGTCGACCGCATCCACGTCCGCCACCAGGCGCAGGTCGTCGGCGATGCCGAGTATCGGCCGCTCGCGCCCGACGCCGGCGGGTTGATGTCCTGGCCGGCGGAGCCCTTCTACGACCAGCTCGTCGGCGGTGCGGCTGCGCTCGGTGACGTGGCCTTCGAGGCGTGCCAGAGCGCCCCGGACGCGACCGAGCACGTGCTGAAGGTCGGCGAGGACTTCGACGACGTCGTGCTCGGCATCTCGATCGGCTCGCTGGCGCCCATCACCGAGAACCTCGCCGCCGCCGACCCGCGCTTTGCCGCGATGCTCGAGCACGCCACGACGGTCGCCACCCAAGCGCTGCAGGTGTGGATGACCAAGTCGCCCGCCGAGCTCAGCCCGACCAAGGACCCCAACCCGCCCGGGATGGTCTCCGGCGCCTACGTCAAGCCGCTGGACACGCTCTGCGACATGACGCACCTGCTGGGGCGCGAGGGCTGGCCGCAGGGCGACGGCGTGCGGTCGATCGGCTACTTCTGCGGGACCATGGAGGAGCCGGAGAACGACACGCAGCGCGATGCCGACGAGCGCGCGTTCGCCGCCGGCGTGGCACATCTGCGCGACAAGGCGCTCGTGCTGTGGCCGGGCGCCGAGCGCGCAGACAGTGCTGGTGGGTTTGCCTGGGAGCTGCTCTTTGACCCGACCGGCGCGTCGGGCGAGGACCGCGTCCGGTCCCAGTACTGGCGGGCCAACATCTTTGGCAGCGAGCGCTACGTGCTCACGCCGCCCGGTTCGATCGAGTTTCGCCTGCGCCCGAGCGAGGCCGTGCCCGCCAACCTTGCGCTCGCGGGTGACTGGACGCGCAATGGCATCTGCGGCGGCAGCGTCGAGGCGGCCGTGACCTCGGGCCGGCTCGCCGCGCAGCATTTGAGCGGGAGCCCCGCGGTGGTCCCCGGAACCGAAGGCTGGCTGGAGAGCGACTGAATGACCGATCTACCCCCCTATGTCGAGTTCGGCGGCTTGGGCTCGGCGCCCGGCCCGCTGCAGTGCGACGACACCACGTTGTACGTCTTCGGCCTGCAGGCCGACCACGCCAAGCTCGACGCCCTGTGCACGAAGGTCTTCCGGGACCCGACCGGCGGTGCTGTCGACTACCGCCCGCTGGGCGACACCGTCATCGTCACCTTCGGGGTCGTCGGCGCGATCCGCCCGACGCTCGAGCCTTGGCACTCGATGGGCGCGGTCCGCGAGCCGCAGGTCGGCTTCTGGATCCCCGTCGCTCGCGTCAAGGAGAAGGACGACAAGTTGGTCGCCCAGGACTTCGGGATGTTCTGCGCCGCCATGATGTTGGACAACCCGATCTCCCTGTTGTCGGGCCGCGAGGACTACGGCTACCCCAAGACGATGGGCTGGTCAACGCTGCCCGCCGAGGAGGGGGCGGGTGGGTCGAAGTCACTGACGCTGGACGTCTTCGGCATGAACTTCGACGCCGGCGAGTCGCCGGAGCGCCGGCCGCTGATGACGCTGACGCCCGTCGGCGACGAGCTGTCAGAGGTCGAGCTGGCGATCGGCGACATCCTGACCGTGAGCCGGGAGCTCAAAGAGCTCCTGTTCGAGCAGCCGCACGTTGACCTGGGCCTGCACTTCGCCGCCGAGTTCGGCAAGGCGCTGCACGATCACAAGGTCAACCAGGTGTTCTTGAAGCAGATCCGGGCCACCGAGGACGGTCGCCGGGCCGACATTCAGCAGGTCGTCGTCGCACCCGCGATCACCAAGAACATCAAGGTGACCCAACTGCGCCACGACTACGACCTGACGCTGCACCAGCTCGACAGCCACCCGCTGCATGCCGAACTGGGGATTGTGCCCGACCAGCGCGTGACGCTCGCGCTGCGCATGCACTTCGACTTCCTCATCGAGGCAGGCGAGGTGCGCTGGAGCGCCCCGGGCACAACCAACGGTTAGCGCTCGACGATGACCCGCCAGGCGTCCGGCCCGTCGGGCCCCGGCTGATAGGCGCAGAAGACGCCCGTGCGCACCGAGCGCTCGAGGTGGTGGCCAAGGCGCCCGTCGTGCTCGGCGATCGCCTTGACCGCGCCGCGAATCGCGCGGGTGACGTTGACGCGGGCGCGCTCGGCGGCGTTGCTCGCGCGCCGGTCACGGCCTCCGAGGCCCACGGCACGGGCGAGCTCAGCGCCGATGAAGTCCAGCTCTTCGCGCAGGCGCGACGCGCGCTCGACGTCGTGGAACCGCTCGGCCTCTTCGAGGTCCTCGCGCAGCTCGGCAACGCGCTCGCGATAGGCGGCCTTGGCTTCGGGATCCAGCAGCGCGCCCGCGTCGCCGCCATCAGACACGGGGAGCTCGCCGTTGGGCGTACCGGCGGCGCGCCCCCGCGCATCCGCGTCGATCGGGCCATTGACCAGGTCGATCGCGTGAACCTCCACATCGGGGCGCTCCAGCAGCGTCGCGAGGTACTGCAGGCCCTTGCGGTCCTTCAGCCGCACGGTCTCCGCGCCCGTCACGGTCCAGATCTCGCCCTCCAGGCGCAGCGTCGCCGTCGGTCCCCTGGACCCCTTCTCGGTCGCCTTGGGCGTCGGCGCCGACTCGGCGCCGCTGCTCGGTGCAGGCGTCCGTGCAGCACGCGCGCTTGGATTGGGCATCGCCGGCAACGGCAGCGTGCCGAGTGTCTTCTCGTAGCCGAGCAGGCTGGCCGTGCGGCGCGCGAGCGTCGCCGAACCCAGACGCTGTGCGGCGGCCGCGGCGCGCTCCAGCAGCGCCCGGGCGCGCTCGCGATCCTGCAGACCGTCGCGCCCCAGCAGCAGCCGGGCGGTCGCCAGGTCGGTGCGCGCCACCCAGATCGGCGCGCGGAGCGCGACGTTGAGCTCAGCCGCCTGGCGCAAGTGCTCCTCGGCCTCGGCGTAGCGCCCGATGACGGCGGCGACGGCGCCGAGGTGATGATCGACCGAGCCCCAGGCGCTGATGCCGGAGTAGACGACCTGCCCTGCCCACGGCGCGAGCAAGTCATACAACACTGCGCCCGCCGCGCCGTCTTGCAGATGCGCAGCGACTTCGGCGTAGATCGCCAGGCCGGGCAACCAGGTGACGTCCGGTGGCAGTGCGGAGAACGCAGACGCGGTCTCGTGCGCGAGGATCCGCCGCGCCTCGTCGTCGAGGTCGCCCTCGCAGCAGGCAAGTGCCAGCACTGCGCGGAACGCCGGAATCCCAGGGTTATCAGCAACCACTTGCGCGATCAGGGGCTGCAGCTCGGCGAGGCGACCCTGCTCGTAGCGGATGTTGGTGAGCTGACTGGTAAAGAACGAGAGCGCGTCGGGCTGTGCGCTGAGCGTCGCGATCTGCAGCGCTTCGTGGGCATGCTGCTCGGCCTCGGCAAGACGACCGGCGATGATCTCCAGGTTGGCGCGGTCATAGGTCGCCAGCCAGCGCATCGTCGGCTGGCCGAGGCGGTCGGCCAGCGCCGCCTCGTGCTCGACGTCCCGGTGAGCGTCGTTGAGGCGACCTGCCTCGACGGAGGCGGCCGCCTGCCAGTGCACAGCGTGAAACTCGGCGACGGGATCGCCGGTCCGGCGCGCCGCGGCGACGTTCTCCTCGCTGTTGGCCAAGCGCTCGTCGAGCGTCTCGGGCATCCACAGCGTCACGAACCGCAGGCTCAGGACGCGACTCAGCGCAGCGGGATCGTCCAGGCGGCGGGCGAGCGCGAGTGCCTCGTCGCTCAACTCGACGCGCCGCTGACGATCGGTCGGCGAGAACGCGAGCTCGGCGGCCAGCGTTGCGAGCAGGACCGCGCGCTGCGCGCTGTCGTTCGGGCCGACAGCGGCCAGCGCGTCCTCCAGCCCGTGCAGGCGCTCGTCATCGACAACACCCGACGCGCTGACGAAACCGCGGTTGTTGGCGAGCACCGCACGGACCAGCCGCGGACCGTCCTGCATGCGACGCGCCAGCGACGCGGCGTCGAGCAACGTGGCGCGGAACTCGGGATCACCCGCTTGGCGCTGGGCGTCACCGAGGCCGACGAGCAGATCAAAGCGGGTCGCGTCATTAGCGCCGCCGAGCTGCTCGAAGAGCTCGAGCCCCTGGCGGTACCAGCGCACGCCGTCGTCGGGCGCCAGCTGGGCGACCGCATGCTCACCGGCCAGCTGTGTGTAGCGCAGTGCGCGCTCCAGCTCGGCGGGCTCGGCGTTGAGCCAGTGGCGCGCCAGCTCGCTGACCCGCGAGGTCACCACCGCGCCGCTGCCATCGCCGCAGAGCTCCTCCAACGCGGTGGCCGCGCGACGGTGCAGCCGCCCGCGACGTGCCGGGCCCAGCGCCTCGTAGAGGGTGGTGACGATCAGGCCGTGCGCAAAGGCATAGCGGTCGCCTGGATGGCGCGGGGCGATAACCAGCGCGGCCTCGGCCGCGGCGTCGACGGCCGCGATCACCGCGTCCGCGTCGGCATCGAGCATCCGGCCGACCAGCTCGAGGTCGAACTCCTGGCCGATGACCGATGCCGCCGCCAGCGGATCGCGAACGCTGTCGCCGAGCCGCTGCAGCCGGCGCTCCAGCACGTCGCGCACGCTGCCGGGCATCTCGACGGCAAAGAGGTCGTCGCCGTGATGGCGCAGCATCTCGGTGACGAAGAACGCGTTGCCCGAGGTGCGGCGCTGCAGCGCCCGCGCGGCATCCATCGTCACGCCGTCGAGCTTCTGACCGGTCGCGTCACGGGCGAGCTCGGCGACCGCCTCGGCCTCCAGCCCGGTGAGGTCAACCCGCGTCACGTCGGGCTCGCGATGCAGATCGGCCAGCAGCTTGACCAGCGGGTGCTCATCGTCGAACTCGGTCGTGCGAAACGTCGCGATGATCGTCAGCCGCAGCCGCAGGTCGGAGGCGACGAGATGGCGCAGGAGCAGCAGCGTTGGCGTGTCGGCCCACTGGATGTCGTCCAGGAACAACACGACCGGGCGCTGGGCCTGCTCGGCATTCAGCAGGCCGACCGCAGCGCTGAAGAGCAGGTAGCGCTCCGTATCGCCATCGGCCTGGCGGGGCGCGGGCGCGTCGGGCAGCCGACGGCCCAGCGCGCCGACGAGGCGACCGAGCTCGCCGCCGTGCTCGTCGACATGGCGCTCCAAGACCGCATCGGCAGCGTGCTCGACGAGATGCGAGAGCGCCTCGACGAACGGCTGATAGGGCATGCGCAGGTCCTCGTCGCAGCGGCCCTGCAGGACCGTAGCCCCGCGGGCATGGGCGGCGACGGCCAGCTCGCGCGCCAGCCGCGACTTGCCGATGCCCGGCTCACCGCCGAGCAGGATCACCTGACGGCCACCGTGTCCGGCGTGCGCCAGCAGCGGCTCCAGGCGCGCGAGCTCCGGCGCACGGCCGACGAACGCCTCAGGCCTTGCGACCTCCAGCCGTGCGGGCAGCGGCACGAGCGGCTCGGGCAGCGGATCCCAGCGGATCTCGGCCGCGGCATCGGGTCCGCCGAGGCGGCGCGGCGACTCGATCTGCAGATCCTCGCTGTCGCGCAGCTGCTCCCAGACACCCTCGTCGACCAGGATCTGTCCGGCACCGGCCAGCGCGCAGAGACGGTCGTCGCGGCCCGGCTGCACCGCGGCAGCGATGCGCAAGACGCCAGGCACCACGGCCGTGCGGTTGTCGGCCTCGATCCGCTGCTGGAGCTCGACAGCGCAGAGCGCCGCGGTGCGGGCGTCAGTGAACGTGACCCGCAGCGCATCGCCGTCCTGGCGCACGTCGGTGGCAGCATCGGCAACGGCAACTACGGCCTGCAACAGCGCGAGCTGGCGCCCGCGCGCCTCCGCACCGCCCGCGAGCGCGGCGGAGAGCTGGATCGAGTTGTGCTGCGGTATGCGGTCTGGGTCTCCCATGCCCCCGGCTCCGTGACGGGCCGTCCGACGCCCGCATCATGACGAAGCCGGGGGGCATGGGAGAAAATGCGGCGCGGAATGTCCGGAGGAGGCGTCCATCCCGGGTCCGTCCCTGAACCCCTCGCAGCGCGTCATCCCCGTCGCGCTTGCGATGCCGCTTCTGTCGTCCTACGACCTCTGGGCGTGATGCACGGCAGAACGCCGTTCAGGGGCGACGAACGGCGTTGTGACAGCGAGATGAACGGGGTGACCGCTACTGTGCGGGCCATGCCCCTCGTCCCGATGGTGATCGAGCGAACCGCCCGCGGTGAGCGCGAGTACGACATCTACTCGCGCCTGCTCAACGAGCGGATCATCTTCCTCGGCTCGGCTGTCGACGATCAGGTCGCCAACCTGATCGTGGCGCAGCTCCTGCACCTGGAGTCCGCCGATCCCGACAAGGACATCTCGATCTACATCAACTCGCCCGGCGGCTCGATCTACGCCGGGCTGGCGATCTACGACACGATGCAGTTCATCAAGCCCGACGTGTCGACGATGTGCGTCGGGATCGCGATGTCGATGGGATCACTGCTGCTGATGGGCGGCGCCAAGGGCAAGCGCTACTCGTTGCCCAACAGCCGGATCCTGATCCACCAGCCGTCCTCGGGCTTCGAAGGCCAGTCCTCCGACATCGAGATCCACGCCCGCGAGATCATCAAGACGCGCGCGCGAATCGACGAGATCTACGCCCACCACACGGGGCAGCCGGTCGAGAAGGTCCACTCCGACATGGAGCGCGACCGCTTCTTCAAGCCCGATGAGGCCGTCGAGTACGGGCTTATCGACCGTGTGATCGACAAGCATTAGGCGATCGCGTGCTCGATGGCCCCGAGGCCGTCGATCTCGATGCGGATCGTGTCGCCGCTGGCCAGGAACTGCGGCGGGGTCTGACCGGTGCCCACGCCCGAGGGCGTGCCGGTGAGGATTACGTCTCCAGGCTCTAGCGTGATCGTCTCGGACAAGAAGGCGACGATCTCGGGCACGCCGAAGATCAGGTCGGCCGTCGAGGAGTCCTGGCGCAGGTCGCCGTTGACCCAGGTCCGCAACGCGAGTGCGTGCGGGTCGTCGACCTCGTCGGCCGTCGTGATCCACGGCCCGTAGGGGCAGGAGTTGTCAAAGCCTTTGGCCCGTGTCCATTGCGGCTCGCGCTTCTGCAGGTCGCGGGCGCTGATGTCATCGGCCACCGCGTAGCCGGCGACCGCGCCACCGGCGCCTATCACGACGGCCAGCTCGCCCTCGTAGTCCAGCCGCCGGATGACGGTCGGGATCGCGAGGGTGTCGTTCGGCGCCGCCGCGCTGGAGGGCAGCTTCATGAAGATGATCGGCGCTTGGGGCAGCTCCTTGCCGGTCTCCTTGGCGTGGGCCGCGTAGTTGAGGCCGACACCGAAGATCGCTCGCGGCTGCGGCACCGGCGCCAGCAGACGGACGTCGGCGAGTGGGTACTCCGTGCCAGCGGCAGGCGTTCGGTCGTCCGAGGCGAGGCGATCGAGGACGGTCGTGCCGTCGGCGAACGCCACAACGGCGTCACCGCGGACCTCGCCGGCCTGGGGCGCGTCGGCACCCGGGGAGAGGAACGTCGCGAGCTTCATGGCGCGGAGGACCCTAGCGCCACGCCGAGAGCGCAGACGTTCAGCGCAGCGGGGAAGTTACGGCGTGCGTGCGGCGCGACGCTGACGGCGGCGCTGGGCCGCGGCAGCACGACGGCGATCGGCCGGGCTGGCCGCCACCTCGGTCTCCTCGCGGTGCTTGGCCCACTTGGCGCGCTCCTCGTCAGACATCTTGCGGACGGTCAGATCGCCGGTCGCGACTTGGTCCTTGATGCGCTCGAGCTTCGCCTCGCGCGCTGCTGCATCTCGCTCTCGCTGCGTCTTGGCCATGCCTGCATTGTACCCGGCCGCCAAGCGTGCTAGTGCAGGTCCCCCGCCAGCGCGCTCGGACCTCAAGATTGGCCGTGGCCGGCCGACGCAAGTGGGAAGATGATCGGGTTGCACAGGGGCCAGGAGGAACGCGTCCGCGTGCTCGTCCCCCGTGTCGCAACCCTTGAGGCAACCGTCGTGCGCGCCGTCACCGGCGCCGCCGAGCTCGCGCTGACCGCGACCCCCGACGTCCCGCTGCGCTTCTTGCATCGGCGCAAGGCCACGATCGTCCCGCTGACCGGCGAGGGTCGCATCGACGGCCGCCTCCTCGCCGTCCCCGGCCCGCACGGTCGCGTCCGCGAAGACCTTCTGCACTTCCTGAAGGCCGTCGTCCCATTGGCACCGCCACGAGCGCCGCAGCGCCGCGACGAGGTCCGGATCGACCTCGTGCGGCCCGTGGCGCTGATCCCCGACGGGTTCAAGGTCGGCTGGCTCAACGGCTTTACCCGCAACGTCAGCGCCGGCGGCGTCCTGATCGCCGGCGCCGATGCGCTGGAAGCGGGCGACCGTTTGCGGCTGCGCTTCGAGCTCGATGACCAAGACGACCTGATCGACCTGCTCGCGCGCGTGGTGCGTGCCGACGACACGTGGGGCCTGCGCGGCCTCCGCCTCGAGCGGCTCACCGATCGTGAGCGTGAGCGGATCGTCAAGTTCGTCTTCGCCCGCCAGCGCCGGGCGTTGGCGGAGCTGCGGTCGCGGACCGCCTAGCCGCCCGGCGAGTGCCACGCTGGCCGAGCTGCGCTGCCGAACGGCATACCGCCGCCAGGGGCACCTGTGGTCGTTGTCGTATCGATCCTGTAATTTGCTTGACTGATGTACTCGCCCTTATTGGGTAGTCGTGGTTGATCGATTCCTGACCTCTCGATCCTCGGAGAACCGGTGACTCTTCACGCAGTCCGGCTTGGGCGCGTTTCCGTGCGCGTCGCAATCGCTACGCTCCTATCGTTGACAGCGATGGCTGTCGGCGGAGCCGTTACGGCTCAGGCGACGCCGGATACGGAGTATTGGACGAGAGCTGCCGATACGCGGGATACGGTCTATCGCTTTGTCTATGGCCAGTCGCCTCAGGCCATCCCGTCCGCATACGATCCGGTGGCTGAAGCGGAGGAGATCCTTCGGCAGCGCCAAGCGACGCTACCTCCAACGAACCCGCAGGCTCCATCGCTGTGGCAGCGAGTTCGCAAGATCACCATCGATACCGGGCTCTCGCCGAAGTTGCGGGCGCTCGGGGCGCTTGGTCTCTCGGCGACGGCGTTTGACGTTGGCTGGAAGATTGGATCTGGACTCAACGCGAAGTTTCTTCGTGTCGGCCTGCCGGATCCTCCCGCGCCGAAGGGCGGACCGTCGGCTGGCTTTCTGTTCTTCGTGACAGGTGGGACGTACCCGAATCTCAACAGCAGTCCCCTCCCCGAGGACGGGTGGATCCTGCAGTACGGGTACGCCGGCCAGCAGTGGCAATCGGTCAACCTGACCTATGGGTGGAGTGACCCTTGCGCGTATCTCACGGGCCCACCCGTCGGCTTCCGCGTCCTTGCCGGCACCGGCTACGGCTGGTGCGTATGGACACCGCCTGTCGAGAGCTATTGGCTCGCGGAGGATGAGCTGCCGGCCGTCGGTGGCATCGAGGCCTACACCAGCCAGGGCTACAGCGTTGCCACAGCGGCTCCGACTGCCCCGTCTCGGTCAACGGTCGAGAGCACGATCGACAGCAGAGTCAGCGACCCCGACAACGACGAGATCAAGCAGTGGTTCAACTACCAGGTCGGATCACCGGGAGAAAGCGACCCCGCAGGAATCGGTGCGGACAACCCAGACATCCCCTGGAGGGATGGTGGACTCCTTCCGCACTTTACGAAGCACGGCCACAAGTTCAGCCCTGCATACACCGACCCCTGGGAATACTGGCGGGATGCGGTTGAAATCATCAGCGACCCTGACGACGATTGCATTCGGCCGCGAGACGGTGCGGAGATCTATTGGGACGACGGAAAGCAGGCCATCGTGATCGTCAAGGACGGTGAGATTGAGACATATTTCCCACCTGACGAAGGATTCGAATATTTTGAGTTTCAGTGCAATGACACCGGCGCCTGACACCACGAAGTTTCAGTGCCCCTGCTGCGAGTACTGGACGCTGGGAAGTCGGGGGCACTACGCGATCTGCCCAGTGTGCGGCTGGGAAGATGATCCTGCGGTCGACTGGCATAGAGCAGATGTCGTGAGCGGCCCAAACCGTGTGAGCCTGCGGCAAGCGCGGGACAATTACGCTGAATTCGGGGCTGCCACGGCCGAGGATCGTAAGCACGTCCGCGGGCCCCTCCCCGGTGAAACACAGCCGCAGTAGATTTACGTCGCGGTCTTCGACCTCAGGCGAGGAAGCGGATGGCGTCGAAGACCTTGTTGAGGGCTTCGACGCCGTGGCGATCGCGTAGACCATCGGCGTCGCGGTCTACCCCACCGTCGCCGTCACGCACGAAGCGCTGGTCCTCGGTGGCGAGGTCGTCGTCGGCGAGGCCTTCCTCGTGCAGGGCGGCACGCGACGCGGACGGCTTAGCTGCAACAGCCAGGTTTAGATCGCAGCGCTGACGCGTGTGGCGAGTCTAGCCGCCACACGCGCTCGACGAGCTATGCGGTGATGGTGTCGCCGTAGGCGTCGAAGACGCGGTTGAGGGCTTCGACGCTGTGGCGGTTGGCGTAGATGTCGCTCATGATGATGGCGTTGGTGGTGTTGTCGGCGCCGATGTCGGTGAGGAGGTCCAGGTTGGTGTCGAGGAGTTCGGCGCGGCGGTGGTGGAGTTGCTCGATGTGGGCGTGGGTGAGGGGGACGTCGAAGCTGTCGCGTGGTGGGTTGATGTCGGGGTCCCAGCCGAGCGCGTCGATGACGGCGGTGGCGTCGCGGAAGATGTCGGCGAGCTCGAGTTGCTTGACGGGGACGTAGTCGAGGAAGTCCTCGAACTCCTCGTGATTGAACATCAGGACCTTCTTGGCCTCGATGCGCAGGACGTCGGCGTCTGAGGGGGTGACGGTGATGCGGCAGCCGGAGCTACCCTGCGGGGCACTCATGGGAGACCTACTCTCCTTTGGGTCACGCCCCCGGGCCGTTGAAGCGGTCGCGGGGTTGCTCCTATGTCAAGTGGTGGTGGTTTGGGTGTGGTGCCAGATGGTGCGGGCGAGGTGGCGTTTGAGGGCGCGGAGGGCTTCTTTGCGGGTTTTGCCTTCGGCTTGTCGGCGGTTGAGGTAGGCGGTGGCTGGTGGGTGGTGGCGGCCTTGGGTGACGGCGATGCGGTGTAGGGCGCAGTTGAGTTTGCGGTTGCCGCCGCGGTCCAGGCGATGGCGATGGCGGTTGCCTGAGCTGGCGGGTATTGGTGCGACGCCGGCGGTGCGTGCGAGTTTGGCGTCGGTGGAGAAGCGGCCGGGGCCGGCGGTCTCGGCGATGATCGTCGCGGCGGTCATCGGGCCGCAGCCGGGTAGTGCTAGGAGTTGCGGGGCGCGGTCAGCGACCAGTGCTGCGAGTTCGCGTTCCAGGCTGTTGATCTGCCGGGTGGCGGATCGGATCTCGCGCACGAGGTCTTTGCAGATGCGGATGTCTGCGGTCTGCTCTGAGCGGGCCAGGCGTCGTGTGATCTTGTCTAGCCAGCGTGGGCGATCGAGTCCTTGGGCGGGGATTTCGAGCTCGGGCCAGCGGTCGTGTAGCAGCCATCGCAGCCGGTTCTGGCGGCGGGTGCGTTCCTGGACGAGGCATTCGCGATGCTCGTTGAGCAGCTTGATCGCGCGGGCCTCTGGGTCAAGGAACGCGGCGGGCAGCTTGTCTAGGCCCTCGCGCAGCGCGACGCGGGCGACGGCGAGTGCGTCGATCTCGTCGCTCTTGCCGCGCTCTCTCGCGCTGGTCCGGGTCCCGGCGGTCAGCTTGGGCGCGACCCTGATCACGCGCTCGCCGCGTGCGATGAGAAAGCGTTCCAGGCCACCGGAGACATGACGGCAGTCCTCGATCGCCCAGGTCCTCTCGGTGCTCAGGCCGCGCGCCCATTTCAGCAGCGTGCCGAAGCCTTCCTTACGCGCAGGTGCTGTCCGGGAGCCCAAAAGCTCACCGATTCCCGCCGTCACAGCGGCACAGGTGTGGGTGGCCTTGTGTGTGTCGGCCCCGATCACGATCATGACCGTCAGTCCTCTCGTTCTGGCTTGCTTAACGAAGGGGACCGTCGGCGGACATGCCTCAGTGGGGGCGGTGCCACGCTCCTATTAGGTCACGCCGACGGGTCCGGGACGGCGACGGGCGACACAACCCCGCCAGGTCAACAAGGACAGGCACTGTTCGAGTCAGCCCGCCGCCCTCCCGGAACCCAACAGCCCCGAGCGGACACCAACCAACCATCCGCAAGCACAAGACTGACACTGAGGCTCTTAATTTGTTGAGCGATCGACTCTAGCTGAGGATCCGGACGGAATCGGTCGATTGTGCAGAGTTGTTGTAGGCCGTAACGCTTTCGTTACGGACCGACCACATCAACAACTCGGTGACGTCGGTCCGGACGGGCAGCGAACCGCCCAAGACTGACGTCGTGGAGCGCTGGCCTAGGGGCAGACCTGGTTTGTGGCGAGCGCTCGGGATGGCGCTGTTGCTTGGGCGTTCCGCTCAGACAGTGTCGTCGTCCCGGCGCGGTCCGTTCTCACCGAGGGAGAGTGAGGCGGGGTCGGTTGTGCTTGGCGTTGGTCCGTCGTCCGTTGGCGCTGGGGTCGGCGATTCGGGTCGTCTATGTCGCCGGCCGGGGGATCCGTGTCGTCTGGTGTCCCTATGTGGGACACCAAACGACATGAACCTCTCGGGCGAAGGTCCGGGGCGTTTCGGGCTCCGGACCGCGCGGCGGCGCGTTGGCGGCGCGAGCGCGTGGGCAGGGCGGTGATCCGTGATGTCGCCATCGCGCGACGCCCGTTCGGTGCCCCCACCAACAGAACCCCGAACCACGCCCCAACACTTTCACCCAACGCCCCAGACCACGAAAGCGCGATGGCGATCGTCACGGAGCACCGCCCATCCAGCCACACATCGCACCCCGACCCACTGGGCCGGGCGGACAGACGGAACGGGTCGAACCTGCTTAGCGATCGCGCTCGCCGCGGGCCACCTCGTCGCGCTCACGGACGCCGTCATCGTCACGGGCCGGCGAGCCGTCGCCGTCGCGCACGAAGCGCTGGTGCTCGGTGGCGAGGTCCTCGTCGGCGAGGCCCTCCTCGTGCAGCGCCGCGCGTGACTCGTGCAGCTCGGCCTCGGCGCGCTTGGCGCGGGCCTCACGCTCGGCGCGGTCGGCGTCAGCAAGACGCTCTTGCGCGACTTCTCGGTGGGCGCCGGCGACTTCTTGGCGACGACGGTCGACTTGGCGCTCGCGCGACGCCGCGCGCATGCGCGGCAGGACGACGGCGACCAGGGCGATGAGAACGAGCGCGATCACAACGATCGCGATGATGGCTCCGGTGCTCATGGTGGGACCTCCGGTCAGACGTTGGTCTCCGTGGAGTACCCGTACCCTGCGAATTCGATGAACGGACTGCTCGGCACCATCCTGGCCGCCGCGGGCGGCGGCAGCAGCGGCTTCAGTGGTGGTGGCGGCGGAGGCGGCGGAGGCGGATTCGGCGGAGGTGGCGCCGGGACCGCGGGCGGTGGCGCGTCGGTCTTCACGATCCTGCTGATCGTCGCGGTCGTGCTGATCGTGGTGCTGACCAGCGCGTGGCAGGCCTACCGCTACCGCAAGCAGCGCGCCGCACGAGTGCGGGCGACCGAGCTGGCGGCCGCCGAGGCCGCCACCGACGATGCCGACTTCGACCCCGAGACGGTCCGAACCGCGGCGACCGCGCTCTTCCTCGACATCCAGCGCCACTGGTCGGCCAACGACGTCGCGGCACTCGAGCCGCTCGTCGGAGCGGACCTGATGGTCGAGTGGCGCCGGCGGCTGGAGGACTTCCGGCGCAAGGGCTGGCAGAATCGCTGTGAGCCCAAGGCGCACCCGAGCATCGAGTACATGGGGTTGGTCAACCGCGAGGGCGAGGAGGAAGACCGCGTCGTCGTCCGGATCCACGCGACGCTCGACGACTACGTCATCGACCAGCACGGCACCACCATCCTCAAGGATGGCGCGAGCAGCCCGCAGACGACGTTGACCGAGTGGTGGACCTTGCACCCGCCCGGTGAGCGCTGGCGGTTGCTGTCGATCGAAGCCGAGGCCGAGGGCAGGCACCACCTCGAGTCCGAGTTGATCGCCGTGCCGTGGGGCGACGGTCGCGTCGCCGACACGGCCCTGGTTGAGACCGCCGTGGCCGACGCGCTGCCCGCCGGCGTCGCGGTCGCAGAGATCGCGCCCGCACAGCTCGATCCCGACGCCCGCGCCGCCGCACTGGACCTCGCACTGGCCGACGGCCGCTTCGCGCCCGATGTCCTGGAGGTCGCCGCGCGGCGCGCGGTGCAGGCGTGGGTCGAGGCAATCGACGGCGAGGACGGCGCGCTCGAAGCGCTGGCCGACCGCGGCGCGATCGACACCTTGCTCTACGGCGGTGACACATCGGGCGCCACGCGCGTCGTCGTGCGCGGCGCGCGCGTCGCGGCCCTACAGATCGCCGAGCTGGACCCGCACGCCACCCCGGCGACGATGACGGCGGTCGTCACGCTGAAGGGCCGCCGCTACGTCGAGGACCGCGACACCGCCGCCGTCCTGGGCGGCAGCAAGAGCGCCGAGACCGAGACCGTTCAGCGCTGGACCTTCGCCCTGACCACTGGCAGCGAACTGCCGTGGCGGTTGGCCGCGGTCGCTTAGCCTGGCGCCGTGCGGACCCGCCACATCCTGCTCGCCGTCGCCGCGGGCTTGGCCCTCGCCGACGCGTCGATCGTCACGCTCGCGCTGCCCCAGCTGCTGGCCGAGCTCGACACGACGGTCGAGGGCGTCGCCTCGATCCTCGGCATCTACACGGTCGTGCTGGCCGCGACGCTGCTGCCGGCCGAGCGGCTGCAACGCGTCTATGGCGCGCCACGCACGGGTGCTGTGGGCCTGGCGCTCTTCGCGATCGCCTCGGTCGCGGCGGGCGCCAGCGACTCGCTCGGGCTGCTGCTGGCCGCCCGCGCCGTCCAGGCGGTCGGCGGCGCGGCCACGCTGGTGGCGGCCTTCGCGCTGCTGGAGCCCAGCGGCGCGGCGGGTGCCCGCGGACGCCGGCTGTGGCTCGGCGCGGCCGTGCTGGCGGCCGCGATCGGCCCGGCGCTGGGCGGCGCGCTGACCGAGGCGCTGTCGTGGCGTTGGATCTTCTTCGCTCAAGCCCCGGTGGCGGCGATCGCGGCGGTCGTCGCGCTGCGCGAGCCTGTCCGCGACACGCGGCCGCGACCAATCCCTGCGGAGGGCCCGCGGCTTTCGATCGGCCCGGCGACAGCCCTTGCGCTCGTCTCTGCCGCGCTCACCGCGGTCCTCTTCTTGCTCGTGCTGCTGCTCGTCGCCGGCTGGGACGTCTCCCCCTTGCACGCCGCGGCCACGGTGACCGTCATCCCCGCGGGAGCGCTGCTGGGCTCGCGGATCGGCGGCGACGCCCGTGCCCGTGCGGCCGCCGGTTGCGCGCTGGTTGGCGCCGGCGTCCTCGCACTCGCGTTCCTGCCCGACGCGCACCTGCTGTGGACCGTCGTGCCGCAGGCTGCGGCCGGTCTCGGAATGGGCCTCGCGCTCCCCGCCCTGGGCGGCGAGCTGCTGCCCGAACGCGATCCACAAGACGCGGCGCGGCTGCTGGTCTTGCGCCACGGCGGTATCGCCCTGGCGCTGGTGGTCCTGGCGCCGATCGTCAGCAACAACCTGAATGACGCGACCGAGCGGGCAAAGGAGCGAGGTGTGGCCGTCGTCCTCGACGCGCGGCTCGCGCCGACCGAGAAGCTGCGCCTCGCACCCGTCCTGCTGGCCGGCGTCGACGACGAGGAGCCGCGCCACGGGCTGCGTGCTGCGCTAGCGACCGGGCGCGGGACGATGGCCAGCGACGAGCAGGCGGCCTACGACGAGGTCGCGCGCCGCACCGACGACACGTTGGTGCTCGCCGTCGGCGAGGCGTTCCGCACGGCGTTCCTGGTCACGGGCCTGCTGGGACTGCTGGCCGCGGCGGCGGTGCTGCCGCGGCGCTGGACGCCGGCGCTCGCCGCTGTTGGCGCCACAACGTTGGCGCTCCCGCTGGCGTTCGTGGGCCTGCACGCCGCCAAGGCACCGGAACCGGTGCAGCTCAGCGACCCTTGCAAGCCACGTGCCCTCCCGCAGACCGGCGGGCTTGAGGGCTTCCTCCAGGATCGCGCGCTGGAGGTGCTCGACACGACGGCCTGCAAGGTCGGCGCGTCGCGCGAGGAGCTGGTCCTCGCGCTGGCCGATGAGCAGGAGCGCAAACGCTTTGAGCGCCGCCACGGCGTCGACCCGCGCAGTCTCTCCACGCTCCTGCAGGGCCTCTTCGGCTAAGGACTACAACAACTCTGGAAGCGCGTCCTGCGGGTCACCGTGCAACAGCCAGCCCGTATCGGTCCGCTCCACCAGCCCGCGGCGTGAGAGCACGCCGAGCGCCGTGGTGACCGACGGGCGACGGGCGCCGACGAGCTTGCCGATCGTCTCGTGTGTCAGCGACAGCGGGACGCGCACGCCCTGGGGTGAGACGCGGCCCCAGCGGTCGGCCAACAGCCACAGCAAGACGAGCACGCGAGCATCGACGCGGGGCACCTGGGCGATCGCCCGCTGCACCGAGAGCGAGCGCGCGCGGCGGCCCGTGCGGCCGATGAGCGTGTCGAGCATCGACGGCCAGCGGCCGGCAACGGCGGCAAAACGCCGGTCGAGCACCGCGACGCGCGCGGGCTCGAGGACCGACCAGGTGACGCTGCCCGGCAGCGGCTCCAGCGAGGTCTCATCGTCCCACGGCCGGATGATGTCGCCCTGCCCGAGCAGCTCGGTGGTCGAGCGCTTGGCGAGCTCGACATCCCGCGTGATGAGGCCGTCAAGCACGAGCAGCCCAACGGCCGGAGCCGCACTCTCGCCATTGGGCGAGGGAAAGTCGAAGGGCCCTGTCGGGAGGGCATGGACCGGCGCCACCGCGTGGCGACGGGCGAGATCGCGTGCATCCCCGCTGAGCCCGGCCCCCAACTCCGGGTCAGCGTCGAGGATCGAAATTAGTGGACGTGAGGTCATTGTCTGACTGGACACCAGGCTTCGGGTCTTCCCCGTCTGACTCAGGACAAACACGCCGGCACCAAACGTCCGTGCCGCACGGGCTTGGATCGACCGGAAAACCGTCTGCTGGCGCCCGATTTCAAGCGCTCATTGTATTGTGTCCGTCTCCGGACATCATCAACAAGGCTGCCCTGGCACCATGCATGGACCGATGGACTTCCTGGACGGACAGCTGCTCGTCGCCTCCCCGGCGATGTCGGATCCGAACTTCGCACGCACGGTCGTCGCGATCGCCAACCATGACGAAGAAGGCGCGCTGGGCATCGTGCTCAACCGCCCGAGCGACACCGAGGTCGTCGAGGCCGTGCCGGAGCTCGAAGGCGTGGTCGACACCGATGAGGTCGTCTTCGTCGGTGGGCCAGTCCAGCCCGCCTCGATCGTCGTGCTCGCCGAGTTCGAAGATCCCGCCGAAGCGGCGTTCCTGGTCGTTGAGGGCATCGGCCTGGTCTCTGACCGCACCGGCCTGGAGCGCCTCGGCAGCGCCACCGCCCGCCGCCGCGTCTATGCCGGCTACACCGGCTGGGGTCCTGGGCAGTTGGAGGCCGAGCTGGAGCGCGAGGACTGGATCGTCGAGGCCGCCCAGCCGGAGGACGTCTTCGACGAGGAGCCCGGCGACCTCTGGGGTCGCGTCCTTGCCCGCAAGGGCGGGCAGTTCCGGCTGCTGGCGCGGATGCCCGTCGACCCGACGGTCAACTGATAGCTCAACTCGCCACGAGGGCGAGCACCGCCACGACGACGATCCCGACGCCGATCAAGGCGTACACGATCGTCTGCGCCGGCCAGCTGCGAACCCAGTGCGAGGGGTCGGCGCGATCACGCGTCACATGTCCCTCCGGCGGGGTGCCGGTCCAGTCGTCATCGTCGTCGTAGGGCGGGGCCATGGTGCAGTTGTACCCAGTAGCTTGCGGCGCGTGGCGAAGAAGAAGCCCGCACGCCCGGCGCGGCCCGCTCAAAGCGCCGAGCCGACGACCGCGCAGTTGCGCAAGGAGTACTACGCTCGTCGGGCGGCCGAGCAGGCGCTAGAGGATCTCGGCCTGCGCCTTGAGGAGCGCGAGCCGCCCAAGGGCGACGCGCACTGGTGGGCCTCGACGCGCGACGCGCTGGATCGGCTGGAGATCCTGCATGCGGTTTGGCGCTTCACCGGCCTGGCCGGCTACGCGCCCGAGCCCGAGGACTTCGACCCTGACCGCGGCTGGCCGACGGCCGATGAGGTCGAGGCCGTCTTCGGCTCCTGGGACAAGATGCTCGACGAGTCGGGCATCGACGACGCGATCTTCGGGGTGGTCGTCGAGAAGGCGCTGGGCGCCCACGAGAAGCTCGCGGCGCGCGAGAAGGAGCTTGAGCTGCGCGCGGGCAAGCTCGAAGAGGAAGCCAAGAAGATCCCGGAGCTCAAGCGGCGCGAGGAGGTCGCGCGGGCCAAGCGCGATGAGGCTGACGGCGCGCGGGCGGTGGCCGAAGCGGAGCGCGACGCGGTGGGTCGCGAGCGCGAAGCCGCGACGGCACGGGTCGCCGAGCTGGAGGCCGAGATCGCATCGCTGCGCGCGGCCGCGGAGGCCGCAGCAGACGCACCCCCCGCCGAGGACGTGTTGTTGGAGGAGATGGAGCGCACGCTGACCGACGCCGCGGCGACCCAGCAGGCGCGCGACGAGCTCCATGACGGCGTGGAGCGGCTGCGTGCTGAGCGCGAGCAGGATCGCCGCACAATCGCCGAGCTCACCCAGTTACTGGCCCGCGTCGACACCGGGGCCGAGGATGCAGGCGCTCCCGAAGCCGCCGAGCCCGAAGCGCCACCGACAACGGTGCTGGAAGCGGTGCAGCGCGCGGCCGGGGAGTCCGGGCACCTGCGCTTCGCCCCGAAAGCGTTCGAGACCGCGGCCGAATCGCCGTTTCGCCGCCCCGGGCTGGTGTTGCGCACGTTGCGCGGGCTCGACGCGCTGGCGGCGCGCTACGCGGCCGGCGACATGGGCAAGTCGCTGAGCCAGCTCGCCGCCGAGCACGGCATCACGCAGTGGAAGGGCGATATCGCCGAGACCACGCGCAAGCGCTACGAGGACGATTACTCCTTCTACCTCGCAGGTCCGGGCAGCCCCAAGCTCTGGGTCGGTCCACATATCGGCCTGGGATCGGGGTCCGGCGCGCAGTTCATCGCGCGCATCTACCTTCATGTCGCTGACGGCAGCGACCCCGCGGTCGGGCGCGGGATCGTCGTCGCCGTCGTCGGGCGCCACCTGCCCGACACCACCACCTAGCCTTGTCGGCACCTGTGACCGCCCGCGAAGTCATCGAAGAAGAGCTGCGTCCGCTGTTGCGGGGCGTGACGCACGCCTACGCGTTCTGGGTGGCCTTGGTGGCGGCGCTCGTCCTGATGGCGCTGGTGCCGGCCGGCACGCCGCGGGTCGCGTCGGTCGTCTACGGCATCGGGCTCTGCGGCCTCTTTGCCGCGTCGGGCACCTATCACCGCTGGCGCTGGAACCCGCGCTGGCGGCCGCTGCTGCGCCGCATCGACCACTCGACGATCTTCATCTTCATCGCGGCGTCCTATACGCCGGTGGCACTGCTGGTTATGCACGGGACGCCGCGCTGGGTGATCCTCGTCGCCGTCTGGGCCGGCGCGATCATCGGCGTCGTGCTGAGCGTCGCCTGGATCACCGCGCCCCGCGTGCTGAGCGCGGCCTGTTACCTGGCGCTGGGCTGGGCCGGCGTCGTCGCGCTGCCGCAGATGCTCGACAGCCTCGGCGTCGCGCCGCTGGTGCTCTTCGCCATGGGCGGCGTCCTCTACAGCGCCGGCGCCGTCGTCTACGCGACCAAGCGCCCGGATCCATGGCCGCGCACCTTTGGCTTCCATGAGATCTTCCACGTGCTGGTGATCCTCGCGGCCGCCGTGCAGTTCATCGCGCTGGCCGGCTGGGTCTTCCCGGCCGGCTGAGCGACCTAACGGCCCACTGAACGCCACCGTTCCTACTTCGTGGTAGCATTGGGGACATGGCCAGCATCGCTGACACGCCCCAAGAGACCGAAACCGCCGCCGAGCCGACGTTCTCGCTCGCCCTCACCCAAGAGCAGAAGGACCTCCGCGACTGGGTCCACGGATTCGCCGAGGGCGTCGTGCGCCCCGCCGCTCATGAGTGGGACGAGCGCGAGGAGACGCCATGGTCGATCATCGAAGAGGCCACGAAGATCGGCCTTTACGGCTTCGAGTCGCTGCAGCAGTTCGCCGCCGACCCGTCGGGGCTGACGATGCCGATCGTCCAGGAGGAGCTCTTCTGGGGCGACGCCGGCATCGGCATGGCGATCATGGGCACCGGCCTGGCCGCCGCCGCGATCGCCGGCCAGGGCACGTGGGAGCAGGTCATGGAGTGGATCCCGCGCTGCTACGGCACCGCCGAGGACATCAAGGTCGCCGCCTTCTGCGCCTCGGAGCCCAACGCCGGCTCCGACGTCTCCAACATCCGGACGACCGCCAAGTACGACGCGACGTCTGACACCTGGACCCTCAACGGCCAGAAGGCCTGGGCGACCAACGGCGGCATCGCCGACGTCCATGTGATTATCGCCCAGACCGAGAAAGAGTTGGGTTCGCGCGGCCACGCCGCGTTCATCGTGCCGATCGAGACCGAGGGCATCGAGCAGGGCGCCAAGGTCAAGAAGCATGGCCTGCGCGCATCGCACACCGCCGACGTCCACCTCGACGACTGCAAGATCCCCGGCGCCTACCTGCTCGGCGGCAAGGAGAAGCTCGACGAGCGCCTCGCCCGCATCCGCGAGGGCAAGAAGGGCAAGACGCAGGCCGCGATGCAGACCTTCGAGGCCACGCGCCCGATCGTCGGCTCCCAGGCGCTGGGCATCGCCCGCGCCGCCTACGAGTACGCCTTGGACTACGCCAAGGAGCGCGAGCAGTTCGGCAAGAAGATCATCGAGAACCAGTCGATCGGCTTCGCCCTGGCCAACATGAAGATGGAGATCGACGCCGCTCGCCTGTTGGTCTGGCGCGCGTCGTGGATGGCCCGCAACGGCATCCCGTTTGAGAATGCCGAGGGCTCGATGAGCAAGCTCAAGGCCGGCGAAGTCGCCGTCTGGGCGACCGAGCGTGCCATCCAGATCATGGGCGGCAACGGCTACACGCGTGAGTTCCCGGTCGAGCGCTGGCACCGCGACTCGAAGATCTACACCATCTTCGAGGGCACCAGCGAGATGCAGCAACTGGTCATCGCGCGGGCGATCTCCGGGCTGCGGATCTCCTAACGAGCGCAAGCATGGGACGCGCACGGGCGGCGCATCTGGGACCGGAGCTGCGGAGGCCGCTCGTCCTGGACGCCGCCCTGCCGCTCTTTGCCCGCGACGGCTACGAGGCCGTCTCGATGCAGGCGATCGCCAACGCTGCTGGCGTCTCCAAGCCGGTGCTCTACTCGTGTTACGACTCCAAGGAGGAGTTGTTCGAGGAGTTGCTGGGCCGCGAGGAGCGCAAGTTCCGGCTCATGGTCGAGGAGTCGCTGCCGACCCTCGGCGCGCTGGGCAGCGGCGAGGAGCTGCTGCGCTACGGCCTGGCGGCGCTGCTGCGCGCGGTGGTCGAGGCGCCGGACGCGTTTCGCGTCATCTACCTGCAGCGCAACGGCGAGAACCGGGTCGAGCGCGGGCGCGAGCACTGGGAACAGCGCATGGGCGAGGTGCTCTCCGTCTGGACGCAGCTGCCCGAGCGCGAGACCGCTTTGCTGGGCCGCATGTTGGTGGCCTTGGCCGAGCTCGCCTTCCGCATGCAGCTCGACGAGCCGGGAGCGTGGGCGCCGGATGAGTTGGCGGCGTACCTGGCCGGCGTCGTGATCCGCGGGATCCCGACAGCGGATTAGGCGCCGAGCGCCGCGGCGATGCGCGCGGCGACCGCGTCGCGCGCTGCGTCGTCGGCGTACTTTGTGCGCGGCCAGAAGAAGCCGCGCAGGCCGTCCTTGAAGTTGCGCGGGACGACGTGGCAGTGCAGGTGCGGCACCGATTGGCTGACGGTGTTGTTCATGGCCACGAACGTGCCGGCGGCGTCCATCGCCTGCGGGATCGCGACGCTGAGGCGCTGGGTCAGCGTGAAGTACGGGGCGACCGCGTCGGGTGGCAGGTCGGCCAGCGTCTCGACGTGCGCGCGCGGCACCAGCAGCGTGTGGCCTTCGAACAGCGGGCGCGCGTCGAGGAACGCGACATGGTCGTCGTCCTCATAGACGATCGAGGCCGACAGGGTCTTGTTGATGATCTTGCAGAAGACGCAGTCGTCGGCAGCCATCATTCGGGGGTGACCCAGTGGCGGGCGCGGTCGAGCGCTCGTTGCCAGTCGGCCAACAGGGACTGGCGCTGGTCGTCGCTCATCTGCGGCTCGTAGCGCACCGACTCGGTCCAGAGGGACTTGACGTCGTCCTCGGTCCAGGTGCCGGTGGCCACGCCCGCAAGGTAGGCGGCGCCGAGGACGGTGGTGTCGGCGATCTCGGGAACGACGACGGGGGCACCGAGCATGTCGGCCTGGAACTGCATCAGCCAGGCGTTGGCGGTTGCGCCGCCGTCGGCGCGGAGCTCTTTCAATCGCCCGCCGAGCGCCGCGTTCTGCGCGCGCACGGCGTCGACCGACTGATAGGCGATCGCCTCCAGCGCGGCGCGCGCGATGTGCTCGCGGGTTGAGCCGCGCGTGAGCCCGACGATCGTCCCGCGCGCGTAGGGATCCCAATGCGGCGAGCCCAGACCGGTGAGCGCCGGCACGAAGTACACGCCCTCGTTGGTGCTGAGCGACGCCGCCATCGCCTCGGTGTCGGACGCGTTGTCGATGATCTTGAGGCCGTCGCGCAGCCATTGGATCCCGGCGCCCGTCACGAACATCGAGGACTCCAGCGCGTAGTCGACGCGATCGCCGATCCCCCACGCGATCGTCGTGATCAGCCCCGCTTCCAGGACCGGTTCGCCGCCGCCCGCGTTCTGCAATAAGAAGTTGCCGGTCCCGTACGTGTTCTTCCCCAGGCCAGGGTCGATGCACGCCTGGCCGTACAGCGCGCCCTGCTGGTCGCCGACCATCGCGGCAACGGGCACCGAGCCGCCGAACTCGGTCGTCTCGCCGAGCACCTCGGCGTTGCGCACCGGCTCGGGCAGCGAGCCGATCGGGATGCCGAGCGTGTCGCACAGCTCCGGGTCCCACCGCAGCTCGCGGATGTTGAACAACAACGTACGCGATGCGTTGGAGTAGTCGGTCGCGTGGCGGCCCGTGAGCTTGAACAGCAACCAGGAGTCGATCGTGCCGAACGCGGCGTCGCGCGGCACACCACCCTCCTGGAGCATCCACTCGTACTTGGTCGCGCTGAAGTACGCGTCGAGCACCAGGCCCGTGCGCTCCCGGAACATCGCCTCGACGCCCTCGGCCTTTAGCCGGTCACAGCGGCCGGCCGTACGACGGTCCTGCCAGACGATCGCGCGATGCAGCGGCTCACCGCTCTTGCGATCCCACGCAACCGCGGTCTCGCGCTGGTTGGTGATGCCGATCGCGGTCAGCTGCGAGCCATCGAGCCCCGCCTCGTCCAGCGCGGCATGACAGACCTTCTTGACGGTCTGCCAGATCTCGGCCGCGTCGTGCTCGACCCAGCCCGGACGCGGGAAGAACTGCTCGAACTCCGAGTACGCGCTCGTGACGACTTTGCCGCGCTCGTCAAAGAGGAAGGCGCGCGAGCCCGTGGTGCCCTGATCGATCCCCAAGATCATGGGGACGAGTCTTCCACGCGGTGCTCAGGCGGCGTCGGCGAGCGGCGCGTCGGCCGCGGCCGGCTGCACGCCGGTGAGCGCTTGCAGTGCGGCGACGCAGCGAGCGTCGAACTCGGTGTCGACCGTCAACAGCGTCATCGCGCGCTGCGGCGTCCACGCGCCGCGGTAAACGCGCGGCGAGACCAGCGCGTCCCAGACGTCGGCGACCGCGAGGATGCGCGTCTCGAGATCGAGCTCATCCCCGCGCAGGCCGTCGGGGTAGCCGCTGCCGTCGAGGCGCTCATGATGGCCGCGCACGCCGCGCCGGATCTGCTCGGGATAGCCGAGCTCTGACAGCAAGTCATCGCCCATCACCGGATGGCGGCGGATGACGTCCATCTCGGCGTCGGTCAGCGCGCCTGGCTTGCCGAGGATCGCGTCGGGGATCGAGAGCTTGCCGATGTCGTGCAGTAGGCCGGCGAGCGCGAGGTCCCGCAGGCGGCCGGCTGACAGGCCGAGCTGCTCACCGATCGCCACCGCCCACTCGGCGACGCGGCGGGTGTGCTCCTCGGTCGAGCGGTCCTTGGCCTCTAAGCGCGCCATCAGGACGCGCACGCGGGCACCGAGGAACGCCTCCTCCTCAGCGACGAGCTCGGCCGCGGGGAGATCACCCACCAGCGGGTGCGACGGGCGGCCACGGTGGACGTCCAGCGCGACCGGGATGCCAACCAGCGTGACGCCAAGGAGCTCCAGCGCGTGGCCGGTCCACCAGACCCAGGTATAGGGGTCGAGGACCAGGACGGGAATGAGCGCCATCCCCAGCCAGACGATCCCGACGACCACGACGAGGTCGGCGATACGGCGTGTCAGCGCGAAGGTACGGACGGCGCGAGCGGCCACGATGCCGAAGAAGAGCGTGCCAACCACGAGCAGAACGATCGCCTCGGGCGAGTTGTAGCCCGGAACCGAGGGGACGTCCTGCGGGGCGACGAAGCCGATGACGCCAAGCGTCGCGATCGTTCCGAGCATCACCGTGAGGCCGACCGCGACGGCGCGCAGGTGGCGCGGGCCGCGCAAGGCTGGCAGCGCGGCGATCGTCAGGATCGCGCCGCCGACCGGCAGCGCGAGACCGCCCGCGACGGCGACCACGCCGTTGGGTCCGATGAGAACGCCCGGCGTCGCCAGGCCGTGGATCAGCAGAATGAGGGTCATCGCGGCGAACGCGCCGCCGGCGATGACCGCGCGTGTCTCGCGGCGCCGGAAGCCGGCGAGCATCAGCGCGACGCTGGCCGCGGCGGCGATCGCCGAGCCGATGGCCATGATGAACAGGTGCTGGATCGCGGTGACCGGTGCCTTGTCCTCGCTGACGAGGAAGTGCATGACGGCGGCCGGGACGGCGGCGCTCGCGGCGATGAGCGTCAGGTTCGCGCCAAAGCGGCTGCGCAGCAGGCGGTCCACCTCCGTGTGCGTCGGCCGCCGACGTGGCGGCTTGAGCGGTGACGTCAGGCTGTCGCTGAGAACCGCAGTACCGCTGAAGCACAGCGCTGACCGGTCGCGATCGAGCCGCGCACGCGAACGGTGCCGGTGATGCGATGGGTGCGGCGGCGCAGGACGCCGGTGATCGTGACCCGCTGCGCGGGCTCGCCGGCAATGAACCGAAAGCGGCCGTCGCGGTCGATCGCCGCGCGGCCGCGCTCGCGCAGGACGAGCGGCCCGACGTCGCCGAAGGCCGCGCACGGGTAGCGGGTAATGGTTACGCGCATCCCGATTACGGCGCGCCCACGTACGTCGACGACGATGCGCCGGTGTTCGGTGGTCTGGCCCACGTAGGGCACGACGTCGGCGAGCACCCCCAGCAGGGTAGGGCGACGGCCTGGACCGACGGTCGGAAGACCCTCGACAGCAGGAGGAAATCCCGTGACGCGGCGGGGCTCGGCGTCTACCGTCGGCGGTCACATGGACCGTGACGAGCGCAACGTTCTACGGATCATCGACGGCGACGAGCAGTCGCTCGCTCGTCGCGTCGACCTGGCGCTGTCAGGCCTCCCCGACGGCTCGCGCGTCGACCACTTCACCTACTGGTACACCGGCAGGCCTCCGCTGCACGAGGCGACCGTGTCGCCGCCCGTGGAGGGCGGCGCTCAGCAGTAGGACGCCGCCCTCCGGTGCGGAAGAGGTGGACGGCGCCTCAGCCAGCTCGCCGCCCACCGGACGCTCCAACGCAGGTCCGCGTCAGAACATGCGGTGGTTCACCGCTCCAGCGCGAACTGCTCCACGATGCGCCGCTGCACGTCGCTGAGCGCCGGCGCCTCCCCCCGCTCCAGTGCCGCGGCCGCCTGGGCGACCGTGAGTCCTGTGCCGGTGAGCACCGAGCCGATCAGCGGCGGGACGTCGGCGCCGCAGACGCCCGAGACGCAGCCCGCGTCGTGGACGTGCTCAGCCTTCGACGGGCTGCCCATTGGCGGTGAGCGTCACGGGGATGTTGCCGCGCGTGGCGTTGGAGTAGGGGCAGACCTGGTGGGCGGCCTTGACCAGCTCGACCGCCTGGTCGGCGTCGACTGACGGAAGCGTCACGTCGAGCGCCACCGACAGGTCGAAGCCCTTGGCCTCGTTGGGGTGCAGCGAGACCTTGGACTCGATGCTCGCGTCGCCGGTCTCGACCTTCGCACGCCGCGCGACCGCGCCGAGCGCCCCCTCGAAGCAAGCCGCGTAGCCGACCGCGAACAGCTGCTCGGGGTTCGTGCCGCCGCCCTGGCCGCCCATCTCGGTGGGCAGCCGCAGATCGACCTCCAGCGCGCCATCGCTGCTCTTGCCGTGCCCCTTGTCGCGCCCACCGGTGACGTGGGCTTCTGCCGTGTAAAGCGTCTTGGCCATGGATCGACCATAGCGACGCGGACCGCCCGCTCAGGCGGGCGCGGGCTCGACGACGCCGGCCACGTCGCGCTCGGCGTCGAAGCGCAGCAGCGCCGGGAAGGCGAGCATCACCAGCCCGACGCCCGCGACGCAGGCCAGGCCGCCGGAGATGACCGAGGTGCGTGCGCTGGTCAACGCCGCGACCGAGCCGGACTCGACGTCGCCCAACCGCGGCCCGCTGGTGACCACCAGCGTGAAGACCGACGACATGCGCCCCCGCAGGTGGTCGGGCGTCACCGATTGGTTGATCGACGAGCGGCAGACGGCGCTGATGCTGTCGGCCGCGCCCGCGAGCGCGAGCAGCGCCGCGGCGATCCACAGCGAGCCGGCCACGCCGGCCAGCGCGATCGCCAGCCCCCAGGCGATCACCGCCCAGATGACGATCCGGCCCAGTCGGCGCGCATGCGCCAGCCAGCCCGTCGTCAGCGCGGCCACCGTCGCGCCAGCCGCAACCGAGGCGTACAACAAGCCTGTTCCGCCGGCGCCTGTGTGGTAGACGCTGACTGACAACACCGCAAACAGCGCGCGGGGCATCCCGAAGGTCATCGCCAGAAGGTCGATGGCAAACGAGCCCATCAGCGCATTGTTGTGGCGCACAAAGCGCAAGCCCTCGCCGATCGAGCGCAGCACGCGCTCGGGCTCGGCCACCGCACCACGCGGCAGCTGGGGTGACATAGCCCAAACCGCGGCGAGGATCGCCAGGCAGCTCACCGCGTCGACCGTGTAGGCGGCACCGAGCCCGAGCACGCCGATGAGAACACCGCCGACGGCAGGCCCGACGACCTGGGTGAGCGTGTTCATGCCGTAATTGAGCGCGAGCGCCGAGCGCAGCTGTGCCAGCGGCACGAGGTTGGGCACGATCGACGCCGCCGTGACGTTCTGCACCGCTCCGAAGCCGGCCATCGCACCGCCCAGCACGTAGAGCGCAACGATCGGCGGTGAGCCGGCGTAGGCCAGCGCGGCCAGCCCGCTCGCACCGAGGACGAGCGCGACCTGGATCAACAGCAGCAGCCGGCGCCGGTCGCGGCGATCGGCTAGGGCTCCGCCGAGGAGTGCCATCGACATCAGCGGTACAAGCTCGACCGCGCCGAGCAGGCCGGTCAAGAACGCCGACCCCGTCTCGACGTAGAGCTGGTAGGGCAGCGCGACCAGCGCAGCCTGTGTGCCCAGCCCCGTGATCAGCTCGCCGCCGAGCAGCAGGCGCAGATCACGCGATTCACGCAGTGGCGTGGTGTCGACGGCGACGCGGGAGAGCAGGCGAACCGGCACAGCGGCTCGCCACGATACGACGCCGCGTAGTCTCCAGCGCGTGAAGCCCGAGATCCACGTCCTCGGCCTGTCGATCAAGACCTTCGGCCTGTTCTTCGCCCTGAACTTCGCCGCGTGGGGGTTGCTGGCTGCGCGCCGACTCAAGGAGCTCGGGCGTCCCGTCGACTGGGCGTACGAGATGGTGACCGTCGCGCTGGTCGGCGGCCTCGTCGGCGCCCGCGCCTATTACTTGGTGCAGAACCCGGACAACCTCGGCGTCAGCGACATCTTCGGCGGCTCGGGTCTGATCTGGTACGGCGGGCTGGCCGGCGGCACGCTCGCAGTCCTGTACTGGGCCCACCGTCGCGGCTTTCTCTCGCTGGACCTCTTGGACATCGCCGGGCCGGGCCTTGCGCTCGGCTATGCGATCGGCCGCATCGGCTGCCAGATCTCCGGCGATGGCGACTACGGCAAGGCCTGGGACGGACCGTGGGCGATGGGCTATCCGAACGGCACCGTGCCGACGGCACCAGGCGAGACCGTGCACCCAACACCGATCTACGAGACGCTCACGATGGGCTTGCTCGCCTTCGCGCTGTGGCAACTGCGTGACAAGGTGCGGCCAGGGATCCTCTTCGCGCTCTATCTCGTCGGCGCCGGCGCCGAGCGCTTCTTGGTCGAGTTCCTGCGCCGCAACTCCGATGTGGCGATCGGGCTCACCGCCGCCCAGTTCGAAAGCCTGGGGCTGTTCGTGATCGGCGCCATCTGGATCGTGGTCGTGCTGCGCCGTCATGGCTCCCTGCTGCTGCCCGAAGGCGAGCGGCGCCGCCGCGCGCCAGCAGGTGCGAAGGTCGGCGCCGCCCCCGTCAGCCAGACGTGAGCGGCGTCGGCACCGACGACGAGATCCTCGACGTCGTTGACGAGCGCGGCCGCTATCTCGGGACCAAGCGGCGCGCCGACGTGCATCGCGACGGCGACTGGCACCTGGCATTCCACCTTTGGGTCGTGGCACCCGCCGGCGTGCTCCTGCAACGCCGCGCGCGTGACAAGTCGTCCTGGCCCGCGTTCCTCGACGCCTCGGCCGCCGGGCATCTGCTGGCGGGTGAGTCGATCCGCGACGGCCTGCGCGAGGTCGACGAAGAGCTCGGCGTGGCCTACGTGTTCGACGATCTGGTGCATTTGGGGGTGCATCGAGTAGCCGATACGGAGCGCTTCGCGACCGTGAACCGTGAGCTGCAACACGTCTTCGCGATGCGCGACGACCGTCCGCTCACGGCGTGGCGTGATTTCGACCGGGTCGAGCTCGACGGCCTTGTGCTCATTGGCCACGATGGCTTCGCCGCGCTGGCCACAGCGGTCAACGATGAGCACGCTAGCGCGACCGTGGTGCGCGCTCGGTCGTGGGACGGATCGTCGGAGACCGACGTGGAGATCACCGCGGCCGAGGTCGTTCCTGCGCCATATCTGCGCGACATCGCGCCGGCGTTGCGTCGCATCGGCGACGGTTAGTTCGCAGACGCTTTAGCAAAGCTGACGTGCGAACAAGCCTCGCCCGTCGACTTAGCACTAAGTTTCCGTTATCGTTCTGTGCGATCGGCGCAGTCCTCCGGGAGGAGGATTGACGACGGTTGAGAGTTCTTGCACACTTCGAGACCGCAAACCTGTACAAGATCTGCCCCTACCCGACGGCGGGGCAGGCTAAGGTTCGCGTCTCCCGCCAATACCTGAACGACTTGGACGGACTGTGAAGCCCATCACCGCAATTGACGACCCTCGCTACGTGAAGGCCATGAGCCATCCGGTGCGGGTCCGCATCATGGCCATGTTGCAGGAGCGCAAGGCCAGCCCGAACGAGCTCTCCCAGTGGCTCGGCACGACCCTGGGGGCGACTGCCTACCACGTCCGCACGCTCCACAAGCTCGGCCTGATCGAGCTTGTTGACGAGACGCGCGTACGTGGAGCCGTCGAGCATCACTACAAGGCCAAGGCGCGCCCGAAGGTGACGCAGGAGAACTGGTCTAAGGCTTCGCCCGTCGCGAAGCAGGCTGCCGTGGGCTCCCAGCTGAAGATGCTGGAGGACTACACCAACGCCTCGGCCGCGGCCGGCGGCTTTGACCGTCCGGACGCCGTCATCGAGCGCAAGACCGCTCGTGTCGACGCCAAGGGCTGGACCGCGCTCACCGCCGAGGCGGCAAAGTTCCTGGAGCGCATCGACAAGATCGAGGCCGAGGCCGCCAAGCGCATCGCGAAGGCGGGCGACGAAAGCGCAGTGGACGCCGGCGTGGTCCTGCTGGGCTTCGAGTCGGTGCCGCTCAGCAACCAGATTCCCGAGTCAAAGAAGAAGCGCACGCCCATGAAGCGGACGCGACGCGCCTCCGCTTAGAGCGGCTACGCGCCACAATTAGAAAGTTCTTCACGACGCCCCCGGAGGCGCGCTCGGCTCACGGAGCCGGCGTCACCGGGGGCGTTGCTGCATCGGTCTACGATGCTCACCGACTTCCTCTGGAGCACCGGTCGAACCAATCGAGTTCGGGCGAGCATGAAGCAGCCGGCCAGCGCCGACGAAGGCGCTCAGCGGCCGCCGCGACGATGTGGCGCTGCCAGTGGAGATCCGCGACGCGTCTCAGCCGCGCGGGACGAGACGGACCTTCGGCGGCATCTCGAACGGCTTGGGCGGCGGCGCGTCAGACGGGCGCAACCGCGTCCGGCCACCCTTGCGGATCAGCGGCCAGCCGGCCAGCTCGACCTCGTAAAGCGCCTGGGCAGGCATCTGGAGGCCTTCGGCGCGCATCTCGGCCACGCTGAGCCCCTTCTCCCCGGCCTCCTCCAACAGACGTAGGGCGAGGCGGCCATCGGGGGTGGTCAACGGGCGGGCGGATGACATTCGTGCAGGCAGGCTAACGGCCTGCCCGGCGCGCCGCGCTTCGATGCGCCGAAAAGCCTGCGCAAGCTCTCACGTGGCCTTGAGCTGGCCCTCAGGTTGGCGCGCTGAACTTTCGTCATGCCCTCCACGACCTCCCTCCCCGAGACCTTCGACGGCACCCGCACCGACGTCCTGGACGCCCTCCCCCGTGTCAGCTTCCGCGAGCGCCGGCATGCCGTGTCCTCCGAGCGCCCGGCGCCCGGCCGTTACCTCGAGCTCGACGACGGCGACGAGCGGGTGTTGTTGCCGCTGCGCCCCGGCACGACGCATGTCGGACGTGGATTTGCCGTCGATGTGCGGTTGGAGGACCAGAGCGTCTCGCGCCGCCACGCGATCGTGCATCAGCGGGTGGCGGGCTCGCGGATCCTGGATGACCGCAGTGCGAACGGGACGTTTGTGAATGGGCGGCGGGTGACTGAGGCGGAGTTGCGCGATGGGGATGTGGTGGTGTTGGGGAGGGTTGTGTTGACGTATCGGGATGTGGTGGCGTCGTAGGCACTGGCTGCGGCGCGCGGGGGCGCGCGGCGCCTAGGCGCGACGTTCGAGGGCGCGGGTTGCCTTTGGTCGTCCGCGGTGGGGGCTTGCGTGGCGCACCCGCGGCGCTCCGCGCGGTTTGTTGTCGGGGTGCGCTGCGTGGTTCGGGGGCACCGAGGGGAGTGAGCAGTAGCTGGCGTTGCGCAACGCCCGGGATCGTCCGTGGGCGCTGGGTCGCGGGTGCTTCGCGGCTGGATCGTGATCCGGGTCGGTTCGAGCACGATAATTGTGCTCCAGCCGACCCGGACCAACGCTTCGGGCCCGAATCGAAGGTCCGGGGCGTTTCGTGGTGACCTAGGTGGATTCAAGTGGTCGTTGCAACGCCTTGACCGTGGGGGTGTGGGATGGGGCGGGCGAGGGGTTGGGCGACGGTTCAGACGGGTCGGGTGGCGATGCGGTCGCCTGGTCGGCCGCCGTTGAGTCGTGAGGTCGAGCGTCAGTTTTGGGTGAAGGTCGCGGAGGGGCTGACGAGCGAGGACGCGTCTGTTGCTTGTGGTGTGTCGGGGCCGGTGGGGTCGCGCTGGTTTCGTGAGGGTGGCGGTATGCCGCCGATCAGTCTGGTGCCGCCGTCGGGGCGGTATCTGTCGTTTGTTGAGCGTGAGGAGATCGCGCTGTTGACGGCTCAAGGGATTGGGGTGCGCGAGATCGCTCGTCGTCTGGGTCGGTCACCGTCGACGATCTCGCGGGAGTTGCGTCGGAATGCCGCGACTCGTGGGGGCAAGCTGGAGTACCGGGCATCGATTGCGCAGTGGAAGGCCGAGCTGGCGGCGCGGCGTCCCAAGGTCGCCAAGTTGGTTGAGAACGACCGGCTGCGCGAGTACGTCCAAGACCGACTCGCCGGCGTTGTCACTCACCCCGACGGGACACCGGTGCCGGGACCACAGGTGCGGTGGATCGGGCGCCGACACGGACGCCGCCAAGATCGGCGCTGGACGACTGCATGGAGCCCGGAGCAGATCGCTTGTCGGCTGTTGGTCGAGTTCCCCGATGATGAGTCGATGCGGATTTCGCACGAGGCCATCTACCAGGCGCTCTATGTGCAAGGACGCGGGGCGCTGCGTCGCGAGCTCGTCGCGTGTCTGCGGACCGGCAGGGCGCTGCGGGTCCCCAGAGCCCGCGTCCGTGGTCGGGGCAAGGGCTTTGTGACCGAGGACATCATGATCAGCCGGCGCCCTGCCGAAGCCGCCGACAGGGCTGTCCCAGGCCACTGGGAAGGCGACCTGATTCTCGGTCTGGGCCGCTCGGCGATCGGCACCCTGGTCGAGCGCACCAGCCGGTTTACGATGCTGCTTTATCTGCCGCCGATGGACGGCCATGAGGGCCCGAAGGTCAAAAACGGCCCCGCCCTCACCGGCCGCGGCGCCGAAGCCGTTCGCGATGCGATCGCCGAGGCGATCACGACGCTACCCGAGCAATTGCGCCGATCGCTGACCTGGGACCAGGGCGCAGAGATGGCCCAACACGCACAGCTACGGATCGATACGGGCTTGCCGGTGTACTTCTGCGATCCCCAGAGCCCGTGGCAACGCGGCAGCAACGAGAACACCAACGGCCTACTACGCCAGTACTTCCCCAAGGGCACCGACCTCACCAGACACACCGCACACGACCTCGAAGCCGTCGCCGCAGCCCTCAATCAGAGACCACGCAAAACGCTGGGATGGAAGACACCAGCAGAAGCATTCAACGAACATCTACTCTCGATCCAACAAGCCGGTGTTGCAACGACTCCTTGAACCCAAGCTATTCACCATCAGGCGACCCGGACCGGTGCTTCGGGGCAGAACTGCAGATGCGCGGCGTTTTCGACGTCGATAGGACGTCCAAAGCGACCCGGAACGATCCAGGTCAGCTGCCCCCTCATATGCAGGGGCTAAACAATCCGGACCTCGCCGCCGACGCCACGCCGCGCCGACGACGCCTCGAGCCACCCGCGACCCGGCGCCCACGGACGACGGGCCCGCGCCCCGAGCCGCCACTGACTGCTCACTCCCCTCGATGCCCCGAACCACGAAGCGCACCCTGACCACGGCGCGCGCGGAGCGCCGTGGGTGCGCCACGCAAGCCCCCACCGCGGACGACACCCAGCAAGCCGCGCCAACACCTTGACACACGAACACTCTCGATATATCGTGATGTTCGTTCGATAGATCAAACGAAGGGAGCACCGAATGACTGGTGCCACGTACGCAGCGCCACACGGGCGCTGCCATCACAAGCAGCATCGCGGCGAAGGCCGCGCGTTCTTCCCCGAGTTCCTCGCCATGATGGGCGGCGGACGCGGGCCAACCGGCGGCGGCCCAGGATTCGGCTTCGGCCGGGGCCCCGGCTTTGGTGGGCCAGGTGGCGCCCACCATCGCGGCGGCCGTGGCGGCCGGCGCGCGCGGCGCGGTGACATTCGCTCCGCGATCCTCCTGCTGCTCGCCGAGGAGCCTCGCAACGGCTACGGCCTGATGCAGGAGCTCGAAGAGCGCAGCGGCGGCGTCTGGCGCCCGAGCCCCGGCTCGGTCTACCCCGCGCTGTCGCAGCTGGAGGACGAGGGCCTCGTCCGTGCGACCGAGCACGACGGCCGCAAGTCGTTCATGTTGACCGACGAGGGCACCGCCCACGTCGAGGCCAACCGTGAGCGAATGGGCACGCCGTGGGAGACCGTCGGCGAGGGCGCCTCAGGCGAGCTCCATGAGCTTCGTCACGCCGCCCAGGCGCTGGCGATTGCCGCCATGCAGGTCGCCCAGACGGGCACGAAGGACCAGCTCGGAGAGGCCAAGGCCATCCTCGAGGAAGCCCGCCGCGGCCTCTACCGCCTGCTGGCCGGCGACGCGCCGGCCGACGGCGACGAGCAGTAACCCCACCGCCACGTCCGTGGGGGTCTGACCCCGCGACATCCGTCACGGGTCAGACTCCCGTGGCGGCGACCCCTCTCCCCACCGGAAGACCCGCTGCCCGTCGACGCTTCAGTCGGCGGGCAGCAGCTTTCCGGGGTTCATCACCCCGGCGGGATCGAGGCGGGCCTTCACCGCGCGCAGCACCTCGACGCCGAGCTCACCAACCTCGGCGGCCAGCCACGGCGCGTGATCAGCGCCGACAGCATGGTGATGGGTCAACGTCGCGCCCGCGCTCGTCAACGTCTCCATGACCGCTGCCTTCGCCGCCGACCACTGACCGACCGGATCGTCGCCGTCGCGGCGCGCGAGCACCGTGAAGTACAGCGACGCGCCCGCGCCGTAGAGATGCGAGACGTGGCAGGCGACGATCGGGCTCGCGCCGTCCAGGGCGGTCCGCAGCGTCTCACCTACGCGCGCGTGCATCGCCTCGAGATCGCGCCAGGTCGTCGCGGTCTCCAGCGTTTCGATCAGCATGCCGGCGCCCAGCAGCTCATCGCGCAGGCGCGGTGCGCGGAAGCGCCCGTGGCGCCAAGACTCCGCCGCCTCCTCGCCTAACGGCGTGGCACCCGCGGCGCGCAGGATCTCGGTCGCGGCCTCGGCCCGATAGGTCACATCGGCCGCGGCGCCCTCCCACCCGACGAGCAGCAGGCAGCCGCCCGCCTCGTCGGTTCCGCCACCGCCCGTCGCGACACCCATCGCCGTCTCGACCTCATCCGAGAGCCGCGCAAGATCGGGCTTCGGTCCGCGCTGAGCGAGCGCGCGCAAAACCGCGACGCCTGTCGCCAAATCCACGACGCGCCAGCCTTCGTGACGGCGCACCTCCGGAACCGGCCGCACGCGCACCGTCACCGAGGTGATGACGCCGAACGCACCCTCCGAGCCGAGAACCAGCTGACGCAGGTCCGGCCCCGCGGCCGTGCCAGGTGCACGACCGAGGTCGAGGTCACCGACGGGCGTCGCGACACGTACTCGCTCGACCAGCGCATCGAAGCGCCCCCAGCCGGTCGACAGCTGGCCGGACGAGCGGGTCGCCGCATATCCACCGATCGTCGCGCGCTCGAAGCTCTGCGGGACATGGCCGAGCGTGAAGCCGTGCTCAGCGAGCAGCTCCTCGGCGCGCGGGCCGGTCACGCCGGCCTGCAGCGTCGCCGTCCACGAGACGTCGTCGACCTCGAGCAGCGCGTCTAGGCGCCGCAGGTCGAGCGCGACGACCGCGTCGAAGCTGCCGCGCGTCGGGGTCACGCCGCCGACGACGCTCGTCCCGCCGCCGAACGGCACAACCGCAACGCCGTGCTTGGAGCACGCGCGCAGGATCGCGCCGACCTCGTCGTGGTCGGCGGGCAGGACGATCGCGTCCGGCGCGGCCGGCGGCGCGGCGCTGCGCCGGACGAGGTCGAGGTAGGACATGCCGTTGGCATGGGCCGCGCGCGCTGCTTGATCGAAGAGCACGTGGTCGGTGCCGACGACGCCCTGCAGCGCCTCCGCGACGGCCGGCGTCAGACGCGAGGCCGCGACGTCGAGCACGACGGCCGCCGGCGAGGCAGCGCCGCCGTCCTCCTCGATCGCGAACGCCTGACGCAACAGCCCGCGCAAGTCGTCACCGATGATCGGCTCGGGGTCGGGCGCGGCCCAGCGGGCGGCGGGGTCGAAGAGATCGGTCGGTTGGCTCATCGTAGGAGACGATGTTACATTGTCTGCCTAGATGTCACAGAGCTTCCTCAACGCCGAGCGCCGCGCCGCTGACCTCGAAGCGCTGCGCGACGGCGCGCCGCTCGATCTGCTCGTCATCGGCGGCGGCGTCACCGGTACCGGCGTCGCGCTGGACGCTGCCTCGCGGGGGCTGCGCGTCGCGCTCGTCGAGCGCCGCGATCTGGCGTGGGGCACCAGCCGCTGGAGCTCCAAGCTCGTCCACGGCGGCCTGCGCTACCTCGCACAAGGCGCGGTCGGCATCGCGATGGAGAGCGCCCGTGAGCGCCACGTCCTGCTCACCCGCACCGCCCCGCACCTCGTGCGGCCGATCGTGCAAACCGTGCCGCTGACGCCGGCCATCGACGCGCGCGCCGAGCGCTTCACCCGCATCGGCTTCGCGCTCGGCGACGGCTTGCGCCGCCTTGCCGGCACGTCGGCGACCGACCTTCCGCGCGCACGGCACGCCGACGTCGACGAGCTCCTGCGCCTCGCCCCCGGCGTCGCCCGCGACGGCTTGCGGGGCGGCCTCTTGGCCTGGGACGCCCAGCTCGAAGACGACGCGCGCCTGACCGTCGGCCTCGCCCGCACCGCGGCGCTGCACGGCGCGCGGATCGTCACGCGCTGTGGCGCAACCGCGCTCTCGGGCGACGGCGCGCGGCTGCGCGACGAGCTGACCGGCGAGTCCTTCGATGTGCGTGCCCGCGCCGTGGTCAACGCCACCGGCGTCTGGGCCGGCGAGCTGATCGACGACCTGCGGCTGCGCCCCAGCCTCGGCACGCACCTCGTTATCCCGCTGGAGCGCCTTGGCGGGTTAGCCGGGACACTCAACGTCCCGGTCCCGGGCGAGCCCAACCGCTGGGTCTTCGCGATCGCTCAGCGCAGCGGGATGGCCTACGTGGGTATCACCGATGAGCCCGCCCCCGGCCCGATCCCCGACGTCCCGCAGGCACCGCAGGCCGACATCGACTTCCTGCTCAAGACGCTGTCCACCGCCCTCGCGATCCCGCTCTCCCAGGACGACGTCGTTGGCACCTACGCCGGCCTGCGACCGCTCGTCGATCGCGATGACGGTGGCAAGACCGCCGACCTCTCGCGTCGCCATGCGGTCATCCGCAGCGGCGGCGGCTTGGTGAGCATCGTCGGCGGCAAGCTGACGACCTACCGCCGAATGGCGCAAGATGCCGTCGACGCAGCGATCGAGGCCGGGGGCCTGGGCTACGCCGCTGGTCCCTGCCGTACGCGCGACCTCCCATTGGTGGGCGCCACCGCGCGTGATGCACTCGCCGCGGTCGCGGCCCCGTCGCGCCTGGTCGACCGCCATGGCACCGAGGCGCCGGCGGTCCTCGCACTCGCCGCGGGCGACCCGCAGCTGCTGGCGCCCGTCGCGCCCGGGCTCGACGTGCTTGGCGTAGAGATCCTGCACGCCATTCGCGCCGAGGGCGCCCTGGATGCCGACGACGTCCTTGACCGTCGCACCCGCATCGGCCTGGTGTCGGCCGATCGCATACGAGCCCAGCCGGTCGTCCAGGCGCTCGTCGCCGAAGCTCGTCAAGCTTCGGCGGTGTGAGCGACGCCACGACCGAGGCCATCCTCGATGCCACCCGCGCGTCCGTCCTGGACTTCGGGATCCGGCGCACCACGCTGACCGACGTCGCCCGCCGCGCGGGCGTCAGCCGCATGACGGTCTACCGCCGCTATCCAGACGTCGACGCGGTCCTGCGCGAGTTGATGACCCGCGAGTTCGGGGCGGCGATGGCCGAGGTCGCAGCCGACGTCAGCGGCGGCGACGGCCGCACCCGCCTGCGCGACCATGTGCTCAAATCGGTCGACGCGGTCCGGTCCAACGCGTTGATGAACAAGATCATCGAAGCCGAGCCCGAGCTGCTGCTGCCCTACGTCCTGGGCCGCATGGGCGAGACCCAGCGCGCGGCGATCGGATTGGTCATGCGCGATCTCGCCCTCGGCCAGGCCGATGGCTCGATCCGCCAGGGCAACCCGCGCACCATCGCCCAGGCGCTGCTGCTCGTCGCGCAGTCCTTCACCCTCTCCGGCGCGATCGCCGAGGACGTCGACGAGGCCGATCTGCGGGTCGAGCTCACCCGGATCATCGACGCGCTGCTGGACGCTTAGCGCGCCTCAGCGCCGCGGCGGCGGTCGCGGCAGCCGGTGGTGGCGCACGAACTCCCAGTACGGTGCCGTGGCGTGGGACCGCTCCTGCCGGACACTGGACCTCGCGGTCCCCGCTACGCCCGCCGTGCGCGCGGCATTGCGATCGAGACGATGGCCTTCATCGTCGTCACGCTCACGCTGCCGCTGTTGCTCGCCGCTGCGGCCACCGTCGACCTCGTGCTGTGGGTCATCCGGCGCAAGCCCTGGGTCGGCGTGCGCCTGGTGGCCATGTTGTGGTGGTTCTTGTTTGGCGAGCTGCGCGGCATCACGGGCCTGGCGCTGATCGGCCTCGCGTCACTGGGGCGCGACACGCGCACGCGCCGCTTCCGGGTCTACCGCCTGCGTCAGGTGTGGTCGGGCGGCCACCTGGGCGGCGTGCAGCGGCTCTTCAACCTGACGTTCGACGTGCGCGGGCTGGACGTCGTCGCGCCCGGACCGGTGCTGATCTTCATGCGCCACGCGAGCATCATCGACAACACGATGCCCGACACGGTCGTCGGCCGCGCGCACGGGCTCGGGCTGCGCTTCGTGCTCAAGCGCGAGCTGGAGATGATCCCCACGATCGACATCGGCGGGCGCTGGGTGCCGACCAACTTCGTGCGCCGCGGCTCGGGCGACACGGTGCGCGAGCTCGAGGATCTCGCCAAGCTGGGCATCGACCTCGACCCGCACGAGGGCATCCTCATCTACCCCGAGGGCACCCGCTCGACGCCGGCCAAGCTGGATGCCGCGAAGGCCAAGATCGCCGAGCGCCAACCGCACATCGCACCGCTGGCAAACGCGTTGCAGCACTTGCTCCCGCCACGCCTCGGGGGCCCGCTCGCGCTCCTGGAGAGCACGCGCGGCACCGACGTCGTCTTCTGCGGCCATGTCGGCCTCGACGGCTTCGAGCTGATCTCTGACATCTGGCGCGGCGGCCTGGTCGGCGGCACGGTGCACGTCCAGTTCTGGCGCTACCCGGCCGCCGAGGTGCCGACCGACCGCGATGCGCAGATCGCTTGGCTCTACGAGCGCTGGCAGGTCGTCGACGACTGGATCGGCGAGCATCGGGCCACGACATCAACCTGAGCAATGCCCCGCCGCGACGGCTAGCGTCCGACCGCTGAGCCGTCGCCACCGCCGAAGCGCGTCACCCCGCCGTCGAGGCGCGGACGATCAGCTCGGAGGCGAGCACGCGGTTCTTCGGGCGGCGGCCCTGGAGACGCGCGTGCAGCAGCTCGAAGGCGGCGGCGCCGAGCGCTTCAGGATCGAAGCGCACCGTCGTCAGCGGCGGGTTGGTCAACCGCGCGAGGTCGAGGTCGTCGAAGCCGACGACGGCGACCTCCCCGGGCACGTCGATGCCCAGCTCATTGGCAGCGGCGATCATGCCCGCGGCGAGCAGGTCGTCGTCGCAGAGAAAGGCGCTCGGCCGATCAGGGCGGCTCAGCAGCTCCTTGGCGACGGCAATCGAGCTGGTCGCGTCAAAGGCGGCGAAGCCGGTGACCTGATCCTCGGGATCCTCACCGTGGGCGCGCAGGTGCTCGGCCCAACCATCGTGGCGGCGATCGAAGGTCTGCCCTCCAGCTGAGGACCGGAAATGGCCGATGCGCGAATGGCCGAGCGCGTGCAGGTGTGCCATCGCGGCCGCGGTGCCACCCTCGGAGTCCAACCGGACGAACGGCATCCGTGACTGCTCGTACTCGACGATGACGATCGGCCGTCCGCCGGGCTCGCGCAGCGACCGGGGCACCTTGGCGGCAAAGAACAGGAAGCCGTCGATCGAGCCTTCCGAGAGCCCCTGGACCGCGCTGTCGCCTCCCCCGCCGCTGTAGTCGTCCTGGATCAGGACGACGACGTGGCCTGCGGCGCGTGCGGCCTGCTGCGCGCCGCGCAGCGTGCGGCCGAAGAACGGGTGCGTGACGTCGCGGACGACGAGGCCCACCGCAGAGGCCGTCCCCGACCGCAGCGCGCGGGCCGCGGCGTTGGGGCGGTAGCCGAGCTCGCGTGCTGCAGTGCGCACGGCCTCTGCCGTTGCGGTCGAGACGCGCCCCGGCGCCTTCCCTGAGAGCACCAGCGAGACCGTGCTCTGCGACACGCCGGCGCGTTTGGCGACGTCCACGCTCGTGACCGTGCGTGACCGCGCCGAGGGCGCGCCCGTGACGGGGCGAGGTCTGCGGGAGCTCGGGGCGATGGACGGATCTCACCACGCGGCGCCGTCGGGTGCAGTCGCGCCGCTTGTGCTGGAGGGCTCGCAGCGCCTCATCATACGTAGTACGCTGGTACGTATGACCCCTCCCCACCTCCACCGTTCATCGAGCATGCTGGCGCGCAGCGCGCTGCTGGCGGTCGCGCTGGCCGGCTGCGCCGGAGCCGCCGCGTCGCAGGAGCACGTCGTGGCCACAGCGCCGCAGCGCACGGCCGTCTTGGCCGGCTCCGATGCGCCGGCAACAGCCATCAGCGCGGCGTCGCAACGGGCCGCCGGCACCGTCGCCGTGCGCCGCGCCAACGGCACCTTCGACGCCCAAGCCCAGGCCGCCCGCCTCGCCGCTGAGGGTTACGACACCGTGATCGGCGTCGGCGCCCAGGCCCGCGCGGCCGTGACCCAAGCGGCCGCTGGCGAGGTCGGCAACGACACCGACTGGCAAGCCGCGACGCACTGAAAAGACCTTCAGGCCTCGACGAACGCCATTCGTGCGCTCTCGCCGTTTCTCCAGATGGAGAAGAAAACGCTGCCTATCCTTCTCCATGTGGAGAATACGAGAACCCGCATACTCGACAGTGCGCTCGACCTCATCGGACGCGCCGGCGCAGGCAGCCTGACCGTGCGCGCCGTCGAGGATGACGCGGGCCTCCCGCACGGCTCGGTGCGCCATCACTTCGGGAGCCGTGACGGCCTCGTCCGCGCCCTCTTTGACCACCTCGGCGAACGCGACGTCCCGGTGACCGTCAGCGATCGCGCAAGCCCCACGACCGCCGTCGCTGCCGCCCTGCGCCACTGGCTCGGACCGGGCCGCACCGTGACCCTGGCGCGCTATGAGCTCTTCCTCATGGCAGCGCGCGATCCCGCGCTGCGCCCGCCGCTAGTACGGGCACGCGAGCGATTCGTCGCGCTGGCGGCGCGTCGCGTCGGTCCCGAGACGGCACCCGCGGTCGTCGCCGCGCTCGACGGTCTCGTCCTCGACGCGCTCGTGCACGGTGAGCACGATCCGGCCGCGCTCGGGGCCGCACTCGGGGCGGCGGTCGCGAGGATCGCCGCATCACCACCCTTGCCGTGATCTTCGAGCTTACGGCGTGTCCATATCCAGGAATCGGTCACTCCTGACCGAGTGATGCCTAGGCCGTGCCGCCGACCTCAGCCATAGGCGGCACGGCCAGGCGTTGACACGCGCCAACTGAATTCGTTTTCAGCGTAGCCGTTGCACACAGCAGTGAGTACAGCTACAGTGCCGCGCCACTCCTGACGTCTGCCAGTCCGCGGCCGGTTGCCTCCCGGCCGTCATACAGGGATGCCCCTCACCCATGCCGCTGCCACCCTCTGACGCCGCCTCATCCGAGTCCCGGCTGTCGCCCAGAATCCACCCCCGCCCCCCGGGAAGTGTCGAAGCCAGTGACCATGAGCAGCTCCTAGAGGACGCGATCATCGCCGCGCGCGACGCCGCCGTCGCCGCGCTGCGCACGACGCTCAACGCCCAGCCTGGCGAAGCGCCCGAAGTGCGGGTGATGATCACCGCGACCCAAGGCAACCCCTCGACCGAGTACTCGCAGAGCGAGGTGCGCTTCGCCGCACCGGACGGCATCGCGATCAGCCATCACGACAAGGTCGCGATGGCGCTGGCGAGCATGAAGGCGGTGTCGCCCGAGCTCTACGCCACGATGGTCGCCGGGATCGAACGTGGTCGCCGCTTCTCCTTCGGAACGATCCGGGCGTGCTTCAGAGCCGTCGCTCGTTAGCTCGGTTGCTCGCTGGATGCGACGATCGCCTCCAGCGTCGTGACCAGTGCCGGCCAACCGCGATAGCGCGATCCGTAGACACGACGCAACAAGTTCGGCGTCGACCCCGCGCGCTCTTGGCGCACCGGTTCGATCAGCCCCGCCGCGGCCATCGCCCGCATCGCGTGGTTGACACGGTCGAAGGCCTCCCCCAGATCCTCGGCCATCTCCGACGGACTGCGCGGTCGCTCTTCCAACGCGAGCAGGATCGGCAGCCGCACCGGGTGGCGCAGCTCCGCCAGGATGTGCACTGCCTGATCGGAGATGCCACTCACGCGCTCGCTCAGCATTTCCCAAATACAGGAGCCTGAACCCCATGGCGAGCATCAAGCGTCAGCAGCAACAACGTCGCAGTACCTTGCGTCCGCATCCGGCGCGCGACCAGATCGTGGACGCGATGCGCAGCTACGGACAGCCGATCAGCCCGACGCGTCTGGCCGAGGTGACGGGCAACACCTTGGGGTCGGTCGCCTACCACGTGCGGACGCTGCTGGCTGCCGGTGTCGTCACCCTCGCCGAGGAGGGCCGCGTGCGCGGCGCGGTGGAGCACTTCTACGCGCTCGTGCCTGACAACGAGGCCGATCTCAACGACCCCGTCATCGGGCTGCAGAAGCTCTGCGGCGCGCTGACGCTGCCAGTGTCCAGCGGTGGCTACCCGCAGCCGATCGCTCTCGACGCGCAGGCGCGCGGCGAACTGGAGAAGCTGCTCGACGGGCTGCGCCCGAAGGTGCAGCGCATCGTTCGCGAGACGGCAAAGCGCTCGGCAGCGGCATAGCGCGCTGGCCCTCACGGGGTTCCCGGGCCCCCTGGGGCAGTGGCCGGGTACTCGCTCGGTCGCAAGGCGTAGGACTTGGTCGAGCCGTCGCTGAGCGTCGCGTTCAACGAGGTGCCCTGAAGCGCGTCCTCGCGGGTGACCGCGATGAACGCGTCGCCCTTGATCGTCAGCGCACGCGACCCAGCTGCGCCGGCGAGCGTGATGGCCGTGATCTTCGGCGTGACGACGCCGAAGATCACGGCCCGCGCCGGCAACTCGTCGGTGGCGGGGTAGTGGTTGACCGCCAGCGACATCGGGGCCTTGGCGAGGTCGGCACACGATCCCGCCGCCTCGAGGTCGAGCACGTGGAAGTCGCCGTCGCTATACACCTGTCCGAAGTTCCCATCCTTGATTCGTCCGGCCTCAGGACAGGTCAGGCCGGCTTGTGAGTGATAGACGCGAACGGCCCACGCGACGCCGCCGGCCGGATCGGCAACGGTCACCGGCACGCGCGCGCCGTTGCCGTCGGGCTGCAACGCCTCGGGCCCCAGCGGCGTGTCATTCCCGACGCTGGAGGTCAGCGCCGAGGCGCTGGCAACACCCGCGGCGACCGCGAGCAGGGTGGCGAGGACGAGACCCAGACGGCGACGCATCAGATGCACCAGTTCGGGGCGTAGTGCATGTGGTCGGAGAAGACGCCGGCGTTGTAGGTGCCCGCCGAGCCCGCGCACTCCGTGTAGTCACCGAAATCCCGTGACCAGCTGTTGCAGGTGCCAGAGTCAAACGCCGTCGACGAGCCGCGGATCGTGTTGTAGCTGTAGATCGCGCAGGTCCGGTAGGTGGATCCGCACCCCGGGTCGACCCGCGAGAAGAAGCTGCCATCGGTCTGGCTGCCGCCTTCGACGAAGCCGTGGCCGACGCAGGTCACGTGGTAGCTGGCAGCCAGCGTCACCTTTACGATCGCCCCGAAGGAAAAGGCGCATAGCAGTGCCAGCAGCACAATCCCTCGAGAGAGCCCATCGCTCTTGGTCGTCATCCAAAGCTCCATTTCGTCCGGCGTTCGGGAGCACTAGGGCGATGAGCGGCGCAGTTGTGACCAACGAACGTCGATTCTGTGACATCCACCGTCAGGCAGTTGCGCCATATTCAGGTCTGTGACAGTTTCTAAAACTCTGACCGGTGTGCGAGGATGCGCCGCTTATGGGTCGCCGGCTGTTGAGATTCGGGAGTGGACGCGTTTCACCCGGCTTTGTCGGCGCCCGCGAGGACCCGTCGACCTTTGCCGACGTCTATGTCGAGTACCACGAGCAGGTGCTGCGGTTCTTTGCCCGGCGCACGTTTGACCCCGAGACGGCGTTCGACCTGATGGCCGAGACGTTCGCCGAGCTCTTCGCCCACATCGACGGCTTCCGGGGTGAGACTGAAGAGCAGGGCCGCGCGTGGATGTGGACGGTCGCGCGCCATCAGCTCTACCGCTGGCGCGAGCGGGGAATCGTCGAGCGGCGCAGCATTGAGCGGCTCGGGATGCCGATCGCGACGCTGGGTCAAGTTGAGTACGAGCGCATCGAGGACCTCGCCGACCTTCAACGGGTACGCCCGCAGCTGGAGCAGGCGCTCGATCAGCTGGGCAGCGAGCAGCGTGAAGCGCTGCGACTTCGGGTGCTCGAGCACCGTGAGTACGACGACATCGCCCAGCAATGCGGCGCGAGCGCACAGGTCATCCGGGCCCGCGTGTCGCGTGGGCTGCGCCAACTCGCGAAGTCGCTCGCCGAGGCCGACGTGGCCGAGTCCGAGGAACTGCTGACGTGAGCGCGATCCCACCGGATCACCTGGCCGCTCGCGCGCTGGAGGACGCCTTTCGCACCCTGGGCGAGCAACGAGTCCAAGCCCATCGACCGCGACGCCGGGCGCCCCTCTATGCGCCGCGGGTTATCGTCATCGCGCTTACCGCGCTGCTGCTCCTCGCCGTGGCGGCCACGGGCACGAAGGTCTTTCTCGGCGACGGCGGGACGCTCAACCCCGACCCGGCAGGGCTCAAGGGCCGTGCCGACCCCACCCCGTCCTACCGCCAGCTCGCGCTCGCCTCGGCCCCTGATCCCGTCGAGCGCCAGCCGTGGGGTTTGCGCTTGTTCAAGAGCGCCAACGGCGACACCTGCCTCACGCTCGGTCGCACCGTCGGAAACCGCCTCGGCGTTGTGCGCCAAGGTCAGTTCCGTGAGTTCCCCACCCGCACCGCCGGCATGTGCGCGCCGCTCGCGCAACGCCATACCGTGATGGCCGTCCGGGACTTCACCGACTCGACCATCGCTGGCAGCCGCGCCGTGCTCTTCGGCATCGTGGATCGCACGGTCGTGAGCCTCAAGCTGCGCGCGGCGAACGGCAGCTGGTCCCCGGTCGGGGTAAAGGCCGATGGCACGTTCGTGGTCGTGCGACCAGGGTGGAAGGCGCTCCGGGAGACCCAGCTCGTCGTCGAGAGCGCGATGGGCAACAGAACGATCGCCCTCGACGGCTAGCACCGCAAACTCCGGGCACGACGCCCGAAGGCGACCTCGCCCCCTTCTACGATCGACGGATGTCCGTCGATGCCCACGACCGCGCCTTGGAGGAGTGGGTGCTCGCCAAGGTCGCGGGGTTGGACGTCGAGGGGCTCAAGCTCGGGCTCGGCGTGCGGGAGCTGCCGCTGCCGGGAGTCGCCGAGGCCGCCGAGCTCGACGAGCGCATTGTCGGCGTCGTGGTCGACCGGCTCCATCAGCGTGGTCTCGTCCGGGCGATCGACGCCGATCCCGCGCGGGTGCTCATCACCCCTGCCGGGCGCCGCACCGCCGGCGCCACGACGCTGCCGCCCGCGCCGCCGACGCTCGACGCGGGCCGCTTCGTCTTCCTGCGTCCGGCGGCACCGGTCGGGCCGCGCCGTGCTGATGACGAGGAGGTCTGCGACTTCCACCCCCAACGGCGCCGCAAGGGCACGATGGACCCGGGCGAGTACTGCGACGGGTCGGGCTGGGTCGTCGACGTCATCTCCCGCGAGAGCCGTGCCTGCCGCTGCCGCCCGCTGCGCATCCAGCGCAACCGTGACCGCCGCCTCGGCGGCCGCGTGACGACCGAGACGCTGAACTTCGGCCTCGCCTCGTCGCTGCATCCCGAGCTGCATCCGGCGCTGACACCGGTGGTGCACCGCTGGACGCAGGACATCGAGGCGCATCTGCGCGACGGGCGCGGGTTGTGGATGACGGTCGGGCCGTGGGACCGCCAGGAGCGCGGCGGCGTGGGCGCGGTGCTCGACGTGGCCGACCGGCCGCCGCAGACGCCGGAAGAATTTGCGCAGGCCGCCGCGCGCGCAGGACGGCTGCTGGACGCCGACGCGGTCGCAACCGCGACGCGCACCGAGCGCGGCTCCCGCGCCGGCGGCGAGCTGAGCCTGATGGAGGTCCAGAAGGTCGCCCAGACGGCGGCGGGCTCGTCGGCCGCCGCCATCGCCCGCGCGGCCTACAACGCCGGCTACGGCGTCGCGCTGTACTCGCTCTCCTCGCTCTACCGGTCGTTGGTGTACCTCGCCAAGTACGGCGGCTACCGCGCACGGCTGCAAGCGTTGACGGAGTGCGACCTGCTCGTGCTCGTCGGCCTCGACCAGCAGGTGCTCGCGCGCGCCGCGCCGTGGCAGCGCGAATGGCTGTCTGAGCAACTGGAGCTGATCGCCTACGGACGCTACGAGAACTGCCGTGCCACCGTGCTGGTCAGCACCGGCTGGCCACTGGAGGCGCTGCAGGAGGCGCTCTCGCCCGAGACGCTGCACCGCCTAACCTGCGCAGCCGGCGAGCCGTTGCTGGCCAGCCGGATCCCCGAACAGAAGATCGCTCACCATGCTTGACCCTGATTTCGCGTGCCCCAACGGCTGTGACGCCAACGGCTTCCTCTTTGACGAGGAGCGCCGGCAGGCCTATCCGTGCAGTTGCCGCGAGGAGCGGTTGCGCCGCCGCCTGCACGGCGACATGGAGGCCAGCGTCGGCCGGTACGCGCCGCCGCGCTTCCAGGACCTGGCCTGGGGTGTGCTGCCGCTGTCGGGCATTGCCGAGCAGCACGGCGCCGCGGCGACCGTCGTGCGCCGCTATGCGGCGGCGATCGGGCAGAACGTCCGCTCCGGCCGCGGGCTGTGGCTGCTGGGCAACAAGGGCACCGGCAAGACGACGCTCGGCTATTACATCGCCCAGCAGGCACGCGCAGCCGGCCTGTCGGTGCTGACGCGCAACACCACCGACTTGCTCAACGAGCTGCGCGACAGCTACAAGCCCGACGCGCAGCCGACGACCCGCCAGATCATCGACGCGATCACCCAGGTCGAGCTGCTGCATCTCGAAGACGTCGCGGTCCCGCGCCCCAACGACTGGGTGCTCGAGCAGCTCTACACGATCGTCAACCGCCGCTACGAGCACAACAAGGCCATCGTGTTCACCAGCGACACGCCCTACGGCGCGCCGCTGGATCCGGGCGGATTGGCCGACCACATCGGCGAGCGGACCTACTCGCGGCTGATGCAGATGGTGGGCGACCCGATCCTCATGACGGGCGCCGACTACCGGCTGACCGTCGGGGCTTAGGAGGCCACCGCGAGGATCACCTCGGCCAGCCGCGGGCCGGCGTCCTCCTGTGAGAAGTGCGCGACGCCCTCGAGCGTCACGTGCGGCTGACCGGCAGCGCCGGGGATGAGCGACTGCAGCACGGCGTCGGCGCCGCGCGTCACCGGATCGCTGTCGCCGAAGGCGCAGACGAACGGCTTCTCCCAGCGCTTGAGCACCTCCCAGGCCGCGCGGTTGGCGGGCACCGCCGGATCGTCGGGGCCGTCGGGCACGAGCATCGGGAACTGCCGCGCGCCCGACTTGTAGGACTCGTCAGGGAACGGCGCGTCGTAGGCGGCGATTTCGGCCGCATCCAGCGCGCGCGCCGTCCCACCGTCGACGATCCGGCCGACGGGGAACTCGGGGGTCTGCTGCGAGAAGGTCCGCCACGCCTCGAAGCCGGCGCCCAGCGGCCGGTCGCCGGCCGGCAGGAAGGTGTTGGAGGCGACAATCGCGCCAAAGCGCGCCTCCTGCTCGGCGGCGATCCGCAAGCCGAGCAGGCCGCCCCAGTCCTGGCCGAAGAGGATCACGTCGGTGAGGTCGAGGTGGTTGACGACCAGATCGGTCAGCCAGCCCACGTGGCGTGCGTAGGTGTAGGCCTCGCGTGCGACGGGCTTGTCGGAACGCCCGAAGCCGATGAGGTCTGGCGCGATTACGCGGTGGCCGGCCGCGGCGAGTGGCCCGATCATCGACCGGTACAGATAGGACCAGGAGGGCTCGCCGTGCAGGAGTAGCACCGGCCGACCCGTCCGCGGGCCTTCGTCGACATACGCCATCCGAGCGGCCTGGGTCTCAGCGGTGACCTCGGCGTAGTGCGGGTCAAAGCTCCAGCCTGGAAGGTCGACAAAGCGCTCGTCGGGGGTGCGCAGCAACTCCATCATCCTGCTCCTCGGTCGTCGGTCGCGCGCCGCCCGGCGCATCGCCGCCGCAGCATACGCCGGTGCGCGTTTGGCCAGCGGCTCAACCGTGGCGCGGCAGCGGTCGATCTTCGGGAGGTGGAGCCCACCCGCTCACGCTTGCCGTCCCCGCGCACGCTGGCCATCGGCGCGCTTGTGCTCGCCGTGCCCGGCGTGCCGTGGATGCACGCGCGCAGTGAGCGGCTGAAGGTCGAGCATCGTGCCGCCGCCATCGCCGGCGCGATGACCAACCGCACCATCAAGGTCCGCTGCCCTGGGCCGATCCGGCAGCACATGATGTATGAGATCCACGAGGGCTCGGTGTGGTTTGACGCCGACGGCGTACCGGCCAATGAGACCAAGCTCAGCGCCTCGACCTGCGACGGCCTGCGAACCGTCATCGAGCACGGTCCGGCGCTTGACTTCTCCTGCCTGGCAACCGCCTGTCCCAAGGACGAGCGCCGCGCCGTCCAAGCACTCGCCGTCTTCACCCACGAGATCATGCACTTGCGCGGCACCCGCGACGAGGGCCAGACCGAATGCCGCGCGCGCGGACGCGTCGCGTGGGTCGCGGGAAAGCTCGGCGTCAGGCCGGAAGGCAGCGCGCAGATCGCCACGTGGCAGGCGACGACGTGGCAGACGATGCTGCCTGACGCCTACCGCAACGCCACCTGCTGAACCGCGCCTCAGCCGTCTGCCAGTCGCGCGAGCGTGCGACGCAGGCGGGTGCGCTCGGCGGCGCTGAGACCGGCGAGCACGTCGCCTTCCATCTTGCGGATCGCGCGACGTGCGGCGGCCTGGCGCTTGGTGCCCGCGGCGGTCAGCGAGATGATCCGCGCGCGCCGATCGGCGGGGTCGGGCGTGCGCGTGATCAGGCCGTCGGCCTCGAGCTCGTCGAGCAGCCCGATCAGCCGCGTCTTGTCATAGCTGATGGCCTGGGCGAGGGCGAGCTGCGTCTCGGCGGGGGCGTGGGCCAGGTGCGAGAGCGCGATGTAGCCCCACATCGACAACCCCAGGTCGGCCAGCAGCGGCCGCTCGGCGTCGATGAGCCGACGCGTGATGCGCGCGAAGAGCGCACCGAGATCTTCCTCATCCGCAGCCATGGACGCCGAACTCTACGCGTTGACAGATCGTCTGTTGACGTAGATCATATGCAGATGCCTACGAATGCCGTCACCGGGTCCGCCGAGACCCGCTCGATCTCCATCGCAGCGCCGCCGGAGGCCGTCCTGGCCGTTGTCGGCGACCCCTACCGCCTGCCCGACTGGGCACCGGCCTTCGCCACCGCTGTGGAGCCGGAGGGCGACCACTGGCTGATCGGCAGCGGCGATGCGCAGTTCCCGATCGCCGTGCGGGTCTCACCGGAGCACGGCACCGTAGACCTTCTCAGCACAACCGACCCGACGCGCGGCGCCTTCACCCGTGTCGTCCACAACCAGGACGGCAGCGAGTACCTCTTCACGCTCGCCTTCCCCACGGGCACCGACCCGGAGGCGATCCGCGCCCAGATGGAGACCGTCGAGACCGAGCTGGAGACGGTCCGCACGCTGGTCGAGGCGCGATGAACTGACGACCTGACGCGCCGCCATCGTACGGGTGCGGCACGATGCAGTGGTGCTCTTCGCCGATCTCGCCGCCACCTCGCTTGCCGTCGGCGCGACGCGCTCGCGCAAGCGCAAGGCCGAGCTGCTGGGCGAGGCGTTGCGCGCGCTGGAGCCCGGTGAGGTCGAGCCCGCCGTCGCCTACCTGAGCGGCGAGCTGCGTCAACGGCGCACCGGTGTCGGGTGGGCGTCGCTGCAGGATCTGCCGGCGCCGGCGGCCGAGCCGTCGCTCCAGATCGGTGAGGTCGATCTCGCGCTGGCGCACCTCGCCGAGCTCTCAGGTGCCGGATCGCAGGCGGCGCGGCGCGAAGCGATCGCCGAGCTCTTCGGCCGCGCGACCGAAGGCGAGCAGACGTTCCTGCGCGGGCTGATCTCCGGCGAGGTGCGCCAAGGTGCGCTGGCCGGTGTGATGGCCGACGCGGTCGCGGTCGCGACCGGCATCCCGCGCGCGACGGTCGATCGCGCGACGATGCTGCGCGGTGACGCGCGGGTCGTCGCCGAGGCGGCGCTGCGCGAGGGCGAAGAGGGGCTGCACCGCTTTCGGCTGGAGGTCGGCCGGCCGGTCAAGCCGATGCTCGCCTCACCCTCGGCGTCACTGGACGAGGCGATGGAGAAGGTCGACGAGGGCGTAGTCGACTGGAAGCTCGACGGGGCGCGCATCCAAGTCCATCGTGATGGCGACGACGTCGCGATCTCCAGCCGCTCGCTGGATGACCTCACCGCCCGGCTGCCTGAGGTGGTCGCCGCGGTGCGGGCGCTGCCGGCACAGCGGGTGGTGCTTGACGGCGAGGCGATCTCCCTGCGCGATGACGGCCGGCCCGAGCCATTTCAGGTGACGTCGTCACGGATCGCCTCGGGTGCGCCCGGGGTCGTGCCCGTCCTCTTCGACATCTTGCACTTCGACGGCGAGGATCTGCTCGACGCGCCGCTGGCCCGGCGTGTCGAAGCGCTCGCGGCCGCGGTACCCCAAGAGCTGCGGGTCCCGCGCCTGGTCACCGGCGACCTCGCCGCCGCGCAGGCCCACTTCGACGCCGCGCTGGCCGCCGGCCACGAGGGCGTCGTCGTCAAGGCCCTCGATGCGCCATACGCCGCCGGCCGCCGCGGGGCAAGCTGGCTGAAGGTCAAACCGCGCCACACGCTCGACTTGGTGGTGTTGGCCGTCGAGTGGGGCAGCGGTCGCCGGGAGGGCTGGCTGAGCAACTTGCACCTTGGCGCGCGGGCGGTCGACGGCGACGGCTTCGTCATGCTCGGCAAGACGTTCAAGGGGCTGACCGACGCGCTGCTGATCTGGCAGACCGAGAAGCTGAAGTCCTTAGCCATCGAGGAGCGCGGACACGTCGTGTACGTGCGGCCGGAGCTGGTGGTCGAGATTGCGTTTGACGGCGTCCAGACCTCGCGTCGCTATCCCGGCGGCGTCGCGCTGCGCTTCGCGCGCGTCCTGCGCTATCGCGAGGACAAGACCGCGGCCGAGGCAGATGACCTCAACGCGGTGCTCGCGCTGCGCCACTGACGGCCGCCTACGCCGACCATCGGGCTAGGTTCTCACCCCATGTTTGACCACGTCACGATCCGCGTCGCCGACCGGGCTGCTTCAGAAGCCTTCTACACAACGGTCCTCACACAGCTGGGGATCGACATCACCTACAGCACAGGCGCCTTTGCGGAGTGGCGCGACTTCTCGCTGGCCCAAGCCGATGACGACCATCAGCCGACCCACCGGCTGCACGTCGCGTTCGTCGCTCCTACCCGTGAGCAGGTCGACGCGTTCTGGCAGGCGGGCATCAATGCGGGTTACCTCAACGATGGAGCGCCCGGCTCGCGGCCGGAGTATCTGGAGGACTACTACGGCGCGTTCCTGCGCGACCCGGACGGCAACAGCGTCGAGGCCGTCCACCACGGCCGGTTACGCCGCGAGGGGATCATCGACCACTTGTGGATCCGCGTTGCCGACCTCCCTGCCGCGACCGCGTTCTACACCACGGTTGCCGCGGCCGCCGGGTTGCATGTCCGCCACGCTAGTGAGGACCGCGCGACCATCATCGGCGCCGAAGGCGGCTCGTTCTCGCTCGTCCCCGGCGAGGCGACCGCGAACGTCCACATGGCCTTCCCCGGCGACGAGGCGGCGGTCGGCCGCTTCTACGCTGATGCGGTCGCCGCCGGTTATCGCCCCAACGGCGAGCCGGGCGAGCGCCCTCAGTACCACCCTGGCTACTACGCCTCCTATGTGCTCGACCCCGACGGCAACAACATCGAGATCGTCGACCACCATCGCGGCTAAACCGTGCGGTCACCGAACTCGGCTAAACGTCCCTCGAACTTGTGAATGTTCCTAGAATGGAGTGGTGACGATCGAAGCCATCGTTCAGGCGGCGATCCTCGAACGGCGAGTGCTGTCGTTCACCTACGAGGGGGATGGTCTACCGGCCCGCACCGGACATGCACACGCGCTCTTCCTTAGCGCTACGGGAGAGACGCTCGTCGACGTCTTCCAGGTCTCGGGCTTCACGTCCACCGGCGCGCTTCCGGCCTGGCGCAGCTTCAACGTGGAGAAGATCATCTCCGCGCGGCGGCTCGACAGCACGTATGAGCTCGCCCCGGGCTGGGACCCCGACGGCCCGAAGTACGCCGGCGGGATCATGGCGATGGTCTGAGCCGAGCCGACCGCGTGCGCAGCTCAGGGCCCTAAGGCGCCGATCGGGATGACGTGAATGCCGTCGTCTCGAACGTAGCCGTAGCCCGAGCCGGTTATCACCCCGACGGCAGACGGCTCCCCGGTCTTGGCCGTATCGACCTTGGCGATGAACGCGCGCAGACTGTCAGCGCCTTCCTCGATCCGTCCTGGAGCGAGCTTGACCTCGAACGCCGCCCAGCGACCGTCGTCAGTCTCCACGACAACCGTGATCCTTCTCGATCCAGGGCCGAGATCGTACCGACGTCGTAACCGAATTCGTACCCGGTCTAGGGCCCTCTTCGCCCCAGGGGCACCCCGGCGGCGACGGATGACCACCGCCGCCGAGTGCCGCGCTTCCGTCCTACCGCTGCGTCGCTCCCTCGCGGGCGGCTTGGGCGTGGTCCTGGGCCGAGCCCTTCAGCTCGTCGGCGTGAGCTTGGCCCTGCTCTTGGGCCGTCGACTTCGCCGCGTCGGCGGCCGCCGAGGCGGTCTCGCTCGCCACGGCCTTGCCGTGCTCGAGCGCTTCAGCGCCGGTGTCCTTGATCTGGTCCTTGACCTGGTCGGCCATCGGGCCGAGCTTCTCGTCCTCGACCTTGGTTGACGGGATCAGCATGCCCGCCAGGAACCCGACGGCGACCGCGCCGACGGCGAGGCCCAATGGGTTCTCCTGGGCGATGCCGACCGCCTGGCGGACGCCGTGCTTGACGTCGCCGGTCGAGGGCGCCGCGCCCGTGACCTTGTCCTTGACGGCGCTCACCTTGTCACCGGCGCGGGCTTTGACGTCGGTCTTGTAGCCCAGCGCGTCGACGGTGTCGCCCATGCGCTCGCGGGTGCTTTCGATGTCCCTGCGGATCATGTCCGGGTCTTGGCCCATCGCACGTCCTCCTTCACGGTCTCGACGGTTTGTGGTGCAGGCGGCGTCGCCTGCTTAATCTTGTTCTTGCCCTGCAGGGCCAGCACGCCGGCGACGGCAGCCCAGACGACGGTCACGATCAGTGCCGCCAGCCAGAACGCCATCGCGGTGTCGAGCACCCCGATCAGCGTCGCGGTCAAGGCGCCCAGCGTCAGCAGCCCGGCCACGCCAGCGCCGCCGAGCATGCCCGCGCCTGTCCCGGCGCGCTTGCCCTGCTGCTCGAGCTCAGCTCGCGCAAGCGCCAGCTCCTGCTTGACCAGCGTCGACGTCTCCTCGGAAAGCTGTTTCAGGAGATCGCCGATCGGCTGCTCGCGCAGGTCGGTGTCTTGGTGGCCGGCCATCACAGCGCCCGGTCACCCGGCGCTCCGGCCGCGCGCTCCTGTGCCGAGAGCGTGCCGGCGAACTGCTCACCGGGGACCGGCGTCGTGCCGGCGCCCGGGGCGTCGAAGCCGCCCTCGCGGACGAAGCGCGCATCGTCCGGCTCGGTCGGCCGGGGCAGCGCACCGCGATCGCCATCGGAGGTCCTGCCGCGAGCCTGATAGCGATCGCTGCTGGACGCCTTCAGGAAGCGCGAGGCAGCAAACCCGAGCGCTACGCCACCCGCCACCACCGCCCACGGGTTCTTGCGCGCTGCCTCCTCGACGTCGTGAAGGATCTTGTCAGCGTCAGACGCCGTCAGCCAGCTGCCCGCTCGCTCCACGTGATGGGCAGCCTGATCAGCGAGCTTGGCCGGCCCGTCCTTCCCCTGCTCGCGCAGCTGGTCGCCGACCGCGCGCAGATCGCCTCCCTGGGCGCTGACCTTCTGGCCTGCATCGGTAGAGCGCTGATCAATCTGCGTTCGCACCTGGTCGCGCGCCTGGCCGGCCGCCTGCTGGGCCTTTTCCTGCGCCTGTCCAGCCACTTCTGTGGCCTTGTCCTTGACCTGATCGCCGGTCCCGGCATCGGTCTGCGTCATGAGCCTCTCCCCTGGGTTGGGAACTGCAGTTGGCCACTGGCTCCCCGAGGCGGCGTTCGGCGCAAACAGCAACATCGATGGTTGGGCGCCACGCCGCTGCGGGAAGTCGAAGGCCGCCGTCAAGCCTTGCTACACGGCCGGCCATCGCGGGTAAGCCCGACGTGTTCAACCCCTCAACCGCGGAGGTACAGCGCACCATGGCCAAGGACCACGGCCCCACCATCAAAGATGACAAGCAATATGAAGGTCTACGCAAGAAGGGCATGAGCAAGGAGCGCGCGGCGAAGATCGCCAACACGCCCGACGCGTCGAGCAAGGGCGGCAAGGCCACCGCCAAGAAAGAGCTAGTGGCGACGAGCGCTCACCCCGCGCGGGCCTGAGCCGCCGACCCTCCGTCGAGGCGAGGTGTACGCAGCGTCGATCGTTGGGTAGCGCCGATACATGAAGGCACTCACCTGGCACGGCGTCCATGATGTCCGCGTCGACAACGTCCCCGATCCCGCGATCCAGGAGCCGACCGACGCGATCATCCGCGTCACCTCGTCTGGCCTGTGCGGATCCGATCTGCATCTCTACGAGGTGCTCGGCGCCTACCTGGACGCCGGCGACGTCCTCGGACACGAGCCGATGGGCATCGTTGAGGCGGTGGGGGCTGAGGTCACGCACATCAGGCCCGGCGACCGTGTCGTCATCCCGTTCAACGTCTCGTGCGGTCACTGCTTCATGTGCGACACCGGGCTGCAGTCGCAGTGCGAGACGACGCAGGTCCACGAGTACGACACGGGTGCCTCGCTGCTGGGCTTCTCCAAGCTGTATGGGCAGGTGCCCGGCGGCCAGGCAGAGTTTCTGCGGGTGCCCCAGGCACACTACGGGCCGATCAAGGTGCCCGAGGGACCGTCCGACGACCGCTTCGTCTTCCTCTCTGATGTGCTACCCACCGCCTGGCAGGGCGTGACCTACGCCGACGTCGGGCCGGGGGACAGCTTCCTCGTGCTGGGCCTGGGGCCGATCGGCGAGATGGCGACGCGCATCGCCCAGCACAAGGGCGTCGAGCACGTGATCGGCGTCGACGTCGTGCCCGAGCGCTTGGAGCGCGCCCGTGCCCACGGCGTTCAAGCCATCAGCCTCGACGAGCACGACGATCTGGCCGCCGTCGTGCGCGAGCAGACCGGCGGCCGCGGCCCCGACGCCGTCCTCGACGCGGTCGGCATGGAGGCCCACGGCGCACCTGTCGGCAAGCTCGCCCACCGCCTCGCCGGACTGCTCCCCGACGCTGCCGCCCAAAAGGTCATGGAGACGGCCGGCATCGACCGCCTGAGTGCGTTGCACAGCGCCTTCGAGCTCGTCCGTCGCGGCGGGACGGTCTCGGTTTCGGGCGTCTATGGCGGCGCCGCGAGCCCGATGAACCTGATGCAGATCTTCGACAAGCAGATCCAGATCCGCGGCGGGCAGGCCAACGTCAAGCGCTGGATCGACGACATCATGCCCTTGCTCACCGGCAACGGCGACCCACTCGGCACCGAGAGCTTCGCGACCCACCACGTCCCGCTCGACGACGCGCCCGAGGCCTACAAGAACTTCCAGACCAAGGAAGATGGCACCTTCAAGGTGGTGTTCAAGCCCGGAACATGACGGACGTTGACGAGCTTCGAGCCGGTCTAGTTCGGCCTCGCTATTGAGCCTCCTCGTCGTCTGCGCGACGCTTGAGCTCGCGGGCATCGAGCATCGCACCGTCAGCCCGGCCGATGAGCGTGGCGAGCGTGTCGTGAGGGCGCTGTTCGGCAAACCCCACGGTGATGGTCTGCCCTGCGGCGACTTCCTCGTCGCGCGTTTGGGCGGTGAGGAGTTCATCATCATCTCGATCGGAGACGACGACCCGACGAGTTCATCCCCATCGCCGAGCAGACCGGTCAGATCACCCACATCGGAACCTGGATCTCCACACCGCGTGCGCCGCCCTCCCGGCACTTGCGACCGATTACGGCCACGAGATGCAACTCGGCATCAACGTCTCGGCCCAGCAGTTGCGGAACCCCGGCCTCCCGGCGATCGTCGCCGACGCACTACGAGCAAGGGACTTGAGCGCCGACCGCCTGTACGTCGAGATCACAAGCCCGTTGGCTGCCTCAGACCGCGGCCGGCTTGGTGGCCAGCGGCGGGACGCCCTCCCGGCGGCGGCGCAGCCCCTCGGGACCAAGCAGTCCGGCGGCGAGGACGATGAAGCCGATCCCGCTGAGCAGCAATGCGACGCCCATGATGATGGCGAAGAGACCGACGCTCGAGGCGAAGAACGAGGTGTTGAGCGCGGTCGTCAACGCGGTCTCGCTGATCCAGACCTGGCGAGCGGGGTTGCTCTGCGGCTGGCCCGACTTGGGGTCCTTGGCCGCCTCGGCGGGAACGTTGGTGCCCTTGCCGTCGGCGGTCGCGTACTGGGGCATCTGGGCGTAGGTCTTGCCACCCGTGGCCTCCAGCGCGTGGATGCGCATGTAGCTGGCAAAGCACTTGGCCTCGCTGCCGTTGGTGATGGCCTTGCCGGCAACGTCGCAGGTTGGGACCGCAACGTCCTTCAGCCCGGCCTCCTTGATGGCGACGGCGATCAGCGACGGCTTCATGTCGGGCGTGCCGACGATCTGCTCGCGCTTGATGTCGGTACTGACCTCATGACGGCCGGAGATGCCCATGACGATCGCTCCGATGCCGAAGGCGACGAGGACAAGGCCGGCGATGATGCCGGCGAGGCGGAAGGGACGGGGCATGCGATGAGCTCCTTTTGGACGGACGGACGGACTGCTCATCAGCATCAGGGGCGGCGGCCGCCGCGACATCGGCAGAGACCCACACGGTCGCTGCGGGTTTCCCGCGGGGGCGGCGGGCCGTCATGATGGGCCGTCATGGCCGACGACGAGATCACCATCGTGCTGGCCGATGACCACGCCGTGGTGCGCAGCGGGCTGCGGATGCTGCTTGACGCCGAGGATGGGCTCCGCGTGGTCGCCGAGGCGGGCACGGTCGACGCCGCTGTCCGGCTGACCAAGGCCCATCGGCCGGCGATCCTCGTCCTGGACCTCAACATGCCGGGCGTCAGCAGCGCCTCCAGTCTTGACGCGCTTCCCGCGCTTGCCAGCGGCGCGCCCATGACGCGCGTGGTGATCTTGACCATGCAGGAGAACCCGGAGTACGCGCGCACCGCGTTGCAGGCGGGTGCCAAGGCCTACGTGTTGAAGGAGGCCGCCGACAGCGAGCTCGTCGAGGCCGTCCGCTGCGCCGCCGCGGGCGAGGTCTACCTGCACCCGCGCCTTGGCGCCCAGATCGCCGCCGCGCCGACCGCCGCCCCCGAGCGCGCCGACGATCTGACCGACCGCGAGGTCGAGATCCTGCGCCTCATCGCGCTCGGCCACACCAACAACGACATCGCCCAACAGCTGTTCCTCTCGGTGCGCACCGTGGAGTCCCACCGGGCGCACATCCAGCAGAAGCTGCGCCGCACCACGCGCGCCGACCTCGTGCGGTACGCGCTGGACCGCGGGCTGCTCGACACGACCTGACCGTAGTTCGCGCCGACCGCGGCGCGGACGATCCCCGATGTCTGGCGTGCGCCCCGCGCCTACGCTCGGCCGGTGGACCAATGCAGACCAGCGACCGACGGCCCGACGAGGGTCGTCATCGCCCACGCCTCGCCCGCAGGGCGCTTCGCCCTGCGGATGCTCGTCGACGCCGAGCCTGGGATCGAGGTCGTCGCCGCCGCGGGGCTGGCCACCGAGGCCGGCCGCCAGGCCCGCGAGCATGGCGCCGACTTCCTCGTCCTCTACGAGGGTTTGCTGGCCGTCGGCCGGCCCGGTGTCCTGCCCGCCTCCTGCGACCTCGTCATCCTCGGACTCGAGGACCACCCCGCGGCCGCAGTGGCCGCAAAGGCGCGTGGCGCGCAGAGCTACGTGCTCTGGGACCGCGCCGCCGAGGACCTGCCGCCGCTGCTGCGCGGGGCCACCGTTCAGCCGTTCGCCGCCTGAGCGGCGATGGTCTCCTGGACGGGAAGCGAGACCTCCAAGACCGTTCCCGTCCCGCCCGCCGAGCGCACCTCCAGCGTGCCCTGAGCGAGCGTCGTGCGCTCCCGCATGCCGACCAGCCCGAAGCCCGTCGCCGCGCCGTCCGGGTCAAAGCCCTGACCATCGTCGCCGACGACGATCGCGACCGACTCGTTGGCCTCGCGCACCTCGATCCACACGCGTTGGGCGTTGGCGTGCTTAACCGCATTGGTGAGCGCCTCCTGGACTATGCGGTAGATCGCCTCCTCCAACTCGGGGACGTGGCGGCTCGCGACACGCCCGGCCTCGAACGACAGATCGACCGTCAGCTCGATCGGCAGCCCGCTCGTCGCCCGCACCCGCTCGACCAGCCCGCTGAGCGCGGCGCCGGTGCCGATGTCGTCCAGCGCCGCCGGGCGCAGGTCGGCGATCAGCGCCCGGAGGTTGGCGATCCCGCCGGTGACGAGGTCGAGCGCTTGGCCGAGCGCCTCGTCCAGCCGCTGCGGGTCGGTGCTGCGCCGCGCCGCCGAGAGCAGGACCCGCAGACCGCCCAGCTCCTGGAGCGTCTCGTCGTGCAGCTCGCGCGCCCACCGGCGGCGCTCGGCCTCAGAGGCGCGGATGCTGCCCTGCATCGAGTGCGACATGACGTTCTGCCCGGTCGCTACCGCGGTCGCCGCGGTCGCGGCGAAGGCCTGCAGCAGGCGCTCGTCGTCGGCGCTGAACTCGGGCCCGTCCTCCAGGCGGTCAAACGCGGCCAGCAAGCCGATCGCTTGGCCGCGGTGCAGCAGCGGGACCAGAATCCCGGCGGCAGCGTCGAGCTCGGAGGCAAACAGGCGGCCCGCACGCCGATCAAGATCATTGAGTCGCTCGGGGCGGTTGGAGTGCAGCACCGCACCCAACGCCCACTCCTCGCTGCTCGCCCGGCGGCCGACGAGGCCGTCGGGCACGATCCCTGCGGCCGCCGCGACCTCCAGCTGACCGCCACTGACCAGGATGATCACCGCCGTGCGAGCGGCCACGAGCGCGCGGCCACGCTTGGCCAACAACTCGAGGATGCGATCGAGCTCGATCTCGCCGCCGATCGCGCTGGAGATCTCAGCGGTGGTGTCCAGTGCGCGCACCGTGCGCTCGAGCTGGTCGCGCCGCGCTGCGACGTCGGAGTACAACCGCGCGTTGGCCACCGCAATCGCCGCCCAGTCGGCGAGCACGACCATGGCCTTCTCGTCGCTGTCGGTGAAGTCGCCGTCGGGCTTGCCCGTGAGATACAGGTTGCCCCACGCCTCACCGCGAACCAGGATCGGCACACCGAGGAAGTTGCCCATCGGCGGATGGCTGAGCGGAAAGCCATAGGACCGCGGGTGCGCACCGACGTCGGCCAGCCGCAGCGGGTGCGGGTCCTCGATCAGCAAGCCGAGAACCCCGTGGCCGCGTGGGAGGTCGCCGATTGCCGCGCGCTCGGCCTCCGGGATGCCGCTGGTCAGAAACCGCTCCAGCCCTTCGCGCCGCTCGTCCATGATCCCCACCGCCGCGTATTGGGCACCGGTCAGCTCGCGCGCCACCTCGAGCATCCGCGCCAGCAGCGCATCGAGGTCCAGCTCGGAAAGCAGCCCTCGACCGACGTCGATGAGCCGGGTGAGGGTCTTGGCATCCATGACAGCAGCTGCGTCGAGCATAGTCCTGCTGTCGCGGCGCATCGGTAGTTCTCCGCGGGCAATCGACGGGAGCGACCCGATGGCACAGCGCCCGCGCGCTGCGACGGTGGGTTCATGCCTACGATCGACAGCCCGACCCATGTCGTCATCGCCGGTGGCGGCGTCGCCGCCGTCGAGCTCGTTCTCGCGCTGCACGCCCTCGCCGGCCCGCACGTGCGCATGACGCTCGTCGCGCCCCAGCCCTACTTCGAGCTGCACGCGCTGCGGACCGCCGAGCCGTTCTCAGCCGACCACGTCCGCCGCCACTCACTGGCCGACCTCGCCGAGCGCGTCGGCGCGCGACTCATCGCCGACCGCGTCCTGACCGTCGACGGCGACCGCCACGAACTGCGCCTCGCCGAGTCCGGGATCCTGGGCTACGACACGCTCGTGCTGGCGACCGGCGCGCGCCAGCGCACCGCCTACTCCCGCGCCATCACCTTCACCGGCGACCCCGCGAGCCAGGACTACCACGGGCTACTGGCCGACCTCGATGGCCATTGGACCCGCTCGGTCGCCTTCGTCGTACCGCCAGGCACGACCTGGCCGCTGCCGCTCTACGAGCTCGCGCTCATGACCGCGCGGGAGATCCACGCCATGGGCATCGACGACGCCCGCCTGCAGCTCGTCTCGCCCGAGGCGACCCCCCTCGCCCTCTTCGGACCTGAGGCTAGCCAGGCCGTCGCCGACCTCCTCGCTCGCGCGAAAGTGACCTTTACCGGCAACACCTATGCCCGCCCGGACATCGACGGTCACCTCCAGCTGTTGCCCGGCGGCGGGCGGCTCGACGCCGAGCGCACCGTCGCGCTCCCCACCATCGAGGGCATCCCCATCGACGGCGTCCCCGGTGATGACCGCGGCTTCGTTCCCACCGACGAGCACGGCCGCGTCCGGGGCTTGGCCGACGTCTACGCCGCCGGCGACGGCACGACCTTCCCTGTCAAGCAAGGCGGGCTGGCCTGCCAGCAGGCCGACGCGATCGCCGAGCTGCTCGCGGCCGCCGCCGGCGCCGACGTCGAGCCCACGCCCTTCCGGCCCGTCCTGCGCGGACGCCTGCTCACCGGTCGCGGCGCGCAGTTCCTCGAGCATCCGCTGGCCGGCGGGGGCGGTGCCGGTGCCCGCTCAGAGCTGCGTCTGTGGTCGGCACATCGCAAGGTCGACGGCCGCTACCTCTCGCCCTGGCTCGCCGAGCTCGACGGTGTGACCGAGCCCGACCACACCGCCGCCCCAGAGCCTGCCATCGATGTCGAGGTCGCGCTCACCGCTGGCTGACGGGCAATGGCCGCGGTCGGCCGAGGAAGTAGCCCTGCGCGTACTGTACGCCGAGCTCGCCGAGGCGCTGCAGCGTGGCGGCATCTTCGACGCCTTCGCCCACCGTCTTGATCCCGAGGTCGGTGGCCAGTGCCACGATGGCCTTGATGACGCTCTCGTTCGCGTCGTGGGTGAGCAGGTCGCGGACGAACTGCTGATCGATCTTCAGGACATCGGCGGGGAGCTGCGTGATGCGCGCAAAGCCGTTGTAGCCACTGCCAAAGTCATCGAGCGCGACATGGCATCCGAGGTCGCGCAGCTGCTGCGCGAACGCGGTGGCTCGAACGCTGTCGTGCACCATCGCGGTCTCGGTGATCTCGAAGGTCAGCCGCCGCGAATCGGCACCGGTGCGCTTCAGCGCGTCGCGCAGGACGACGAGCAGGCGGTTGCTGCCCAGCGACTGCGACGAGAGATTGCAGTGCACGGCCATGCCCGCCTGTGCATGCAGGACCGCCTGCTCGGTGACCCAGACGTCGATGTCGCCCATCAGGTCGTGGGCCTCTGCCGCCGGGAGGAACACCCCCGGCGCGACGAGACTGTCATCGCTGTCGCGCAACCGGATGAGTAGCTCGTGATCGACGACCTTGCTGGTGGCGATCTCGACGATCGGCTGCGCGTACAAGACGAAGCGATCCTCCTGGAGCCCATCGCGGATGCGTGCAGCCCAGGTCAGCCCCTCGGCCTGGTTACGCAACCGCTCCTCGTGAGCTGATTGCTCGGTGATGTCGCGGAAGACGACGACGCGGCCGCCGACGGCGTCGTCGGGCAGCGCATCAGGCGCGGTGTCGGACGGCATCGACAGGGATGCGGCGGTCCACGCCACGGGGATCGCCGTGCCATCGGCGCTGCGAAACACATCCTCCTCCGCGCGTGCTGGACGGCCGCGAGGATCCAGGAGGCGTGATGTCCCATCCGTCGTCGTGTCGGCGTAGAACGCGGTCCGGGCCGGAGTGCCCACGAGGTCGGCGCCGCGTGTCAGGAGCGCGCGTGCAGCGGTGTTCGTATAGGTCACGAGGCCGTCGGCGTTGAAGACGAGCAGGCCGTCGGCGACGCTTTCGGTGACGGTGTGCAGGTAGTCGCGTGACGCTGTGAGCTCGCGCTGATAGGCGTTGATCTGCGTGAGGTCATAGACGGTCCCGATGACGCCGGCACGAAGCCCTTGGTCGTCGTAGATGACGGTGTTGGTGACGCCGGCCGGGAACTCGCGACCAGCTCGCGTGCTGGCGGCCAGCTGCCCGTGCCAGGAGCCGTCTTTGATCAACGTGTCTTCGATGACCACCCGCTCGGCAGCATCCGGGGCAAAGATGCCGAGGTCGAGGACCGGACGCCCGACGACCTCGGCGGCCGGCCAGCCGAAGAGCGACTCGGCGCAATTGTTCCAATAGCTGATGCGCAGATCGGCGTCGATGGCCATCACGCAGATGCCGACGACATCCAACAGGCGCCCCTGAAAGGCGCTGCGCTGCTCGGCGCTGCGCCGGACACTGATGTCCTCGTGATGGACGACGACGCGCCGCGGACGGTCGGCCTCGAAGCGGTTTGCCCGCACGGTGAACCACCGCTCCTGCCCCCTGACCTGACAGGGATAGTCGAGCTCGAACGTGTCCTGATGACCCGCGAGGAGCTCGCGGATTCCTCGGCCGACCGCGGCAGACACTGTGTCGCGCGCCGCATCGCAAGCCGCGAGGTAGTTGGCTCCGACGCCGGTGCGCTCGGGATCGCCGCTGTTGGCCTCAGAGAACTCGCGCCAGGCCTTGTTGGTGGCGATGATGGTGCCGGACTCGTCGAGCACCGCGATGTGCTTGGACAAGGCGTCGAGCGTCGACTGCCAGAATGCCTTTGCGCTCCGCACGCCCTCCTGCAGCTCAGAGGCATCGACGACGGACCCGTCCCGCCGCAGCGCACCGGCGCGCTTGTCGGGGCTGAGCGTGTCCATCAGCTCGGCGTCATAGGCCCAGGCGGCGTTGCGACCGTGCAGCTTGGCCCAGTACAGCGCGTCGTCGGCGCGCCGCTGCATGGCTTCGCGATCGAGCCCGTGCTCCCAGGCGCAGATCCCGACCGAGACGGTCACGGCCGGCAGCGCGGCGTCATGCGTCGCACAGATCTGCCGGCGCAGCCGCTCGACGATCTTCAGCGCCGCTTCGATGTCGCAGTCCTCCAAAACCAGTGCGAACTCGTCGCCGCCGATACGGGCCGCCAGGTCCTGCTGGCGGCATGCGCCGCGCAGCTGCGAGGCGACCGCCTGCAGGACCAAGTCACCGATCTCGTGCCCGAGCCCATCGTTGACGGCCTTGAAGTGATCGACATCGAATACCGCAAGCGTCAGCGGCACGTCGCCCTCACGCGCCCGAACGATCCGATCGTCGAGCCGGGCGTGCAAGGAGCGCAGGTTCGCCAAGTCGGTCAGCGCATCGGTGGAGGCGTGCCACGCCAACTCCTCCCGCGCTCGTGCGTTCTCCACCGCCACGGCGACCAAGTCGGCGAGGTCGCGCAGCCATGGGTCGGCCTCGACCGTCGCGCCGCTGGACTCCGGCCATCCAACGCACAGCGCGCCCCACACCGCTCCCGCGCGGCAGATCGGCACGACGACCGCCGCCGGAAGCATCGTCAGCCGCGCGCCGACGCCTAACCCGTCGGCGTCCGTGACGGTCGTCCCGACGACTTCGCAGCCGGGCTCGGTGTAGCGGACCAGCCAGGCGTCGCTGCCGTCGAGCAGCTCGACGCTCTGCCGGCACACCAACTCGAAGATGTCCGGCAATCCCTCCTCGGCGGCGATCGCGCTCGCCACCTTCTCCCGTGCCGCGAGCACGTCGGCCAGCCGTGCGGCGCGCTGCTCGGCGGCCTTGAGCGCGTCGATGTCATGGAAGAACACCGACAGTCCCATCCGATGCGGCACCGCCTGCACCGAGAACCATCGCCCCAGCGGCGCATAGAACTCCGTGAACTGCACGGTCACGCCATCACGCATCGCGCGGGCGTACTCCACCCGCGATTCCACCGCCTCGGGAAAGGTGTCCCAGATGTTGGTGCCAGCCAGATCCTCGGCACGGCAGTCCAGCAGCCGCTCTGCGGCCACGTTCATGTACAGGACGGTCCAGTCGGGCCCGAGCGCGAGCATCGGGTCAGGCAGATGCCCAAGAACCTCCTCCACCGTCAGATCACGAAGACCAAGCGCGTCCCCCTTCGACGGCCCAGACCGTGTGGACCGCGCGCTTGTCGGCATGTCTGCTGAGTATCGGCTCATCACTGTTTGTTGATGAGCGGCTGTGTCAGGGGAGGCGCCCGACGATGGCGACGGCGGGTCATGCCGACGGTCAGGAGGATGAGCAGCAGCAGTCCAACGGCGCTTGCAAGGGCGATCCAACGGTCCGGGGACTCACCGCTTGCGCCCGGGAAGGTGATGGTGGCATGGGCTTTGCGCTGCACCAATCCGCTGCGCAGCGCGACCCGCGCGGCCCATGGGCCGGCCGGCATCTGCCGGTCCAGGAACGTCGTCACGCGCTCGGTGTCCCCGATCCCGAGGGTCGTGCCGAGGCGGGCGCGAAACGGACCGGCCGACAGACCGCCCGGCCCACGTGCAAGCGCCACGGTGCCGTTCATGTCGAGCGCCCGGCCGCCGGTGTTGCGCACGGTCGCGACGACCATCGGCAGCCCATCCGCCGACCGCTCCGCACGCACGGACTCGATCGCGAAGTCCGCCGCGGGTGCGCCGCCCGGCCCGACCGAGAGGTAGAGGCGGATGCCCACGCGACTCACCTGCGTGATGCCCCCGCCCGCACCGGGCGCATCGCGGACCTCGGCCCAGGCGATGCCGTAGCGCTCGCCCGGTGCGGCACCATCGGGAACGCGGATGGTGACCGTGGTCGTCGCGCCGCCTCCCGCCCGCAGCTGGGAGACGGCCGGCGCGATGGACGTCCAGGTCGACGGCTCGCCGCGACCACGCCCTGCCGCGCCCAGGAACGTGCCATGGCCGATCGTCGCGTCGCCGACGTACATGTTGACCCGGACCGCGGAGCCCGTGGTATTGGTCAGTCGAACGCGGCGGCTGATGCTTGCACCCGGCGCAAGGTGGTCGGTGACGTAGAGCTGTGCCCGAGGATCGCCACGCCCGGCCACGGGAACATCCAGGAGTTGCAGCCCGATGCTGCCGGGCGTTGCGGCGGAGGCGGACGCCGAGGCCGCCTGTGCGGGCCCGACAACGATGCCGGCCACGACGAGTCCGGCGACGGCGTAGCGTGCCCGCCGTCCCCACGTTGACCCGCAGGGCCAGCGCACCGGCTAGGCAACCGAGTGGGTGATCGTGGCCGAGTAGACGCCCGCGGCCTTGCCGCCGGCGACCGTCACGTTGATCGTCGGATTCCAGGTGGCCGAGTTGTCGCCGGTGATCCCGGTCGCCGTCACGGCCGCGACAGCACCGGTGAGGTCGGGCGGGTCATTGGCGGTGAAGGTCGCGGTGCCGACCTTGGTGATGGGACCGGCGGTGTAGCCGATCGCCGCGGCGCCGATCGTTGGTCCGGCAGAAGGCGTGAAGGCCGTCGAGATGACGCTCGCCACCCACCCGGAGCCGGCGGCCGCGCTGCGCGCGTCATCCACTCGCACCTGGCCGAGCGAACCGCTGATCGTGCCGGCCAGCACCGTGTTGGCCCGGGACCCGAGGTTGCCCGCGTCGGTCGGCGCGCTGATCGACAACGCCCCGCCCACCACGGTCACGGTGGCCGTCGTGCCGACAGCCGATGCCGGCATCGCGATACCGAGAGTGAGGATGCCCGCCGCGGCGACCGTGAGTAGGCCGCGTGTCCTGTGGAACCGCATGGTGGTTTCCGATCTCCGCCCTGAAGCGGCAGGAACGTGGCCCGAGGCGAATGCCGCGAGGGGTCGCGGAGCCTCGTGCCGAGGCCAGGGACTGGGTCCGCGACACCATGCCGGTGCGCTGGCCTCACCCTGGACAACGAGTATCGGCGATGCGTCGAGGAATCATGAGTGCTTCTCGAACCTGAGCAGCCTGTGCCGGTTGTGCAAGAAGGGAAGCGTCGCCGGTTCAGGAGTCGTCGTCATCATCGGGAGGCCCACGTCACGGCCGCTTCCGTGTGCCTGTCCAGTTTGTCCACTCGATGGGTCATCGGCCTCGTACTGCGCCTCAGCCTGCCCCGGAAGCGACACCTCGAACTCTCCCGCGCCGCCGGAAGCTCCTTGGCATCTGGACATTGCACTACTACTCTGCCGGTCCTGGGCGCGGCATAGAAACGCTAAGGGGATGTGATGCCGGGATTGAGGACCTCGATGCGCCTGGCCGGCACGGCGGCGCGCAACTTTCAGCAGCGTCACCGGTACCGTCTGTTCGAGACGCCGCCGAAGCGGTACGGCAACGCCGTTATCGTGCTCGACACGCACTGCAACTCAACGTGTGGCATGTGCAGCTCGCATTCTGCGAGCACCAAGCCCGGGACCCTGACGGCGGTTCAGTGGCGCTCGGTCGTCGACAAGCTCCACGCCCACAACCCCAACATCAAGATCTCGTTCGTCGGCGGCGAGCCGCTGCTGGTCGAAGGGCTGCTGCCGCTGCTCGGCCACTGCCGCCGCAAGGGCATCATCTTCTCGATGGTGACCAACGGAACGCTGCTCGATCAGGGAACGGCTCGCGGCGTGCTGGAGACAAGGCCGCTCGCCCTTCACGTCTCCCTCGACTCGCTGAAGCCCGAGGTCTACGAGCGTATCCGAGGCCTCGACGCCCTCACGGTGGTACAGGAGAACATCGCCTGCCTGCGCACGGTCGCCGACGAGATGGCCAGCCCCGTTCATCTCGGTATCAAGGCCACGGTCACCGAAGACAACGTCGATGAGATCGCAGACATCACCGCATACGCCGACAACTTGAACATGAGCGTGCACTACCAGCCGGTGCTCGGCGACAACAAGCTCGCCCGCGGGATGATGGACGTTGACCTGGACGAACTCGATCGGCAAGCAGCTCGTTTGGTGACCGGCATCGAGACCGGAGCTTCACCGCACGTCACCAACTCACCAGGCCACATCCGCACCTGGCGGCGTTACTTCCTCAAACAAGAGACTGAGCGACCGTTCTGCCCGACGTCCTTGGAGAATCTGTTCATCATGCACGATGGCAGCGTTCGACTGTGCGAGCGCTATCGACGAACGGTGGGCAACGTCTACAAGCAGGAGATCTCGGAGATCATCAACAGCAGTGGCGCGCGAGAGCTGATGGCAGAGACCTACGCCTGCAAGCGAAACTGCTCCTTCATCTACAAGCGCAGCCTGCGCGACTACCTGCGCGTTCTCCAAGTGATGCGACGCGCCACCGATACGTAGACGACCCCAGCCGACAACGGTCCGTGCGGGTCGTCGAGACGCGCGACGTCGCGGTGCCCTATCGCCAGCGCCAGCACATCATCGAGACCCTCGTTCCCGTACCAGGTTCTTGGCCGGGATCACGAGAATTGCAACGCCGAGGCTGCCCGGGGCACGCGATTCGAAGTCGCTGCAGTGCCCCACGAACGGGCACCGACGGGACTGCTGAGGACCCGATGGGACCCGGTTCCAGACCCCAAACGGACCCCCTGAGCGCGTTCGGGCGAGCGCTGCGCGTCGCGGTTTCGCGGCGTTGCAGGGACGTTGGAGGAAGCCACCGACGGGACTCGAACCCGTGACCCCTTCATTACGAGTGAAGTGCTCTACCAGCTGAGCTACGGTGGCGCTACCGGGCCAGATGGTAGCCGCTGAGGCGGGCGTCGTGGGTCGTGGACGTCTGGGCCAGTTGGCTGTGGACCGACGGTCCCAACAGATCTGCCATCGCCCTGCCGACCTCCCGGTGGCATGCCGAGCAGAGGTAGTTCCTCCCGTCTGATGGCCGCGGTGGCCGATGTTGCGACCACGACGAGCGTCGAGGATTGCGCTGCCGTCGTGCAGCGACAGGCCACATGGCTCTTTCCAGGGCTGCAGCCGCAGCTCAAGCTCGGGACCGGTCCGGACGGGCCGCCGGATGCGGTGTTTGCACTGATCGCCCGCGGGAAGACGATCGGCTATCTGCAGACCGCCACCCCCGTGCCGGCACGACGCAGGAAGCAGCGCCGCGCCATCGCGACCTTCGCCGAACATGCCGCGATCGTCCTCGACAACCTGTTCACGATCGCCGAGCACGACGCCCGCGCGCGCCGCGATCCGCTGACCGGCCTGCTCAATCACCGCGAGTTCCACGATGCGCTCGACGCGCACCTGCATCGCGCCGAACGGGCTACGCCGCCGCTGGCGGTCTCAGTCGTCATCTTCGACCTCGACCGCTTCAAGTCGGTCAATGACCTCGGCGGTCACGCGGCGGGGGACCGGACCCTGCGCGCGACCGCCGGCGCCGTCGCGGCTGCCTGCCGCACGACCGACTCCGCGTTCCGCATCGGCGGCGACGAGTTCGCGCTCGTCCTCCCCCGCGCCGACACCGACGCGGCCGCGCGCATCGCTCGGCGCGCCGCGGACGCGATCGAGCGCGTCGCCCACCACCAGGGCGTCTCCTTCGGGATCGCAACCTTCCCGGTCGACGGCGCGAACCGCGACACGCTGCTCTTCGCTGCCGACTCCGCGATGTACACCAACAAGGGCCGGGCACCGCAGACGGCGCGTGAGGATCCCGGCCCGCATGCCCGGCTCGCCGTCGCCGCCCGCCTCGCCACCAAGCTCGCGCCCTTGAACGAGCCCGCCGCGGTCGCCCACGCCGCCGTCGACGAGCTTCACCGCGCCTTCGGCTTCTTCCTCGCCGTCATACAGCGCCTCGATCCGGACGACACCCTGCGCGTCGTCGCCGCCGCCGGCCCGCTCGCCGACCACGACGACTTCCTGGCCTACGAGCAACCCATACAAGAAGGCGTCAACGGTCGCGTCGCGCGCACCGGCCAGCCGGCGATCATCGCCGACACGACGACCGATCCGGACTACCTGCGCCGTGACCCACGCTCGGATCCGGGCTCGGAGCTCTCGCTACCGATCGTCGTCGACGGCCGCATCTGGGGCGTGCTCAACCTCGAGCAGATCTCCACCCACGCCTTCGGCGACGACGACCTCCTGCTCGCCGACGCGGTCGTCGCCCAGGTCGGCGCCGCGCTGCATCGCTGCGCGCTGACCCACGAGCTGGAGACCGCCTTCGCCACGACGCTCGGCATCCTGGCCGATGTCCTGGAGACCAAGGACGCTTACACCGCCGACCACGCCGACGAAGTCGCCAACCTCGCCCTGCAGACCGGCCGCGACCTCGGCCTCTCCGACGCCGAGCTGCGCCCGCTGCACTACTGCGCTCTCCTACATGACATCGGCAAGATCGGCGTCCGCTCCGATCTACTCACCAAGCCCGGACGGCTGACGTCCGAGGAGTTCGAGGAGATCAAGGAGCACTCGGCGATCGGTGCCGCGCTGCTGGCGCGAATCCCGCTGCTGACGGGCGTCGCCCCGCTCGTCCGGGCCGTGCACGAGCGCTATGACGGCGCCGGCTACCCCGACGGTCTGCGCGGCGACGCGATCCCGCTGCCCGCCCGGATCGTTGCGGTTTGCGACGCACTGCACGCGATGACCTCTGACCGCCCGTACCGCGAGGCGCGGCCGCTCGATGTAGCGCTCAACGAGCTGCGGCGTTGCGCCGGCACGCAGTTCGACCCTGAGGTGGTCGCGACGGTTGCGGACGGGCTCAGCAGTGATGAAGGGCCAGCACGCTCGCCGCGGCGCGCTCAGCAACAGCGCCACAGCACGATTGCGGCGCCCGGCTCCTGAAGCACCGGTCCGGGTACGGTCCGCAGCGATGGCCGCCCGCCCGACGTTCGACCTGCAGTCGCACTCGACGTACTCGGACGGCTCGCTGGCGCCGGCCGCGGTTGTCACCCGTGCCGCCGCCGCGGGCGTCGAGCTGCTCGCGCTCAGCGATCACGACACGGTCGACGGCGTCACCGAGGCGCTGGCGGCCGCCGACGCGACCGGGGGCGCAATCCGCGTCGTCGCCGCCACCGAGTTGTCGACCATCGACGGCGACCACGAGGATCTCCACGTCCTCGGCTACGGGATCGACCACACCGACCCCGGCTTGCTCGCCGAGCTGGAGCGCTTCCGTGGCGACCGCGCGGCGCGGGCCGAGCGGATGGCCGACGCGCTGCAAGCGTGCGGCTTCTCGCTGGACCGCGCGCCGCTGGAGGCCCGGCGCGCCGCCGGGCTCCCGATCGGCCGGCCGCATCTCGCACAGGCCGCGTTCGACCACCCCAACAATGCTCAGCGAATCGCCGATGAGGGCCTCGCCGACTTCGGCAAGCTGCTCGAGGCCTACCTGATTCCCGGCACTCCGGCCTACCGTCGCCGCAGCACGCCCACGGTCGCCGAGGCGATCGTTGCGATCCACTCAGCCGGCGGTGTGGCCATCTGGGCCCACCCGTTTTGGGACGTCGAGCACCCCGACGAGGTCGTCGCGACCATCGACCGCTTTGCCGGCCACGGCTTGGACGGCGTCGAGGCCTTCTACACCACCCACACGCGCGAGCAGACGCTGCTCGCCGCGCGCGCGTGCGAGGAGCGCGGGCTGCTGAGCACCGGCTCGGCCGACTTCCACGGCCCCGACCATCCGCGCTTCAACGCCTTCCGCGCCTTCGAGCTGTACGGGTGCACCCCGCGGCTCGGGCCCGTCGCCGCCGCCTGAACGCAACCTGAACATCATGGACCGACCTGGCCGGTCGGACGTCGTCGCGGCCGTTGCGGCGACTACTGTGCGCCGCGCATATGGACGCACTTCAGGCCATCGTCTTGGGGATCGTGCAGGGGCTCACCGAGTTCTTGCCCATCTCCTCGTCCGCGCACCTGCGCATCGTCTCGGCCTTCTTCGGCTGGGACGATCCGGGCGCCGCTTACACCGCGGTCACCCAGATCGGGACCGAGGCCGCGGTGCTCATCTACTTCCGCAAGGACTTGTGGGAGATCCTCAGCACCTGGCTACGGGCACTCCGCGATCCGTCGCTGCGCGACGACCCCCACACCAAGATGGGGTGGTTCATCATCGTCGCGACGATCCCGATCGGCCTGATCGGCTTCGCGCTGAAGGACCAGATCGAGAGCGGCGCGCGAGACCTGTATCTCATCGGCACCACGTTGATCGTCTTCGCGCTCGTCCTGCATTGGGCTGATCGGCGCGCGCGGCTGGAGCGTGAGAGCGATGACCTGTCGACGCGCGACGGGGTTCTTATTGGCCTTGCGCAGTCGCTCTCGCTCGTGCCAGGTGTCTCGCGGTCGGGTGCGACGATGAGTGCGGGCTTGTTGTTGGGGTTGACCCGTGAGGCCGCGGCGCGGTTCGCGTTCTTGATCGCGGTGCCGGCAGTGCTGGCGAGCGGGCTCTTCGAGCTGCTGTCGATCGCGACGGGCGACTCGCCAGGCGAGGAGTCGGCGGGGGCGATCGCGCTCTCGACGGTGATCGCATTTGTCGTCGGCTATGCGGCGATCGCGTGGCTGTTGCGCTACATCTCGTCGCATACGTTGACGGTGTTCGTGGTCTACCGGATCGCGCTCGGGGCGATCGTGCTGATCCTGGCCGGGTCAGGCGTCATCAACTAGCAAGTGGGCCTTCGCAGCTTCAAGTCGGTCCTCTATGCTTCCGATACAAGGAAACAGGCAATACCAACCTCGCTACACTAACCGCCCATGAGCGCCGCTCTCCTCGAGCCACCCACCACCACCGACGAGCTGCGCGACCGCGCCAGCGAGCTGGCCGGCGAGGTCGCCGAGCAGCTGCAGCCCGACGAAGCACCGGCTCCCGCGCACGCCGCCGTGCCTCCGGCGACGGGTGCGCGACCCGCAAGCCGGGCCCAGTTCTTCGACGCCGTGCGCGCGGCCGTAGTCAACATCGCCATGAGCCCCGCCTGGCGCACGCACGACCTCACGACCGAGCTGTTGCTGCTCGTCGAGCGCCTGCGCGACGAGCTGCAGACCGATACCACCGACTCGGACCCCGAATGGCGGGTGCGCGAGGTCCTTCAGCGGGTGCTGGTCGTGCTGCATGCCATGGTCCGCCAGCTCGAGCACAACGAGCTCGATCGCCCCGAGCGGGCGGCGAGCTTCGTGGCCAAGGCCCTGGCCGACGTGGAAGTCGGGCAGGTCGCCACGCTCCTGGGCACGAGCCCTCGGATGGTCAGCAACTACCGCGAGGGCAAGGTCGGCCAGATCCGCAAAGACCCGGCCCGCATCACGCTGGTCGCGCAACTGGTCAACGAGCTGCTGGGCTCGATGACCCCGCGCGGGGCGCTGCTGTGGTTCGATGCGCGGCTGCTCGACGGGCGGACGCCGCGCGAGCTGATCGACGAGGACCCGGCCACGTACCGAGCGCCGCTGATCGCCCTGGCCCGCGGCGGCCGCGCCCAGACCGATCGAGGTGGCGCGCGCTATGGCGCTCTGGACGACGCCGCCTGATCGGCTGCACGACGTCTGGACCGCCTACCGCCACACCGACCGCCGCTTCCCGCCACTCTGGTACGGCGGTGGGGCGTCGAGCATGCGGCAGGAGTCGGGTCGCTGGCACGAGGAAGGCCGCGGCGTCGCCCAGTACCTCGCGCTGTCGAGCAACGGCGCCTGGGCTGAGCGCTGCCGCTACGCGAAGATCCGCGCCGATGACCGACGGCTCGAGGACCGGCGCAAGCTCTGGCAGCTGCAGGTCATCGAGCACGACATCGCGGACCTTTCCACCTTCGAGCGCTACCTCGCCTGCGGGCTGGCGCCCGAGCTGGCGGTCGGTGCCCACGAAGACACTTGGCCCCTGGCCGACGAGCTGCGCGCCGAGGGGTACCGGGGCGTGCTCTCACCCGCCGCGGCCTACGACCGTCCCGACGTCCTGAACCTCACGCTCTTCGGCGAGCGCATCGAACGACAGAGCTACGACGCGATGCCCAAACCGTCGGAGAACCCGCGTCCCGACGTGTACATCGCGACGATCCTCGTCGCCGACTCGGGCTCGCCGACCGAGTTCGCGATGCATCACACCTGTTACGAGGGCGAGTACCACCAGACCTTCGACCGCTGGTGCTCGCTCAGCGGGTACACGGCCGGCGTCAACTAGGCGTACCCCCAGCGGGTGCGGGGCGGGGTTGGATGGGCGGCGCTCCGTGACGATCGCCACCGCGCTCACGTGGTCTGGGCGTTGGGTGAAAGTGTTGCGGCGTGGTTCGGCGTTCTGTTTTGTGTGGGCACCGAACGAGCGCCGCGCGATGGCGACATCACGGATCACCGCCCTCCTCACGCGCTCGCGCCGCGTACGCGCGCTGCGCGAGCGGTCACGAGAATGCGACGAAGCGGTGCAGTCGTTACGACTTGGGCACTTTGTCGCGGGGTCTGGCCCCGTTGCCTTGGGTGGGCCTGTTCGGGGACGCCTGACGGCCGCAAACAGGCCCACCCCAACCCGCCCCGGCGCTCGCCAGCCGCGTGGGCCTGTTCGGGGACGTCTGAGGGCCGCAGACAGGCCCACCCTCTCACCGTGGCCGAAGCGGACGACGAGCCAGCGCCGCGCACAATCGACCCCGCCTCACTCCCCTCGGTGAGCGCGGACCACACCGGCACACCGACACCGCCCGAGCGGAACGCCCAAGCAGATGCGCCACCCGAGCGCTCGCCTCAGACCACGTTCGCCCCGAGACCAGCGCTTCACGACGTCAGTCTTGGGCGGTCCGTTGCTCGTCCCACCACAGCGCCCCGCAGTTGTTGGGGTAGTCGGTCTGTAACGAAAGTGTGGAGATTGCATCAATAGTGTGCAGCTGACCAAACCCGTCCGATCCACAAGATAGGCTCCGCCCCAACCAAACACAGCACCCCCGCGCCTGTTACTAGCAGGCCGGGGGCATGACCCAAGGAGAAGCAACTCCATGAGTACCCCCAAGCGTACCCACGCCCACGTGACGACGCTCACCGTCGATCGCCCCACCGCCGCCGTCCTGCGCATCGAGGCCAAGAAGATCCTCATGTTCGGCCACGAGCCCTTCGAGGACTTCCTCGACCTCAGTCCTGCCGACCAGTTCTTACTGGCAATGGGCTTCCAGGACGCCATCGACCTCATCTCCACCGTCGGCTGGGACCCCATGAGCCCCCCGGCCATGGCCAACACCTACGACATCCCGCTCACCGACGACCTCGTCAAGGAGCTCGCCAACCGGCGCGTCGACCTCGGCGCCACGATCACCGATCGCCTCAGCGACTTCGAAGGCGATGAGCCCCTCCCCGCCGACGTCCTGGCCGAGTTGACCGACGACCGCCACGCCGCCACCACGCTCGACCGCATCATCGGCACATACAGCGTCGTCGCCGCCGCTCGCGCGACCTGAGCATCGGGCACACGCGCGGCGGACAACGGTCCGTCGCGCGCTCGTCCGACCTCCTAGTGCAACACCCGCTCCACCTTCGACGCCAACGCCTCCAGCGCGAGCTCCTCAGACGGGTTGAGGATCTGCATCGTCCGCGCCTCCTCGACCAACCCGACGGCGTCGCGCAAGCGATTGGCCGAGGCATCGGAGGACTCCGCATCGGCCGTCACCTGCGCGACGCGATCAACATGGTGCACAAGCTCCGGCACACCATCTTTGACACACGCGACATCCCGCAGCCAAAGGCCGACGAGCTGCATCCCGTGATCCAGCGTCGCTGCGTGCGCACGACGGTGCGCACGCTTGCCCGCCGTCTCCCCTTCGCGTTTGGCGCGCTTGGCCTCGCGGTCAGGCAACAGGTCGGCGTCCTCGGCGATCTGCTCGGCGACCTTGGTGGCCGCGACATCACCCCGAGCGCGCGCGAGATCGAGCAGCGCGACGTGCGGACGGTCCGCCAGCGTCGAGTGCAGCGCCGCACGCGCGAACTTCTCGCCGGCATCACGCAACGCCGGGCCCTCCGCAAGCGCCAGCGCAAGCGCCCGCTCCGCATCCCCCAGCGCCAAACGCGCGCACGCATCAGCCGTCAACGGCGGCACACCGTGCTTGGTCTGCAGCCGCGTGCTCAACTCCGCCGGCGTCGCCGCTTCAAAGCGCACCAACTGGCAGCGCGAGAGGATCGTCGCGAGCATGTTGCCCAGCTTGTCGGTGAGCAAGACGAGGTGGGCGAAGGGCGGCGGCTCCTCCAGCGTCTTGAGCATCTTGTTGGCCGCCTGGTCGTTCATCGTGTCGGCGCCCTCGATCACGAAGACGCGGCGCTGCGACTCAAACGGCGTGCGCGACGCGGCGCCGATCACCGGCTCCTCGATGTCGCCGACGAGCATCTCGGCGGCACCGCTCGGGCGGACCCAGGTCAAATCGGGATGGACGCCCTCGATCGCCCGGCGGCGAGCGTTGTCCGGATCCGCCGCGCCCTCGGCCAGCAACTCGGCGGCGAAGGCGCGAGCGGCCTCGCGCTTGCCGGCACCCGCCGGCCCGTGAAAGAGGTAGGCGTGCGATGGCGACCCGCCCGGCGGCACCGCCGCGTGCAGGACCGCGCGGGCGTGGGGATGGCGATCGACGACCTCGAGCATGCGCGGGCCAGGGTACTGTCACGCGGCGATGGCGACGCGTGGACGACTGATCGCAGTCGAGGGCATCGACGGCGCGGGCAAGACGACGCTCGCCGAAGGCATCGCGGCAGCGCTCCCGGACGTCACCGTCTTGCGCGAGCCGGGCGGCGCGGTGCTGTCGGAGCGCATCCGGGAACTGGTCAAGAACCCGGCGCTGGAGGTCGATCCGCGCGCCGAGGCGCTCTTGTACGCGGCGGCGCGGGCGCAGCTGGTTAGCGAGAAGCTCGTGCCCCTGTTGGCCGCAGGACGCGACGTGATCCTCGATCGCTTCGTGGACTCCTCGCTGGCCTACCAGGGCGCCGGCCGCGGCCTGGGCGTGGAGGAGATCGCCGAGCTCAACCGCTTCGCCACCGCGGGCTTGGTGGCGGACCTAACGCTCTACGTGCGCGTCGATCCGGAGGTGGGCGCGGCCCGCCGCAGCGGTGAGGATCGACTGGAGCAGGCGGGCGATGCGTTCTTCGCCGCGGTCGTCGCCGCCTACGACGCGCTGGCCGAGCAGGAGCGCGGTCGCTACGTGGTTCTTGACGGCGCCGAGGCGCCCGAGGTGGTCCTCGCGACGGCGCTGAGGGTCCTCAAGCGCCTGCAATAGCCGGTCCGGCGACTACGATCGGCGGGCGACGCCGGGTTCGTTGCGCCCTTCCCCTATGACTCCGCGCTTCGAGGTTCAGTCCTTCGAGCAGGTCCCCGCAGGTCCCGGCACAGTGCTGCTGCGGATCGCTGGTCGCTGGGTCGGCCCGTCGCGCGAGCTGCTGCCGATGCCGCTGTTGCTGCTCGACGACGGGCGCAGGACGCACCGCCTGTCCCCGCTGCCCGGCCCGGAGGACACCGCGCCGCTGGTCGGCCCCGACGGCCCGTCGTGGCGCGCGGCCTTCAGCGCGCCGGCCGAAGTCGTGGCAAGCGCGCGCGTGGCGTTCGCGTTGCAGGCCGGGCGAGGCCAGATCACGGATCTGCCGCGGCCGACGGGACGCGGCGGGCGGCCGGTGCCGGTGGCGCCGCCGCCGGAGGCCGTGATCGAGGAGTCGCCTCCCGAGCCCGAGCCCGAGCGCGGCCGACTACGACGGTTGGTGCGTCCCGCCGAGGAGCCCCCGTCGACGCTCGACGTCGGTGAGCTCGCGCGCGCATCCGACGTCGCCGCGTTGCACGCGCGTCTGACCGAGGAGCGCGCCGCCCGCGAGAACGCCGAGCGCCGGGCAGCCGAAGCGCACTCGATCGCTCAGCAAGCGGCCAACGAGGCGTCGCGCATCGCCGAGCTCGCCGCCCACGCCGAGGCCGCCCGCGCCGGCGCCGTCGACGCCCTCACCGAAGAGCGTGTGCGCGCCAGTGAGCGCGCCACGGCCGAGGAGGAGCGTGCTCGCGAGCATCGCGAGCGTGCGACGCGCGCCGCCGACCAGGCGCGCCAGGCCGTCGAGGTCGCCCACGAGGCGCGCCGGGCGCTGGAAGAGCGCGAAGGCGAGATCGCCGCCGCCCAGGATCTCGCCGAGCGTGCAAGCCGCGCCGCCCGTGCCGCCGAGGCGCGACTGGCCGCGGTCGACGAGGCGCGGCAGGTCGCCGAGGCCCGCGCCGCCGAGCTCTCGGAGCTGCGCGAGCGCGCCGAAACGATCGAGGACGAGCGCTCCCAAGCACTGCTGAGCGCCGGGACGGCGCAGCGGCGCGCCGAGCAGGCCGAGCAGCGCATCCGGGCACTGGAGCAGAAGCTGGCAGAGACCGAGGCGCTCGCCCAGCGCGCCGAGGCGGCGGCGCGCCGCGCTGACGACCTCACCACGCGCGTGCGCGAGGAGCGCGCGGCGCGGCGGGCAGCCGAGGCCGAAGCCCAGCAGGCCGCGCGCGAGAGTGCCGACGAGTCCGCTCAGCGGGCGGCGCTGCTCTCCTCCGAGCTGCGCGAGGCGCGCCGGCGCATCGACGCCGAGGACACGGCGCGGCGCGAGGCCGAAGCACGCGCCGAGGCGGCGAGCGCCGAGCTGGAGGAGGTGCGCGCCGCCGCGACCGCCGCCAGCGAGCGCGCGGCGCTGGCCGAGCAGGCAACGGCGGGCCTGGCGCGCGTCGAGGCCGAGCTGACCGAGGCGCGGGCCCGCGGCGAAGAGGCCGGATCGCTGCGCCGGCGGCTGGCGGCGGCAACCCAGGATCGCGACGCGACGGCGGGCGAGGCCGAGACGCTGCGGGCCCAGCTGGAGGAAGCCGAGACGGCCCGGACGCAGGAAGCGCTGGAACTGCAAGCCGCGTTGAGCGCCGCCCAGGCTGACGCCGAGGGTGCCCAGCAGGCGTTGCAGGCCGACACCGACGACCTGCGCAACTGGCTCGCCGACGCCGAGCAGCGTGCCGGCCGCGCGGCGGCTGAGGCGGGCGCGGTCAAGGAGCGGCTAGCGGCCGCAGAGGCCGAGGCGGCAGCCGAAGCGGAGACGTTGCGCGCGCGGTTGGAGGAGGCCCAGCGCGCCGCCGCCGACGAGCTGTCGGCGCTGCACGAGCGGCTGGCGGTCGTCGAGGCGTCGGGCGAGTCCGAGGCAGCAGGGCTGCGCGAGCGCCTTGCTGCGGTCCAACGCGCGGCACACGACCGCGTTGCCGATGTCGAGGCGCGGCTGGCGAACGTCGAGGAGGAGGCGGCGGTCGAGCGTGAGCGGCTGCGCCGCGCGGCCGCCGACGCGGCCGAGGTCGCCGCCTCGGAGACCGAGGGCCTGCGCGCGCGCTTGGAGGAGGCCCAAGCGTCGGCGGCGGCCGAGACCGACGCGCTGCGCGTGCAGCTGCGCGAGACCGACGCGGCGGGAGTTGCCGAGGCTGACGCGCTGCGCCGTCGCTTGGAGGACTCCGAGGCGAAGGCCACCGCGGTCCTCGACGAGCTCCAGGACGAGCTCGTCGCCGCACAGGCCGTAGCGGCCGCCGCGCGCAAGGAGGCCGCAGCGCAAGCGGCATCGTTCGAGGAGCGCGTCGCCGCGGCACGTGCGACGGCTGCTGAGGAGGCGTCGGCGGCGCGCGCGGAGGCCGATCGGCAAGTCGCGACCGCGCGGGAGGAGACGGATCGCGAGCTCATCGCAGCGCGCGAGGACGCCCGGCGGCGTGTGGCCGAGGCACAGGCGGCGGTCGAAGCCGAGACCGCCGCCACACGCGAGGACGCCGCGCAGCAGATCGCAGCGGCACGTGCCGAGGCCGAGGAGCGCGTTGCCACCGCGGAGGCCGCCACCGACACCGAAGTGTCCGCCGCGCGACGCGAGGCCCAGGAGCGCCTCGCGGCGGCGCGCGCGGAAGCCGAGCAGCAGATCTCCGCCGCGCACGCAGACGCCGCGATGGCCCGCGAGGAGGCCGAGCAGCACATCGCCGCCGTCCGTGCGGAGGTCGCCGAGGCCGCCGCGCGGACGCGGCAGCGCATCGCGGCGGCAGAAGCAGAAGCCGCGGCGGCGCGCGAGGAGGCAGAGCAACAGGTCGCCGCAGCACAGGCAGAGGCTGCGACAACACGTGAGGGGATCGCTCAACAGGTCGCCGCATCCGAGGCCGCCGCGGCAGAAGCGCTGCGAGCCGCGCGCGAAGAGGCCGACCACCGCGTCGCGGCAGCGCAAGCAGAGGCCGCGACAGCACGCGAGGACATCGCCCAGCAGGTCGCCGCAGTGCAGGCAGCTGCTGACGAGCAGGTCGCAGCGGCACACGCCGAGGCCGCCACCGCGCGCCGCGAGGTGGCAGCCGCCCGAGCGGCCGCCGACGAACAGGTGGCCGCCGCCCAAGCAGAAACGGCCGCGACGCGCGACGAGGTCGCTCAGCGGATGGCCGCCGTCCAAGCAGCGGCTAACGAACAGGTCGCCTCCGCACAGGCCGAGGCAGAGCGACGCGTTGCCGCTGTGCAGGCCGACGCCGCGACGACACGCGAGGAGATCGCCCAGCAGGTAACCGCCGCGCAAGCGGCCGCAGACGAGCAGATCGCCGCCGCCCAGGCAGACGCCGCGGCAGCACGCGACGAAGTCGCTCACCAGGTCGCCGCGGCACGCGCCGCCGTCGCCGATGAGGTCGCGGCCGCTCGCGAAGAGGCCGAGCAGCGCCTGGCAGCGACGCGCGCCGCGGCCGAGCAGCAGGTCGCGGCGGTCATCTCCGACGCCCGGGAGCGGGTGGCCGACGCCGAGGGTCGTGCCCGGGCCGCCGATGAGGCCCGCGAGCAAGCGGAGGCCGCGACCGAGCAGGCCGTCGCACGCGTGCGAGCCGAGATCGATGAGCGGATCTCTACAATCGAGACAGAAGGCGAAGCACGCGTCGCCGCCGTCCTAGCCGAGGCGCGCGCTGCACAGGCGCACGCCGACGAGCAGGTCACCGCGGCACGCGTAGCCGTCGAGCGAGCACGGGCCGAGGCCGCCGAGGACGCACGCGAAGCGCTGGAGGCCGCGCAAGCGCAGGCCGCGTCGCAGATCGCCGAGGCCGAGGCCGCCGTCGCGCGCGCGCAGGCCGACGCACGAGCAGCCCGCGACGAGGCCACCGCGGAGGCCCAGGCCGCGGGCGCCGCCATCGCGGCCGCGCGCACCGCGGCGCAGGCCGACGCCGAGGAGCGGATCGCCGCCGCCCGGGCCGAGGGCGAGGCGCGAATCGTCGCGCTCCAAGACGAGCTCGACCGCGAGCGCGATGAGGCTGGTGACCGCATCGCGGCCGCCGAGGCTGACGCCGACGCCCGGGTCGCCGCGGTCCTCGCCGAGCAGAAGCGCGAGCGTGACCTACTCGCCGGGCGCATCGAGACGGCACGCGCCGACGCCGAGCAGCGGCTGGCAGCAGCCCAGGACACCTCCGCCCGCGAACGCGAGGCTGCCACTGAGCAATTGCGAGCGATCGAGCTCGCAGCGCAGCTGCGACTCGCTGAGGTCGAGGAACAAGCTGCCGCGCAGGTCGAGGCCGCACGCGAGCAGGCGACGGCGGCCGAGGCCCAGGCGGCAACCCGTCTTGCCGCCCTGCACGAGCAGCTGGAGGCGGCAGAGGCGGGATCGTCTACACGCTTCGCGGCCTTGGAGGCCGACGCGGACGCTCGCGTCGCCGCAGCCCAGGACGAGGCGCAAGCGCAAGTCGCTGCCGTTGAGGAGCAAGCTGCCGCGCGCATCGCGACCCTCCGAGCCGAGTCTGCAGAGCAGCTCGCCGCGAGCCGGGACGAGCTGGCCCGCGAGCGAGCGGCCGTCGCCGAGCAGCTCGAAGCCGTCCGCGCCGAAGCTCAGGCCGCCGTCGACCGCGCACAGCAACGAGCCCGGGAGCGCGTCGCTGCGGCCGAGGATGAGGTCGTTCGCATCCGCGCCGAGGCCGGCAGCACTGTCGACGAGCAGGTCGCTTCCGCCCACGCGCAGGCCGCCGAGCAACTCGACGCCGCTCGGACTCGGGCCGAGCACGATCTCCAAGCCGCCCGCGCAAGCCTTCAGGCCGAGGCCGACGAGCAAGTCGCCGCCGCCGTTGCCGCCGCCCGCGCCCAGGCCGACGCCACCCTCGACGCCGCGCGCCGCGACGCCGACGAGCAGATCGCGGCGTCCCAAGCTGCCGCCGAGGAGCGCGCCCGCGCGACCGACGGCCGCCTCGTCGCCGCCCAAGCCGAGCACGCCGAGCGAGTCGCGGGATTCGAAGCCGAGCGCGAGCGCGCGTCCGCCGATGCCACCGGGCGCGAAGCAGATCTCACCAATCGTCTCAGCGAGCTGCAGCAAGCGCTCGCCGAGGGTCGTGAGCGCGAGGCCACGCTGCAAGCCGAGCTCGAGACCCTACGCAGCGCCGCGGCCGCGTCGCCATCAGCCGGGCTCGTCATCGACGACGAGCTCCTGGCCGCGCTCGGCGACGGCGGTGAGGACCGCACCCTGCTCGCGCCGGAGGTCCGTCGCGAGCGTCTCGTCGTCATGGCGGTGATCTTCATCGCCGTCCTCGCCGGCGTGGCGCTCGTGACCAGTGGACTCACCGACGTGCTGTGGTGAGCGCCGCGGGTGGGCGGATCCGGGTCTTCGTTAGCCTGTGGCGCCGGATGCGCCGCCGCCTCCTCATCGCCGGGATCTGCTGTGCCGCGCTGGCGGCCGCGCCCCTGCCCGCCTCCGCACAGGCGCCCGGCCAGTCTCAGCTGAGCGACACCACACCCGGCACGGCGACCTCCAGCGCGGCGGGCGGGACCGCATCCTCGTCGGTCCCGGCGGGCACCGTGCCGCCGACGGCTGCGGCGACCACCTCGGCGCCCGCAACGACCGGGACGCCCGCAACGACCGCCGCACCTGCCACGACCGCTGCGCCCGCATCCTCGACGGTTCCCGGCGGGACGTCCGGCAAGAAGGCCGGTCCGTCCTCGGACGACGACAAGACGACGCTCGTCCTCCTAGCCGCTATCGGCCTTCTGCTGCTCCTTGCGGCCGCGCTCTGGGGCGCCGCCCGGTGGTGGGCCGCCGAGCCCATGTGGTGGGTCCGGTGGCGTCACGCGACGGCTGAGGCCGGCTGGCGGACGTCCGCTGCCTGGGCCGAATTTCGTGACTGGGTCCGTCTCGGGCGCTAGCTCGGGCGGCCTACACTGAAGTTCAGCGGAGGTAGCGGGGTCGACCCGTTCTTCCGTCCGGCCCACGCGCCACCCTGCTCGACCCACCTTCAAGGTTTCGAGCGTGCCGCGGGCCGGCGGCGAGGAAGGAAGCAGAGGCGCATGGACACAGCACCACAGACCGCATTCGCATCGGAGATCCAGCCGGGTCGCGCGCTGTCGATCGAGCGGTACTTCACCACCGCGGGGGTCGCCCCGTTTGACACCGTCGACTGGGAGCTGCGCACCGCAGACGTCGGCTCGTTCCGCCAGGACAACGTCGAGTTCCCCAAGACGTGGTCGCAGAACGCCACCAACATCGTCACGCAGAAGTACTTCCGCGGCCAGATCGACTCGCCCGCGCGTGAGCGCTCCGTCAAGCAGATGATCGGCCGCGTCGCCGGCACCATCGCTGACTGGGGCCGCCAGCGCGGCTACTTCGCGACCGCGGAGGACGGCGACGTCTTCCAGGACGAGCTCACCTACATCTTGCTGCACCAGCTCGCGGCGTTCAACTCGCCCGTCTGGTTCAACGTCGGCTTCGAGGAGTCGCCGCAGTGCTCGGCCTGCTTCATCCTCTCGGTCGAGGACACGATGGACTCGATCCTCGACTGGAACACGCGCGAGGGCCGGATCTTCCGCGGCGGTTCCGGGTCGGGCATCAACTTGTCGAACATCCGCGGGTCGATGGAGCCGCTGAGCAAGGGCGGCACCGCTTCGGGCCCCGTCTCCTTCATGCGCGGCGCCGATTCTTGGGCCGGCACGATCAAGTCGGGCGGCAAGACGCGCCGCGCGGCCAAGATGGTGGTGTTGGACGTCGACCATCCCGACATCGTCGAGTTCATCGAGTGCAAGGCCAAGGAGGAGGACAAGGCCGAGGCGCTGCGCAATGCAGGCTTCGACATGTCCATCGACGGCGACGGCTTCAAGTCGATCCAGTACCAGAACGCCAACAACTCGGTCCGCGTGACCGACGAGTTCATGGAGGCCGTCGAGACCGACGCTGAGTGGCAGACGCTGTCGCGCAAGGACCGCACGCCAATTGGCCCGACGATGCAGGCGCGCGACCTGATGCGCAAGATTGGCGACGCCGCGTGGCGCTGCGCCGATCCGGGCGTGCAGTACGACACCATCATCAACGACTGGCACACGTGCCCGAACTCGGGGCGCATCAACGCGTCCAACCCGTGCTCGGAGTACATGCACGTCGACGACTCGGCCTGCAACCTGGCGTCGCTGAACCTGATGAAGTTCCGCCGCGCCGACGGCACGTTCGAGGTCGAGAAGTTCGAGAAGGCCGTCGACGTCGTCTTCCTCGCTCAGGAGATCGTCGTCGGGCCGTCGAGCTACCCGACCGAGGAGATCGGCGTCAACGCCCGCGCGTTCCGCCAGCTCGGCCTGGGCTACGCCAACCTCGGCGCCTACCTGATGGCCAACGGCATGCCGTATGACTCAGACTCCGGCCGCGCGACAGCCGCCGCGATCACGGCGCTGATGACCGGCCGCGCATACCTGCAGTCGGCCAAGGTCGCCGCGGCGATCGGCCCCTACGAGCGCTACGCCGAGAACCGCGACGCGCACAACAACGTGATGCGGATGCACCGCGACGCCACGGCCCACATCCCGGTCGGCACCGGCCGCGACGACACGCTGCTGGCCGCCGCGCGCGAGGTCTGGGACGAGGCGGTCGAGGTCGGCGAGACCCACGGCTACCGCAACGCACAGGCGACGGTGCTCGCGCCCACGGGCACGATCTCGTTCCTGATGGACTGCGACACGACGGGCGTCGAGCCCGACTTCTCGCTGGTCAAGCACAAGGAGCTCGTCGGTGGCGGCTCGATGATCATCGTCAACAAGACGGTGGGCCTCGCGCTGCAGACGCTTGGCTACGAGCAGGCCGAGATCGACCAGATCGTCGCGCACATCGACCAGTACGGCACGATCGTCGAGGCGCCCGGCATCAAGGACGAGCACCTCGAGGTCTTCGACGTCGCCGTCGGCTCGCGCGCGATCAGCCACATGGGCCACATCAAGATGATGGGCGCGGTCCAGCCCTTCATCTCGGGCGCCATCTCCAAGACGGTCAACCTCCCCAACACGGCGACGGTGGAGGACATCGTCGACGCCTACACGCAGGCCTGGCGCCTGGGCATCAAGGCGCTGGCGATCTACCGCGACGGGTCCAAGACCGCCCAAGCGCTGCGCACCGACGCGCAGTCCGACGAGGCGCCCGTGCCCGCGCTGGACTCCGAGGAGTTCGCGAAGGCCGTCTCCGACGAGGTCGCCAAGCAGCTCGACTCGATCGGGCCGCGCCGCAACAAGATGCCGCGTGAGCGCCAGTCGATCACGCACAAGTTCACCATCGGCGGCCATGAGGGCTACATCACGGCCGGCATGTACGAGGACGGCCAGGTCGGCGAGATCTTCATCACCGATGTCGGCAAGGAGGGCTCGACCCTCCGCGGCATGATGAACTCGTTCGCGACCGCGATCTCGATCGCGCTGCAGTACGGCGTACCGCTCGAGACGCTCGTCTCGAAGTTCGCCTACATGCGCTTTGAGCCCGAAGGGATCACCCAGAACCCGGAGATCCCGTTCGCGAAGTCGATGCCCGACTACATCATGCGCTGGCTCGCCTCGCGCTTCCTGGACGCCGAGATCCAGGAGGAGCTCGGCATCCTGACCGCCGAGGTGCGGGCCAAGAAGGCCGCCGAGGAGGCCGTGACCTTCTCGTCAGACACCGCCGGCCCGGCCACGCCGCAGGCGACGCCGTCCAACGGCGGCTCCAAGCCGCCGACCTCGGCGCTGACCGACACGCCACCGGTCCGCCCGGCCCGCCTGTCGGGCCTCGACCTCGGCCCGGCCTGCAGCCAGTGCGGCGGCATGATGCAGCGCACCGGCTCCTGCTACACCTGCTCCTCCTGCGGCAACAACACCGGCTGCGGCTGAGCCACCGCACCCGCTAGCCGCTTCGACGCCGGCCCGCGTCGACAGCTCTCCGAAGGGGCGCCCACCGGGCGCCCCTTCGTCGTTCCGCTTGCGCGGTGCGTGCGTCGAATGTCGTACGATATTCATGTGTCTCGTGCGACTATGCGATAGGGTGCGCCGAGATGCAGCACACCGAGATCCCTGCCAACGACGCGCGGCTCTCCCGCCAACCGGATCCCGGTGAGGCGGTCGTCATCACGCGTTATGGCAAGCCCGAGCTCGTCGTGCTCCGCTGGGAGGACTTCATGCCCATTGAATCGCTGATCGACCACTACCTCGCTCAACCGCCCTACGAGTTGACGGCCTCCGAGCTGGCCGTGCGCGCACAAGCCATCGACGAGCAGCCTGAGGCCGACGACTTCGACTACGTCGGGCTGACTGACGCCCTCAACGGGTGACCCCGCCAACCGGCGGCGCCGGCGGCATCGTCTGGGCCATCAGCGGCTATGACATCAAACAGCCGTTCCGGATCCTCGAACACGACGGCACCGAGACTCGCGTCGATGACGCCGAGGGCCTCGCCCGCCGCGTCCAACGCAAAGCGCTGGCGGGCGACTTCGAACTGGTCGTCGGCGCCAAGCTCCGGCCCGTCATCCTGCTTCAGGATCGGCCGGTCGGACGCTTCGAGGACTTCGCAGCGCTGCGACTGACCCGCCTTCAGAAGTTCACCGCCGATGAGCAGCAGAGGATCCGAGACGGCGAGGAGGAGACGCTGTTCTATCTCGGCCACAACAAGGCCAAGTACGGCATGGACAAGGAATATGCCGTGGTCCTCACGTCCCTGCACCGCGTTCATCGCAGCGCTATCGCCACCAGGGCCGTAGGTGCCGTCGACCGAGCCGAGTTCCGCATCATCTGCGAGCGCCTGGTCAAGGTCTCCGATCTCGACGTCGCCAACCTCATCGTTCGCCAAGCAGGCGAGCTGGTCAAGCGCCTCGGACGATGACCGCCGAATCCTAGGAGGCGGTTCCCATAGGCGGCCTCTGGTCGCCGGGCTTCGCGTAGTGCGGTATACCCGCACGCCAATGCCCTCCGACGTCGAGCTCTATCAGCGCACCTACTCGACCTTGCTGCGGTCGCGAGGTGAGACGAAGTTGAGGATCTTGGAGTCGTCGCATATCGCGATCGAGTCCTCGTTGCATCCGTTCGCCGGTGCGGAGGATCTCGACCTCGGCGCGTTCTTGTACGCCACGCAGCGGCTTCCCGCGAGCATCTACCAGGGTCGCGTCGTGATCATGGGCCAGGAGGAAGAGCAGTTCGCCACCGTCGGCCTGCCGCTGCACGACTGGCCGACCACCGAGGCGCCGGCGCGGCGCCGCCAATGGCATCAAGGGCCCGACGGCCAGTGGGGCGTCCTGCTCTCCTCCACCTCCGACGTCGATGACCTCGTCCCCACGCTCGTCGCCTACCAGATCGAGTGGAACAAGCTGCGGCGCAAGCTGCGCGCGATCGGGTGGCCGCGGCCGCAGGGTCTCCCCGGCGCCGCTGAGTGCGCACGCGTCCTCGGCGGCTCGGTCGACGACTGGGAGCGACTCCAAGAAGCCTGGGGCACCGCGTTCGCGCGCCGCCTCGGCGAGGTGGCCGAGACCAACCTCTCGCTGCGCGTCCGCATGCTCGGTGGCTCGCAGGCCTCATACGCGCGCCTGACCCGCCGTTGGTGGGCGCCCGTCGCCAACACGATGCGCGACCACGGCATCGGCCGTGACGCGCCGATCTACTTCGTCTCCTCCAACACCCACTCCTTGGTCAACCTGCTCTCCGGCGACGCTCGCGCGCGGGAGGTCGACCTTGTCGACTGGGTCCAGCGCGCGGGCCCGCGCGATCTTCAGGACGAGCTCGCCGCCTTCCGCGAGGAGCGCACCGCCGGCTCGTGGAACAACTTCCTGTACTTCCTGGCCCGCGAGCAGGCGATCTCTGAGCCCGGCCCACAGACGCGCCGCTACGCCGAGGCCGCGCGCGGCATCCTGCATCTCAACGCCGAGTCGGGCCTGCGCGTCGCCGCCCAGGTGATGCCGCTCAACAAGCTCGACCCGGCAGCGATCGACGACCGCCTGGGTGACGTCGACGCCGACGCGCTGCAGGCCAGCCGCGCGCTCATCATCAACATCGACTACCCGCTTGGGCTGGCGGCCTACAACATCCTGCGCGAGATCACCGAGGACCGCGACACGCTGCGCGGCGTCTACGTCCTGGGCAAGGCCGCCACGCTCAACGCCGACGTCGGCGATGTGATGATCTCCAACACGATCTTCGACGAGCACTCGGGCACCACCTACTGGCTCGACAACGCCTTCGACTTCGACGCGATCGCGCCCTACCTGCGCTTCGGCTCGGGCCTGGACAACCAGCGCGCGGTCACGGTCCGCTCGACCTTCCTGCAGAACCGCAACTACCTCGATCGCTACTACCGCGAGGCCTACACGGTCGTCGAGATGGAGGCGGGCCCGTATTGCGACGCGGTCTATGAGATCGCCGAGCCCGACCGCTATCCCGCCGGCGAGCAGGTCAACTTCTCCAAGCTCCCGATCGACTTCGGGATCGTCCACTACGCCTCAGATACGCCCTTCACGCAGGCGCGCACGCTCGGCGCCCGCGGCATGAGCTACTACGGCATGGACTCCACCTACGCGACCTCGATCGCGATCCTGCGCCGGATCTTCGCCCAGGAGGGTGCGCTGGGCTAGCTGCGCCGGTGCGAAGATTCGCTGCATCTTCACGCTCGAGGGCGCGCTCGCCTGACCTGGCGCGTGGCCGGCCTGGAGGCCTGCGCAGAAACAGCCGATAACCTGGAGACAACGTTCCGCGTCCACCGAGGTCGCTAGCGTCACGTCATGGTCAACGCCGAGCTCCGCACGCTCCACGCCGCAGACGGAACCCCCGTCTGCAACGTGTCGTTCGACCTCTCGGCCCAGCAGCTCCACGCCGCGGCCCGTGCCGCCGAGGCGATCCGCCTTGAGCGCCACCGCCACCAGGCCCTCAGCACCGACGATGTGCTCGCGCTGCGCGAGCTGACCGGCCTCTCCGACGAGCTGCACATGCTCGCCGACCAGGGCGCTCACGCGACCGTGATCCTGCAGCTCGCGCGCTTCGTCGCGCTGCACGACGCGCTGTCGGAGTGGCTGGCCGCCGCCGCCGAGCGCGGCTGGATGCGCGAGGACGATCAGGCGATCCACCCGTTGGTCGCCGCGCTGATCGACCCGATGGCCTCGCTGCGCGCCGACGCGCTGCACGCCGTCCTGGGCGAGACCGCCCGCGCGGCCGACGGCGCGTAGCGCGCCACCCACTCGTCACACGCCCGGCGGGCAGAATGCACCGCCATGGACCTGCGACAGCTCGAGTACTTCGCCGCGGTTGCCCGCCACCGGCACTTCCGGCGCGCGGCGGAGTCGTTGTATGTCACGCAGTCGGCGGTGTCGCAGGCCGTGCGGCGGCTGGAGAACGAGCTGGGGCTGGAGCTCCTGCGGCGCAGACCCGGCGCCCACCCACCCGTCGAGATCACGCCGGCCGGCGAGGAGCTGCTCGGCCGCGCGGAGGCGATCCTGGCCGATGTCGCCGGCGCGCGGGCGGCCATGGACGAGCATGCGGGAACGCGGCGCGGCAGCGTCCGCGCGGCCGCCACGACGGGCGACGCGCTACGGCTGGCGCCCGCGCTGGCGCGGTTCGGGCGCGAGCACCCGAGCGTCCGGATCGCGCTGCGCCAGGGCGGCCCGAGCGAGGTGGTGGACTTGATCGCCAGGGGCTCGGTCGACCTCGCGGTCGCCGCGCTGCCGGAGGCCACAGCGCTCCCTGAGGACGTCGAAGCGCTCGCGCTCGGCGCTGAGCCACTCGTGCTGCTCGTGGCGCCCGACGACGTCCTGGCCGGCACGACCGGCGTCAAGCTCTGGGATGTCCGCGACCGCCCGTTCGTGCTCGCCGAGCCGGGCACGGCGCTGCGCGAAGCAGCACTGGCGGCGTGCGCGGCCGAGGGCTTCGGCCCGGTCCCGCTGTTTGAGGTCGGCGAGCCGACCGCGGTGCGCTTCCTGGTCGGCGCCGGCCTCGGCGTCTCGCTGGTCCCGGCGTCGTGGCTGTCGCTCGCAGGCCCAGAGGTCGGCATGGCGCGGGTTGCCGGCACGACCGCGATCCATACGGTCGCGCTGCTCACGCGGCGGGCGACGCCGACGCCGATCGCCCGCCTGCTGGCCGAGCACCTGCGCGCGACGCTGGGTTAGAGCACCTGCGCCAGCTCTTGCTCTAACCGCCGTCGCGGCCGCGAGCCGATGAGCTGCAGGATCGGCTCGCCACCCCGGAAGAGCAGGAAGGTCGGCATCGACAGAACGCCGTACTTGGCGGCGATCGCCTGGTTGGCCTCGACGTCGAGACCGACGACGCGCAGGTCATCGCGCTCGGCAGCGAGCGCGTCGAGGATCGGGTGCATCGCGCGGCACGGACCGCACCAGGCGGCCCAAAAGTCGACGAGGACGGGGACGTCTGACTCGAGCACATCGGCGGTGAACGCGTCGTCGCTGGTCTGGGGGAAGGAGACGGTGGTCATGGCCTCAGTGTGCGCCGCGAGCGCCTTCCAGTCGACGCCGATCGGCGATCGGGACGAGTAGCAGCGCTGCACGCGGCAGAATGGAGGGCTGTGGCCGAGCTCCAAATAGGCAGCGAGTTCGCCGGCTGCCGCATCGAGGCGGTGCTCGGCCGCGGCGGCATGGGCGTGATCTACCGCGCGACCGAGCTGCGGCTCGGGCGCCCCGTCGCGCTGAAGCTGATCGCCACCGAGCAGGCCGCCGACCCCGACGTGCGCGAGCGCTTCGAGCGCGAGGCGCGGATGACGGCGTCGATCGAGCACCCCAACGTTGTGCCGGTCTATGCAGCCGGCGAGGAGGAGGGCCACCTCTATCTCGTCATGCGCTTCGTGCCGGGGACCGACCTGCATCACCTGCTGCGGAAGACGGCGGGACCGATTCCGCCTGCGCGCGCCGCATCGATCGTCGCCCAGGTCGCCGACGCGCTGGACGCCGCGCATGCCGCGGGCCTCGTGCACCGCGACGTCAAGCCGGCCAACATCCTCATCAACGGCGATCACGCCTATCTGAGCGACTTCGGGATCACGCGCGTGCAGGCCTCCGACACGCGGATCACCGACAGCGGCAACTGGATCGGCACCGTCGACTTCATGGCGCCCGAGCACCTGCGCGGCGAGCCGACCGACGCGCGCGCCGACGTGTACGCCTTGGGTTGTGTCCTGTTCACGGCGCTGACCGGGACGCCGCCGTTTCGGCGCGCCACGGTGCCGGTGACGATCACCGCGCATCTGCACGACCCGCCGCCGCGACCGTCAGAGGCCGCAGGTGTGCCGACAGCCTTTGACGCCGTGATCGCACGTGCGCTGGCCAAGGCGCCGGAGGATCGCTACCCGTCGGCGGGCGATCTTGGCCGTGCGGCGCGGGCAGCGGCTACCGGCGAGCGCATGGCGACCGCCCGCGGCTCGGTGGCCACCGGCGCCGCCACGCCGGAGGAGGCCGAGCCGACCCGGATCGCCCCGGCGCCGGGCGCGACGGCGGTGATGGTCGACTTGACTGGGATAGTGCCGGAGAAGTCGACCGGCGCTGCGCCGCGGGGGACGGCCGCGACCGAGCACATGGGCGCGAGCGCGGGCAACGGCGCCGGGGCGCCGCCGCGCGACCAGCGCCGTCCGGCCGCGGTGAAGGTCCAGCGCGGCCGCGGGCGCAAGCTCGCGCTGGCAGCGACGATCGCCGTGCTGGCGGTCCCGACGGTGCTCGTCGTCCGCTGGGTCGCCGGCGCCGACGGCACGCCGACCGGCCCACTGACCGCCGGCGAGGTGCGAGACGCGGCGCAGTCGTTTGCCGCTGCCTACAGCGATGAGGACGACACGGCGCTGCGGCGCACGCTGACGCCCGCGGTCCGGCGCTGGGGCGCAAGCGGCGCGGTGCAGCGGGGCCGCGTGGCGGTCGTCGGCGAGTACCACCGCCAGTTCGCGACGAGCAAGGTGAAGCACTACGCGCTCGACGACCTGAAGGTCTCGGGCGGCCGTGCCGGCCGCGCCGAGGGCCGCTACACCGTGACCCGCGACGGCGCGCCACCGATCACCGGCCGCATCGTCTTCGGCATCGTCCGCCGCGACGGCAAGCCCGCGATCGACCTGATCGCGACCGAGCCGCGGGCCTAGCAGCGACGCGCTAACTGAACGACGACCGTCGACTCCGGATCGACGTGGGCGCCGGCGCTCGGCTCGGTCGCGCAGACCTCGGGCGAGCCGCCGAGCAACTCGTCGAAGAAGCCGCCGCCGGCGGTCTGCAGCTCGCCCTTGAGGTTGGCGTCTTCCAGCTCCGCCTTCGCATCGTCGGCGCTGAGGCCGACAAGATCGGGAACCACCACGTCGACCACGCGGCGGACGCGGACGGCGGTCAGCGCCGGGCGGGCACGGCCGGCACTGGCGAGGACGTCGACGACGTTGACGCCAGGCTCGACGTCGATCTGCGCACTCCACGCGCCACCGCTCACCTGAGCGCGCTCGCCACGGACGGTCACCGCCGCACTCGCCGGCGTCACGGTCCCGCGGACCTCAACGCTCGCCGTCCGCACCGTCCCGAGGTCCTGCGGCGCGGTGACTTGCAGGCGCACCGGCGCAACCGGCTTGGCCGACTTGTCGCCACCGCAGGCGCCGAGCAGAAGGGCGCACGCTGCGCCGGTGAGGAGGGAGAGCCGCATGCGTCGAGGTCGCCGGACAGGCATGCCGGACCCCGTCAGTATGCGACAGGGGCGCGGATCGGACGCTCGTTGCCAGGCCCGGGGCAAGACGGCGCGCATCAGGCGAGCGGCGCATGCGATCGCTTAAGCACCGAAGCCCCTGCTAGGACAGAGGGCTTCGGATGAAGGTCAAACGTGAGCTGAGGAGGGTGATGCGCGCTCACTCCAGTAGTCGGCATCGGCCCGGCCGGCTTGAGATAGCCGCGACCGGCATGGCCGGGTGACCGGCTCAGCCCGTCGCGCCGTCAGGCGCCGGCACCAGCCGGACCGTCCGGCGGCCACCCGCGAGCGCGCGCTGCCAGGGACCGACGCCATCGAGGTCTTGGCCCGCGTCGAGCAGCAGCGCCGCCAGCGTGAGTGCCTCGTCGCGCGGCTGCGGCGGCGAGGTGTAGACGCGGTCGTGGCGCCCCGTCAGCCCTGGGCTGAAGCGATCGTCGACCTGCACCGTGAAGGAGGGGCCGAGCGTCAAGGAGAGCTGGTCGGGCGCAGACACCGGGCGCAAGCGTCGCAGGTGCGCGACGCTTGCGCCACACGGTGGCTACCGCCCGCAGGCCGGCCAGGGCGCGGTGCCCTGCGCCGCCAGCAACGCGGCCGCACGCCGGTCCTGCTCGGGCTCGGACGCGGCGGCGGGATCGCCGCTGCCGCCCATCGCTCGCCATGTGGCGCGCGAGAACTGGTACTTGCCGCGGTAACGGCCGTCGGCGGAGGTCGCGTGCGGATCGCCGCCGGACTCGCATGCGGCGATCCGATCGAGTGTCGCGGAGCCCGACGCAGCGCTCGCCGGAACGGCCTTCGGCCCGGTCGCACGCGCTGCCGTCCCCAGCGCCCCCGCCGTCTGCGGGCCGACGATGCCGTCGACGGTCAGGCCCTTGCGGCGCTGGAAGGAGCGCACGGCGCGTGCGGTCGTCGCGGAGAAGCTGCCGGTCCGCTTGATACCGAGCGCCGCCTGCAGCGCGGAGACGGCGTTGCCCGCCGAGCCGGCGCTCAGCATGCTCGGGGCCGGCGCCTGCGCGCTGGTCTGCGCCAGCGCCAGCGGGCCGCCAAGTGCCAGCAGGGCGCCGATGACCGCCACCGAGGTCCCGGAGCCGCGCCGGCGTCGTCGCCGGACCGCCGCCAATCGAGCAGCTACGGCGCTGCGGCGCGCGCGAGAGCGCTCCAGGGACGCCTGGCAGGCGCGTTCGAAGTCGTAGATCATGAAGGGTGCTTCCTTTGCTCTTCACGCCTACGGGGTTAGCTGACGGGCTCGCGCTGTAGAGCTGCGCTACGCCACAGAGGTGGCGATTCGCCCCGGGACCCGCGTCTGCGGATCCAGTTGGGTCCCCCGCTCCCGACGACATGGCGCCGCCGGAACTCGGCTGGTGTACAGCCGTGAAGGGAAGCACATCGCCACGACGCATGCCAGGTGACATGACGTTCGGGACCGAGCGACCGGCAGGCCCGGCCGTCGCGCTTCGTACACTGCGCCCAGCGCATGCCACCAGAGCCAGAAGCACCCCGCCGCCGGGATGACCGCCAACCCACGCCGTGGCGGGTCGAGGGCGGGCCAACGGAGAAGAAGAAGGGTCCGATGGGCATGTCGCGCCCTCCCGGAGGTCGCCGCTTCCTGTACTTCGTCGTCGCGCTAGTGGCCTTGAACGTCCTGTTCGCGTCGTTGCTGCCGGACTCGCCGAATCGGATCGAGGTGCCCTACACGCAGTTCCTCGACCAGGTCGACAAGGACAACGTCAAGAGCGTCTTCGCCAAGGGCGACAACCTCCAGGGCACGTTCCGGACCAAGGTTGACCCGCAGGAGTCCGACCACAAGCCCGAGACGAAGTTCACGACCTTCCGGCCGGCCTTTGCGCCCTCCAACGACGAGCTGCTCACCGAGCTGCGCCAGAAGGGCGTCGTCGTCACCGCCAAGGCCTTGGACAACGGCCGCTCGCTGCTGGCCGACATCCTGCTGTTCTTCGGCCCGACGCTGCTGCTCGTCGGCCTCTTCGTCTTCATCGCCCGCCGCGCGAGCGGCGGCGCCGCCGGCCTGTCGGGCCTCGGCCGCTCGCGGGCCAAGCGCTATGACTCGGCCGAGACGTCGCGCACGACCTTCGCCGACGTCGCCGGCATCGACGAGGCCGAAGACGAGCTCGAAGAGGTCGTCGACTTCCTCAAGAACCCTGACAAGTACCGCTCGCTCGGGGCGATGATCCCCAAGGGCGTCCTGCTCTCGGGCCAGCCCGGAACGGGCAAGACGCTGCTGGCCCGCGCGGTCGCCGGCGAGGCCGACGTACCGTTCTTCTCGATCTCGGCCTCGGAGTTCATCGAGATGGTCGTCGGCGTCGGCGCTTCCCGCGTCCGTGACCTCTTCACCCAGGCCAAGGCGGCGGCACCGTCGATCATCTTCATCGACGAGCTCGACGCGATCGGCCGCCAGCGCGGCGGCGGCGCGTCGCTGGGCGGCCACGACGAGCGCGAGCAGACGCTCAACCAGATCCTCACCGAGATGGATGGCTTCACGGGCTCGGAAGGCGTCATCGTCTTGGCCTCGACCAACCGACCTGATGTCCTTGACGCAGCGCTGCTGCGTCCCGGCCGCTTCGACCGCCGCGTCACCGTCAACCCACCCGACGTCGAGGGCCGCGAGAAGATTCTCGAAGTCCACACGCGCTCGGTCCCGCTGGCCGACGACGTCGACCTCAAGGGCCTGGCCTCGACGACGCCCGGCATGGTCGGCGCCGACCTGCGCAACCTCGTCAACGAAGCCGCGCTCGGCGCCGCCAAGGCGGGTCACAAGGCGGTCGAGTCCGCCGACTTCTACAACGCGTTCGAGAAGATCGTCCTCGGCACCGAGCGGCGCATCACGCTCAGCCACGAGGAGCGCGAGCGCACCGCCTACCACGAGGGCGGCCACGCGCTGCTGGGCATGCTGGAGCCGGGCGCCGACCCGGTCCGCAAGGTTTCGATCGTCCCGCGCGGCCGCGCGCTGGGCGTGACCTTCCAGTCGCCCGAAAGCGATCGCTACGGCTACGACACCGCCTACCTGTTGGGCCGGATCGTCGGCGCGCTGGGCGGCCGGGCGGCCGAGGAGATCGTGTACGGGTCGGTCACGACCGGCGCCGAGTCCGACCTTCAGCAGGTCACCCAGATCGCGCGCTCGATGGTCGGGCGCTGGGGCATGTCGGAGGCCATCGGCCTGGTCACCGTGATCTCCGACGAGCCGCAGTACCCGGGGACCGACCCGGCTTCTGAGGAGACGCGCGAGCTGATCGACCGCGAGGTCAGGCGGATCGTCGACGAGTGCTACGTGCGCGCCGTCGACCAGCTGCGCGAGAACCGCGAGCGCCTCGACGGGCTGGCCGCCAAGCTGCTGGAGCGCGAGACGCTCGACCAGGATGCGGCTTACCAGGCTGCCGGCTACGAGCGTGGTAGCGCGCCGGGCGACCGCCCGCCGCACGGGATGCTCAAGGAGCCGTCGGTGCGCAGCGCGCCGACGCTCGACGCAGGACCAAGCGACACCACCACGTAGCTCCCGCGCAACTTCCGCGCACCCTGGGCCGTTCTCCTCACACGGCCCCGGGGGTCGTGTGAGTCCTCCCAGATGAGACACCCCGGGGCCGTCTCTCCCATGTCCCGACACGCCCTTCCAGGGGCGGCGCTGGTCGCTGCCCTCATCCTCTGCCACGCTTGCGCCGCACCCGCCGCGCGGGCCTCAACCCATGCGCCGATGTACTTCGACGCCGGCTCGGCGGCCGTGCGCGACAGCACGCGCGACATCACGCTGACACGCCTTGACGCCCTCGGCGTGCGCGCGCTGCGCCTGACGCTCGTCTGGGCTGCCGTCGCGCCCGACGCCGGCAGCGCGACACGCCCCGCGTTCGACGCCGCCGATCCCAATGCCTATGACTGGGGTGGCTACGGCCGACTCGTCGATGCCGCGCACGCACGCGGCTGGCGCGTCCTGATCACCTTCAGCGCGCCGGTGCCGAAGTGGGCAACCGCAGCGCACACCGACCAGGTCACACGCCCAAGCGCTCCGGAGTTCGGCGCATTCGCGACCGCTGCCGGTCGCCGCTTCGGCGACGCCGTCGACGCGTGGGGCATGTGGAACGAGCCCAACCACCCGCGCTTTCTCAAGCCCCAGTACACCAAGGGCAAGCCGACGGCGCCCGCGCTCTACCGCGGGTTGCACCTGGCTGCGGTACGCGGCCTCGAAGCCGCAGGCCAGACCAAGGACACCATGTTGGGCGGCGAGACCGCTCCCGGCGGCGACCGCAAGAAGTCGATCCCGCCGCTGCAGTTCCTGCGCGGCGTCTATTGCACAGGCTGTGCGAGGCTGCGCATCGACGGCTGGGCCCACCACCCCTACGCCAACCGCCGCGGGCCCTTCTACCTCCCGCCCGATCGTGACAACGTGACGGTCGGCGTCATGAAGCGCTTGGAGGTCGCGCTGACCCGCGCCGCCCATCGCGCGCTCGGAGTCTGGGTGACCGAGTTCGGCGTGCAGAGCACGCCGGACACCACGCTCGGCGTGCCGCTGGCCCAGCAGGCCGAATACCGCTCGATCTCCGAGCGGATCCTGCGCACCGACTCGCGGATCGCCGCCACCGCCCAGTATCTCCTCACCGATGACGATGCGCTCAGCGGCTTTCAATCCGGGCTGATCACCGCGGCCGGACGAGCCAAGCCAAGCCTTGACGAGTTCCGCATGCCCTTGACCGTCCGGCGCAGCGGTACGACGGCGCTGCTGTGGGGGCTGGTCCGGCCGGCCACCGGCGCGACGCGCATCGACGTCCTCGTCCGCGACCGCGGCAGCGCGCACTCCGCGGCGGTCGCGACGCGCCCGACCGATGCCGGCGGCACGTGGACCGCACGCTTGCCGTGGCGCGCCGGCCGAACGTGGCGCGTGCGCTGGACGGCGCCCGATGGCGCCACGTACGCCGGCCCGCCGGTCCGGATGTACGGATAACCACAGCGCAGGACACCGGCCCGCCCCCACGAAGTGAGACATCCGATTCGGTTGGATGAGCGTAACCCCACGTGCAGAAGCCCGTTAGTGGGGTAGACCTCTCAACCGCACGCACATGCCCACTCAGATTCCGACCATGTACGCCACCGAAGTCCGCCACCATCTGCTGCTCCTGGGCGAGGAGCGGGTGCTCGCGCACGAGGCCGGACTGGACCACGATCGCGCGTACATGGCCGACCTCGAGGACGAGATCGCCACTTACCGGTCGGCCTACATGGGCGCCGTCGTTACCGAGATCGCGATGCTCCGCGCGAGGCTCGACGGACCCCTCCAAGGTTAGGGCGACGCTCGCCCAGAGGGCGAGGTCGCCTTTCGCGAACTCGCCAGAGGCTCGTTCGCAAGTGCCAAACCTCCTCATTGGGTAAGGAACTTCCAATGAGAGCCCTGCCAGAATCCGGTGGCGTGCGTGGGGCAACCCTCATCGCGGTCGCGGCGCTGTCGCTCGCCGCCGGCACACCCACCGCATCAGCGGCGGACGCTCCTGCCTGCGCCCACGCCGACCAGCCGGCCGCGACGCTCACGATCGCCCAAACGCGCTCCGCGATCACCTGCCTACTCAACGCCGCGCGCGTCGACGGGGCGCCCCTCCACGCGGACGTCCGCCTTGATCGCGCCGCGCAGCGTTTCGCCCGCGCACTCGATCCCGCCAAGCCATTGACCCACACAGGCCGCGGCAAGACGTCGCCGCTGGATCGGATCGCCGCGGTCGGCTATCCGCGTGGCGGCTCGTTCTCGGCAGCCGAGACGCTCGGACGCTCCCGCGGCTCGCTCACGACGCCCGCGCGGCGGGTCAAGAACTGGTTGGCCAGCGCGAGCACGCGCCGCCTGCTGACCAGCGCGCGCTACCGCGACATCGGGATCGGCGTCGTGACGCGCGACGGCGCGACGACCTTCGTCGTCGAGGTCGCGGCGCGCCGTCGCGGCGCCGCGTAATCCGGGTCGATAGGAGCTGCCCATGGCAACTCTCAGCGACCCGGATCCGTTACGGCGCGCTGACGCGGAGCGCCAGCGCGAGCTCGAAGCGCGCGTCCGGATCGTCGAGGCGCTCACCGAACAGCTCGCGCAGCTGGGCCATCCGGTAGCGGACGGTCTGCGGATGCACATGCAGCCGCTCGGCGACGCGTGAGACCTGGCCGGGCTCGTCGAGCCACGCGCGCAGCGTCTCGACGAGCTTGTCGCGCGCGCCCGCGCGCAGATCGTGCAGCGGCGCGAGCGCGCGGGCGGCGAGATCGGCGGCCAGCGCGCTGTCGCCGTGCAGCAGCAGGTCCGGCAGGTGCTCGTCGCTGAGCAGCGGGCTAGCCGGCGGCAGCAGATCGCGCTCCTGCAGGCCGAAGGCGGCCTGGGCGCGGGTCAGCGAGCCGGCGGCGCGCTCCAGGGCGACGGTCGGGCCGAGCGCCGCGGGCGTGCCGCCCAGCGCGGCGGTGAGCTCGGCGTGGCGGCCGGGCGCACCGGGGTCCGGGACGAAGGCGAGCGTCAGCTCGCCGTCGACGGCGGCGGCGATCGTCTCGCCACCCAGACGTGAGGCGAGCCGGTCGGCGTCGGGCGTGCGGACGACGAGGCCGGCGACGGTGGCGGGCCGTGGCCAGACGGCGAGCTGGGCGAGATCGCGGACCTCCTCCCCGCCCGCGTCGTCGCGTGCCAGCAGGCGGACGAGCGCGCGCCGTCGACGCTGGCGCTCGGCGAGCGTGGCCGACTGCTCGGCGGCGTAGCCCTCGACCGACTCGGCCGAGATCCGATCGATGTAGGAGAAGATGGCTGTGGCTAGGCGATAGAGCGTCTCGGGGTCAAAGCCCGCTGCCTGGCCGGCGGCGACGCAGCGCTCCCAGGCCAGGCGCGCGCCGAGGCGATAAGCGCTGAGCAGCGCGTCCAGCGAGCGGCCGGCGCGCATCTCGCCGCGGCCGAGAGCGACGTAGATCGCGCGGAAGGCGGGATCCTCGTCGGCGCTCGGGTCGACGAGCGTCTCGACAAAGCGCCCCAGCGCCTGCTCCACGCCCGCGCGCAGGCCGCGCCCGAACGGGCCCTCCAGCGGGCGCGCGTACTCGGGCACCTCGCGGCCGATCGCGGCGATCATCTCCTCGGCAAGACCGGGAAGAACCGGACGCAGCGCATCGCCGAGCGCTGAGGGAAGAGGCTCGTCCATTTATCACGAGGCTACAGATCCGACGACTTCGTGCCATAACGGCAACGCCATAGGAACATCTCAGTCCGGCGCGCTAAGATCATCGAGACCGTTGCAGAAGCAACGACTCGCGGACCAAAGGATCCCAGCGCCCAATGACCTCTCTCCTCCTCATCCCGCTCGACGACACGGTCGTCTTCCCCACGATGGACGTGACGCTGCCGGTCGACACCGGCGACGACGATCGCGTCCTGCTCGTTCCGCGCCACGAGGGCGAGTACGCCTCCGTTGGCACGATCGCCAAGGTCGCCCAGCGTGTCCGCCTTCCCGGCGGTGGCCACGGCGCGATGCTCGAGGGCATCTCGCGTGGCGTCGCCGGCGCCGCGCACACCGATCACGCCGGGCGCCTGCGCGTCGAGGTCGAGGAGCGCGTCGATGACGTGCCCGTCGACGGCCGCACGCGCGAGCTGGAGCGCGAGTACCGCGCCACCGTCGAGGAGATCCTCGAGCTGCGTGGCGACGACGGCCGCATCGCTTCCTGGGTCCGCGCGATCACCGAGCCCGGCGCGCTGGCCGACACCTCCGGCTATGCCCCGGACTTGACCTTCGAGCAGAAGGTCGAGCTGCTGGAGAAGGTCGACGTGACCGAGCGCCTGGAGCTGGCGCTGACCCGTCAGCGCGAGCGTCTGGCCGAACTGCAGGTGCGGCGCAAGATCCGCGAGGATGTCGAGTCCGGCGCGGCCAAGCAGCAGCGTGAGTACGTATTGCGCAAGCAGATGGAGTCGATCCGCCGCGAGCTCGGCGAGGACGACGCGACCGTCGGCGAGGACTACCGCACCAAGATCGCCGAGGCCGGCATGCCCGACGAGGTGCGCGAGCAGGCCGAGCGCGAGCTCGCCCGCCTGGAGCGCTCCGGCGAGCAGTCGGGCGAGGCCCAGACGATCCGGACCTACCTGGATTGGCTGATCTCGGTGCCGTGGAGCGCACGCTCCGAGGACCAGCTGGATCCGACCAACACCCGTGAGGTGTTGGACGCCGATCACGCTGGACTGGACGACGTCAAGGACCGCATCGTCGAGTACGTCGCGGTCAAGAAGCTGCTGGCCGACCGCGGGACGGCGGAGAAGGATTTCGCTGGTCCTGACTCGCAAGCTCGTCCCTCCCAGCGACGTCACCAGGGCGCGATCCTGACCCTGATCGGCCCGCCCGGCACCGGCAAGACCTCGATCGGCGAGTCGATCGCCCGCGCCATGGGCCGCGAGTTCGTGCGCATGTCGCTGGGCGGCGTCCGCGACGAGGCCGAGATCCGCGGCCACCGCCGCACCTACATCGGCGCGCTGCCAGGCCGGCTGGTGCGCGCGCTGCGCGACGCGGGAACGATGAACCCGGTGATCCTGCTCGACGAGGTCGACAAGGTCGGCGCCGACTGGCGCGGCGACCCGTCGGCCGCGTTGTTGGAGGTCTTGGATCCGGCGCAGAACTCCACGTTCCGCGATCACTACCTCGACGTCGAGCTCGACCTCTCAGAGGTCGTGTTCATCGCCACGGCCAACCAGGCCGAGACGATCCCCGGCCCGCTGCTGGACCGCATGGAGGTCATCCGCTTCGACGGCTACACCGTCGACGAGAAGGTCGCCATCGGCCGTGACTACCTGTTCGGTCGCCAGCGCGAGCGCAACGGGCTGCGCGAGGACGAGGTCACCGTCGAGGACGGGATCCTGCGCACGATCATCTCGGAGTACACGCGCGAGGCCGGCGTCCGCCAGCTCGAGCGCGAGCTCGGCAAGGTGCTGCGCAAGACCGCAACGCGGATCGCGACCGACGAGTCCATCACGCCGGTGGCCATCGACCTCGACGCCGTTCGCGACGCCCTCGGCCGCCAGAAGGTGTTCCACGAGGCCGCCCAGCGCACCGCCGTCCCCGGCGTTGCGACCGGCCTGAGCGTCACGGGCACCGGCGGCGACGTCCTGTTCATCGAGGCCAACGCCACCAAGTCGTCCAAGCCCGGTCTGCAGCTGACCGGACAGCTCGGCGATGTGATGAAGGAGTCGGCGCGGATCGCGTTGACGTTCGTGCGCGCCCACGCCGAGGAGCTCGGGATCGACCCCGAGATCTTCGAGCAGCGGGAGTTCCACGTGCACGTGCCGGCGGGCGCGATCCCGAAGGACGGACCGAGCGCCGGCATCACGATGACGACGGCGCTCGCGTCGCTATTGACCGGACGTCCGGTCAAGCACACGGTCGGCATGACCGGCGAGGTCACGCTGCAGGGCCGCGTGCTCCCGATCGGCGGGCTCAAGCAGAAGGTGCTGGCCGCCCACGCGGCGGGGCTGACCGACGTGATCATTCCCGAGCGCAACCGCGGCGACCTTGACGACGTTCCCTCAGACGTCCGCGAGGCGATGACGTTTCACCCGGTGATGACCGTCGCCGAGGTGCTCGAGCAAGCGCTTGAGCCGGCCCCCAAGGCTGCGGAGTCGCTGGCAGGTTAATCCAGATAGCGGTGCAAACGCGCGTGCGCGCCGGGCTGTCGATGGCGAACCCGGCGCGACGCGCATAGCATCGCCCGCAGTGCCGCCAGTCGACCCACCGACCCAAGACCCTGGCTCGCGGGCGCTGCCGATCGCCGTCGTCGGGCTCCTGGCCGTGGTCATCGCCGATCTGGTCGCCGGCGGCACCGCGCTGACGATCATCGCGGTCACGCTGCTGGCCGCCGTCGCCTTCACGTTGATCAGAGCCCAGCGGACGCTGGCACGCACGGCCAAGGCGCTCGTCGCCGAACGCGATGCCGAGCGGACCGCGCGCCGCCGGGCCGACCTCGTGGCCGCCGTCAGCGAGCTGCTGGAGTCGATGCTCGAACCGCAGGTGATGCTCTCGCGCCTCACCGACCTCTTCGTGCCCGCGCTCGGCGACGTCGCCGTCCTCGACCTCCTGCAGCGCGACGGGTCGCTGCGCGGTGCGGTGACCTCCGCCGTGCAAGAGTCCGTCGCCGACGAGCTGCGGCGGCTGCGCGAGGAGCATCCGCTCCAGCTTGCCAGCGACCACCCGGTCGCCACGGCGCTGCGCACGCGTGAGCCCGTGCTGCTCCAGGATCTGCCGGGAGCGGTCCGCCGCTACGCCGACAACCCCAAGCACGTCGCGCACGTGCTCGAATCCGACTACCAGTCGGCGCTGGTGCTCCCGCTGATCGGCCGCGGTGCGACCTTCGGGACGCTGTCGTTCATCCGCGGCAACGGCCGCGAGCCGTTCACCGACGACGAGGTGCAGCTGGGCCGCGACCTCGCCGCACGCGCCGCCCAGGCGCTCGACAACGCACGGCTCTTCGACGACCTGCGCCGCGTCGAGGAACGGCTGGAGGCGATCATCGAGAACCTCGGCGAGGCCATCGCCGCAATCGCGCCCGACGGCAGCCTGCGCTTCGCCAACGGCGCGGCCGCCGAGTTCGCCGGCGTCGCCGACGTCGACGCGCTGATCGCTCTGGGCAGCGCCGCGCTCCTGCGCCGCTGGACGGTGCTCGACGAGCATGGCGAACCGGTCGCGATGCACGACCTCCTGGTCGTGCGCGCGCTGGCCGGCGAGACGCCCGGGCCGCGGCTGCACCACGCGATCGACCGCCAGACCGGCCACGACCGCTGGCTGCTCACGCGCGCTGTGCCCGTCCACGACGAGACCGGCGCGATCGACTTCGTGGTCTGGGTCGGCGAGGACGTCACCGCGGTCAAGCGCCAGGAGGTGCGCGAGCGGCTGCTCTCCAACGCCAGCAAGCTGCTGTCTTCCTCACTCGACGTCGATGCGACGATCGACAAGGCGGCGTGGGCGGTCGTCCCGGAGCTGGCCGACTGGGCGCGCATCGACCTGCGTGACGAGCGCGGCACGTTGGTGCAGATGGCCGTCGCCCATCGCGACCTCGAACGCGTCGAGCTGCTCAACGAGTGGCGCCGTGACTTCCCGCCCGTCGAGGACGACGACCGCGGGCCGGCGGAGGTCATGCGCACCGGCAAGTCGATCGTCTGGGCCGACGTCGCCGCCGAGGACGTCGCCCGCTACGCCCAGTCGCCGCGGCACGCGGAGCTAATGCGGATCATCGACACGCGCTCGATCCTGATCGTGCCGATGGTCGTGGGCGACAACGTGATCGGGACGATGCAGCTCGCGACGACGTCGGAGAGCGGGCGCAACCTCGGCGCCGCCGATCTCGAGCTGGCCGAAGAGCTCGCGCGGCGCGCGGCGATCGCGGTCGACCACGCGCGCGTGCATGCGGTGCGCACGCACATCGCCACGACGCTGCAGCGGTCGCTGCTGCCCCCAAGCCTGCCCGTGATCCCAGGCCTGGCGATCGCGGCGCGCTTCCGCGCCGCTGGGACGGCGACCGAGGTCGGCGGCGACTTCTACGACCTCTTCGAGGCGCGCGAGCGCTGGATGGTCATGATGGGCGATGTCACCGGCAAGGGTCCGGGGGCCGCGGCGATCACCTCGCTGGCGCGCTACACGATGCGGACCGCGGCCCAGTACGAAGACGACCCGACCGCGATGCTGCGGCGGCTCAACGCGACGCTCGGCTCCGATCCCGAGCGACGCCAGATCTGCACCGCGGTCTGCGTCGGCGTGCAGCCGCCGGCCGAGGGCGCACCAGGCGTCGGCCTGCAAGTCGTCTGCGCCGGGCATCCATCGCCGCTGCTGGTCACGGCCGACGGCGACGTGCGGCCAGTCGGGCGTCCGGGCACGCTGCTCGGCGCGTTCGCGGAGGGCCGGTGGACGGTCGCTGACGTGGCGCTCGGCGTCGGCGACGCGCTCGTCCTCTACACCGACGGCGTCACCGACACGCGCGGACCGGACGGCCGGTTTGGCACCGAGCGCCTGGAAGCCCTGCTGCGCACGATCGGCCCGGCCGACGCCGAGACGATCGCCGGCGGGATCGACGCGGCGCTGCAGGAGTTCGGCGAGCAGCGCGATGACGTCGCGGTCCTGGTGCTCTGCGCGACGGCGGATGCGCCACAGACCGGGGTCCTAGGTGGCGCGCCCGAGACTCGCGCGGCCTGACCTCAGGGCCCCCATTTCAAGGATTCGTCCGGAAGGTGCGGCATGCTCGCGCGCACAGCGTTGACCCACGGGGCCAACGAGCGTGGCATGCCGCCTTGGAGGAGGGTCATGGAACGGTCGCTACCGATCTACGCCAGCACTGCCAGCCGTCGCGGACACGGCCGCGGATGGTCACGCCGTCGCCGCCGCTGGGCGCGCCTGGTGGCGCCAGGCGTCATGGGCTTCGCTGCGGCGTTCGTGGCACTGCTGGTCGTGGGCGCCGAGCGGCTGGGTTAAGCCCCGCCGGCCCAAATAGGACTGCTAGCAGCATGCATGCAAAACATGCACAGTGCTAGCATTGTCGCATGATTAACGTCCAGGTCCGCGGTGTGCCCGAAGACGTCCATCGCCAGCTGAAGTCCCAGGCGGCGCTGGCCGGTCAATCGCTCAACGAGTTCCTGCTGGCGCGCATGACCGACGTTGCCCGCACCCCGACGGTGCCGCAACTGGCCGAGCGCATCCGCGGCCGGGAGCGATACGACGGTCCGTCGAGCGCTGCCATTATCCGCGCCGCACGCGACGCCCGTTGATCGTCATCGACGCGTCGGTACTCACCGACTTCTTGCTGGGACGCGCCGAGGCGATCGAGGCAGTCGACCGCGAGCTGGCCGGACGCGAGCACGACCCGCTCCACGCGCCCGAGGTTGTCGAACCGGAGACGCTCAACGCGCTGCGCAGCCTCGCTCGTGCCAAGTCAGTTACCGATCGGCGGGCCCGGGAGGCGGTCGACGATCTCGGCGTGATCCGGCTGATCCGCTATCCGCATGACCCGTTGCGCGAGCGCATTTGGGAGCTGCGCCACAACCTCACGGCCTATGACGCCGCCTACCTGGCGCTTGCCGAGGCGCTCGATGGCGCGATCTTGATGACCGGCGACCGCGGCCTGGCGACCAGCGGGCGCGCCGCACTCGGCGACGATCGCGTGCGCCACGTGTCCTAAACGCTCAAACAGTCGCCGAGCCGGCCGGGCAAACCTCCCCGGCAGGACCTCAGACCGTCGCGGGCTCGCGCGGGAGCGCCGGTGGCTCCTGCGCCTCGGCGGTGACGGGCGCGCCGCGCCCGGCGGCCAGGGCGGACCAGATCAGCGCGTTCCAGGTCAGGCAGACCGCCGAGACGTGGAGCCAGACGGTCCAGGCCGGGTAGTCGAGGACGTGGTATTGCAGGGTGCCGATGATGCCGGTGACGGCGACCGCGACGCAGACCGCCGTCAGCGGCGCGAAGAGGCCGCGCGCGCCGCGGTGGCGAGCGAAGAGCCACAGCGCGACGGCGGCGACGCCGAAGACGGCGGCGACGCGCGCGTGGACCATTATCACCGTCTTGAAGGTGTCGTCGCCGAAGAGGCCCAGGCGCGAGACCGTGTCGTCGGTGCCCTCGCCGCCGGCGTAGGGGCCCGAGGCGGTCACCGAGGTGCCGACGACGACGACCACGGCGCCGACGACCGTGAGCGCGCGGGTGAGCCGGACGAGCAGCGCGTCGTGGACCGGCGTCTGCGGCTTGCCGGCACGCTCGCGCACCACGCGCCAGACGAGCATCGTCGCCACCACGAGGGTCGCCATCGAGAGCAGGAAGTGGCTCATGACCGTCACGGGATTGAGGCCCGTCAACACCGTGATCCCGCCGAGCACCGCCTGGACCACAACGCCGCCAACCAGCAACCCGCCGAGGACCGTGAAGTCACGGCGGTAAGGCCGGCGCAGCAGCGCGAAGACGAGACAGAGCACCGCGGCGATCGAGACCGGCGTCGTGATCATGCGGTTGCCGAACTCGATGTAGGCGTGGCCGTCAGACGGCGTCACCGACGTGCCGTTGCAGCGCGGCCACTCCGGGCAGCCGAGGCCGGAGCCGGTCAACCGCACCGCCGCGCCGGAGATGACGATCAGGGTGAACAGCACCAACGCCGACCACGCGGCATAGGCGTGCACACGGGGCGAGACGGGCCACCGCACGCGCAGGCGATCCAGACGGGACATGCGCCCCACAGGATGACAAGTCGCGACGATCGGCGGGGACTACGGGAACGCGCGCAGCGCGGTGGCAAGCGCGGCGGCGGTCGATGACCAGCCCGCGGCGACGCGCGCGAAGCCGGCGCGAGCGCGCTCGGCGCGCAGTGGCAGGTCGGTCAGCAGCGCCTCGACGGCGTCAGCGGCGGCCAGCGGCCCGGCGACCAACGTGGCGGTGACGCCCAGGGCCGCGCGGGTCGGCGCGTCGTCGGGTGCGACGATCGCTTGGCCACAGACCAACATCGCCACCGCGGCCGGCCGCCATCCGCGCACCGAGGGCGCAAGCGCGACGGTTGCCGAGGCGAAGGCATGGACCAGCGCTGCGCCGCCGGGCTCGACACCGAGAAACGGGAACGGCAACTCGAGATCCTGACGGACACCGCTGACCGCGAAGGTCAGGTCGTCGCGGCGCCGGTGCAACTCGGCAGCGGCGAGCAGCCCGCACGGCTCGTCGCCGTGGACGAGCACCAGATCGTCACGGCGATGGACGGGCCTGGGCGCGTAGACGGCGTCGGCACCGCCGGGCAGCGGACCGCCCAGCCAGGGCGGGCCGAGCGTCGCGATCCCCACCGTCCACCCCAACTCGGCCAGCGGCGCCGGCGCGCTGGTGGCCAGCACCGCCCGTGCCCGGACGCCGGCTGCGCGCAGCACCACCGGCGTCGCCGGCCAGCCCGCCGCGAGGACGACGTCGGCGCGTGCGAGCTCATCGCCGCCCGCCACGACCTCCTGCGCCGGCTCGCCAGCGACGGTACGGATCGCGACGCCCTCCTCCTTCAACGCCTCCAACAACTCGACGGGCAGCCCGGCGTCGCGCGCCGTGACCTGTCCCGGCCCGAGGACCAGCGCCACGTCGAGACGCTCCCCCGCGCCCACCGGCCGCTGCACCAGCGGCGCCGGCCCGAGCCGCAGCAGCTCCCCCAGGGCCCACGGCACCGCCGGCGCGGTGCCACCATCCTCGCCTGCGCCCCGCCGGCGTCGCAGCGCCGGCACGGCTACACCGCCCCGCGGTCGCGGTGGGCGTGGGCGATCGCGGCGCGCAACCCCGCCTCGACCTGCCCCGCAGCCCGGTCCCAGGTGCGCTCGGCGCGCAGCACCGCGCCCTGAGCTGCGCGCTCGGCGCGCAGGGCCGGGTCGGCCAGCAGCCGCTCCAGCGCGTCGGCGATCGCGATCGGGTCCAGCGGCGCGAAGTCCACAGGGCCACCGCGGCCGAAGGCGGCGACCACGCTCGGCGCGTCGAGCTCCACGCACGCCAGGCCGCAGGAGAGCATCTCCTGGGCGACCAGCGAATAGTTGGTCATCGACAGCACCAGCCCGACCGTCGCCTCGGCGTAGATTGCCGGCAGCTCGGGCTCGGCGACGACACCGAGGTTCTTGTAGGGGAAGTCGACGCCCGGCTCGCCACCATGGCCGAAGAGCCACGCCTCGACGTCCGGCCGCCGATCGTGCAGCTCGGCGAGCGCCGCCAGCGCGACGGGCACGCCGCGCCGCGGCGTCGCCGAGCGCGCGTAGGCGACCACGACGTTCGCGCGCCGCGCCACGCCACGCGTCGGCCGGTAGCGCTCGCCGTCGATGCCGAGGTCAAACGGCGTGGCGGGCAACCCGTACAACTCGCCCATCGTGTCGGCCAGCCACTGGCCCGCGGTGATCGGGTAGAGGTCGTGGCGGTAGGAGTCGTCGGCCCAGGCCCGCTGCACGCTGGTGCCGAAGAACTCCGGCTCGTGGTCCTGCACCAGATAGGCACGCCCCGCCGCCGGCAACGTCCGCACGCGCGCGACCGTCTGCCAGCCGGTGGCGACCGCGACGTCGGCGCTGGCAAAGCGCTCCAGCCCGTACTCGACGGTCGCGTCGAAGGGCCCGAACCACGCGCGCAGGTTGCCCACGGCACCTTGCGCCCCGCCCGCGCAGCGCCCGCCCGCGTCATCGATCCACAGCGAGCAGCGATGGCCGCGGCGCTCCAGCGCGCGCACGAGGTTGGCGATCGTCATGTGGCCGCCGCTGCCCTGCTGGAAGAACGGGACGACGAACGCCACGTGCAGCGCGGCGCCTTCAGGCGGCGCGGCCAAGGCCGGCCCGGCGGGCGCGCGCAGCAGCGAGCCCAGCAAGCGCGCCTCGACGTACTCGTCGTTGACGTACGGCCCGCTGGCCATCCGCTTCAACTTGGTCTTGATGCCGAACCCCATCGAGCCTCAGCCCGCTGTCGTGGGCGCCTCGAGTTGCGCGAGGCGCGCCTCGAGATAGGCCAGGTCGCTCTCGCGGCGGCGAGCGTCAGCGCGCTCGGCGTCGAGATCAGCCGCGCGGGCCAGGCCAACCGGGGCGAGACGCTGCGCTGCGACGCCGAAGGCGAGCAGGTGATGGGCGGCCGCACGGTCGGCGCCGACCTCGACGCCCGCCAGCGGCACGCTGGGCGTGCCATCGGCGGGCACGATCGCGGCCGCGCGCAGCGGGACCTGCCGCGCGACCACCGCGCCGGGCCCCGCCAGCCGGCGCAGCTCCTCGGCGGCACCGGCCGACCACGCGCTACGGCGGTGCGGATCGTCCAGCGCCCCGGCGGCGTCGTCGGGCACGCTGAGGACCACCGTCGCAGTCTCGGCCAGCCCGAGCAGCAGCTCGACGGCGGCGGTGAAGTCGGCGAGCTGGTGCAGAACGTCGAAGCAGGTCACGACTACCGGGCCCGCGGCGCCGGCCTCGACGATCGCGGCGCGCACCGCCTCGGCGCCCGCAGCCGTCGACAGGTCGGCCTGCACGGTGGCCGCGATCTCGACGCCGACCTCGCGGCGTGCCTCGCCCAGCGCGTCGGGCTCGTGGTCGACCAGCAGCGCTCGCACGCCCGCGGCGGCCTCGCGCAGCGCGGCGCCGGCGGCGACGCCGGTCCCGCAGCCGAGGTCGACCCACAGCGCGGCACCGTCGAGCAGCGGGGCCGCGTAGGCGTAGCGGAGCTCGGCGTCGACCCGGTCGGCCGGAGCGGTCCCGCGCGTCACGCGGGCTTCCCAAGTCGGCATCGCGGGCAGCGTAACGTATGGATCTCGATGGCCAGCCTCGCCGCCTCGCCCTATCCCCAGCCGCCCGACGGCACGCCGCTGCGCTTGGCCTTCGTCGGCCAGCAGACGTTCTTTCGCGCGTGCGCGTTGGACGAGGACTCGCCCCGGATCACGACGACGTTCATCGACTACCGCGACGGCCGCGACCCCGCGCTGTTGCGCGCGCAGCTGGCCGCCTTCGCGCCGCACGCGATCGTCCTCTTCCGTCCCGAGACGGTCCCGGCCGGGATGCTGGCCGATGTCGCGGTGCCGATCCTCGGCTTCCTCACCGAGCCGATCTCCCGGGAGGTCAGCGGCGGCGCCGCGCTGCACTGGGACCTCGAGCAGCGCCGCCGCGCGATGGCCAGACTGGACCGCGGCAACGTCGACCGCCTCGTCTCCTTCGACCCGCTGATCGTGCCGACCGTCGCCGAGGTGATGGACGTCTGGCGCTCGCTGCCGATCCCCGTCGCCGATCGCCTCTACCGCCCCGTGCAGCCTGTCGACGGCACGCCGCGGATGCTCTTCGTCGGCCGGTCCACCGTGCATCGCGAGCGCTATCTGCGCGACGTCAAGCACCGCTTCGACTGCCTGCACGTCGCGTTCGGGATCCAGGTCGAGGAGCTCGAGGGGCTGCTCGACCGCCACCAGATCACCTTCAACATCCACAACGAGCCGTACCCGAGCTTCGAGAACCGCGTGCTGCTGCACCTCGCCGCCGGCCATCTGGTGATCTCCGAGCCCCTGAGCCCGACCCACGGCCTGATCGCGGGCACCGACTTCGTCGAGGTCGACAGCCCCGAGGAGCTGCTTGCGGCGGCGACCAAGGCGCACGTCACCCCGGAGGCGTTTTACGACATCCGCGTCAGCGGGCGCCAGAAGGTCGAGCAGATGCGCGCCTCACGCGTCTGGCCGGCACTCGTGCACGACCTCTTCACCGACCTGCAGGCCTCCGGCACCCACCGTGACGTCGCGGTGCCAGACGGCCAACTCGCCGCCCGCTGACTAGGCTCCCCGCCGTGCCCTTCGACGTGATCGAGACTCAGCTGGACGGCCCGCTGCTGCTCCAGCCCAAAGCCTTCGGCGACGACCGCGGCTTCTTCGTGGAGACGTACCGCCGCAGCGACCTGATGGCCTTGGGCATCCAAGAGGAGATGGTCCAGGACAACCACTCGCGCTCGACGCGCGGAGTCGTTCGCGGCCTGCACTTCACCGTCGGGCGCGGAGCGGGCAAGCTCGTGCGATGCGCGCGTGGCCAAATCCACGACGTGCTCGTCGACCTCCGCCGCGGCTCGCCGACCTATGGCCAGTGGGAGGGCTACGACCTCGACGACGAGACACTGCGGATCCTCTACGCGCCCCCCGGCTTCGCGCACGGGTTCTGCGTGGTCTCGGACGTCGCCGACGTGGTGTACAAGCTCGACGCCTATTACGACCCGGCGACCGAGCGCGAGATCTCCTACAACGACCCCGCGCTCGGCGTCGTCTGGCCGGTGCCCGCCGCCGAACTGCAGGTCTCTCAACGCGACCTTGACGCTCCGGCATTGGCCGACATCGCCGCCGGGCTGCCGTTTGACTACACCGGCTGATCAGCAGTAGCCGCGCACCCTGACGGCTGGCAGGGACACGCACTCAGACGTTCAAAGCCATCGGATACGTTGCGCTGGATGAGCTATGCCGCGCTGTATCTGGACGAGGTTGCCGAGATCGCAGCGAGCATCTCGCGCGAGGACATGGAGCGCATGGCGATGGGGATCGCCGCGGTGCGCGAGCGCGAAGGACGCCTCTTCATCATCGGGGTCGGTGGTGGCGCCGGGCACGCCTCCCATGCGGTCAACGACTTCCGCAAGATCGCCCACATCGAGAGCTACACGCCCTCCGACAACGTCTCTGAGCTCACCGCACGCGTCAACGATGAGGGCTGGGACACGAGCTACAGCGCCTGGCTACAGACGTCGAGGATCAGCGCGAAGGACGCGATGCTCGTGTTCTCGGTCGGTGGCGGCTCGCGCGAGCACAACATCTCCATGAACCTCGTGCAGGCGATGGAGCTGGCCACCGAGGTCGGCGCGCCGATCTACGCCTTCATCGGCAAGGCCGACGGCCACGCCGCCCAGGCGGCCGAGGTCGCGATCGTCGTCGCCTGCGAAGCGGCGCGCCGTACCCCCCACGTCGAGAGCTTCCAGGCGATCCTCTGGCACCTCCTCGTCTCCCACCCGGCCGTCGAAGCGCAGCCGGGCAAGTGGGAAGAGGTCGAAGGCGTGGGTTCGCCGTCGACCTCCTGAGGCCACCATGACCGCGACCGCGACGGTTCGGCCGACACGCTTGCTCGCCCTGCCAACGTGGATCGCAAAGCACAAGGCGCTGATCGCCTTCTGCGCGCTCGTCGGCGCTTACTACCTGTGGACGGTCTGGTCGTCGGGATCGCCGATCGCGTTCAACAGGGAGCGCTTCGACAACTACAACTTGCTTTCGGATGGATTTCTCAGCGGCCACCTGCACCTGAACCTGGCGCCCAACCCCGGCCTGCTCGCCCTCCCCGACCCGTATGACCCAGCGGCCAACCGATTCTTCAAAGCCCAGGACGTCTCGCTCTACGACGGCAAGTACTACCTCTACTGGGGAGCGGTGCCGGCGCTGCTGCTCTACATGCCGTTCCAGCTGCTGAAGCTCGGCGACATGCCGCCGACGCTCGCCATCTTTCTCTTCGCGTTCGTCGGCTTCTGCTTCTCGCTCGCCTGCCTGCGCGCGCTCGCGCAGCGCTTCGTGCCCGCCGCGCCGCGTTGGATGCTCGCAGCCGCGGCGGTGGCGCTAGCCGTCGGGAACGCGCTGCCCTTCACGATGCGACGGGTAGCGGTCTACGAGGTCGCGATCACCGCCGGCTTCTGTCTGTCGTTCATCGGGCTCTACCTTCTGATCACCGGCCTCCGCGACGGCGTCCGTCTCGGCCGGCTAGCCGCCGCGAGCCTGTTCTTCGGGCTCGCCGTCAGCGCCCGCCCGACGATGATCGTCTGGGTGCTCGGCCTGATCGTCGTCGCGACGATGCTGTATCGCCGCACGCCGGACCGACGGACGCGCCTGCAGATCGCCGGCGCCCTCCTCGGACCGGTCGCGTTTATCGGCTTCCTGCTGATGCTCTACAACGTCCTGCGGTTCGGCAGCCCCGTCGAGTTCGGCCAGAAGTACCAGCTCGCCGACTACGACCCGACAACGCATCACGGCAACCAGCTCGCCTACGTGCCACCGGGCATGTGGTACTACCTGGCCTCGCCCCCGAACCTGACGCTGGGGTTCCCGTACATCAACCTGCCGTCGCGGCCCGCGTCGTATCCGTTCACAGCGCCATCGCACTACGACGGCGTCGAGAAGGTTGGCGGCCTGCTGCCGACCGCGCCGTTCCTCGTGTTCGCGCTGGCGGCGCCAGCGGTTTTGCGCGGGACGGCGCGCCGCGTGACCCTGGGCCTGACCGCCGTCGGCTTCCTGATCATCGTCATGGTCAGCTTCGCCCTCTGGGGCGCAACGATGCGCTACGAGGTCGACTTCGCGTCTGTCCTGCTGATCGCCGCAGCGCTCGGCTGGATCGGATGGGCCACACAGCTCAGCGGCCGACGGCGACGGCTACTCACAGCCGGCGGCATGCTCCTGCTCACGTGGGGCGTCGCCTGCGGAGCGGCATTCGGCTTGGTGGGCTACTTCCAAAGCCTGCGCATCTTCTCGCCCAACACGTTCACTCGCCTCCAAGAGCTCACCGGCTTCATCCCGACCCTGGCCTCCGCCATCGACGGCGAACCCAAGACCATCGACGTCTACACGCCTGCCGGCGTGGACAACACCATCGGTGACCCCTTCCGTGGCGTGGGCACAACGACCTTTCCCCAAGGTTCGGTGACCTTCCTCATGGGCCCGCGCGCGGTGATCACGGTCGCCAGCGGTTCGCCACGCCGCTACGGCCTGAAGCTCAGCGCCGTCCCGCCTCAGCCACCACCGCGCGGGACCGTCGTGACGATCCGCATGCGCGACACCGGCAAGGTCCTGCAGATCCCGGCCCGCCTCAAACCGACGGTCCTGCCCATCACGTTACGCCGTGGCCTCAACCGCATCGAGTTCAGCGTCGCCCATCCGAACGACGTGCCGACCCGCATGGTCGACGTCCACATCGTCCCGCTGCCGTCCCAGGCGCGTTAGCGAAACACGAAGCGGCCGAGGAGCGCGAAGTTGCACCCAGCAATCACCACCATCAGCAAGGCCCAGCCCACGAACGGCGCGACGCCCAGCGCCTCGGGCACCACCGCCAGCCCCAGCGCCGTGACGCCGTACACCACGATCGCGGCGAGGACGTAGCGCTTCCCATGAGAGCTCAGCCCATGCACATACCCATCACTGCGAGCGAAGACGAACTGGCGGTTCAGCGTGAAGTGCACGATCAGCGCCCCCGTGTAGGAGAGCGCAAGCGCGAGCTGCCGCGGCAGGCCGGCACCCACCAGGAGGATCGCCATCAGCGCCGTGTAGACACCCTGGACGGCAACGCCGCTCAGCGCGAAGCGCCCCAGGCGCTGCACCGTGGGGTGACGCCGCAGAGCGATCGCACGCCGGGAGTCGAGCATCAGGGCGAGCGTAACCCACCTCCGCTGGTGTCGATCTGCGTCCCGTGCCTCAATGAGGAGCTCACCATCGGCGAGTTCGTCGACTGGTGTCGGCAAGGCCTTGCCGAAGCGGGCGTCACCGGTGAGATCGTCATCGTGGACTCCTCGACCGACCGGTCGCCCGAGATCGCCGAGGCCCATGGCGCACGGGTACTGCGCTTTCCCAAGCGCGGTCTCGGGCGGGCCTACATCGACGCGATCCCGCATCTGCGCGGCCAGTTCGTGATCCTCGGCGATTGCGACTTGACCTATGACTTCCGCGTCCTGTCGGGATTCATCGCCGAGCTGCAGGCAGGCAGCGAGTTCGTCATGGGCAGCCGTTTCAAGGGGTCGATCGAGTCAGGTGCAATGCCGGCGCTGCACCAGCATTTCGGCACCCCGGCGACGACGTGGATCTTCAACCGCATCTACGGCACGCACTTCAGCGACATCCATTGCGGCATGCGCGGCGTCCGTATAGATGCGCTGCGCCGGATCGATCTCACCTCCCAGGGCTGGGAGTACGCCTCGGAGATGATCCTCAAGGCGATCAAGCTCGACCTGCGCACCGCTGAGGTGCCGATCACCTTCCTCAAGGACCGCGACGGGCGCCAGAGCCATCACCTGCGCTCAGGCTGGCTGTCGCCGTGGAAGGCCGGCTGGGACAACCTGCGCATCATGTTCCTCTACGCGCCGGACCGGCTGCTCTCCCAGCCCGGCGTCCTCCTGCTGCTGTTCGGGTTGGCGATCATGCTGTCGGTCACGATCGCCGGCCCCTACGACGTGGCCGGGGTCGGCTTCGGCATCCAGACCTCGCTGCTGGGCATGGCGCTGGCGACCGTCGGCTTCAGCGCCTGGCAGCTCGGCACGGTCGCCCGGGTCCGGAGCAACCTGGAGCCCGCCTTCCGAGCACGTGTCCTTGCACGGTGGACCTACAACCGCGGCGCCCTGGTCGCCTTCATCTTGCTCGTCGCCGGCGTCCTGTTGGAGTTGCCGCTCGTCGTCGACTGGCTGAACCATCGCGGCGAGGGCCTCGGGCTTCACCGCGAATCGGTGCTCGGCATCGGCTTCGCGCTGCTGGGCGTCGAGATGTTCGGCTTCACCCTGCTGCTGCAGATCGTCGCCGGACCCGCCTACTCCCCACCCGCCCAAGAACGAGCCGCATGAGCAACCCATCAACACACTGGCCCAAGCCGTTTCCCCAGCTGACCGACGAGCAGCTGCGCATCCGCGACGACTACATGAAGTACTTCCATGAGATCTACTCCGACCGCTACGCGGCCGTCGCGAAGTTCAACCACACCTACCCGCTCCCTAGCGCCCGCCCCGGCATCCGCACGCTGGAGATCGGCGCGGGGCTCGGCGAGCACCTCGACTTCGAGGACGCCGCTGAGCAGGAGGAGTACGTCGCCCTGGAGCTGCGCGACGAGATGGCGGCCGTCATCGCCGAGGCCCATCCCGAAATCTCGACGCTGGTCGGTGACGTCGTGGCGGGCCTGGATGTCCCCGACGCTTCGTTTGACCGAGTGATCGCCATCCACGTGCTCGAGCACCTGTACAACCTGCCGCCGGCACTGGACGAGGTCCGCCGCGTGCTGAAACCGGGCGGACTCTTCGAGGTCGTCATTCCCTGCGAGGGCGGGTTTGGCTATTCGCTCGGCCGCCGCGTCACCTCCCAGCGTGTGTTCGAGAAGCGCTACAAGATGAACTACGACTGGTACATCAAGAGCGAGCACTTCAACGTTCCCCGCGAGATCACGGCGGAGCTCGACAAGCGCTTCGCCCGTCAACGCAGCGCGTGGTGGCCGCTGAAGGTCCCCAGCGTCCATCTCAACCTGTGTCTCGGCCTGACCTATCGCCGCCCGTGAGCGACCGTCGGCGCGCGGTCTTCCTCGACCGCGACGGCGTCCTCAACGATCCCGCGCTCGATCCCGTCGATGGACGCTTTGAGTCGCCGCTGCGCGCCGGCGACGTCGTCCTGGCCGAAGGGGCGCTGGACGGCTGCCGGATACTGCGCGAGGCGGGCTTCCTGCTGCTGGTGGCCTCCAACCAGCCCGCCGCCGCTAAGGGCAAGGCGACGCGCGAGCAGCTGCGCGAGGTCCACGATCGCGTCGTGGCACTGCTGGCCGACGGCGGTGTGACCATCGACGACTGGCGCTACTGCCTGCACCATCCGCAGGCGACCGTGCCGGAGCTGCGCGGCGATCCATGCGGCTGCCGCAAGCCCGCACCGGGCATGTTGCTGGAGCTGGCTCGGGCACACGCGGTCGACCTCCAAGCCAGCTGGATGGTCGGCGACAGTGACGCGGATATCGACGCTGGGATCGCCGCCGGATGCCGCACCGCGTTGATCGACCACCCGGCCTCCGCGCACCGCCGATCCGGCCATTGCGCACCTGCCGCTTTGGCACCCAACCTTTCTCCCGCGGCCGCCTTCATCTGTTCATGATGCGGAGGTCCCCCCGACTGAGAGGTCAGCGAGGTTCAACATAATGCTCGACAGCATCTCGACGAAGATCTTTGCGGACGGCGCCGACCTGGACGGCATCCTCCGCCTGGCTGCTGACCCGCTCATCACGGGCTTTACGACCAACCCCACGTTGATGTGGAAGGCCGGCCTGACCGATTACGCCGACTTCGCTCAGCGGTTGCTGGAGCAGATCCGCGACAAGCCGATCTCCTTCGAGGTCTTCGCCGACGACGAAGAGGAGATCCGCCGGCAGGCCACTAAGCTCGCCGCCTGGGGTCCGAACGTCTACGTCAAGATCCCGATCACGACGACCAGCGGTGTCTCGATGGCCCCGCTGGTGCGAGAGCTCTCCGAGGCCGAGGTCCAGGTCAACGTGACCGCGCTCTTCACCGCCGCGCAGGTCGAGCTGATCACCGCCGCGGTCGCCGACGGCGCACCCTCGTGCATCTCGGTCTTTGCCGGCCGGATCGCCGACGCCGGCGTCGACCCGATCCCGATCATGCAGCGCTCGGTCGACATCATGACCGCCGCGCCACGGGCCGAGCTCATCTGGGCCAGCCCGCGCGAGGTCCTCAACCTCGTGCAGGCCGATCAGGTCGGCTGTCACATCATCACGATGACCCACGACCTGCTGCCCAAGGTCAAGAGCCTCGGCAAGGACCTCGACCAGTTCTCGCTCGAGACGGTGCAGATGTTCCATCGCGACGCAGCGGCCGCGGGTTTCTCGCTCTAGCAGCTGGCGCATGCGGCGCGCCCTCATCACCGGCGGTGCCGGGTTCATCGGCAGCACCCTCGCAGACCGGCTCCTCGAAGACGGCGTCGAGGTTGCGATCCTCGATGACTTCCGCACCGGCCGCCACGAGTTCATCACCGGCGCGCTCGAGCGCGGCGCTGACCTGTTTGAGGGCGACGTCCTCGACGACGGTGTCCTGCGCGCCGCCGTCGAGGGCTGCGACACGGTGTTTCATCTCCAGGCCAACGCCGACGTGCGCCACGGCCTCGAGCATCCGCGCCGCGATCTGGAGCAGAACACGATCGCGACCGCCAACGTCCTGGAGGCGATGCGCGCCGCCGGCGCGCAGCGCATCGGCTTCTCCTCAACAGGCTCGGTCTACGGCGACGCCGATGTGACCCCAACGCCCGAGGACGGGCCGTTCCCGATCCAGACGTCGCTGTATGCCGCCTCCAAGGTCGCCGGCGAGGGGATGATCGGCGCCTACGCCCACGGCTTCGGCTTCACCGGCCTGATCTTCCGCTTCGTCTCGGTGCTCGGCGAGCGCTACACGCACGGCCACGTCATCGACTTCTACCGCGCGCTGAAGGCCGACCCCAGCCGCCTGCACATCCTCGGCAACGGCCGCCAGACCAAGAGCTACCTCTACGTGCAGGACTGCGTGGACGCGATCCTCACGGCCACCGCCCACCACCACGACGACCCGGGAGCCCACATCTACAACTTGGGCACCGACGAGACCGTCACCGTCGACGACTCGATCGCGACGATCACCGCCCGGATGGGCCTGACGCCGCAGGTCGAGAAGGCCGGCGGCGTTCGCGGCTGGGCCGGCGACTCCCCCTTGATCCATCTCGACACGGAGAAGATCCGTTCCCTGGGCTGGGCCCCGACGCTGAACATCCGGGACGCCATCGCGCGCACCCTGGAGTGGTTCGAGACCGAGCCTGGGATCGTCCTCGACCAGGAGACAACACGCTCGTGAGCGTCATCTTCAGCCGCGCCCCGCTGCGCATCTCGCTTGGCGGCGGCGGCACCGACCTTCCCTCCTACTACGGCGAGCACGGCGGTTATCTGCTCAGCGGCTCGATCGACAAGTACATCTACATGCTGACCCACACCGTCTTTCAGAAGCGGTACCGCATGAAGTACTCCGACACCGAGGAAGTCGACACGATCGCCGAGATCAAGCACCCGATCTTGCGCGAGACGCTGCAGCGCCACTGGCAGGGCAACCCGCTGGAGATCGCATCGGTTGCCGACGTCCCCGCCGGCACCGGCATGGGCTCCTCCGGTGCGTTCGTCGTCTGCCTGATCAAGGCCCTGTCGATGGCCAAGCGCCGTTCGATCACGCCGGGCGACCTGGCCGAGGCGGCGTGCGCCATCGAGCTCGACGTCCTCCACGAGCCCGTCGGCAAGCAGGACCAGTACGTCTCGGCCCACGGCGGCATCTGCGCCTACGCCTTCAACGCCGACGGCACCGTCGACGTCGAGCCGCTCGACCTCGACGAGGTGACGCTCCACAAGCTGCGCCACAACCTGCTGCTCTTCTACACGGGCGAGGCGCGCTCGGCCTCCACGATCCTCGCCGACCAAGTCAAGCGCACCAACGAGAGCGACACCGCCATGGTCGAGAACCTCCACCGCACCAAGGAGATGGGCCTCAGCAGCCGCGCGCTGCTGGAGTCCGGTGATCTGGAGAGCTACGCCGAGCTGATGCACGAGCACTGGGAGAACAAGCGCGCCCGCTCCCCGGGGATGACCGACGAGTGCATCGACACGCTCTACAAGCTCGCGCGCCGCTCCGGAGCGATCGGCGGCAAGCTGGTCGGTGCGGGCGGCGGCGGCTTTTTGCTCGTCTACGCCCCGCACCCGCAGAACACCCGTCAGGCGATGGCCGCCGCCGGTGCCGCCGAGCTGCCCTTCGACTTCGAGTTCCAGGGCGCGATCGGAACCGAATACGCCTGATGCCCACACGCGTCGCCATCGTCGGGTGCGGCCTGATCGGCCACAAGCGCGCCGAGTCGCTGGACGGCGACGAGCTGGTCGGCTGCTACGACATGGCGCTCGATGCCGCCGAGGCACTGGCGGCCCAGCACGGCGCCACACCATGTGCGACGCTCGACGCGCTGTGGACGCTGCGCCCAGACGTCGTCGTCGTCGCGGTCTCCCATGACCACCTCGCACCGCTGAGCGTTGCAGCGCTCGAGCACGGCGCGCACGTCCTGGTCGAGAAGCCCGCGGGTCTCTCAGCCGCCCAGATCGACACGATCTCCGCCGCGGCACAGGCCGCCGGCCGGCGCGTCAAAGTGGGGTTCAACCATCGCTTCCACCCCGGGATCCACCGCGCGATCACCGAGGCGCGCTCGGGCATCCACGGCGACATCCTGCACGTGCGCGGCCGCTACGGCCACGGCGGTCGCATCGGCTATGACCAGGAATGGCGCGCCGACGTGCAGCGCTCCGGCGGCGGCGAGATCGTTGACCAGGGCATGCACCTGCTCGACCTCACGCACTGGCTGCTCGGGCCACTGCCGTTGCACAGCGCGCTGCTGCGCACGCAGTTCTGGGACACCGAGGTCGACGACAACGCCGCGCTGATCCTCGGCGAGCACGCATCCCGCACGGCGCCGTGGGCGCTCCTGCACGTCACCTGGACGGAGTGGAAGAACCTCTTCTCGCTCGAGATCTACTGCCGCACGGCCAAGCTGCACGTCGAGGGCCTCGTGCGCTCCTACGGACCACAGAAGCTGCGGATCTTCAAGATGAAGCCCGAGCTCGGGCCGCCCGACGTCGAGGAGCTCGACTACCCCTCAGAGGATGGCTCGTGGCTGGCGGAGTGGCGCCACTTCCGCGAGGCGATCGCGACCGGCGCGCCGGTGCTCGGCGGCTTGGAAGACGCGCGCTTTGCGTGGGAGACCATTGACGCTGCCTACGCGGCCGACGGCTATGGGCCGGTCCGCGAGGGTGTGGGCTAGGCGCGAACCTCGGCGCCGGCCTCGGCGATGTTGTGGTCGATCGAGTCGATCAGCGCCTCACGCGAGCTGTAGCGGTTGGTCCAGCCCAGCGCACGGAGCTTGTCGGAGCTGAAGCGCACGACCGGGACGTCGCCCTTCCAGCCGCGGGTGCCACCGGTGTACTCATAGGCGACGTCCTCCAAGCCGAGGCGCTCACAGCAGAGATCGGCGATCTCCTGGACGGTGACGTAGTCCAGCGTGCCGGCGTTGAACACGTCAAACGGCATGCCGTCGGCATCGGCGAGAGTGAGCATCGCGTCCACGACGTCGCCGACGTGGATGTAGGACTTGCTCTGCTGACCATCGCCGAGGATCGTCAGGCGCGTCGGGTCCTCGCGCAGCCGGCGCACGAAGTCATAGGTGACGCCATGGGTCTGGCGTGGACCAACGACGTTGGCGAAGCGAAAGACGACGACGTCGAGCCCGAACATGTGCGAGTAGGCCGACATCATGGCCTCGCAGGCGAGCTTGCTGGCGCCGTAGGTCGAGACCGGATGCATCGCGCCGGCGTTCTCGCGGACCGCCTCCTCGCCGCGGTCGCCGTAGACGCCCGAGCCCGAGGAGTAGACGATCTTGCGCACGCCGGCGACGCGGGCGGCCTCGATCGCGTTGTTGGTCAGGTAGGTGCCCTGCCAGAAGTCGATCGCCGGCTCGGTGACCGCCTTGGCGATGTCCGGGTTGGCCGCGAAGAGGAACATCCGGTCACAGCCCTCGATCGCGGCAGAGGTCGCGTCGAGGTCCTGGAGGTCACCGGTGACAAAGGTCAGACGCTCGTGATCGAGGACGTCCTCAAGGTACTCGCGAGTGCCCGAGGAGAGATTGTCGAAGACGACCACCTCTTGCTCGGAGCCCTCGAGCAACCGGCGCGCGACGTGGCTGCCGATGAACCCGGCGCCACCCGCGATGAAGGTGCGCTTCGTTACGCCGCTGTCTCGGACCGCCATGGGGCCAGACTACGGCCCGGCGCGCCGCCCAGCCGCACCTCGTCGCTGCCAACCGGCAAGTCGTGGCGAGACACCGTTCCGCGCCGCTCGGTGCCGAACGCCGCCAGGTCGGCGAACAGGTCGGCGATCACCCGCGGCCAGACCCGCGAGGCGGCGAACTGACGGCTCTTGTGGTGTCCGCGGATCCGCACGCGGTCATAGCTGTCAGGCGCCTGTTGCAGCTGATGGACCCGCAGCCCCAGCTCGTGGCGGTCGCCGACCTGCACGATGTCCAAGCCGGGCTCCAACCCATAGAGCGGCTCGAGGACCTCGCTGATGACCAGGTGCCCGGCGGCCAAGTGCACCAACACGGAGCTCTCGAACGCCCGCACCCAGCGCTCGCCGTGGATGTTGAGTGCCACGTCGGCGTTGGTGAGCACCTCGTCGAGCTCCGGCCCGATCAAGCCATGCGCGTAGTGCGGGAGGTCGAAGTCATGCTTGAGGCCGATCAGCGTCTCTTCGCGGTGAAGGGTCGAGTAGCCGATGAAGATCGTGCGCGGCGGATGGCGGGTCGGCCGTGGCGCGCGATAGAGCCGATCATCGACCGGCAGCGGCATCGCCCGCCACAACGGCACCAACGGCGCCGCGGCATCCCAGCTGTTGGCGTCGGTGACGATGACCCGATCGACGTTGTTGCGGTCGATCCCCTTCAGCTCAGCCAAGTTGTAGTCGTAATTGGGGTGCGAGTTGCGGTCGGCCCGCGGGAGCGGCTCGGTGATGACGCCGAGCACCGGCGCGTCGATGCCCTCCATCACGCCGGCGGGCAGCGCCTCGGGTCGGAAGACGACGATCGCGTGCGGGTCGGCATCGACGAGCGCACCGCGCAACGCGTCAGCATCGTCATCAGCGCCCCGGAAGGCGATCGACGCCGGGACGATCCCGCCGGCGGGCGCACTGAGGACGTGTGGCGCGAAGTACGAAGGGTGACCGACGAACGCAACGCGGGTGGGCGCTCCGGCGGCAGGGAGCGCGTATCGAGGACCGTCGCGACGCACGTGACCCGTACGATAGGCAACTCGTGCGCGTCGCGTTCCTGCTCCAGGACCTCCAGCTTTCGGGCGGGGTCGGCGTCATCGTCGAGCACGCCGCCCAGCTGCGCCGCCATCACGGCATGGACGTGCGGCTGGTGCTGGCCCGTCCACAGACCCATCCCGACTGGGGCTATCGCGCGCTGAGCGAGGTCCCGGTGCTCTCGCTGGACGAGGCGCAGGCGATCGATTGGGACATCGCGCTCGCGACCTGGTGGGCGACCACGTCGGCGCTCTTCACCCTGCGCGCCGCCCGCCACGCCTACTTCATCCAGCTGCTGGAGGACTCGACCTACCCGACCGGCGCGCCGGAGCAGCTCGCGGCCGCGATGACCACCGGCCTGCCCGTGCGGTTCATCACCGAGGCACGCTGGATCGCCGAGCTGTTGGAGGACTACCAGCCGGGCAACCGCGTGCTCTACGTCCGCAACGGGATCCCGAAGGACGTCTTCACGTCGCCGGCAGCGGTGACCCCGGCGCTTGCGGACGCGCCGCTGCGCATCGTCCTGGAGGGCGCGCGCGGCTATGTCCACAAAGGCGTCGACGACGCGCTGGCCGCGGTCGCCGCGATGCGCGGGCCCGCGCACGTCACCTGGGTCTCACCGCACCAAGGCGAGCCGCCGGCCGGCGTCGATCGCATCCTCGCCGGGCTCAGCCATGCCGAGATGGCCGCGCTCTTCGCCGAGTCGCACGTCCTGCTCAAGCTCTCACGCGCCGAGGGCATGTACGGGCCGCCGCTGGAGGCGTTTCACATGGGCGCGACCGTGGTGACCACCGCCGTCACCGGCCACGACGAGTACGTCCGCCACGACGTCAACGGGCTCGTCGTCGGCTGGGACGACATCCATGGGACCGCCCGCACGTTGGACCTGCTCGCCCGCGACCGGCGGCTGCTGCACCTGCTGCGCACCGGCGCGCTGGAGACTGCCCGGGCCTGGCCGGACTGGCGCCAGTCCTCCCAAGGCATGGCGCTTGCGCTGGCACGTGTGGCGGCCGAGCCGCCGCCGGCGATCGCTCCGGCGGGCGCGCGGCTGGTCGCCGACTTCTCCTCCATCGTCGCCGAGGCCCAGGAGCGCGCCTGGCGACTGGACATCGAAGAGCGCCTCAAGCAGCAGCTCGCCGATCAGAAGGCCTTCAAGATCGCCCTGGCGCTGCGGGCGCGGCTGACCCAGGCGCGCAACCTGCGCGGTCGGGTCAAGGCGGCGGTCAAGCGCCTGCTACGGCGCTAGCGCCGGCGAGCAGTCACCGCAGCGCAACGATGCCCTGGTCGGCGCCGCTCATCCTCGCAGCAGCCGTGCCAGCGTGCCGTCGAGCGGCCTGCGATGCGCCGACGCACCTCGTAGGCCCTGGTGCTCGAGAAACCAGTTGTAGGCGTCGATCAGCATCTCCGCATTGGATCGCTGGGGACTCCAGCCCAGCTCTTGGACCGTCGTCGAGACGTCGCAGTAGAACGGGACGTGCGCCGTCATGTAATGCCAGGGCGTGAACGGGGAACGACCGACGGCGTCCAGCGGGCGGACGACCGCATGGATCAGCGGGACGGGGACGCCGACGAGCCGTGAGCCGGTCCCGGCATGGGCCAGGAGCGCCTCGAAGTCCTGGCGCACGGTGCCGAACCGCAACGCACCGACGTTGTAGCTGCCGTTGGAGCGCGTCTCGATCGCGCGCGTCACCGCCGCGCACATGTCGGCGGCGTCGAGCAGCTGCAGCAAGTTGTCGCCCTTGCCGAACAGCGGGACGGCTTTGCCGTCGCGGATCCGCGGGAAGATCACGTCGAACAGCCCGAGCCGGCCGGTGCCAACGATCGTGCGGGGACGCAGGCTCGAGATGATCATGCCGCCGGCCCGCGCATGCTGGACGGCGCGCTCGGCCTCCGTCTTGCTATAGCCGTAGATCTCGAACGGCGTGAACGGCGTGTCGGGCATGATCGGCAGCTGCGCCGGAACCCCGTACAGCGACGTCGAGGAGATATGGCAGACGTAGGCACCGGTGTCCTCGGCGGCGGCGAGGACGTGCTCGGTGCCACCGACGTTGACCGCACGATAGACCGCTAGTGAGGAGCGCGTAACGGGCACGAGCGCTGCGTTGTTGACGACGATGTCGACGCCCGCGACTGCCGCACTCACCGCAACAGGATCGCGCACGTCGAGGGAGATGAACGCGTGGCCGGCGTGGTCGGGCGGCTCGTGGACGTCGCCCGCTATGACGTCGTGCCCGTTGCGAGCGAGCGTTGCGCAGATATGCGCGCCGAGGAACCCGGTACCGCCGGTGACGAGAATACGGCTCATGGTCTGGAGCTCTTATCTCACGGTCAGCCCCGGGCACAGGCCAAACCCTGCCGGTTGTCATGGGCTCGACCTGCGCGCGACCGCCTTGCACGCTGGGCGATGGCGCCGACGAACACCTGCCGTGAGCTACTCGCGCTCTCCCCACCCCTGGCCGCGCTCGGCCGGGATGATGCGCCGCAGGGTGTAGATGTCGGATCCCTCGAGCTCAGCGGCGTGGGTCTCCAAGTCTTCCCACGGATCCCACACCGCGCTCAACAGGCGGCCGCTGATCCCGTCGCTCTTGCGAGAGCCGAGGTAGACCGAGAGCGCAGCGCCGCGGTCCAGCGACGTTCCGCCGCTGTCACGCTGCTGCAATGCCTTGGCGTAAAACGCTTCGCCGACCGCCTCCGGTCCAGCTTCGAGGACCTCGTCGAGCATCCGCGTGTTCAGGGCGCCGGGTGCAATCGCGTTGACGTCGATCCCGTCTCCGGCGACCTCGCCTGCAAGCGTCTCCATGAAGCGCACGACCGCAGCCTTGGAGGCGGCGTAGGCCGACAGGAACGGAAGCGGGGCGGTCGCACCGCCGCCGGAGAGCTGGACGATCTTTCCGCGCTCAGCGGCCCGCAGGTGCGGCAGCGCGAAGCGCGCAGGCAGGACCGACCCCATCAGGTTGATCTGGATCGCGTCGGCCCAGGCCGCCCAGTCGACATCGCCGATCCCGCCCTTGGGTCCGTAGACGCCGGCGTTGTTGACCAGGATGTCGAGTCCGCCGAGGCGCTCGACCGCAAAGGTCACCAGCGCCTCGACCTCACCCGGAGAGGCGACGTCGGCGGGGTGGCCGTGGACCTCGCCAAGCCCGGCGAGTTCCACTTCGGCGCTGCGCAGCGTCTCGTCCGAGCGCGCGCAGATCACGATCCGCGCGCCCTCGCGCAGATAGGAACGCGCGATCTCCAGGCCCAGGCCCTGGCTGGCACCGGTGATCAGCGCAGTGCGGTCGGCGAGCGCGCCGCTCATGAGGGCCGCCGCCCGACCGAGGCGTACCGCACGCGCTCATCCGCGAGCAGAGAGCCAGCCAGGAAGCCGTTGGCATCAACCACCAGCGCGTCGGCGCCCAAGGCGCCGATGATCTGCTCGGGCTCCAGCGCGCGGTACTCGGGCCACTCGGTGGCGACCACGAGCGCGTCGGCGCCGCCAGCGGCGGCGAGGGGTTCGTCGATCAAGTCCATCACCTCGGTCAGGTCGTCGGGGAGGGCGGTCACCGCCGGGTCGTGTGCGCGGACCACCGCGCCCGCGGCGGCGAGCTCGCGACAGAGCTCGACCGCGGAGGAGCGACGCAGCGTGTCGGTCCCGGGCTTGTAGGTCAGGCCCCAGACCGCGATCGTGCGACCGGTGAGCGGCGCGGCGTCCGCGGCGGTCACGTCGGGTGCGAGTAGGCCGATCAGCGTCCGACGTGACCAGCCACGGTGAGCCGTGTTGCTATCCCACACGCCGTGCAGGAGCGGCGTCGTGAGGTCCTCGGCGTCGCCGATCGTGGTCAGCGCCCGGATGTCCCGCGCCAGCGTGCCACCGGCGAACGCGCCGCCCGGGCCGAGATAGGCCTTGGGGCCGATGCGCTGCTCGGTCTTGAGTGCGCGCGAGACATCGCCGGCGTCAGCGCCGACGCGCTCGCAGACCGATGCCACCTCGTTGATGAAGGTGACCGATGTCGCCAGGAACGCGTTGAGCGCGTGCTTGGCCATCTCGGCCGATTCGACCCCCATCCACTCGATGCGATCGGTGATCGGCGCCAGCACGCGACCCACGGCCTCGCGGGCGCGCTCGTCGCGCACGCCGACGATTACGCGGTCGGGCTGCGTGAAGACCTCGATCGCCTTCCCGAGCCGCAGGTTCTCCGGCGAGCAGCCGAAGGACAGATCGAGCCCGTCGGTTGCCGCAGCGGCCCCCAGGCGCGCCACGCTCCCCACCGGGAGCTGCGAGGAGACCAGCACGGTCGCCCCGGCCTCCAGATAGGGCAGGAGCGCCACGACGTGGCCGATGACGAGGTCGACGTCGGCGATGTCGTCGGCGTCGACGGGCGTGTCATAGGTGACCCAGAGCAGCTCGGCACCACGCGCCGCATCGGCCGGATCGCCGGTGACACGCAGCGAGCCGGAGGCTAGGCCCGTGCCGACCAGCTCCTCCAGGCCAGGCTCGAAGAGCGGCGGCTTGCCAGCGGCCAGCCCGGCGACTACATCGGCGTCGGGATCGAACGCCGCGACCTCGTGACCAGCGCCTGCGAGGCAGGCGGCCGTCACCGTGCCGAGGTGCCAGAGGCCGGCGACGCAGAGCCTCACGCTTCACCGACCGGCGTCGGATAGCCGTTGGCCGCGTAGGCCTGCTCGATCAAGGACCAGCAGTAGCGCACCGAGGCCAGATCCCCGGGAACCAGCACGCCGGCGGCGATCGCCGCGCGCACGCTCTCCCACTCCAAGGCCCACGAGACATCGAGCGGCTCGAACTGGATGACCTCGGCCTCGGGCTTGCCCATGTTCACCGGGTCCATCGTGAAGATGCTGAGCTTCTGCGGACCGTAAGAGCCTTGGAGCCCGTCGACCACGAGCTTGCCCGTCCGACAGGTGATCTCCAATGAGAAGAGATTGGTCCACTCGGTCCACGTGACATGCAGCGTCGCCCACGGCGCGCGGTGGTCGCCAGGGACGCCGAGCAGGATCGCCGCGTTGTCCTCGACCGGCATGTCCCAGAAGCTCGTGCGCAGCAGCGCCGAGTGCAGCGGCAGCTCGCCCAGCAGCCAATGCGAGAGGTCGAGCAGGTGCATGCCCTGATCGGTCATCTCGCCGCCGCCGCCGGTCTTCGGGTCGGCGCGCCACTCCCTGTCATAGCCCGGCCGACCACCGTGACCGTAACGACCACGCAGGAACAGCACGTCGCCGAATCGGCCGCTGAGGGCCGTCTCGATCGCCTGGGAGATGGCGGGATGGAAGCGATGGTTGAAACCGACCTTGGCGATCTTGCCGGCGGCCTGCGCGGCGGCGGCGATGCGATCGACATCGGCGGTGCCGATGCCCGCGGGCTTCTCGACCAGCGCGTGCACGCCGGCCTGCAGGGCGGCGACGGCGACGGGCGCGATCTGATCGTGGCTGGTAGCGACGATGACGACGTCGGGCACCAGCGCGAGCAGCTCATCGAGCGTCATGCACGCCTTGCCACCGAACTCGGCGACCAGCGCTTCGGCGGCTGCGGGCCGGACGTCGTAGGCGCCGACAACCTGGTCCTCGCCGAGCGCGGCCGAGCGCTTGCGGCCCATGAGTCCGCAACCGATGATCCCGACCTTCAGGCTCACGTCGATTCGTTGCCCATGGCGCCCTGGAACTCGAAGTCGAAGGGCAACTCCGACGCGCCCGCGGCGGCCATCGCCTGGCGCGTGTCCTCGGGGCGCTGGGCGTAGACGAGCAAGAAGCCACCGCCGCCGGCGCCAACCAGCTTGCCCCCGAGGCAGCCCGAACGGCGCGCCAGCGTATAGAGCCGGTCGATGTGCTCACCGGTCATGCCGGGAGAGCGCTTGCGCTTGTTCTCCCAATGCTCGTGCATGAGCTCGGCGTAGGACTCCAGATCGCCGGACTCGAGCAGCTTGCGGCTGCGCACGCCCATCTCTTTGGTGCGATGGAGGTTTTCCACCATCTCCTGGTCGCTGTCGCGGGTGCGTGACACCTGGTCGGCCAGGATTGTCGAGGCCGAGCGCGCCTCGCCCGTGTAGAACAACAGCAGGTTGTTGCGCAGCTTGCGATGCGTCGCGTCGTCGATCTGCAACGACTCGACTTCGACCGTACCGTCACGATTGAACGTGTAGGCGCAGATCCCGCCATGGGCCGAGACGTACTGGTCCTGCTTGCCGACCGGCTCGTTGAGGATGTCGAGTTCGATCTCGCAGGCGGCTTCGGCTAGGTCGCCGGCCGTGATCGACTGGCGGTTGGCGAGCGACAGCGCCTTGATCAGGCAGACGGTGAACGCGCCGGAAGAGCCCATGCCGGTGCCGGCGGGGACGTCGGCGACCACGGCGATCTCCAGCGGGTTGCCCTGCCAATGCTTGCGCAGCGTCTCGCGGAAGATGGGGTGCTTGATCTCCTCCGGCGTGTCGACTTCTTCTGTCTCGGAGTACTTCAGGCGATAGCGCTTCTGAAAGACCGTGTGCGTGAGCATGTACACGTACTTGTCGATCGATCCGCTGATCAGGTAGCCACCGTGCTCGCCGTAGTACGACGGCAGGTCGGTGCCGCCGCCGCCGAGCGAGATGCGCAGCGGCGAACGGGAGAAGATGACGCTCACGGGATCGTTGACTCCTGATCTAGGACTATGGCGGGCTCGGTCTCGAACCAGTCGAGCGTCCGCTCGATCGCCTCGGGGATCGTGAGGGTGGGCGTCCAGCCGAGCGAGCGGATCTTGGAGGTATCGAGGTGGATGAGCGGCGAGTCGCCAGCCCAACCGCGCAGGCCACCCTCCTTCTCGATCTCGGGCGACACGCCCATGCGGTCGGTGATGATCGCGATGGAGTCGTCGACGACCACCGTGGCGTCGGTGCCGAGGTTGTAGACGTGGGCGCCGGGCTTGTCACCGTGGTGGACCACGGCGGTGAGCATCGCCTCCACGCAATCCTGCACGTAAAGGTAGCTCTTCTCCTGACGGCCGTCGCCGAGGACATAGAGCCGGGACGGGTCGCGCTTGAGCGCGCGGTAGAAGTCGATGACGTGGCCGTGGGTGTAGCGCTCGCCCAACAAGGACACGAAGCGGAAGATGATCCCCGTGAACCCATAGCCGTGCGCGTAGGCACCGATCATCCCCTCGCCGGCGATCTTCGAGGCCGCGTAGAGCGAGGTCTGCACCGGGAAGGGCGCACGCTCGGGCGTGGGGAAGACGTCGGGTTCGCCGTAGACCGAGCCGGTCGACGAGAAGCAGATGCGCTTGGCCCCCGCCGCGCGCATCGCCTCCAGGACGTTGGAGGTCGCGATCGTGTTCTGGTGCAGATCGCGCTGCGGGTGCTCAAGACCGTGGCGCACGTCGGCGTTGGCCTGCAGGTGAAACACCGTGTCGCAGCCGGCAACCGCGCGAGCGAGAAGGTCACGGTCGAGGATGTCGCCCTCGAACAGCTCGGCTCCACGGTCCAGCGCTCCGGCGATGAACTCGCGGCGCCCCGTGCGAAAGTCGTCGAGGATGACGACCTGGATCCCGTCGTCGAGCAGCCGATCGGCGACGGTGCTGCCGATGAACCCGGCGCCGCCGGTGATGAGAACGCGGTCCATGCCGGGCTCTACAGGGTGAAGCCGGCGGAAGCGGCGTCGCGATGGAACATCTGGACCGTCTCCAGCGAGAACTGGTCGAGGTCCTTACCAAGGCTCTCGACCTTCGGCAGCAGGTCGTGCGTCATGGTGATGATGTGGCATCCGACATCGCTGGCCTGGACGAGGTTGAGCACCTCGCGCGGGCTGGCCCAGATGAGCTCCGACTTCGGCGCGGCCGCCATGATGTCGACCGAGCGCCGCATGATGGGGATCGGGTCGACGCCCGCGTCGGCGATGCGGCCGGCGAAGACGGAGATGCACGACGGCGCTCCGTCGGCGACAGCGGCGGTGATGAGCTCGACCTGCGCGGTCGTGAAGAGCGCGGTCACGTTGACCTGGACACCGTCTTCCGACAGCTCGCGGACCAACGGCGCCATCGAAACACCGCCCGTCGTCGTCACCGGGATCTTCACGTACACATTCGGACCCCACGCCGCCAGCTGCTTGGCCTGGCGGCGCATCTCGGCCTCGTCGTCGGCGAAGACCTCGAACGAGATCGGCTTGTCGCGAATCTGCTCCAGCAGCCGCTGCGCGAAGTCCGCGTAGTCCGTCAGGCCTGCCTTCCACATCAACGTCGGGTTGGTCGTGAAGCCCTTGATCATCGGGTTCTCGGCCAACCGGAGGATGCCATCGAGGTCGGCGCCGTCCGCGAAGATCTTGGTTGAGATGCGTTTAAGCATGTCGTTGGAAGTTAGCTGACCCGTCGGAAACCGGTGGGTGTCGTCACGTCGTGATGACCCTTGCCGCAGCGTAGAGGTTCCGCACGACCGCGTCGGGCCGCGGAAGGCCATTGCGCCTGTGGGCCGAGCCCGGGTGCTCGACGAGCACCGTCCGGCAGCCCGCGCGCCGGCCCGCCTCGATGTCACCGTCGCTATCGCCGACCATCCAGCTGGCCGGCAGGTCGATTCCGTGGGTGGTGGCCGCGTCCAGGAGCATGCCGGGCTCCGGCTTACGGCAATCGCACGGACCCCGTAGCTCGGCGACGGTCGCCTCGGGATGATGGTGGCAGTAGCGCCACTCGTCGATCGTGATGCCATGCTCGGCGAGCAGGACGACGACGCGCTCGTGGATCGCCCAGAGCTCATCAAGCGTCGTCTTGCCCTTGGCCGCGCCCGGCTGGTTGGACACGACCACGAGCAGGAACCCGGCCTCCTGCAGCAGCCGACAACCCTCGACCGCACCATCGGCCAAGACGATGTCGGTCGCCCGCAGCGGTGACTCAGGCCTTCCGTCGGCGGGATCGAATACGGGGTCGTTGAGGACGCCGTCGCGGTCGAGGAAGACCGCGCGTGTCACGGGCGTGGATGCATCACGCGCCCGGCGCGCTGCCCACGCCCTCGACCTCTTCCCACTTGCCCGGCTGTGCTTCGACGGCGGGGTGGGAGACGAGCAGGTGCCAGAGGATCGCCTGGAAGCTCTCGACGTGGGGCGTGCGGCGCGCCGCTTCGCAGGCGACGACGATCGCGACCTCGGCCGCCTGGGCGGCATGGCCATCGGCCTTGCCGATGATCGCGTAGATCGGTGCGCCGACCTCGGTGGCCAGCTCCATCGCCTGCACGAGGTTCATGGAGATGTTGTGCTCGCGCGAGCCGCCACCGACCGAGAACACGAGCATCGCGTCCTTCGCACTGATCCTCGACGTCTGCAGCCACGCGCTGTAGCTGGTGTCCCAGCCCTCATCGTTGACGCGGGCGGTCAGCTCCGACACGTTGTCTGACGGCGTGTAGCTCTCGATGTGGGCGATCTTGCGAAAGTCGTTGACCGCATGGGACGCGTGCCCAGCACCGCCGCCGACCCCGATGATGAAGAGGCGTCCTTCGCGCTCGCGCACCGCGGCGATCCCCATCGCCATGCGCTCCATGTCCTCGCGCGAGATGCTCGCTGCGATCTCGGCAACCTCATCCAGATAGGTGGCGGCGTAGCTCATCGCGAGCAACGTATCTGATGGACGCGGCGATCCGGCGTCGCGTCATCTCGCGCTGCGCAGAAACGCGTCGGCCTCTGCCAGCGCCTCCGGTGTCCCGATCTCATAGAAGCGCTCGGTGGCCTCGTAGGCGGCCAGGCGACCGGTACGGGCGAGCTCATGGTAGACGCCAGCGAGGTCCGGCTCGTTGGGGCCGGCTGCATCCAAGGCTTCGGCCGTAAGGATCCCCAGGCCGTAGTCGATCCACCTCATCGCCGGCGTCGGTGCCCGCTTGTCGTAAGCCTTGATACAGCTGCCGTCGTCGTTGAGGAGGACATTGCTGACGTCCCAGCGGTTTTCGTTGCGCAACACCGTCATGAGCGCAGGCAGACCCGACGCGATGAACTTCGCCTGCACGGCCGTATAGTCGACACGCAGGTACGTGTCGCCGTAGAGCACCAAGAACGCGTCACCGAGTTGGTCCAGGGCACCGCGGATCGCGCCGGCGGTGCCGCGCAGATCCGGGCCGTCGTAGGCATAACGCACCTCCAAGCCCTCGTCGCTGCCATCGCCCAGCGCCGCCTCGATGCGCTCACCGAGATAACCGACGCAGAGCACGACGCGCCGGGCACTGTGTGCCTTGAGCAGCCGCAGCTGATGGCGCAGGAACGGGGCGCCGGCCACCTCAAGCAACGGCTTGGGCGTGTCGGCCACGACCTGGCCGAGGCGCGTGCCCAAACCGCCGGCCAGGATGCAGACCGGCAGCAGTGATGATGAACCGTGCGTGGCGGTCATACGGTCGACTCCTCGCTGTCGCTGCCGTGGAAGACGACGAGGCGAAGCACGACGAACGTGATCACGGCGGCGATCAGCGCGGTCGCGACGTAGACAACCTGCTCGTCGATGCCCAGCACCTCAGGAAGCACGGCCGTCGCCAGTGCGGTCAGCGCGTACTGGGCCGCACCGATCTGGACATAGCGAACGAACTGCGCCTGGCGCGAGAGCGCGAACTCGTCGCTGTGGGCGAAGACGAACCAGCGCTGCATGCTGTAGTTGAACAAGACCGAGATCGCATAGGAGATCGGGATGGCGATCTGGATCGGCACGCCCAACGGTCCGGACAGCAGCAGCCCCAACCCCAGGTAGACGACGGCGACCGTTCCACCTGAGAGCACGAAGCGCAGCGCCTGGTGGTGTCCGGCCGAGGACGTACGCAGGAGGCGTACGCGGTGCACCCAACCCACCGGGGAGCCGCCCTCCGGGACGCCGTCAGAGCGCATGACAAGCATGCCGGTTGTCATGGGAAGAGGGGGGCATCTGCGCACGAAAGCGTACCGGTAGCCGCCGGTTTCCCTAACCTTCGCCGGACGTGCCCACCATCACCGATCTGCTCCGGGACCCGCCAGCCGACATCCCGCCGGAGCCCGGCTTCACGGCCTACGCCGAGGGGCTGGACGTCAACTGGTCCGACGAACTCGAGGCGCTGCACCGCGAGGCGAGCCGAGACCACTTCCTCGACGTCTGGACGCGCCGCGCGCTCCTCGACGCGGCCCTCCCAGCGCTGACCTCCGGGGGCGTCATCGTCGACGCCGGCTGCTCATCGGGCTACCTGCTGGACGACCTGCGCCGCGAGCGCCCTGACGCCCGATTGGTCGGCGTCGACCTCGTAGCTGCCGGACTGCGTCGTGCTCATGAGCTCGTACCCGAGGCACAGCTGCTATTGGCCGATGTCTGCGACCTGCCACTACAGGACGCCGCGGTCGACGCAGTGGTCTCCGCCAATCTGCTCGAGCATGTTCCCGACGACGTCGGTGCGCTGCGCGAGTTCGCGCGCGTCCTTCGCCCCGGCGGCCGCGCTGCGATCATCGTTCCTGCTGGCCCGTCGACCTATGACTACTACGATCGCTTCCTCGGGCACGAGCGCCGCTACGCACGCGGCGAGATGGCCTCCAAGGGACGTGACGCTGGGCTACACGTGGTGGCCGACCATCACATCGGCTCGTTTCTCTATCCCGCCTTCTGGGCCATCAAGCAGCGCAACCGCCGCCGCTACCCAAACCCATCCGCGCAGGAGATGGAGCAGCTCGTCGAGCGCGACATCGCACGGACGACCGATTCGCGCCTCGGGGCAGCCACCACCGCCCTGGAGCGCAAACTCATCGAGCGCGGCATCGGCCTGCCGTTCGGCATTCGCTCGTTCGTCGTGCTGGAGCGCGCGGCATGAGCCTGCTGTCGATCGTCGTCCCGATCTTCAACGAGGAGGACAACGTCGGGCCGTTCTACGACCGGATGTCGGAGGTCCTCGAGCGCACCGGCTGTGACTGGGAGATCATCTTCGCCGAGGACCCGAGCACCGACGCGACCAAGGAGCGTGTGCTCGCACTGCGCGACGCCGACCAACGAGTCAAGTTGTTGCGCTTCTCGCGACGCTTCGGCCAACCGGCGGCGACGCTCGCAGGCCTGGCGGCCGCCACGGGCGACGCGGTCGTGGTCATCGACGTCGACCTTCAAGACCCACCCGAGCTGGTGGAGTCGATGGTCAAGTGCTGGCGCGAGGGCTACGACGTGGTCTACGCCCAGCGCCGCACGCGCGAGGGCGAGACGTTGGCCAAGCGCATCGTGTCGGCCGTCGGCTACCGGGTCATCAACCGCATCGCCGAAGTCAACATCCCGGCCAATACCGGCGACTTTCGGCTCATGAGCCGGCGTGTCGTCGATGAGGTCGTGGCCCTCAATGAGGCCCACGGCTTCCTACGCGGCCTCGTCGCGCTGGTCGGCTTCAACCAGACTGCCCTGCTCTACGACCGTGACCCGCGGGCGGCAGGAACCAGCAAGTACAACAAGTTCCTCGGGTCGCTGACCATCGGCATGAACGGCATCATCTCGTTCAGCCGCTACCCGCTGCAGCTGATCTCGTTCGGCGGCATGCTGCTCTCGTTCGCAGCGTTCCTGCTGGCGTTGGGGTACGCCGTGGCCAAGATCGTCGGTGTCGGCTTCCCGACGGGCAACCCCACGATTGTGATCATCGTCTCACTGTTCAGCGGTATCCAGCTGCTCTCATTGGGAATCATGGGCGAGTATGTCGGCCGCATCTACGACGAGGTCAAACAGCGGCCGAAGTTCATCTTGGACTCGGCGCACGGTGTCGATGTCCATGCTCCGCATGAGGCGTCGGTCGAAGTCGCGCAGCGCTACGGCATCGACGCGGACTAGACGGCCGCAGCGCTGAAACGGCGGGGCACCCGTTAGGCTTCTCGGGCGCCGAAGGCTGCACATCTTGGGAACGCTCCGAGGTCGTCGCCGCGGTCGCTTGGCCGAGATGGCCGACTCCGAAGCTCCTCTCCCAAGGACTCTGACACTCAGTGATCGTCACATGGATCGAGCTTGTCGGCATGATCGCGCTGATGCTGGCCGTGGTCACCGCGATCGGCGTGGCGGCAGCGTCCTTCCTGGTCGGTGACCTAGCGCCGGCAGCACGTTGGGCGCTGGCGCCGATCGTCGGCCTCGCCGCCTCGATCTGCCTGCTGACCTCACTGAACTGGTGGCTTCCAGCGCGCACTGTCGCGTGGGCGGGGCTGCTGCCCGCGCTGGTGTTGGCCTTCGCGGTCGCCTGGCATCGCCGCGCACAGCTGCGGGTGCCCGCCGGCCACCTCGCGATGATCGCGGCCCTGGCGTTCGTGGTCGCCGCCGGATTCACATCACCGCTGGCCTATCAGCACGCGTTCGGCCCTGGTGGCTATCAGGTGTGGGACGGCCCAAACTACGCCTCGCTCCAGACGGGCCTCACCTACAACGCCGTCAGCGACGACGACTTTGGCCCCGATTGGAGCCTGAGCGTCCACGCCGCCGAGTTCTTCGGTCCGGACAACCCGCTGCACCAGCAGATCGGCTATGACTCGGTGGCAGCGACCGTCGCCTCTATGGCTCATCTGAGCCCGGTGCAGACACAGGTCGCCTTCATGATCGCGCTGGTGGTCATCGGCGCGCTCGGCGCCTTCGGCGCGTTCCTGATCCTATTGCCGCGCCATCGATGGGCCGCGCTCTTGGCGGGAGCGCTCTACGCGGGGCCGGTGATGCTCCAACTCGTGCTCGACGGCAGCGAAGGAGCGCTTGCCGGTATCGCCCACTTTTTGCCGATGCTTGCGCTCGGCCTGTTGGCACTACGCCCTGGAAGCGGGAGATCGCCGGCCGTGTTGTTCGCGATCGTCGCCGCGGGCGCGGCAGCTGCCTATCCGGTGTACTTCCTCGCGCTCACGGCGGCCGCGGGACTCATCTGGCTTGTGACGCTCGCCCGCCAGCTCTACGACGGCTCGGGCCGACCACGTGTTCCACGGGCAGTCCGGGCCCTGCGCGGCCTGCTGCTGGTGGCAGCGCTCACAGCCATCGCCGCCCCGTTCGCCTTCCATCGCAGCCTCTCCTATTGGAAGCTGCTGATCGAGGGTGGTGGTGATGTCGGAGGGTTGCCGAAGTTCGACCTCCCGTTACCGACGCTTCCGAGCTACGTCCTGGGTACACGCGAGTTCTTCTACTTGCCCCACCTCTCGGACACCGATCTGCGGCAGTGGATCTTCGCCGACATCCTGCCGTTCCTGATCATCGGCCTCGTGGTGTTCGCGTTCGTACGGATCCGCGCACTGTGGCCGGTCGGCGTGCTCGCGCTCGTCCTGCTCATCGAGACAGTCGAGGTCTCGCGCTCCGGGTGCAGCTACTGCGTCCAGCGCAGTCTCCTGCCGCTCGGCCCGTTGTCCGGATTCGTCCTGGCGGCCTCCACGGTCGCCGTGGCCTCGTCGCGCGTTGTTCCGCGTCGATTGCTGGCGACCACCATCGGGCTGGCCCTTCTCATCGTGACGTGGCACACCGATGGCTCGTTGATCCGACGCGGCGCGATCGGCGCCTACTTCATGCCCAAGGTCGTGCACTCGGTGCTCGACGATGCCGACCAATACCCAGGACCGGTTCTGCTGGAGGGCTTCATGGCATCGTATGACGCGCCTGGAGAGCAGCCGGCCGCCCTGCTCGCCGCCGACGGCGGCGGCGATCGACCCGGCGGGCCGCGCCTCAGCCTCCTCATCGAGACCAACGACTACTCCGGCCTCGCGTACCTGACCGCACCTCGCCCCTCCGGACCGGAGTTCGCGACCGACTACCGCACGGTGATCACGCGGCTCGGCACGGTGCGAACCCAGCGTCAGACCGTGCGCCGTAGCGGAGGCCTGGCCGTTCAACGGCGCACACGAGCCTTCGACGTCACAGCGGAGAACGGCCTTTTTCTCAACCGCGCTCGCAACAGCGATCAACGGGCGTTCCTCGCCAACTCGATGACCTTCGTGGTGACCGGCCCCAAGGGACGAGAGGTCGCAGTCCAACTCGGCTTGGCCAAGCTCAAGCGAGCAGGACTGGGGAAGCTCCCGCGCGGCAGCATCGTGAGACATGCCGGCACCGGCTTGTCGGTGTGCCTGCCGGCCACCGGCCAGCTCGGCACCATCCGGCGCGTCGTCGTGCCGGTCATTCCGAACCAGGTCGGCCTCGCCTCGCCTAGCCCGTTCGCGAACCGGTCGGTCGCCGTGGACGGCCCGTCCCTGGCAAGCATGAGCGTCGTCAGTCGCTGCCGATGAGCGCACGTCCGGGCCCGCTGGACCCGAGCTACCCTGGCGCGAACCCATCCACGGGCGAGAGAGGCTTCGACGCTTGATTTTTTGCACCATCTACGACCGCTCGCGCCTCGGCGCGGCGCAGGCGCTGCTGAACTCGCTGCGCCGCCACCATCCCGGCGCCGCCGTTCTTGCCCTCCGACTGGACGAAGCGGCGGCGTTGCCCGACACGGAGACGATCGGGCTCAACGACCTGCCGGTCGAGCGTGCGTGGGAGCGCGTCGCCGGGAGCTCCGGCCCGCACCGCGACAGCGTCCTGGCAGGACCGCTGATGCAGGCGGCGCTGGAGCGGGATGAGCGCGCGGCGTATCTCGCGAGCTGCATGCGCGTCTGCGCACCGCTCGATCCGCTGTTCGATGCGCTGAACACCCATGAGATCGCGATGCTGGGTATCGCCGATGAGCGCCTCCCCGACGATGGCCATAAACCCTCGGCCGAGGTCGTCGAGGCCGCCGGTCTCGTCAACCCGCGGGCCTTCGCCGTGCGCCGCTCGGACACAAGTTCCGCGCTGCTGACCGCGTGGCCCACGACCATCGATGTCGAGTCGCCGCTGGTGGATGCGGCGGCACCGCTCGAGGCTCCCGACGAGCTGACCGCCACACCGGTCACCCGCCACCTCGAGCGCGCCGCGGACGGCGAGGCCGGTGTCCTGCTGCAGCACGCCGGCCTCGGCCTCGGGTACTGGAACCTGCCGCTGCGGACGATGAGCGGTGGTGACGACGGACAGGTGCTCGTAGACGGCAAGCCCCTGTGCCTGCTCGATCTGTCGGGCTCAAACAGCAGCGATCCATCCGCAGTGTGGACCTCGCAGGACCGCTTCAAGCTCATCGATACCAAAGCGCTGGCTCGGCTCGTGATCGGCTTCGCGGACGAGCTGAGGGCGAGCCCGCCCGAGGCACCGCCACCGTTTGAGCGCGACACCCGCGGTCGCATCCTTGATCGCGTCCTGCGGCGACTCGTGCGCGAGGGGATCGCCGAAGGCGCGCTGCCCGCCGCCCCGTGGACCCAGGACGGCGCCGCGGACTGGGACGCCCTGTTGGCCCAGCCCGCCACCCATGGCGCGAGGGCGGGTATCACGCGCTACGACCACGCGGTATGGGAGAGCCGCGAGGATTTGCAGCGTGTCTTCCCGAATCTCGATGGCGACGACGGGGCGGAGTTCGCGCGCTGGATCGTTGAATGGGGCCCGCAGGCCACGCAGACGCCCCAGCGCGACGAGCGCGATGGCGCAGACGAGGCCAAGGGCCTGCCATGGGGGGTCAACGTCGCAGGATTCTTCCGCTCCGAACTGGGTCTGGGAGAGGCCGCGCGACTGCTCATCAGCAGCCTCGACAGCGTCCGGGTCCCGGCGCTCCCGGTCCACGGCACGTTCGTGCCGCCGACAAGCCAGAACGCCGAGTTCACCTTCACCACACCGGATGAGTCGCCCTACCCCATCAACATCATCTGCCTCAATGGCGACATCGTGCCGGGCTTCGCTCACGAGGCCCAGCAGCGCTTCTTCGCCGACCGCCACTCGATCGCGCTGTGGTGGTGGGAGGTCATCGACGCCTTCCCGGAGGACTGGGGCGCGGCCTTCGAGCACCTAGACGAGATCTGGGTCGCAACCGACCACATCTACGAGGCGGTGGCCCCTCACAGCCCGATCCCGGTCAACAAAGTCCGGATGCCGGTAGCCATGCCGCGCATCAACCCGTACTCGCGCACGCAGCTCGGGATGCCCGAGGATGGTTTCATCTTCCTGTACATCTACGACTATCACTCGACGACGGCCCGGAAGAACCCGATCGGCCACGTCGAGGCGTTCAAGGCGGCGTTCGGGGAAGGCTCCGGCGCCAAGTTAGTGTTGAAGTGCATCAACGCCGACCGCATGGTGTCCCACCACACGCGCACCCTCTTGGCGATCGACGACCACCCGGACATTACGGTCATCGACCGCTTCGTATCAGCCGACGAGAAGAACGCGATGGTCGCCGCGTGTGACTGTTACCTCTCGTTGCATCGCTCCGAGGGCTTTGGTCTGACGCCCGCGGAGGCGATGGCGCTTGGCAAGCCCGTGATCGCCACGCGCTATGGCGGAACGCTGGACTTCATGACCGACGAGAACTCCTTCCTCGTCGACCACGGCTGGACGACGGTCGGCCCTGGCGCCCAGCCCTACCCAGCCGACGCTACCTGGGCCGAGCCGGACCTCGACCACGCCGCCCGGCTGATGCGCCAGATCTTCGGGGACCGGGCCGAGGCCAAGCGTCGCGGCGAGCGCGCCCGGCGCGACATCCATGAGCGCCATGCCCCCGACGTCGCCGGCGCGATGATGCGCGACCGGCTGCGGGCCGTCCACGCGGTCTTAGCCGCACGCGATCACTCGTCGATCATCGTGCCGAGCACGTGGAATCGCGACGACACAGCCCTGCGCATTCGCACGCCGATGGGCCCGGCGGGAGGGCGCGGCGCGCGGCTCAAGGAAGCGTTTCGCCGCAGCGTGGGCCGCGCGATCCTGCCTTATCTCAACCGCCAGCGCGGCATTGACGAGCACCTCTTCGACGGACTCGTCCGACTCGAGGACCAACTCCGGTCGGTTCAGGAACGGTCTGCGGACCGGGCGGTGATCGAGTTGCGCCAGGAGCGTGCTCAGACGCTAGCGGCCTTCCGCCGGCTGCGCGCGCAGATGGAAGACCATCGGCGCTGGCTGACGACGCTGGACCAGCAAGGCCATAGAACGGCCGACCATCTCGTCGACGTGCACGAGGGGATGTTGCGCTCAGAGCACCGCCTTGAGAGCCACCTCAACGAGCACCGTGCGCTGCCGTTCATGACCGAGCCGTTCGAGCGCTTCGAGGATCCCTACGCCGGGATTGTCGAGGGCTTCACGAGCGCCTTGCCTTCGTCCAATGATGAGAGCTACCACGCCTTCGAGCACCGCTTCCGCGGGACGCGCGAGCGCATCATCGACCTGCAGAAGCCTTACGTGGAGATGCTCCGCGGGCGCGAGCCTGTCCTGGACTGCGGCTGCGGCCGTGGCGAGCTGCTCGAGCTCCTGCGCGATAGCGGCATCGCAGCGTCCGGCGTCGACTTCGACGCCGAGATGCTGGCCGAGGCGCAGCGCCTCCACCTCGACGTCACGCTTGGCGACGCGCTGGCAGCGCTGCGCGACGCGGCCGAGGGCGCCTACGGCGCGGTCACCGCGATGCAGGTCATCGAGCACCTGCCCGAGCCGGCGCTGATGGAGTTCTTCCAGGCGGCGCGCCGCGCGCTGCGTGCCGGCGGCCGGCTGATCGTCGAGACCGTCAACCCGCACTCGGTCGTCGCGCTGAAGGCCTTCTGGCTGGACCCGACCCACCAGCACCCGCTGTTTCCCGAGGTCGTGCTGGAGCTGTGCCGCGAGGCCGGCTTTGACCGCGGCTTCGTGATGCACCCCGGCGGCTCAGGCGACGTCGGCCAGGATCGGTACGCGATCCCGGCCTACGCGGTCGTGGCGGACGTCAGCGACGGCGCCTAGCGCTTCTGCAGAAGGCCGAGCCCGCAGCCATCCTTGTAGACGAGCTCCCCGGGCCCGAGGTCGACCGTGACCTTGCGGTTCATGTTGAAGAACTCGACGTCCTTGCGGCCCGGAACCCACTTGTCGACCGCGGCCTGCACGCCGCCCTTGCCGTTGACGTCGAAGCCGCGAGCGAACGCGCTCGTGTCGTGCAACAGCATCAGCGTGTGCGGCTCCATCGCGGGGACCCACAGCTCCAGCTCGCGCAGGGTGTGGTCGTACTGGTGCGAGGAATCCAGGACGATCAGCTCGGGCATCCGGCCGCCGAAGACGTTCGTGGACTCCGGGACCGCCTGCGGGCCGGCCGAGTCGCAGAGCCGGATCTCGATGTGCTCCTGGAGACCCGCGCGCTCGACCCACTCGTTGGTGAAGCCGGTCGCGACCGGGTCGATGTCGATCGTGACGAGCTTGCCGCCCTGCCCCATCGCGCGCAGCCAGAAGCCGACCAGCAGCGTCGAGTAACCGTAGTAGTGGCCGAGCTGGACGATGCGCCCGAGCCCGTTGCCCATGATCAGGCCCTGGATCAGCGACATGGCGGGGACGTTGATCTCGCCGATCGACTCGCGCGCCAGCGTGGCGGCGTACCACGCCTCCATGATCCCCCACTCCTCGTCGCTGAGCACCGAGTAGATCGCCGGCACGTAGTCGGTGCCGTGCAAGTGGTGCCACCAGTACCGCGCGTGCGGATCATTGCGGAAGGCACGGGACCGAGGCGCGGCGGATGCCGGCGCGGCGGGGACTTGGCTGCTCATCGCCTCGCAGCTTAGAAGCTGGACGGGCCGACTGATCAGCGCTTGGGCGGCCCGCCCGCGCCGCGCAGGCGGGCTGCCGCGCGGGAGACGATGCTCGGGCGATCGGGCAGCGCGTCGAGGAAGCGCTGGCGGCCGCCGGGCGCGGCGAGGATGTCGGCGAGGCGATAGGAGAGGGACTCGTCGAGCAGCGGATCGTCTGGTCGGACCAGGCGCCATGTGCCCTCCTGGATCCCATCGCGGGCTGACCAGTAGTCGTGCTCGGCGCGGGCGAGGTCATCGGCGAGCCGTGCCGTCGCGGGCGCCGGGAGGCGGACCGCGGCGCGGTAGGCGTCGACGAGCGCGGCGCCGGTCGCCTTCCAGGTCAGCGGCGCCGCGGCGCCATGCAGCCCCTCCACCAGCGCATCACGTGCCGCGCCGGGCGTCAGCACGCCGACCGCGCGCGCCGCGCTGGCCGATGCATCCCACGGCCTCAGCAACGCAAGCTCCGTGCGCAGCGTGTCGCGCAGCGCGGAGGTGGATGCGGCCAAGCACGGCGTTCCCGCCGCGGCAGCTTCAAACGGGATCAGGCCGAAGCCTTCATAGGTGCTCGGGTAGACGACCGCTGCCGCGGCACGCAGCAGCCACGCCTTCTCCGGCTCGGTTACCGCGCCGACGGTATGAACGTTGCGCGCGTGCTCGGGATTGCCTAGCAGCCAGGCCGCGTCGTCGCCGCTGCCCGAGCCATGTAGAACCTCGGCGCCGGCGATCACGAGATCGCCGTCCCAGCCCTGCTCGTCACGCAGCGCGGCCAGCAGCTGGAGCGCGAAGCGCACGTTCTTGTGGCGGTAGCGGTTGCCGAGGACGAGCAGGAACGGACGCTCGCCATCGATCGCGAGTCCCGCGGGTGGGGCGGCGGCCAGCGTGAGCGCGAGGTGCTCGTTGCGCGCGCCGAGCGCGACGACGCGGGCGCGGTCCGGTGCGACGAGGTCGTCGGCCAGCGCGTCGTCGGCGGCCGTCTGGGAGAAGAACAGGACCATCGCGGCGAGGCCGAGCGCATCGCGCGTCGCCTGGCGGTAGTCGCGCCAGCGGGCCGGGCTCTCGAACACCGAGGGCGTCCGGTAGCCGATGAGGTCCTGGTTGGTGACGACCGTGCGTTCGCCGAGGCGATCGAGCTCGGCCATCTCCTGGGCGGACTCGACCTGCCACGGGCGGTGGACGACGTGCGTGCGCCCGAGCTGCTCCCACGACGCGGCCGCGTTGACGGTCTCGACGGCGCCCCCCATCGCGCGCAGCGCTGTGGCTGCCTCGTCGCCGACGTGCTCGGGCAGCAGTGCCCGGACGTGCACGTCATCACGCGCTGCCAGTGCGCCGATCAGCTCGACGAGGTGGATGGTTGTGCCGGTGACGCCGCCCGACAGCGGCCGCGCATCGATGGTGACCCGCAGCGGCTCGAGGACCACCGACGCCGCCAGCAGCGCGCGCGCCAACCGCGAGTGACGGTCGTTGGCCGCCTCGTCGATCGCCGCGGCCAAGCCCGCATCGCGCTCTGCCGCCGGCGCCTCGCCACCACTGCGGTGCCCGACGTAGACCTCATCGGCAACGACGTGCGCGAGGCCCGCAGCGGTCGCGCGAGTGCAGAAGTCGGCCAGCGCCTCACGCGGGGCAAGGGTCTCGTCGAAGGCGCCCACGAGCGCCCGCGCGGGCGGGGTCACCAGCGCGAGATGCGCCAGCGCCGTCGGTGTGCGCGGATGCAGCCCCAGCGACGCGTCGCGAACCCGCGCCGCTGCGTCGGCTGCCGTCAGCGCTGGCGGCAGCAGCGGCCACGCAAGGTTGCGCCGCGGAGCGCTCAGGAACGCTGCGCTATTGCTCAGCGGCGTGACCGTCGCCGCGTCGGGCTCGGCAGCGGCGACCGCGAGCAAGTCCTCCAGGAACGATGGCCCGACCTCCGTCGCATCGTCGACCAGCACCAACGCGGCGTCGGGCCGCTGGCCCGCTGCCGCGTTCCAGCCGGCGACGATGTCGGCGCCGAGCGCGACGACCTCGCGCGCCCCGCGCAGCTCCTCGATCGCCCGCAAGGCCTCCGGCGCACCGACCGCCAGCATGGGCACATCGTCGGGCAGCGCGGGCAACAGCGCGATCAGGCAGCGGGCGACGGCATCGCAATCATGCGCCGCCACAACGACGGCGACCCGGATCTCGGGACGGTCCAGCGGATCGGCGCGCACAGGCACGAGCGCGGAGCCTACCCGCGGCGGCGGCCGACAGGCATGCGGCACCGAGCGCTTTACGGCTCCAAGGACGCCCGGTTTGCCGTCGGCGCGGCCGTTGCAGGATGCCGCTCAGGCCGGCGCCACTCGTTCACTGAGATGAGGTCCCACCGCCCGGTAGCAGGCCAAGCTCTCGTAGCTCTCGTCCCTGGTCGGGCGGTAGCGCCTTGACCGCCTCGGCGAGACGTTCCAAGTCCACGGCCGCAGCGATGTAGATCGTTGGCTCGAAGAACGACACGACCGCAAGCCGCGCCTTCTCCTTTGAAGGCACCGACGCCTCCGAACACCACCGCTTCCAACCGCCACCAGACCCATCACCACGAAGGCGACAGTGATTGCCGCCCTACAGGCCTTCGCAGCCCTCGGCGCCAACGTCCTGAACCCGAAGCTGACTACCGGTCCCGATGGACTCAGGTCGCGTTGCCACCTATAGTTTCTGCTCCTGGCCGAACAGCCGGTAAGGGTCGTCCCCGCGTAGGGCTGTTGTGGGACGACCGGGGGACGGTCGTGAGACGCACAACCCGACGCCAGGTTTCACCAAGTCTGGGTCGCAGCGCTAACAGGCCGGGTGCTCATCGACGAACCTGCTAAGCGCTTACCTAGGGCTGGGTCTTCAGCTACGCGAACGTCGCTAGACGGTGCATGAATACCAAACTGCCCCGGCCGCACCCGGCACCTGATCGCCATACCAATCGAAAGAAATATCGCCGAGACGCACCCGTAGAGGTGCCCAGGTCGCCCGACCTGCCCAATACACCCGACGCCCGCTGTACGCCCAGACTGCCCGGTGGTAATACCAATGCCGCTGCAGTGGACGTGTGGCGTCTCTAGCGATCGAGTCTGTGCCTCTAACAACTTGAGGAGCGCCGTCCACTTTGGCTGAGTCCGTCCGCACTTCGACATTTACACTAATTGGCTCTCGCGCGCGGAGCCACGGGTAGACCTCGATATCAACAAGAACTAGAAACGCGAGCCGTCCGTCAGCTGCAAGCTTAGAGCTCTTAAGTGTTGTGTAGGTGTGGGTTCCGCGGCCTGGAGCACCGGGTGGAATCGGCCCTTTCATGCCGGCTGCGGCGCAACTTCCGAGGCTTAGCGTGTTGGCCGACGTGGGCCCCGGTAACGGCCCAGCCGCCGTTGCCAGCGGATGATTCCAATCGAGGCTCAGTCCATCGGTTCCCCATGCAGACGGGTCGCTCTGGTATCTGCCCGCCAGATAGGATGAAACGGACGACTGTTCACCAGGCGCCAGACCAGCCCACGTGGCCGAAATCGCGTCGTCAGATACGTCATCGTCATCCAAGGCGTTGCCAACTGCTTCTTGCTCGGACGGCGTATTGACTATGTGGTCGCCCCCACCGTAAATCCAGCTCGTCCGGTAGAACTCCACCTCCCAGCGCACCTTGCCCTCGTTCCCTGCCACATCCCACGCGCTGTACTGCAGCGTGTGCCGGCCGGTCTGCCAGCCGAGGGCGATTGGGTCGAAGGACTTCTGGTAAGGCCCGAAGCCGGTCGGAGAGCATCCGACCACGCAGGTCCGGTCCTGGCCGGTGAGGAAACGCAGACCGGTATCGGCGTCGTAGAGCGCCAAGGCTGCTACGCCACTGTCGACATCGTCCGCGGACATCGCGAAGCTGGCGTCGGTGAGGGCGCCACCGCGAGCGTTCCAAGCGCCGCCGGCGGGATGCGGATCCGGCGCCACGCTATCGACAAGCACGTGGTACTGCTTGACCGCGAGGTTGCCCGCAGCGTCGGTGGCCTCGACCTGGATGACGTTCACACCTTCGGGCATGTTGCCGATCGCGCTGACCACGTGCGCAGCGGAGGGACAGTCGACGGAGCCGCTGCTACAGGCAGGAACCAGCATGTGTGACACCGCAACGGCCCAGTTCGACGCGGTGACGTCCCGGATCCGCAAGTCGGCGATCCCGGTGCTGAGCTGCCCTGCGGCGGCCGCGTCGCCGGCCGCGAACGAGATCCCGACGCTGCGGTCCTTGATGTAGTAACCGGGCCGGTTGATCTCGGTGATCACCGGCGCGGTGGTGTCGAACAGGCGATCGACCAGGCGGCGGTCCTGCGGGACCAGCCCGTCGCGCAGCTCATCCTTGGCCGCCTGCGTCGGCGCGCCATCGATGGCCGCCTTCACCGCTTGGCGCTCGGCCAAGGTGTCGGTTCGGTGGTTGTCGGCGCCGCCGTAGACCCACGACGTCCGGTAAACGTAGAACGCGAGATCGCGGATCTCGTGGTTGCCGACCCGATCAACAACGTCGACGCGCATGGTGTGGCGGCCAGCCTTGAGGTCGGCGGTCGCCTTGTAGAAGGCCGTGCTCAGCGAGCAAGCGTCTGCCGTAGCGGCACAGGTCTGCGACGTCACCTCCGGCGTCCCGCCGTCGAGCGCGATCGAAATCGACGCGACGCCGGACTTCGTGTCGATCGCCGTGACGCCGAGCGCCTGCATTGCCCCTTGAGGCATGACATCTGCTTCGTTGGACCCGGCGATCGAGCCGGTCAGCGCAACCGACGGTCGCGTGTTGTCGACCTTGAGGTTCCAACCGCGCCAAGGAGCGATCCGTAGGCCGGCGTCCATGACGGTAGCTGAGACGGCGTTGACGCCGTCGGGCATCGTCGCCGTGTCGAGGTCGAGGCTCTGCGAGAGCGTCGCGGGACACGGGCTGGTGTCCACCTGACCGGTGCAGCCGTTGTGGTAGGGGCGTTGCGGATCGCCCCCGTCGGCGCGTGCCGCATTGAGCAGAAACCGCCAGATGCCAAGCCCTGGATCAGAGCCTCCGACCTGGACCGAGACGTGACCACGCACCCAACCGGTTTGCGCGGTGCCACCCGTGCCGCCGATGGTGGCGTTCAGCGTCGGACTCTCGGGATCGTCGAGCTCGAAGACCGCCCCGCCAGCGTAAGCATCCTCCCACACGGGCATGGCGCGGTTAGCGGCATTGAACAGCGCGAACCACGCGGTACGCCCGCTAGCGATCGTCCCTTGGTTGGCGGTCACCGTCATCGTCTGGTTGGACAGACCGGTCTCAGACGTGGTCAGTCCCGTCCATGCACCGTTGGCTCCCATGATGCCGCCAGCCAGGAACGGCGAGTTGAGCGCGTCCCCCCGCTTGTTGAAGTAGGTATTGAGGTACTTGACGCTCTTGAAGTACGACGTCCGGCCTGCGGGCAGAGCGTAGGTCCACGCGACGAACGCGCCCGGAGCGTAGTTGGCGCCCTGCGTGGCATACAGGTAGAGGCCGCTTTGCCCAGCGCCGTAGCAGCTGACCGGCGCGTAGCACGTCTGCCGAGCGGGCCAGTAGTTGCCGTTCGCATCGCCCTGGGTGGTGGTCCAGCCGGCGAGCCCGTCCGTGTGCGCGCCGTACCACAGCCCGTTACCGTTGCTGTCCCAGTAGGGCTGGATCAGCGGGTCGACGATCACCGGGTAGGTGACGCCCTCGGCGCGATGGTCGGCCGTCAGCTCCACCCGACTGCCGTGGACGGGCTCGAGCTTTGCGTCGACCGGACGACCGACAGCGTCGAACGCCTTCGGTGCCGAGATCGTGGAGACCGGCTTGCCATCGGCACCCAGGACGTCGATCCCGCCGCCCTTGGCCATCGCCAAGCGCCCACCTGCAGGAACGTCGACCGACCAGGTTTGGCGCTCAGGGCTCCTGATCGAGCGCAGGACCGACAGCACCTCGACGCCGACGTTCTTGGCGACGGTGATGACGTCGGTATCGATTGCCGTATTGGCGTACATCAACTTGTCATCGGCCATGCGGCGCCCCACGACAGGCGCGCCGGACACCGTCACCCGCGGCGCCGTACCGGCCTCGATCCCATCCGCTAGGCGTGCTCCGAGCGTGCTCGCGACGGCCGTGCTCGCGGTGGCGAAGCGCGCACCCTTGTGCACCAACCGGGTGTCGACCTCGACCTTGCTCCCGGACGCAGCGCGGTGGCGCAACGGGGCGGTCGAGACGATCATGCCGTGCCCCTTGCGAGGCACCGCGGTGTGATCGTCGAGGTACCGGCGCACTCCACCACGCTTCGCGATCAGCGCTTTGGCGTCGGCAGAGGCCGAAGCGAGCGCCGGAGCGAACGTGCGCGACGCCAAGCGGGCCGCGGCGCGGGCGCTGAGGTTGCGATGAGCAAGGCGCGATCGCTTCGCCGTGCGGCGCGAGACCACCGGCGTGGCGACTTTCGCCTCATGCGGCGCCGCGGCCAAGACCTGCGCCGGTGTCACCGCCACACGTTGGATCTGCGAGCTCTCCGACAGCAGACCAGCTACCAACGCGACTAAGCCAATGACGACCGCGACCGAGCCGGCGCCAAACACTCGGATACCTCGACGAGATAATGCGGACGTGCGAGGGCTATTCACGAGGCTTCCACCTTCTGAGAGCTGACCAGGGAACGCCGCCGCACAGCCTTGCCGAGCGATCGGGCGAGCGTCACAGTAACCACAATCACCTGGACGATGCAAGGACGACCGCAATCCGTCCTCGCGACTTCCATAACTTGGAATGATCAAAGATTGTCGCTCACATCGCTGAGAATTACAGCGCGATTGATCAGCAATGCGACTACCCCGTAAATTCGCCGCAGGAACTCGGTCGATTCTGGCTCACTCTGTGGAGATCTCTAGTTGCGGCGGCTCTGAGGGCTATCCCTCTACCCAGGGAACCGACCGGGAGGCCCTAGAGCGGAGACAGGCCTAAGGCAGCGCGCCGCTGATCGCGTTGTTCGTCTCGATCTTCCAGCCGTCATCGCTGCGGCGGACCACCCACGCCTCATCGCCAAGCACGACGAGCTCTCGCCTCTTGAACAGGAACGAGACCCGGGCCGACGCAACACCCCGATCGAGATCGGCCACCTTCGAGCCGAGCTCGGAGGCCAACAACGCCAGCGCCCCAGGACACCTAGCCGCGCGATCGTGCGCCGCCGCCACCTGATGCTCCCGCACGGCAAGCGTGCCCGATGTCACCCGGAAGCTCGCCAAAGCGAGATCGCGCAGATCCGCCTGCGCGTCCGAAGTCACGAGCCCACACGCCTCCGCGAAGCGTCGTTCCTGCACCGCATGCAGGAACGACACAACCGCAAGCCGCGCCTCCTTCGGAGGCACCGTCTCGTCCGAGCCAGAGCTGCCGCACCCTCCGGCCCCCAGACCGACTGCCACTAGGGCCGCCGCCCCAGCCGACCTAAAGGTCTTCCGCAACCTTCGGCGCCAGCGCCCGGAAGAGCAAGAACCCACCCACCAGCGACGCAACCACCATGCCGATCGGGATCAACAGCAGCCAGTCGCTGGACACCGCCTGCGACGGCGACGTCCACGACCCATCCACCAACGTGTGCCGCGCCGCCGCCAGGATCACCGCGAACGGATTGCAGAAGAAGATGTCGACCAGCAACTGGCCGTGCTTCTGCCCCGCGATCGTGTCGACGGTGAAGAAGACGCCCGACGCGTAGAAGAGCACCTGCAGGATGACGGTCCAGATCGGCTCGATGTCGCGGAAGCGCACGAAGCCGACCGACAGGATCATCGACATGCCGAAGGCGAAGAGCACGAGCACGACGATGATCAGCGCGAAGAGCAGCCAGGACCACGACGGCGTCGCCCCGGAGGCCAGCAGGAAGATGATGACCGGCACCAGGTTCAACAACAGGTTGAACGTCGCGGCCAGGACGCTGGCCATCGGCACGGCCAGGCGCGGGAAGTCGATCTTGCGCACGAGGGTCTCGCGCGTCATCAGGCTGCGGACCGCCGCCGAGGTCGCCTCGTTGAGAAACGAGAAGAGCACGATGCCCAGCAGCAGCGCCACCGGGTAGTAGCGCACGCCTTCATCCAGATTGAGCGCGAAGCTGAACACCACGAACAGGACGCCGAAGAGCAGCAACGGGTTCATCAGCTGCCAGAGGTAGCCGAGGAACGAGCCGAAGAACTTCAACTTGAAGTCGGTCGTCGCCAGCGTCCAGGCCAGGCGGAAGAGGCGCTGCGGGTCGTCGCCCAGCGCGGTCGGTCCTTTGACCTCGCGCATGCCCTCAGGGGATGGCAACGGGCGCTCGACCTCCGGCTCAACTGCGATGGCGCTGCTCACGAGCCCGCCTTCATCTTGACGACCTGGCGCTGGAGCTCGACATGGAACGGCGGGTCGATGACCGCGCCCGACGGGTCGGTCGAGGAGATGATGATCGACCGGAAGCGCTCGCGGTTGTCGAGCCACGCGTCGCCCGAGCCGGCCCGAGCCACCGAGGCGCTGACGCCATAGCGGTCAGGCGCGAGCACGTTCTCGAAGCCGAAGTACACGATGACCTCTTCACCGGCCGCGAACGACTCGCCGGCCACCGCCTTGTGCGTGTCGGTGGCAATAACACGCTCGTCGGCGTTGTTGCGCAGCGCGAAGCCAAACAGCGGCTCCGCGACATCCTCGTGGAAGCGCACGTGCAGGCAGAACGTGCAGCGCTCGCCGGCATCAAGGGACTCGACCTGCTCGCCGTCGGCGTTCATGAACCAGCCGCTGACGATCTCGGCCCCGCCGTCGCCGGCCCGCAGCTCGTCGGCGTTGCGACCCCGCAAACCCGAAGCGGCCTCGGCCGCCGCCGCGACGGCGTCGGCATCCCCAGAAGCAGCCGCCGCCTCGGCGGCCCGCGCGTCACGCGAGAAGTTCAGCTGCAGGTAGTGCATCGACACCGGACGCGGCTCGCCGATCTCGACCACGTGGCCACGCTCAAGCAGCATCGCGCGGTCACAGAAGCGCTCGACCGCCCCCATGTCATGCGTGACTAACACGACCGTCCGGTTCTCCCGCCGCAACCGCGCGAACTCGTCAAAGCACTTCTGCTGGAAGGCCGCGTCGCCGACCGCCAGAACCTCGTCGATCAGCAAGATGTCAGCGTCGACCTGGATCATCACGCTGAACGCCAACCGGACCAGCATGCCCGACGAGTAGTTCTTCAACTTGAGGTCGACGAACTCGTGCAGCTCGGCGAAGTCCAGGACGGCATCGACACGCCGGCGCGCGTCGCGCGACGGCAACCCCAACATGGTCGCGTTGATGAGGATGTTGTCGCGCGCCGGCAGGTCGAGGTTGAACCCGACGCCCAGCTCGATGAACGTCGACACGCGGCCGTCGACGTACATGCGGCCCTCATCGACGCCGTAGATCCCCGCCATGCACTTCAACAGCGTGGACTTGCCCGAGCCGTTGCGCCCGACGATGCCGAAGAACTCACCCTTGCTGACGTCGAAGGAGACCCCTCGGAGGGCCTGGAACTGGTTGTGGCTCGGGCGGCGCAGCGGGTGCAGCACACGCTCCTTGAGCGTGTGGACCTGCTCCTCGGGGATCCGGAACTCCTTGTACACGCCGTCCACCAGGACGGCGGGCGCTGAGCGGGAGCGGCTCATGGTCCCTCAGAGTAGGCGCTGGCGGGCGCCTCGGCATCGGGCGCGCCGGTCTGACGGCGGTTGTCGAGCGCCATCGTCCACAGCAGCGCGCCGACCGCGCCGACCGGGACGAGCAGCAGTACGAGCGCCACGAGGACCCGAGCGAAGCCGCAGCCGAGCGGCCGCCACGTGAAGTGGGCGGCGCGGTCGAGCATCGTCGGAAGCCGCGAGAGGCGGCTCGCGGGCGCGGTGCGCAGCAGGTCGACGGCCACGACCGGCCCTCCGCGCTCGCCATCGACGGTCATGTACGCGCGCACGACGGTGCCGCCATTGGCGTTGAGCACCGCCGGGATCTTGGAACGGCTCTCCAGGCAGATGCTCGCCAGCACGTCACGCGGAGGCGACGGGATCGTGACGCGCAGGCCCTCGGGCCATCCGCGCGCGATCGTCGCCGTGTGGCGGTAGCCCGGGGCGGCGATCGTCACGTCGACCGGCGGGCCAGGCTTGCCGGTCGGGACCGAGCCGCCGAGGCTGACCACCTGTGTGGTCGACGGCAGCAGGACGTCCTGGATGCAGACCGGCTTGTCGCGCTGCAGGGCGACCGTCGACAGCCCGAAGCCCTGCGGCGGCACAGGCGTCGCGACGCGCACGCCGCCGTCGCGCGTCAGCCACGGCAGCTCCCAGCGGAGGCCGATGCCGCCGATCACGACGGCCGCCCCCAGCAGTGCCCACAGCGGCAGCGGCACGCGCCGCCAGAGGCCAGCCGCCGACCTCATCCGTAGAACCGGTCGAGGGTGAGCCCGAGCGAGCCGAGCTGGAGCACGACGCCGACGCCGATCACGACGCCCGCTGAGACCGCCGCGATCCGCCGCGGCAGGTGCGAGCAGACGTAGGCAATCGTCACGCCGAAGATCGCGATCAGCGGCAGCAGGTAGCGCCCCGACCACAGCGGGGCGCCGCCGTGGCTCTGCACGAGGTCGCGGAAGGACGCGACATGCAGCAGGCCGATCTGCGACACGCACATCGCGACCATCACGACGATGACGCGCCAGCGCGCGCGCAGCAGGTCCCGGAACCAGATCATCTGCGACCACAGCACGAGCAGCCCGATCGCGGCGAACACCTGGAGGTAGTCGACGATGTGCGGCTGGAGGACGACGTCGAGCGACCCGAGGTCGGAGAAGAACGTCTCGATGTAGCCCTGGCGCCAGCCGTAGCCCGCGCCGAGGATCGGCCCTAGCGCCTGGAAGGCGCCGAAGTAGAAGTTGAAGACGTAGGCGAACAGCCCGCGCAGGCTCGCGCCCTCGTTGTTGACGTGCGTGGCCTGGCTGACCTCGCCGCCGTAGAAGCCGCCGCTCTGCGCGCGCGTGTAGAGGAAGCCGACGACGAGACAGGCGAACGCGACGCCCAGCGCCCACGCCAGCGGCTTGACGTAGGCGCGCCACTCGGCCTTCAGCCGCGGGATCGCCAGCGCGACCGCGACGACCAACGGCGGGATCAGCGCCAGGCCGCGACCGTGGGTCAGCGCCGAGGCGCCGGTCAGCACGCCCAGGACGACCGCGCGCCGCACGGTCAGTCCGCGCTGCACCGTCCGCACCCCGAGCCAAGCGAACGCCGACCACAGGAACGCGAGCATGATGTCCGGGTTGACCATGCCCGCCGCGTTGCCGAGCTTGGGTTGCAGCGCGACGACGGCGGCGGCCAGCGCGCGCGGCCACGTCTGCGCGAACAGCTCGGCGGCCAGCAGCCAGGTGAAGATCACCATGCCGACGAACAGCAGACCGCCGGCCAGCCGCACCGCGAAGACGCGGTCGATCAGGTGCCCGCCCGGCGTCAGCTTGTAGGCGATCGCGCCGTAGGCGTAGTAGAACGGGCCGTTCTGGGCGAACTGGTTGGGGCCGTCACCGTTCTTGCGGTCGGCGGCGGGCGCGTGGCGCTCGTACGCCAGCCACGCCTCGCGGTCCAGCGCCGAGAAGCTCGGCCGGCCGTTGACGTTGTTGATGATCGGGCTGATCCCGAGCTGGTTGAGCAGCTGGGACTCCTCGGTCGACAGCGTGCTGGTGCCCTTGTCCGACGGCGCCGAGCCGGTCTCGGCCAGGTGCTGGATGTAGGCGAAGTGCCCGGTCTCGTCGGCGTTGGTGAGCGGCGGCGTGACCGTCGCCCAGGCGAGAGCCAGCACCGAGCTCATGGCGATCAGGAGCCAGAGCGGCCCGGGGACCGTGCGAAGCGCGCGGCGCAAGCGCGTCAGTGGTCTCGACGCAGGCCGAGGATGCTGAGCATCCTGCAACCGCGTCAGTGGTCCCGACGAAGGCCGAGGATGCTGAGCAAAAACGACGAGAAGAAGACCTGGATGCCGATGATGATCAGCGTGGCGGCCAGGATGGCCAGCCGCTCCTCCGACAGCGCGCCGGCGCCGTCGGCGATCCAGCGACCGACGATCGCCGCGGCGGCCAGCAAACCGATGCCGGCCACGGCAGTGCCGAGGACGAGGCCGTCCTCGAGGCGAAACCGCCGCCGCATCCGGTCAAACCACGGGTCCTTCTCGCCCATGAAGTACGTGCCGTAGGCGTGGGCGCAGAGGCCGAGCGAGATGATCTGCGCGCCGACGATCATCAGCAGCGAGCTGGCGATCATCGTGTGCAACTGCCACTGGCGCCCGAGCACGTCGATCTGCGCGAGCGAGATGATCGCGACGATCGCGCCGACCAGGCCGATGAACGCGCCGGGGAGCAGGAACAGGTGCGTCGGCGAGTGGACGAGCAGGAAGCGCAGGTGGCGCCAGCCGTCGCGGAAGCGGGAGAGCTTGGTCTCGCCGCCGCGCGGGTGGTAGTGGATGGGGAACTCGCGGATGTCGAGCTTCTCCTTGGAAGCCCGGATGACCATCTCGGACGCGAACTCCATGCCGGTGGTGCGCAGGTCCAGCTGCGGAAGGACGTCGCGGCGCAGGGCGCGCATGCCGCAGTGCGCATCGCGGATCCCGGTCTTGAAGAAGAGGTTGAGCGTGCCGCTGAGGATCGGGTTGCCGACGTAGCGATTCAGCCAGTGCATGGCGCCCGGCTGGATGTTGTCCATGCGGTCGCCCATGACGAGCTGCGCGCCGTCGTCGAGCTCGCGGACGAAGTTGGGGATCTCGTTGAAGTCGTAGGTGAGATCCGCGTCGCCCATGACGATGTACTTGCCGCGGGCGGCGCCGAAGCCGGCCAGGTAGGCCGAGCCGTAGCCGCGGCGCGGCTCGGACACGACCCGGGCACCCGCGCCGGTCGCCAGCTCCGCGGAGCGATCCTCAGAGGCGTTGTCGGCCACGACGACCTCACCGGTGATGCCTGCCTCGCGCATCGCCTCCAGGGCCGCGACGACGCAGGCCTCGATGTTCTCTTCCTCGTTCAGACACGGGATGACGACCGAGACCAAGGGCTCGGCGACATCGTCCTGACCGGTGGACGCGGAGGTGTGTTCGATCGTGCTCATGGCGACTCCCAAGAACCACAACGGCGCGCAGAGAAGAAGGTTGCGCCGCTCGACGGCCTGCAAGGCTAGCGGGTCATGCGGATCGCCATCGTCTACGACTGCCTGTTCCCCTGGACCGTGGGGGGCGCGGAGCGGTGGATGCGCAATGTCGCCGAAGCGCTCTCCGCCGATGGCCACACGGTCACCTACCTCACCCGCCGGCAGTGGCCGGTCGCCGACCCGCCCGCGATCCCGGGCGTCCGCGTGGTGGCGGTCTCTCGCGAGGAGCCGCTCTACGGGCCCGACGGCAACCGCACGATCGGCGAGCCGCTGCGCTTCGGCTGGGGCGTGCTCGCCCACCTGGCCCGGCACGGCCGCGACTACGACGTGGTCCACACCGCGTCGTTTCCCTACTTCTCGCTGCTGGCGGCCGGCGCGATGCGCCGCCGCGGGGGCTACCGGATCATCGCCGACTGGCACGAGGTCTGGAGCGCGTCCTACTGGGCCGAGTACCTCGGCGGCGTGCAAGGCCGCGTGGCGCAGCTGATCCAGCGCGCCTGCGCCCGGGTGCCCCAAAGCGCGTTCTGCTTCAGCGAGCTGCACGCCCGGCGGCTGCGCGAGGAGGGGCTGCGCTCGTCGCCGACCGTCCTGCGCGGCGAGTACGCGCCACCGGCCGAGCCGCCGGCGCGCCGCCCGCCCGAGCCGCTGGCGGTCTTCGCGGGCCGGATGATCCCGGAGAAGCAGGCACCCGCGGTGGTCGAGGCGGTCGTCGCGGCGCGCCGGGAGATCCCGGAGCTGCAAGCGGTGCTGTTCGGCGACGGACCCCAGCTGGGCGACGTCCGCGCCACGATCGAGCGCCTCGACGCCGGCGCGTTTGTCCGCGCGCCGGGCTTTGTCGATGCCGCCGAGGTCGAGGACGGCCTGTCGCGCGCGGCCTGCCTGGTGCTCCCGTCGGTCCGCGAGGGCTATGGCGCGATCGTCGTCGAGGCGGCCGCCCACGGCGTGCCCAGCGTGCTGGTCTCAGCGCCCGACAACGCGGCGGTCGAGCACATCGAGGAGGGCGTCAACGGCTTCGTCGCGCCGGACGCCTCGCCGGAGGCGCTGGGCGCGGCGATCGTCGCGGCCTACACACACCGCGAGGCGCTGCGCGCGTCGACCGCGGCGTGGTTTGCCGAGCACGAGTCCGAGTTGTCGATGCGCACGTCGCTGGAGCGCGTCGTGATGTCTTACCGGTCCACCACGCGCCGGTAGACCGCGGCGGTCAGCTCGGCGGTCCGCTCCCAGGTGAAAGACGCCGCGCGCTGGCGGCCCAGCGCGCGCAGGCGGTCGCGTTCGGCACCGTCGGTCAGCAGGCGCGCCAGCGCGGTGGCGATGGCGTCGACCGACTCGGGATCGACGACCAGCGCCGCGTCGCCGACGACCTCGGCCAGCGAGCCGCGGTCGCTGGTCACCACGGGCACGCCGCGCGCCATCGCCTCCAGCGGCGGGAGCCCGAAGCCCTCGTAGAGCGAGGGGAACGCGAAGACGCCGGCCAGCGCGTAGAGCCCTTCGAGGTCCTCGGCGCTGACCCAGTCGACGAACCGCAGGTCCGGCGTCGTGCCGAGGCGGTCGCCGATCGCCCGCAGCTCGACCTCGTAGGGCGTCGGGTAGCCGGGCAGGACGAGCACTGGCCGCGGCGCCGCCAGCCGTGCGTGGGCCTCGATCAGCCGCGCGAGGTTCTTGTGCGGGCGCTTGGCGCTGACGGTCAGCAGCACCGGGCGGTCGCCGAGCTCCAGCCGCGCGCGCAGCTGCGCCTCCGGCGTCGGCGTCACCGGCGGGCGCTCGTTGACGCCCAGCGGCACGACGTCGACCTTGGCGCGCTTGACGCGCAGGTGCTTGACGAGGTCGTCGACCGTCGAGGACGCGTCGACGACGATGCGGTGCGAGCGGTGCGCCGCGGCGGGGACCAGCACCGCCATCGCGAGGCCGCGCACGCCGAAGTGCGTCCCCGGGACGAGCTTGTAGTTGAGGTCGTGGATCGTGGTGACGCGCTTGAACGCGCCGCGCAGCGGCGCGGTCGAGGCCAGCGAGTGCACGATCTCGACGCCGGCGCGCGCCGCCAGCCGCGGCAGGTGGATCTGCTCGCCGATCACCCACTGCTTGCGGTCGCTGGCGTGAACGGGGACGAGGACCTCCTCGACGCCCTCGCCCCACTCCCCGCCCTGGCCGTCGCGGTTGACGAAGGCGGTCAGCCGCAGGTCGTCGCGGCGCGCCAGCCGGCGGATGAGCTCCCGCGCGTAGATCTCCATCCCGCCCTGCTCGCCGGGCGTGAGGAAGACGAGGTTCAGGCCGGCGTGGAGCATGCGGCCTCATAGACGGCGAAGGTCTCGCGGGCGGCCCGCGCCCAGGTGAACGAGGCGCCCCAGGCGCGCGCCGCGTCGGGGTCGCCGCCGGGGAAGCCCGCGGTGATCGCACCGTCGATCGCCGCCGCGGCGCCGGCCGGGTCGTCGGTGCCGAACGGGCGCACGAACGCGCCGCCGACCTCGCGCAGGACCTCGATGTCCGAGCAGGCCACCGGCACGCCGCGCGCCAGCGCCTCGACGACCGGCAGGCCGAAGCCCTCGGCGCGCGTCGGGAAGGCCGCGACGTCGGCGAGCTTCCAGAGCGCCTCCAGCAGCGGATCGGACACGTCGTCGGCGAAGCGCACGCGCGGCTCGATTCCCAGCTCGGCGGACAGGCGGCGCAGCTCGTCGGCGTAGGGCTCAGCGTGGCCGACGAGCACCAGCGTCGCGTCGGCGTGGCGCAGGCGCGGGAGCGCGCGCAGCAACAGCTCCTGGTTCTTGTGCGGGCGCTTGGTCGCGACGTTGAGGACGACGGGACGGTCGGGCGGCAGGTCGAAGGCGGCGCGTGCTTGGGCCTCGGGCGCGGCGGGGCCGATGGCCTTGGTGCCGTGGTGGACGACCGTGAAGCGCTCCGGCGGGAAGCACAGCGTCGCGGCGACCTCGTCGCGCGCGGCGGCCGCGCCGCAGATCAGGCCCTCGGCGTCGCGCGCGGCGGCCGTGACCATGCGCTTCATCCCGAACGTGGTGATTGGGTTGAAGGTTGCCGTATGGAAGAAGGTGACGTCGTGCAGCGTCACGACGTGGCCGACGGCGGGTGTGCGCCCCGGGCCCGTGGAGGCGAGGCTGTGGATCACGTCGGCGCCACGGCGGCGCGCATGCTGGGGCAGGGCGACGAGCTCGGCAAAGGCACGCCGGCCGCGCTGGCCCTCGTCGGCGGGCAGCACCGTGACGTCCTCCCAGCCCTCGGCGCGCAGGGCCGCGCCGCCGCGCCGCGTGGTGACGACCTCAAAGCGCGTCGCGGGGAACTCGGAGCGCAGCCCACCGGCCAGGCCGCGCAGGTAGGTCTCGGGGCCGCCCGAGATCCCGGGGTCGAGGAAGAGGGCGTTGAGGACGACGTGTCGTGGGGTCGGCACGGGCTGTGATGCTACGGTCCCGCCGCCGATGGCCTATTTCGACTGGCACGAGCAGCCGGGCTACTACCGCGACGTCACGCGGCACTTCGCGCCTGACGCGCGGTTGCTGGACATCGGCTGCGGAACAGGATGGCTCGCTGAGCACTTCCCGCACTGGAGCGGTATTGACGGCTCGCCCGACGCCGTCGAGCTCGGGCGCCAGCGCGGCCGCGACATCCGCCTCGGCGACGTCGACACGCCGCTGCCGTTCGTCGACGAGCAGTTCGACGGCGTCGTCCTCAAGGACCTACTGGAGCACGTCGACGACCCGGTCGCCCTGGTGCGCGAGGCGCGCCGCGTCCTCGTCGGCGGCGGCACGGTCTTCGCCTCCTCGCCCGACGCGCAGCGCTGGGTGTGGAACGACTACACGCACAAGCGCCCGTTCACGCGCAAGGCCTACAAGATGCTGTTCGCCGACAACGGCTTCGACGTCAGCGAGGCCCGCTACGAGTCGGTCATGCCCGGCACGTCGATCATCTCCCAGCGGATGCCCGACCACCGCCGGCCGGCGCCGCTGCGCGCCGCCGCGTGGCTGCCGATCGTGCGCCGCAACGTCTACGTGGTCGCCCGGCGCGCGGGCTAGGACCACTTAGGCCGGGCAGGCGGCGCGCGCGACCGTCGTCACGTTGAACGCCGTCCGGCGTCCATCTCCCAGCCGGACGGGCGCGCCGGCGGCGTCCAGGCGCACGGGCCGGAACGCGTCGGCGTTCGCCGCGGTCAGCGGGATCGCCTTCAGCGTCACCGGGTGCTGGGCGCGAAGGGTCACCGTCTGCCGCCAGTTGCCGCTGGTCACGGTCAGCCGGCGCGTGGCGCTCCCGAGCTCGTCGGGCGCCGTGACGCCGACGTCGAGGCAGTCGCCGAGCGGCGGCGGGCCGGCCGTGCCGCGGTAGACGCGCACCGCGACGCGCTGGTCGGGTCGGCTCCACGAGAAGGCGTCGACGCCCTCGACCTGCCATTGGACGCGCGGGGCGGGGCCGGCGTCAATGAGCGCGAACGGCTCGTAGCCGGGCTGGACGACGGTGCGACCGGCCAGCGGGGCGACCGGCTGCAAGAGCGGCTGGGCCAGGTAGCGGGGGATCGCGGGCGCGCCGGCCGCCGCGATGAGGCGTCCCGTCGCGGGGTCGATGCCGATTGCCTGGCTCCGCGAGGACCCGCCGTAGAGCGACCTCGGATCGGCGGTCGGCGTGAGCAGCCGTGTGTCGAGCTTGGTGTTCCAGAACTCGACCTCGCGCACGGCCTCCGCCAGCGGGATCGCGGCGGAGTTCTGGTTGCTAATCAGGAGGGCGGCGCGCTCGCCGCCGACGGAGCGGTCGACCCACGCGCGCCCGTCGAGGTCCGGGCCCCAGGCCGTCTCGCGCTGGAAGTGGCGGCTCACGTAGGTCATCTGCGCGACCTGGAGCCCGACGACCCCGACGGCCAGCGCGATCCCGACGCCGAGCGCGAGGCGGTCGCGCCGGTGCAGCGCCACCGCCGCGATCGCGGCGACGACCAGCACGCCAAGCGCCAGCAGCGCTGGGTAGCTGAGCCCGACGCCGGGCGCGTGGCTGCCCAGCGACAGCAGCAGGATGCGCGCGTGGAACGCCTCCGCGCTGCTGACCAGGAAGCCGTAGGCGTGCTGGTCGGAACTCCACGGGACCGCCGCGAACAGCCACACCACCAGCCCCGCCGCGACCATGACCGCGACCGGGCCGATCTCCAGCCGGTCCACGGCCACCGCGGCGGCGACCAGCAGCGGCGGCGCCAGGTAGATCAGGTAGCGCTCGTCGGGCCCGCCGCGCTGCGCGCTGTAGACGACGAAGAGGAAAGTCAACACGGTCAGGACGGCCAGCGCGAAGCGGTCCCGACCTGCCGGGCGCCACAGCGTCCGGCCGATCCAGGCCAGGGCGATGACGCCCGGCAGGATCCCCAGGCCGGAGACCACGCGCGCCAGCGAGCGTTTGCCGATGTCCCACAGCTCGCCCGGGCGCAGGTTGAGGTCGAGCGTGTAGCTGCCGCCGAGCTGGTGCGACACCTTCGAGCGGCCGAAGGCATAGAACATCGCCGCGACCAGCGCGCCGGCGCCCAGCAGCGCCCACGGCGCGACTTGGCGCCGCGTCCACGTCGCGCGCGCGGCCCACGCGGAGCGCAGGTCGTAGCGGACGGCCACCGCCACCAGCGTCACCAGGAACACCACGGGCAGGGCGATCATCACGCTGCGGGCCAGCAGCGCGACGAACACCGCGACGGCCACGAGCGCGACGCGCCGCCACGTCGGACGCGTCGCCGCCGCCCACATCGCGTAGAGCGCCCACGTCGCGGCGGGGTAGGCCGGGTTCTCGGTGAAGAACACCGCGGTGACCGTCGCCCACGGGACGAGGATCGCCAGCACGCCCGCGACGAGGGCGACCGCGAGGCGGACGCCCATGGCACGCGCCCACAGCACGACGGGGATGACCGTCGAGCAGTAGAGCGCGACGTTGAGCACGCGGATCGCGCGGAAGGCAGCGGGCCCGTCGAACAGCCACAGGCCGGCGGCGATCACCCAGCTCTCGAGCCGCTGGACCCCGCGCTCGGTGTCCACCGCCCACAGCGACGACGGGAAGTGCCGCAGCGTCTCCACGCCGTGCGCCCGGTAGACGTCCTCGTCGTAGGAGTGAACCCAGAGCAGCAGCGCGTAGTGCAGGAGCGTCGCCCCGACGGCCGCGGTCGCCGCCACGGCGGCAACGAGCGCGAGGGTCCGGAACGCGCGGGGCTTCTGGGCCATCGGGGCCGACCTTAGCGCGCGACGCCGCTGCGCAGTCGCCGCAGCACGTCGTACAGCTCCGGCGGGATGGCGCGCAGCGCCACCAGCGCGGCGACGAACGCGCCGGTCGCGACCAGCGCGGACCAGATCGGCTCCGTCCCCACGGCCAGCACGACGGCGGCGCCGGCCGCGGCGGCCAGCACGGCCGCGGCGACGATCCGCGCGAAGCCCCCGAGCGGCAGGTCGCGCCCGACGCCCGCGCGGCGCAGCAGCACGACCATCGTGACGCTCAGCACCGCGTCGGCCACCAGCGCGGCGATCGCGCCGCCCTCCGCGCCGGCGGCAGGCAGCAGGACGAGCCCCGCGACGATCACCGCGGCCAAGCCGATCAGGTTGCCGCGCACGATGTCGCGCTGGCGATCCAGCGCCACCAGCAGGACCACGCAAGCCTGTGCGACGAACACGGTCACCAGCGTGTAGGCCTGCACGGCCAGCACCGGCGCCGCGGCGGCGTAGGACGAGCCGCCGAGCACCAGCACCGCGGTGTGGGCGCCAAAGCTCAGCGCCAGCGCACTCAGCAGCCCCAGGATCAGGCTCGACTCCAGCAGGCGCCGGGCGATGTAGTGCAGCCGCGCGGGGTTGTCGCGCGCGGCGACCGAGACGACCGGAAGCGCCACGCCGATGATCAGCATCGGCAACCCCGCCAGGACCTCGATGATCCGCGCGCTCGTGACGAGGTAGCCGAGCTCGCGGGGGTCGATCGTCAACGACCCCATGACGACGAGGATGCGCAGGTACAGGACGGCGAGCACGGAGGCGATCGCCACCGGCAGCGCAATCCGGACGATCCGGATCCACTCTGCGCGGTCATAGCGCGGGCCCACGAACGCGGCCGCACCGCCGACGAGCGCGACGATCCCCACCGCCGCGGCGCCGACGATCGTCTGCACGCCCAGCATCGCCAGCAGCCCCGCGCCGGCCGCCACGAAGGCGATGGTCGCGACCAGCGCGACCACCTGTTTGGACAGCTCGAAGAGGGTCAGGCGCACGTTGCGCAACTCGACGAGCAGCGGCAGCGTGAGCACCGACGCGACGGCCATCAGCACCACGCCCGCGCCGGCCAGCGCCGCGCCCTCCACGAGCACGCCGTCGTAGCCGGCGACCAGGGCGAACAGGATCGCGAGGGCGACGCCGAGCAGCGTGAGCACGATCCGGATGCCGAGGATCACGCCGGTCAGCGCGCGCCGTTTGGGACCCGCGGGCAGCAGCGCCAGCTCGCGCGTGCCGGCGATGGTCATGCCGCCGTCGGTGACGCCGTTGACGATCGTCATCAGCGCCATGACCGTGCCGTAGCGGCCGAACTCGTCAACGCCGAGGTGGCGCAGCAGGACGATCGAGGTCAGCGCGGCCAGGACGTTGGTCGCCGCGAAGCCGACGACGCGGACCATCCCGCCGCTGGTGACGCGGTGGGCGAGGTCGTCGCCGCTGAGCGGGTCCTCCGCGGCGATGACGTCCGGATCGGTCATCGCTCGTGACGGGCCCGCCGCCATTGCTCGGCCGCCGTGATCGACCGGTCGATCACGCCCGCCGGAACCGGCAGGCGCTCGCCGCGCGCCGCTGCGCGCCAGCCCGCGACCCGTCCGGCCAGCGGCTCGGTGGCGCGGAACCGGACCAACCCGTACAGCACGATCAGCGCCTCGAAGGCCAGCGCCCGCAGCCCGGCGCGCGAGCGCAAAACGCCGTAGCGGCGCAGCAGGAAGCCACGCGAGAACCCGGCCAGGCGGCGCTGCAGCGGCGAGTCGATCCCGGTCGTCGCGCCGCCGAGGTGAACGCCGCGGGCATCCGGCGCCGCCGCCGTCTCCCAGCCCGCCAGCGCCAGGCGCAGCGCGAGGTCGACGTCCTCGCCATAGGCGAACAGGCGGTCATCGAAGCCACCAACTTGGTCCCACGCCGCGCGCCGGTAGGCCGCGGCGCCGCCGCTGGGCCCGGCCAGGACGCCCGCGTGACTGCCGGGCGCGCGGTGGCGCAGCCGGTTGTAGGCGGTCAGCGTGGCGTCGAGCTCGATCCCGAGCCCATCGACCACCTCGGCGTTGTCGTCGCGTGGCTGCAGCGTCAGGCCCGCCACCGAGCCGACCGCGTCGCGCGCGATCAGCGGTGCCAGCAGCGCATCGACGAACCCGTCGTGCACGAAGACGTCGTTGTTGACCAGCACGACCGCGGGCCGCGTCCCGTCGGCCGCACCCGCGTTGACCGCACGGCCGAAGCCGACGTTGCCGGCCATCTCGATCAGCCGCGCGTCCGGGAAGCGCTCGGCGACGGCCTGCGCCGTGCCGTCGCCCGAGGCGTTGTCGACCACGATGACTTGATGGCCGCCCGCCGCGCACTGCGGCGCCAGGTGCTCCAGGCAGCGCAACGTCAGGTCACGTGCCCGCCACGTGACGATGACGACGTCGGCCGTCACGCCACCAGCGCCGCGTAGGCATCGGCCAGGCGGTCGGCGGCGGCGGGCACCGAGAAGCGGTCCAGCCGCGCGGGGTCGGGCGCGTGGCGCGCGCCGGGCGGCCCGGCCAGCGGCCCCGCCTCCAGCGCGTCGGCCAGCCCCAGCCAGTCGCCGGGCGCCACGAGCGTCGCGTCGTCGCCGACGACCTCCGGGATCGCGCCCGAGCGCGTGGTGACGATCGGGACATGACCGCCGAGGGCCTCTGCCAGGACCATCCCGAACTGCTCCTCCCACGACCACGTCGGGATCGAAGCGAGGACCAGGCAGGAGGCCTGCGCGTACAGGCCGGGCATCTCGTCGTAGGGGACCGAGCCGCGCAGCTGCACGCGGTCGCCGAGGCGCAGGTCGGCGACGACGGCCTCCAACCGCGCGCGCTCGGGCCCATCGCCGATCACCAGCGCGCGGACGTCCTCGCGGCCACGGGCGCGCAGGACGGCCAGCGCGCGCAGGAGATCCTGGTGGCCCTTCTCCCACACCATCCGCGCAGCGCTGAGGATCAGGTGCGAGCCGTCGGCCGGCGGGGCCGCGGCGCGGGCTGCGGCGAAGCGCTCGACGTCGATGCCCGGCGGGCAGACGCGGATCTTCGCCGGGTCGGCGCCCTCGAGCAACAGCGCCGCGCGCGCCCGCTCGGTGGTCGGCAGCAGCAGGTCGGCGGCGGCGAGCACCTCGCGGCGGTAGCGGCGCGTGCGGATATTGCGGTAGGCGTCGACGAAGGGCAACGTCTCCCACACCGTCAGCGCGAGCTTGTACCCCAACTTCGGCTTGAGCCGCGCGGCCTGCCAGGAGAACCAGGTGCCCAGCTCGGCGGCATGAACGATCTCGGCACCGACCAGCGCATCCGCCAGGCCGAGGTGGCGCTGGCCGACCGCCTTGAGCGCCAGGCCGCGCGCCGGCAGCCGCTCTGGCAGCAGCCCGCCGGTCGTGCGGACCTCGATCTTCGGCAGCGCGAGCGCGGCGACGTCGTAGTCGTTGTCGGGTGCGACGACGACGCTGACCTGCGCGGATTCGTCCTCGTGCAGTGCCTGCCACGGCCGCAGGTCCCACGGGTTGGCGGCCGTGCCCCGCAACACGACGACGCGGGGTGCGCTCATGCCGGGTTGTGAGCGCGCACGTAGACCTGGGCCACCAAGAACTCCGACGACTTCCCGCCGGTCCAGCGGTGCAGTGCCTTGGAGCGCCCTAGCGGCGGCCACGCGACCGCATCGACGGCCCAGCCGGCGCCGGCGACGTCGGCGCGGATGTCGGACGGCGTGAACCAGCGCAAGTGCGTGCGGTCGCGATGGCCCCAGTCGCCGTAGCCCCAGGTGCCCTTGAAGACGATGTCGCGCACGAGCGAGAAGTGGCGCGCGTTCGGGACCGAGACCGACAGCGCGCCACCGGGACGCGCGATGGCGCGCAGCCGCGCCAGCACTGACGAGGGATCAACGAGGTGCTCCAGCACGTCGAGGCAGAGGATGGTGTCGAAGCTCCCGAGATCCTGGTCGAGCGCCTCCTCGACCGTCCCGACGACGACGCGGTCCAGGCGCTCGGCCGCGCGGGCGGCGGGCTCGGGCAGGATCTCGATGCCGACGATCTCCTGCGCGCCGGCCGCGCGCAGGCCCGGAGCGGTGCCGCCCTGACCGCAGCCGACGTCGAGCACGCGCCCGAGCGGGCGGGGCAGAGCGTCGATGACGTCGCCGCGCTCGTTGGCGTAGTAGCCGGTGTCAGGCATCGCGGGCAGCGTACGTCACGCGGTCGGGGCAAGAACCCCGACCGCCAGCGACGATGCGCAGATCCGCTGACCAGGCGCCACGTGCAGGCGCAACCGCACGACCTTGGTCTCGCCCGTGTCGATCGCGGGCTCACCGCCCGGCTGGATGGTGTGCAGCGAGGTGGTCGGGAGGCCGAAGCCGGAGTCGACGTCGATCGGGACGCCCTGCTTCGGGACGCGTCCAGGAGCGCTGAGCGAGGCGATGACCATCGCCCCCTGCACCGCTCGCGGCAGCGTCCAGACGATCAGGCCCTCGGCCGCATCGGTCGCGGCGAGGCAGACGCCGTCGCGCTTCAGGCGGGTCAACCGGGCCGACGCGTCGGGCGCGGTCAGCGACAGCCGCAGCTCCGGCTTGACACGGGCTGCGACGATCGTGCCGTCGGCCTGCTGCAGCGCGTTGTAGGGCGGCGCGATCACGACCGGCTCGCCAAGCTCGGGCAGCACGGCGTGGCGCCAGGCGTAGGCCGCGAAGGCCGGATCGACGACGCCGGGCGGGACGAGCGCGTCGGGCAGGCGCGGCACGTCGCCGCGGGCCTCGAAGCCCTGCAGCGACGCGAGCGCGTTCTTGACCCAGGGGCGACCCGGCTGTGCGCCCCACTCCTTGATGATGCGGTGCGAGCCGCCGAGGGCGAGCCCGCACGACAACAACGTCAGCGTCACGGCGGCCAGGACGCCGGCACGCGGCGCCCACGCCGGCAGCGGCCGGCGCGGCGCAACCTCGGCGCTCGTGGGCCACGGAGCACCGAGCTGCGCGACGGCGCGGGGATGCAGCGCCATCAGCGCGCCAAGGGGGACGAGCCAGGTCAGGTTGGTGACGTAGCGCGTCTCCAACCCGATCGCCACACCGCCCTCGGTTAGCCTGCCAGCCGCCGTCAGCCCCAAGGTCAGCGCGATCGCGATGAGCATGAACGCCCAGCCGCGCAGCGCCTCGATGCCCTTGCGCCAGAGCGACAGTGCGACGAGTCCCAGCAGCCCGAGCTGCGCGGCCACCTCGGCCGCGAGGTGCCGCGCGTCGAGCGTGCCCGGAAGCTCGCGCACCCCCAGTGCCGCCGGGAAGACGTTGCGAAACCACGCCTCGCGTACGTAGTGCTGCAGGTCGGTGAGGTTCAGTGGCTGACCCTGGCCGAACGCGTCGCGGTGGATGTACATGGAGAGGAACACCGCCGCCGGCACGAGCAGGATCGCCCAGGTCAGCTTCTCGCGCCACAGCACGCGCAGGATCGCGCTGGGACGCAACGAGGACTCCAGGAAGAGGAACCGCAGCACGAGCAGCAGCGGCAACATCAACAACGGCCGGATGTAGAAGCACAGCCCGATGCCGAGCGCGACCGCCGCGACGACCGCCCACGCGATCCGGCCGGACTTCAGATGCCGGAGGTAGGCGTACAGGCAGACAATGCTGAATGCGGTCTCGGGCATCGCCTGAAAGCCCGAGGACGGCCACACCAGCGGCAGCGCGAAGTTGAAGGAGAAGCCCAGCAGCGCGACCGGGATCAGCAGCCACCACGAGCGCCCGAACAGCAGCTCCAGCACGCCGTAGAACGCGACGGCCGCCAGCGCGACCATCGCGATCTCGAAGAGCAGCGCCCACGTGTAGGCCGCCGGCGTCGCATGATCGAGCAGCGTGAACATGCCGCGGTGGAGCGGAGCGATGTGCTTCCACCAGATGCTCGTGAGCCAGTCCTCGCTGAACCGGCCCTGCTTGTGCATCTCGCTGAAGTAGATCCAGTCGTCGGACCGAAAGAACGACGTCCGGCCCAGCAGCCAGAGTGCCAGCGCCTGAGCGGCGACCAGCACAGCGAGGCCCTGGCGCACGCCGATGCGGCCGGCGATCGGTGCGCCGTGCGCGGTGGTCGCCGGGTCGTCGATGCGGTGGTGCGCAGGCCGGCTCGCTGCGTCGTTGTACGGCGCTTTGATGGGTCCCACGCCGGCGGAGACTAGCGACTCACCGTTCTGCGCAAGCGCACCGGTAACGGCGAGCGCCGGACGCTACGCGCGCCGCAGCAGGACGCGGACCTCCGCCGGGACCCCGCGCAGCGCGAGCACCGCAACGACGTAGACGGCCAGGCCAATGACGGTGGCGGGGACGCTTGGCAACCCCGTGACCCAGCCGGCGCCCACGCCGGCGCCCACGCCGGCGCCCAGCGCGACGGCGATCCGGGCCAGGCGGCTCGCGCCGACCTCCACGCCGGGGATCGCGCGCCGCAAGGCCATCAGGTAGGCGACCGCCAGCACCGCCTCGCCGAGCACGGTGGCCCAGGCCGCGCCCCGCGCGCCGTGGTCGTGGGCGAGCACGAGCACCGTGGCCGCGGAGACCACGAGCGCCGCGCCGTTGCTCAGCGCGATCGCGCGGTGGCGGTGGCCGGCCAGCAGCGTGAAGCCCAGCGCGGCGATCACGAACGTCAACCCAAGGGCTATGCCTTGCACGCGCAGGACGCCGATCGCGCCGTCGTAGCCGTCGCCGGCCACGACCGCGATGATCGCCGGCGCCCCGAGCGCGCAGGCCAGCGCCGCCGCACCGCCCAGCGCGGCGGTCGTGCCGACCAGCGGCGCGACCATCCGGCCCAGTCGTGCGCCGCCGTCGCCGCCGGTCGCCGCGCGGGCGAGCACCGGAAACGCGCCGGTGACCAGGATGCCCGGGACGACCGCGATGACCAGGTACACGCGAAACGACGCGGCGAACAGGCCGGTCTCGTGCGCGGTGGTGACCAGCCCGCAGAGCACCAGCGCGGTGTAGACGTAGACCTGGCCGCTGGCGGTGGCGACGCCGAAGCTCAGCGCGGGCCGCGCGACCGTCCGCCACATCCCCGCGGCCAGCCGGGGCGCCAGCGGGTAGCGGCCCCGCACCAGCGCGACGGTCGCGACGAGGAGCACGGCGGCGGCCACCGGCGCGACGCCGAAGAACGCCCCCAGGCCCGCACCCGCGGCCACAAGCAAGGCGTACAACCCGGTCGTGACGCCTTGGCGCAGGACGTCGAGCGCGGCGAGCGTACCCAGGCGCAGGTCGGCGCCGAGCGGGACGGCGAGCGTCGTCGCGACGCCCGCGACCAGCACGCCCGTGCCCTGCAGCACCGCGCCGCCCACCATCGTCGCGTCGTAGCCGAGCGCGACCGCCGCCACCGTCGTGCCCGCGATCGCCACCAGCGAGAGCAGCATCCGCAGCGTCAGCAGCATGCGCAGGAACGCCTCGCGATCGTCGCCGGCGCGGGCGCTGTACTCCCGCAGGCCGAGCGTCGAGATCCCCAGGTCGCTGAGCGCGGCGACGATCGTCGCCAGCGCCACGACGGTCTGGAAACGCCCGTAGTCCGAGGCGCCGAGATGCCGCGTGACGAGCGCCGCGCCGAGCACCGAAAGGGCCGCGCCAACGCCATAGCCGGCGGTCCGCAGACCACCGCCGCGCACCACCAGGCGACCTGCGCCCGTGGCATCCCGGGTATCGGCGGGCATCGGCATCGTGGCCGCATTCTCACGGTCGAGGTGGCTAGGCTGTCGCGCCGATGCCCAAGTCTGCGCTCATCACCGGGATCACCGGCCAGGACGGCTCCTACCTCGCCGAGCTGCTGCTCGAGAAGGGGTACGAGGTCCACGGCATGGTCCGCCGCGCCTCGACGGAGAAGTTCGACCGGATCGAGCACCTCCGCGATCGGATCACGCTCCACCAAGGCGACCTGCTCGACCACCGCTCGCTGGTCGACACCCTGCGTGCCAGCAAGCCGGACGAGATCTACAACCTGGCCGCGATGAGCTTCGTCGCCGTGTCGTGGATCCAGCCGACGCTGACCGCGGAGTTCACCGGCGTGGGCGTCACGCGCGTGCTCGAGGCGATGCGCGAGGTCTGCCCCGAGGCGCGCTTCTACCAGGCCTCGTCGAGCGAGATGTTCGGCAAGGTGCTGGAAGTCCCCCAGACCGAGGCGACGCCCTTCTACCCGCGTTCCCCGTACGGCGTGGCCAAGGCCTACGGCCACTTCATCACGGTCAACTACCGCGAGTCCTATGACTTGCACGCGACCAGCGGCATCCTCTTCAACCACGAGTCTCCACGCCGCGGCCTGGAGTTCGTCACCCGCAAGATCACATGGCACGCCGCGGCCATCAAGCACGGCCTGCGCGAGAACATGTCCTTGGGCAACCTCGACGCCGAGCGCGACTGGGGCTACGCCAAGGACTTCGTCGAGGCCATGTGGTTGATGCTTCAGCAGGACAAGGCCGATGACTACGTCATCGCGACCGGCCAGATCCACACCGTCCGCGACTGCGTGCGGATCGCCCTGGACGAGGCGGGCCTCGGCGACGACATCGAGCGCTACGTCCACATCGATCCGCAGTTCCTGCGCCCCGCCGAGGTCGACCAGCTGATCGGCTCGCCGGCCAAGGCCAAGGCCGACTTGGGCTGGGAGCCCAAGACGACCTTCGAGGAGCTGATCCGCCTGATGACGCGGGCAGACCTCGAGCTGCTAGCCAGCTAGAGATCGGCGAGGTCATCCGGCACGCAGCGGCATCTACTCCCGCCCTCCTCATGGTTGTCGTATCACGGGCAACGGGTCGTGGTGGATCGACAAGCTGACGTCTGCGCCGGCGACGTGGAAGCCGAGCAAGTCCTAGATGGCCTCCAGCCGAGCACCTCGCGAACGTGCGAGGGGTCGCCGATCGGTGGCGTCCCCTCGAGCGGACGGACGAAGGCCGGGTCGATACGGACACGACCCTCGGCGGACACGCCGGCGGTCTTGACGAGGTCGCCAACCGTCCGGCCGACGCCCGACGCGAAGATGTAGTCGTCGGGCTCATCCGCCTGCAGCGACAGCCATGCGCCGCGCATGACGTCAGCGGCGAGCGACCAGTCAGGCGTCGTCGAGCAAGATGTTCGACAAGGTTGGGCACCCGCAAGATCACCTGGCACGCGGCCGGGATCTAGCACGGCCTGCGCGAGAACATGTCCTTGGCAACCTCAACGCCGAGCGCGACTGGGGCTACACCAAGCCGCCGGTGACGACATACGAACGCCCGCAGGCCGGGGACTGGATCAAGCCGGGCTCCGCGACCTGCTGCAGTTCGTACGCAAAGACGATCGGATCGGTCGCGTGCTCGAGACGAGCGTAGGACTGGGTCTTGACCACTAAATGTGCGGTCGTGGTGTGTCGGTCTCCTGAGCGGTAAGTCTTTGTGATTCAAGCTGAGGTACGCGTCTCGCTTCGTTCAGCCTTCCCTTGACCGCCGGGCCGTGACGACGTCGATGCGCATGGGTTCCATGCGTCGACCGCGCAAGATCGCCGAACGTCTCCATATCGCTAAGTCGGAATCGGCATCGAATTTCTCTCTCCAGAAACGTTGACATTCCTGGACGGATGCCCGATTGTTGACACCCGCAAGTGTGCGGTGACATAGCCGCGTTCGCCCTTATCAATTTTCGTTTCGGTCGGATCATGTCCGGTCTCGCAGGGCGGCGAGACGGTCCAGGTCAATGGACGATCCACGCCCCGATACCAATCCACACAAGGAGTATCGCTTTGCGTCTACTGGGGAAAGGCGAACAACAGCTGAGCCGACGGCCGCGCATCGTGGCGTTGCTGGCGTTGCTGTTCGGAACCTTGTTGATGTCGTCAGTGGGCGCGACGAGCGCGACGGCCAGCGACGGCCGACTTGGCGCGTTGTTGAATAACAATGAGCTGTGGGTGAAGGACGGGAACTACGGCGCCCAGTGGACGCAGATCGCCACCGGGGCAAAGTCGTTCTCGATGGACGGCAATCGCATCGGCTATCTGACGACCGCGGGGGTCGCCTACGGCAAGGAAGGCAACTCGCTCACGAGTCCTTGGATCAACATCGGGCCTGCTGGCCAACAGTCCCTCACAGTCGGGGCCTACCCACCCCGAACGATGATTGTCAACCCCGCCGAGAACCTCTACGTCCAGGAGGGGCCCTACGCCACCGCACCGGGCGGCGTCTACCTCGCGGGACGCGTCGGCCCGACCGCCGCCGCCGACGGCCGACTCGCGTTCATTAACACCGACAGCATCGCGATGCGCACCCTTGAGGGCCCGCTCAACAGCGCCAACTGGAACTTCCAACTCATCGGCAGCACCGAGATCGCACTGACGGGCCACCGGATCGTCACGCTCCTCAACAACGGCGAGCTGTGGGCCAAGTCGGGCACGCAGGACGATCAGTGGTACCTGTTGCGCACCAACGTCGCGCACATCGCAGCGACCGGCACCCGCGTCGCGGCAATCGACACCAACGGCAAGCTGTACGTGATGGACAGATACTCACTCGCAGGCGTGACGTCGGCTGACTGGTTGTATGAGGTCTCGGCCGCGTCCAACGTCGCCCTCGACAACGACCGCATCGGCGTCGTTCTCAACAACGGCGAGCTCTGGCTCAAGGAGGGCAACCTCAGCTCCCCATGGATCTTCGAGCTCAACGGCGCCGTCAAGGTCGACCTCGCCCACCGCGACGTCACCGGCCCCGCGATCTCGGTCTCCGGCAGCCTCCGTGACGCCCCTAGCCCCGTGACCAACGGCAACCTCAACATCACCCTCGACGACAACACCGCGAACTACAGCGAATCGGGCGCCGCGGGCTACACGCTCTCTGACGGCGGCACCGTGATCGCTCAGCAGACACGTACATACAGCAACTGTGCCTTCTACTGGTGCGCCGCCCAAGCACTACAGAGCTCGATCACCATCAACCCCGTCGCGCTCGGCTGGGCCACCGGCGTCCACCACCTCGCGCTCGACGCCTGGGACCTCGTCGGCAACCACACCACCACCGGCTGGGACGTCACCTACTACAAGACCAGCTGGACCTACGGCGGAGGTGACGGCTCGGTCAACACCGACCAGGAGGCAAGAGCGGTCAGCGACGCGCAGAACCTTGCCGCAGACGGTGGCGCGGCACTGTGGGCCGGCCTTTCTCCGGCTGATCAGAGCGCCTATGGGGTGCTGAACCCGTCTTATGACCCAGCAGCCGCGCTGGGCGCCAACGACGATCTCACCGGCGGTAGCACGGGCGCGTTTGACCCTGTGGCAACGGCCAGTGCGACTGAGCCCGGGTATCTCACGCTCTCGCTCATTGGATGTTCACTGCACCACGACGGGCTTTCGTTCCCGGATTATCCATATTGGGCAGGGGATTACACGATCTTCGGCTGCACCGGCCAGGTTCAGGTCTTGCATGTCGGCTGGGACTTCTTGAGGGTGGATGGCTCCCTCATCAAGCATTACAACAACAACAACGTTGGAGTTGTGAACAAGGCAGTGGCAAACCCGATCAAAGCCGGGTACAGGTACCAAAAGGGCTTGAAAAAGATCCACAAGGGAACCGTCGCCGACGGGGAGGTCCACGGCCTGAAGATCTGCATCGAGGCGATCCCCTGGGGGTATCCGGGCGCGCAGAAGGGCCGCGTTTGCAACACAGTTCTCCGAGTACTGCAACCACAGTAGCCGGGCCGTGACGCCGGAGGCTCCTGGGCCTCCGGCGTCCCACTACTCCAACCTCTGGTCGGCCTCTGTCGCTATGCCGAACGCAATTCGCGCAAGTCGATCTCGACCATCTCGGAGATCAGCTGCTCGAAGCTGATCTCCGGCTGCCAGCCCAGCGTCGTGCGCGCATGCGACGGGTCGCCGATGGGCGCCCAGCGCTCGGGCGGCCGGACGAAGGCGGAGTCGATGCGGATGCGGCCGTCGGTGCCGGCCGCCTCGAAGGCCGCGTGGACGAGGTCGCCGACGGTCCGGCCGACGCCCGACGCGAAGATGTAGTCGTCGGGCGCATCGGCCTGCAAGGACAGCCACGCCCCTCGCACGATGTCGGCCGCGTGCGACCAGTCGCGCACAGCGCCCAGGTCGCCGAGGACCAACTCGTCCTCCAACCCCAGCGCAATCGCCGCCGCACCCCGCGTCACCTTGCGCGGCAGGAAGTGCGCCGGCCGTCGCGGCGACTCGTGGTTGTAGGTGATCCCGCTCACCACGTACATCCCGTAGTGCTCGCGCAGCGCGCCGACCAGCCCGTGAGCCGCGAGCTTCGCCACGCCGTAGGGCGATCGCGGGCGCATCGGCGAGCGCTCGTGCTGGGGCGACTCGCCCGCGTCGCCGAAGACCTCCGACGACGTCGCGACGAAGACCCGCATCTCCGGGTCCAGGCGCCGGGCAGTGCCGAGCAGCGTCGCGGTCGCGCCGCCGATCGCCTCGAGAATCGCCCCCGGGTCCTCCCAGGAGGTCGGCACGAACGTCGGCGCGGCCAGGTGGTAAAGCTCATGTGGCCGGACGGCGCCGAGCGCGTCGACCAGCGTGGCAGGGTCCAGGAGGTCACCCTCGATGAGCGCCACGCGGTCCCGAACCGCCGCGAGGTTCGGGATCTCGCGACCGTCGGGATCCCGGACCACGCCGGTGACGTCGTAGCCCTTGGCCACGAGCAGCTCGGCCAGATACGAGCCGTCCTGCCCGGAGATTCCGGTGATCAGCGCCCTACGTGCACTCACGAGGTGTGCCAAACTTGTGTCAACCGCCGCACCGCGGGCAGCCTACGTCAAGGCGACCGGCGCCCGGGCTACGGTCCGTCTCGTCCACACCACTGGACAGACGTCCTACGCAGAAGCGAAACCTTGCCAGCGTAGGAGCGTTGTAACAGCTGCATGCCCTTCTCCCCAGCCCCTATCGACGACGCCCGCGCGGCCCTCACCGGAGATCCTGCTCTGCCGCCGCCTACCGTCGACGTCCTCGGGGTTCCGCTCGCACTCACCGATTACGAGCGCACCATGGACTGGATGGACGCCACCGTCCAACAGCAGGGCAAGGGCTACATCTGCGTCGCCGCGACCCACACGGTGGTGGCCACGCAGGACGACCCGGAGCTGCGTGCCGCGGTCTGCAACGCCTCCCTTGTCGTCCCCGACGGCCAGCCGGTCGTCTGGGCGATGAACGCGCTGGGCCACAACCTCACCAACCGGGTCTACGGCCCGGACCTGATGGCCAAGTACTGCGAGCGCAGTGCGCTGACCGGTGCGCGGATGTTCCTGTACGGCGGTCGCAACCAGGGCGTCCTCGTCCAGCTCGCGCTCAACCTTCGCCGACGCTTCGACGGCCTGCAGATCGTCGGCGGCTACTCGCCCCCGTTCCGCCCGCTCAGCGACGAGGAGATCGACGCCGTCGTGGCCGAGATCAACCACGCCAAGCCGGATGTGGTCTGGGTCGGCATCGGCGTGCCCAAGCAGGAGAAGTGGATGGCCGCGCTGCGCGATCGCATCGACGCGCCCGTGCTCGTCGGCGTCGGTGCCGCGTTCGACTTCCACGCGGGCCTCATCCCGCAGGCCCCGGCTTGGATGCAGTCGGCCGGGTTGGAGTGGCTCTTTCGCCTCTCCAAGGAGCCGCGCCGCCTGTGGAAGCGCTACCTCACCTACAACCCGCGCTTCGTGTTCGGGTTCGCACGGCAATACCTACGCCACCGCCGCGCGCGTGGCGACTTCGGCTCCTAGCCTCCCGCTAGCCTGCCGCCCATGACCGACGTGGCTGTCATCGGGCTGGGCCGGGTCGGCCTGCCGCTTGCGCTCGCCTTCGCCGACACCGGGCTGACCGTCCTCGGCGTCGACAACGACCCGGCGCGGATCGAGGCGCTGCGCGCCGGGCGGATGCCGTTCGACGAGCCCCGCGCCCAGGAGGTCCTGGACCGCGTGCGCGACCGGCTGACGCTGGCCGAGCGCGCCGCCGACGCCCACGTCGCCACGCACATCGTCCTGACGCTCGGCACGCCGGCGATGTCGCACATCGAGATCGACCTGCGCCAGATCCGGTCGGTGCTCGACGACCTGCTGCCGCACCTGCGCGAGGGTCACGCGATCCACCTTCGCTCGACGATCGCGCCGAACACCACCGAGTTCGTCGCGGGGTACCTCACCAAGCACCGCGGCTTCGCGATCGGCGAAGAGGTCTTCGTCGCTCACGTCCCAGAGCGGATCGCGTCGGCGAAGTTCTTCGAGGAGATCTCGACGCTGCCGTGCATCGTCGGCGGTGTCGGCGAGCGCTCGGGCGAGGTCGCCGCTGACTTGTTCGAGCGGCTGGGCGCGCCGATCGTGCAGACGACTCCGGTCCAGGCCGAGCTGGCCAAGATCTGGACCAACATCTTGCGCTACGCGACCTTCTCGCTGCCCAACTTGATGATGATGGACTGCGAGCAGTACGACGCGAACGTCTTCGAGGTCATCGACTTGATCAACCGCGACTACCCGCGCGGTGGGATGAAGCTGCCGGGCTTCACGGCGGGGACGTGCCTGCGCAAGGACTTCGCCTTCTCGGAGGAGCGCTCGAACGCGCCGGGGATGCTGCTGGCGGTCTCGCGCGTGAACGAGAGCGTGCCGCTGTTCTTGGTCCAGGGGCTGAAGCGACGGTTGGGGTCGCTGGCAGGACGCAAGGTCGCGGTGCTGGGGTTGGCCTTCAAGTCCGACACCGACGACGAGCGGGACTCGTTGTCGCACAAGTTGATCCGGATGCTCGAGCGTGAGCTGGCCGACGTGGCGATCCATGACCCGCATGTGCCGACGCCGACGTCGTCGCTGGGCGAGGCGGTGCTGGATGCCGATGCGGTGGTGGTCGCGACCAACCACGCGGAGTTCTGCACCGGTGATGCGTTGCGCCAGATCGCCTCAGGGGCGCGGCGCGAGGCGCTGATCATCGATCCGTGGAACTGCTGGGGGGCAGCGCAGGTGTTTGCGCATGCCGATGAGGTCATGGCGCTGGCTGACGTCGGAGCGCGGTAGCCCTCACGGGCAGTGAGCACATGGCGGCCACCGAAGCCAACTACACCAACTCCCAGGTCACCCAGCGCCTCAAGAAGCACAGCACGATGCTCGACAAGCTCATCCGGCACCCGACGATGGACCTGACCCGGATGGAGGACATCGGCGGATGTCGGGTGACGCTTCCGACACTCGCCGAAGTCGATGTCGTCGTCCGCCACCTTCGCAAGAACTGGAACCGGAGCATCGCCCGCCACCGCAACTACGTGGCCGACCCGAAGGACGACGGCTACCGCGCCCACCACCTCGTCGTCAGCAAACGTAGCCACAAGATCGAGATCCAGATCCGCACCAAGAGGCAGGATTTCTGGGCCAACACCGTCGAGTACGACTCACGTCAGGCCAAGGTCGATCTCAAGTCCGGCTACGGCCCTGACGATGTTCGTGAGTACTACCGCGCCATTTCCGACCTCTTCGCCCATGCCGACGCAGGAACAACACCGCCGGTCGACCTCAGCGCTCGTCTGCAAGCGCTGCATGCTCGGGTAGCGCCTTTCCTCACGGGTGTATCGTCCGAGATCAAGCCATGAGCCCCGCTGAAGACATCAAGCACTTCCTGCTCGTCTACGACGTCGCACGCAGCCTGGCCAAGGTCGAGGAGTTCGGCATCGACTACGACGGGGCTCTGCTGGCCTACTCAGCTCGTGAGAAAGAGCACGAGTTCGATCCGGCGGTGGAGGTCGTGCTCCTCGGCGCGGACTCGATCGACACGATCAAGAAAACGCACTCCAGCTACTTCGTAACGCCCAGCGAGCACGCCTTCTCCGGCGTCATTCGCGAACTAGCCGCCAACAACTAGGCACGTGGGCAGCGCCGCAGGGCGCGCGTATGAGGTGGTGGCGAATGGCTACTCAGCCTGGCGGCCGAGAATCGCGACGAACCGTTCGATGCGGTGGCGCTCCTGCTCAGGCAGCGGGCCGTCGTGCTCGACGAGCAACGTCATGGGCGCGCGATCGCGCGCCCATGCGCGGGCCGCGTCGCCGAACGCGGGAGCGATCCAGACCAGCGCGAGCCCGGCCGCGAACTCACGGACCGACGCCTCCGCGGCGACCGGCGTCGACTCACGCCGCAGCACCGCGACGGCGGGCCGATCCAGAGCGCGCGCGACGGCATCGATCGCCGGAAGTCCGCCTTCGTCGAGGGCGAGCGCCATCTCGCCCTGGCGCAGCAACTCCTTCGCCCAGCCCTCAGGGGCAGCGTCGAGCGCAGAGGCTGGGGTCACGAGGCGGAAGACGGGGTCGGTCACGGCGCGAACCGTAGCGCCGCCCATGGCTCGAAGCCTCGCCGTACCCCGCACGTCCCCCACCACCACCCGCGCGATAGCGTCCGGGACCGCATGAATCGCGTCCTCGTCACCGGCGGTGCCGGCACCATCGGGGCGGCCGTCGTCCGCCGCCTGCTTCGCGACCCTCGCTACGAGGTCCGCGTCAGCGACCAGCGTGAGGCGCCGCAGTGGATGCGTGAGGGGTGTGAGGTCCATCAAGGGGATCTGCGGGTCCTCGATGAGGCGCGCACCGCAACGCAGGGCTGCAGCCATGTCATTCACCTTGCCGCGATCGTCGGCGGCATCGGCAACTTCCACAAGCTGCCCCACACGCTGACCGAGGTCAACAACGCGCTCTACAACGGCGTCGTGCGCGCCGCGCTGGACCATGACGTGGAGCGGTTCGTGTACGTGTCGAGCTCGATGGTCTTCGAGCGTGCGACCGAGTATCCGACGACCGAGGCGCATATCCACGACACGCCAATCCCGGCGAGCGCCTACGGCTTCTCCAAGCTCACGGGCGAGGTGTACGTCAAGGCCGCCCACGAAGAGCACGGGTTCCCCTACACCATCTGCCGCCCGTTCAACGCCTACGGCCCGGGTGAGATGCCCGAGGACGAGCCGGGTATCGCGCACATGGTTCCCGACGTCATCAAGAAGTGCCTGGCGCTGCCCGAGGGCGCGCCGCTGCCGATCTTCGGCGACGGCACCCAGACGCGCACGCTGACCCACATCGACGACATCGCCGACGGCATCGTCACGGCAATGGCCTCCCCAGCGGGACTTCACGAGGACTTCAACATCTCGGCCGCCGACGAGATGACGGTCGCCGAGATCGCGCGCGTCATCTGGGAGGAGACCGGCCGGGACCCCGAAGCGTTCGCCCTGGAGCACCTGCCGACCTATCCGGTCGACGTCGTGCGCCGCTGGCCGAGCGTCGAGAAGGCCGAGAAGCTCCTGGGCTGGAAGGCTCAGATCGGCGTGCGCGAGGGCGTCCGTCAGACGGCGGACTGGCTGCGCACCGTCGTGCCCACCGCCTGAGACCGGCGTTTGCCTGCCTGAGGGCCGGGTAGCGCAAAGGCCATGGCCATCATCTCGATCCGTCGCCGTCAGACCAAGAAGCAGCGCGCCGCGAGCGCCGCGTCCAAGGCCGGCTCGACCGCCTGGACGTTCCTGAAGGCCCGCATTGCGTGGGTCGCGGGCAAGAAAGCCGCCAAGGTCGCCGTGCCCGCCGCGGCCGTCGGCACCGCCGCGGTCGTCGCCAAGAAGCGCAGCGCCGGCCACCACGAGCCGGCGGCACCGTCGACCAGTGGCGTCAATGCTGCCACGCCGACGGCTGCCGGCGTGGCCTAGGGCGTCGCTTCGAGCGTCGCGCGCATCCCGTCGCGCAAGGTCGTCTGGGCTTCGAAGCCCAGCTCCTCGCGGGCGCGAGTGACGTCGAGGCAGGAGCGCTCGATCTCGCCCAGGCGGGCCTCGGCGAAGTCCGGATCGAAGCCAGCGGCGGCGTCCGGCTCCAGTTCCTTCATGACCTCGACGATGTCGAGGACGGTGGTCTCACGACCGGTGCCGACGTTGATCTCGCCCGTCACCGACGACTGGCCGGCGGCCAGCTGGGCGCGGACGACATCGCCGACGTAGATGTAATCGCGTGTCTGGGTCCCGTCGCCGTAGATCGTCGGCCGCGACCCGTCGCGGAGCTTGCCGCAGAAGATCGCGATCACGCCCGCCTCACCGAGCGGGTCCTGGCGCGGGCCGAAGACGTTGCCGAGGCGCAGCGTCACGTTGCTCTGCCCGTAGAGGCGGCTGTACCAGCCGAGGTAGCGCTCGGCGCAGAACTTGCTCTGGCCGTAGGCGGCCATCGGCAGCGCCGTCGTCGTCTCGGCCGACGGGATCGTGTCGGCGTCGCCGTAGATCGCGCCACCCGTCGAGGTGTTGACGACGCGGCCGACGCCGGCCAGGCGCGCGGCCTCCAGCACGTTGATCGTGCCGACGACGTTGACCGACGCGTCGAAGGCCGGATCCTCGATCGACTTGCGCACGTCGATCTGGGCGGCGAGGTGGTAGATGACGTCGGGCGCGACGTCGGCGACCAGCGCGTTGAGCGCGGCCGCGTCGGTGATGTCGACCTCGTGCAGCCGCGCGCCGCGATCCAGCGCGCCGGCCTCGAGGTTGCTCCGGCGCCCGGTGACGAGCGTGTCGACCACGTCGACCTCGGCGCCCTGGTCCAGGAGCGCGTCGACGAGGTTTGATCCGATGAAGCCGGCGCCGCCGGTGACGAGTGCACGCATGAGAGCGCGGGAGGCTACAAGTCCGTGCACCGAGCGCGCTGGCTTGCGACCCGTTCAGCGCGACGGAGCGACCGCGTCGTACACGGCGGCCAGGCGCGGCGCGACGACTTCCGGGGCCACGCGCCTGCGAGCGGCCGCCAGCGCGCGGACGCCGGCGCTCGGGTCCTCGGCGACCGCGCGGGCAGCACCGGCCAGCGCGGCGACGTCCCCGGCGGCGACGAGCGTGACGTCGCCCTCCAGCTCGGTCAGCGCACCGCTGCGGGTCGCGACGACGGGCAGGCCCGCGGCCAGCGCTTCGACCGCCGCGAGGCCGAAGGTCTCGTGCGCGCGCGAGGCGACGAGCGCCACGGAGGCCTCGGCGCGCAGGCGCGCAAGCGCGGCGGGGTCGACGCGGCCGGTGAAGGTGACGTCGGCGTCCGAGGCCGCGGCGTGCACACGCAACTCGGCAGCCAACGGCCCATCGCCGCAAACGGTCAGCGGTAGGCCGGCGCGCGCGCAGGCGTCGATGGCGAGGTCGACACCTTTCTCCCGCGCAAGCCGCGAGACGACAAGCGCACGCGGCGGCATCGCGCGGGCCATCGGGGCCTCGTCGACGAAGCTCCGCACCACATGGCCGAGCACCTGCGCGCCTGCGGCCGCCGGCGGCGCACCGAGCACCGCCAGCCGCTCGCGCGCCGCGACGCTGGGGACGACGAGCGCGTCGGCCACTGCGACCAGCCGCCGTTGATGCGCGGCGATCGCCGCGGCGTAGGTCAAGGCCTCCACACGTGAGCCGCGGCAGTTGAGCCGCACACCGGGCAGCGTGTCGCGCCCGTGGCAGCGCGTGCAGTCCTCACCGGCGGGATTGACGCATGTGCCGACCGCGCAGACCAGGCGGTAGTTGTGCAGGTGCAAGACCGTGCGGGCGCCCGCCGCCCGGGCCGCGGCCAGCGCCCGCGGGCCGAGGCTCGGTGTGAGGTTGTGCGCATGGACGATCCGGGCGCCCGTGTGGCGCACCGCCGCGGCAACCTCCTCAGGGGAGAGACCCCCACGCAGCAATCCTGCGGCCGCCCCCGCGCGGCCCAACGCTGCGCTATCGCGCTGCAGCACCTCGGCGTCTTCATCCAAGTGCTCGCGCACGAGCCACGCAAGGTCCTCCACCACCCGCTCCTCACCGCCGGGCGTGCGGTACCGGTTGTGCAAGAACAGGATCACGAGCGCGCGACGCTACCTCTCCGCGCGGCAGCTCGCCTTCGCCGCGCATCGTCACGGTGCCTGACCTTCGCTCGCCGCCGTAGGTTCCTCCACTAACGTCCGACGGGCCAGTGCCCGCGCCCGCCGCCGTCATCCTCCCCACCGCCGGGCGCCCCGCGTACCTCGACGTCGCGCTCGCCTCGATCGTGCCCCAGGCCCGCGCGCTCGGCGCCGACGTCCTGGTCGTCGACGACGGCCCAAGTGCCGAGACCCGCGCGATCGCCGAGCGCCACGGCGCGCGCTATGTCGCCCACGACCGGTCACGCGGGCTCAACGCCGCTAGGAACACGGGCGCGCGCGAGACGACCGCACCGCTGCTGGCCTACGTCGATGATGACGTCGAGGCGCACGCCGGCTGGCTTGCGTCGCTGATCGTCGCCGACGCCTCTCAGCCCGCCGACGTCGGCGTCTTGACCGGGCCGATCCTCGCGCGCTTTGACGACCATCGGTTGCCGCTTTGCGGCCGTGAGGATCCGCCGATCACCCATCTCGATCTCGGCCCGCAGGACCGCGACTGCGACCATGCGTGGGGCGCGAACATGGCGGTGCGCCGCGCCGCGTTGCAGCAAGTCGGGCCGTTTGACGAGAGCCGCGAGCTCTACGGCGACGAGCAGGAGTGGCAAGCGCGGCTGAAGGTCGGCGGCAGCCGCCTGCGCTACATCGCCGGCGCCGCCCTGGACCATCGCCGCGCCGGCGAAGACGCGCGCGTCAGCTCCCTGGCCCGCGCCGCCTACCACCGTGGCCGCGCCAGCCGCCGCTTCGACGTCTTCAAAGGCACGGCGCCGACCCTGCGCGAGGAGCTGCGCGTGCTTGCCGGCTGTGCGCTACACGGCCCGCGTTTTCGCTGCGCTAACGGCCCGATCTTGACCGCTCATACGCTCGGCCGCCTGCGCTCGCTGCTCGACGAGCGTCTCGCGCTTCCTCCCACACCGCCGGCCGTCGCCGGCGTCGACGACTTCCTCTCGGGCCGCAGCGGCTATGTCGCCGGCAAGCGCGGCCGCCTGCTGCACGTCCATGACGCGCTCCACGATCTCGCCGCCATGCCGGCCAAGCTTCGCCGCGTGCGCGCCGCGACCGCTGCCGCGCCCCGCCGCCGCGTGCTCGTCGTCGGCATCGAGCGCCACGATGTCCCCAACCTGATGGACCAGGCCCGCGCCGAGCTGCTGCGGTCTGACCACGCCGTGACGATCGACGTCGCGCCCGCCGCCGCCGGCCTGGGCAAGTTCGAGAACCTCGACGCGCTGCTGGCCCGCCATGACCTGGCCGGCTTCGACTGGGTCATCGTCACCGACGACGATGTGGCCCTTCCGCGCGGCTTCTTGAACACCTTCCTCGCGTGTGCCGAGGCGGGCGGCTTGCGGCTCGCCCAGCCCGCCCATCGCCGCCACTCCCACGCCGCGTGGGACGTGACGCGCCGCCGTACCGGCAGCGATTGGCGAGAGACGAACTTCGTCGAGATCGGCCCGCTCACCGCGTTTGACGCCACTGCCGCCGCCACGCTGCTGCCGTTCCCTAAGGAGCTCAAGATGGGCTGGGGCCTGGACGCGCACTGGAGCGCCGTCGCGCGCGAGCACGGCTGGAAGATCGGCGTCGTCGACGCCACCCCGATCGGCCACACGATCCGTCCCGCCGCCTCCGACTACCCGCGCGAGACTGCCGCTGCCGAAGCACGCCGCTTCCTCGACGGCCGCCCCTATGTCGCGCGCGACGACGTCCGCACGCTCGCGGCGCACAGGGTCGCTGAGCAATGAAGGTCTTGGTGGTCGCGGAGTTCTATCCGCGCGTCGCCGATCCGGCGCTCGGCATCTGGGCCCACCGCCAGGCGCTGGCGGCGCGCGACCACGGCGCCGACGTACGTGTTGTCGTCCTGCACCGCCCAATCGCGCCGGCCGCACGCTTCCGCGATCGCGACGCGTGGCGTGACGCCCTCAGCCAACCGGCCCGCACGCAGCTCGACGGCCTCGATGTCCGCTACCTGAAGTTCGTCTCGCCGCCGCGCGGGCGCAGCTACGCGCACTGGGGCGCGTTCGCCGCGCCGGCCCTCGCACTGGAGCTGCGCCGCATTCGCCGCGAGTTCCCCTATGACGTGCTCCACGCGCACTACGCGGTGCCCGCCGCCGACGCGCTGCTGCGCACCCGCGACCGGACGCCGATGGTCATCTCCGAGCACGGCGGCGACGTCTTTCACACCGCGCGCACGCCCGCCGGACGCGCACGCGTACAACATGCCTTCCGCGCCGCGCGCATCGTGATGGCCAACTCGATGGGCATCGAGCGCGCCTGTCGCGCCCTCGGGGCGCAGACGACGCGCGTCGTCCACCTCGGGACAGATTTGATCCCGATGGAGCGCCGCCCGCCCGCCACGCCGACGCTGGTCACCGTCGGCCAGCTGATCGCGCGCAAGCGCCAGGCCGATGTCCTGCGCGCGATGTGGATCCTGCGCGATCGCCGCCCCGATCTGCGCTACCGGCTGATCGGCGACGGCCCGGAGCGCGACGCGCTCGCACTGACCGCCCGCCAGCTCGGGATCGCCGAGCGCGTCGAGTTCACTGGCCCGCTGCCGCATCCCGAGGCGCTCAAGCGCGGCCGCGACGCGTCGATCTTCGTCATGCCGTCGACCGATGAGGCTTTTGGCGTGGCCTACGTCGAGGCGATGGCCGCTGGCCTGCCCGCGATCGGCTCGCGCGGCGAGCCCGGCCCGGAGGACATCGCCAGCCTCGGGCACGGGATGCGCCTCGTCCCGCCCGCCGACCCAGAGGCGCTGGCACGCGAGATCGACCACCTGCTCGACGCCGACTGGGGCACGCGGATCGGCGCCGCCGCCCAGGCGACCGTGGCCGCGCACTTCACCTGGGACGCCTGCGGCGCCGCGACCGTCGCCACCTATGACGAGGCCGTCAACGGATGAGCGCCGACGCGCGGCCCGTCCTGCTGGTCACCAACCTGGTTGCGCCCGACCGCGCGGGCGCGTTTCAAGCCCTTCATCAACGCGAGAATATCGAGCTCGCGCTGTTCGGCGGCCGCTCCCATCACGCCACCGCGGCCGTCGAGAACCCCGATGTCCCGCACCACGCCGTCACCCAGCGCGCGGTCTTCGAGCTGGCCGCCTCGGGCCGCTACCGCGCGGTGATCGCCGGGACCGCGGGCCGCACCGCGCTGCCCGCGGCGTGGACGGGCGCCCGCCGCGCACGCGTCCCGTTCCTGCTGTGGACCGCGCTCTGGGCCCACCCGCGCACCGCGGCCTTCACCATTGCCGGAACGCCGCTGCTGCGCACGCTCTACCGGCGCGCTGACGCGACCATCACCTACGGCCCGCACGTGAGCGCGTTCGTCGCCGCCCGCGGCGCGCGTAACGTTCACATCGCGCCCCAAGCAGTCGACGTCGCGTTCTGGTCACAGGCCGTGGACCCTGCAGCGGCGCGCGCCACCCGTCCCGACGGCGCCGACTTCGTCGCGCTCAACGTCGGCCGCGCCGCGCGCTACAAAGGCGTCCCCGAGCTGGAGGGCGCCTGGCGCCTGTCCGGCTTCGGACCACCGGAGGAGGCGCTCACGCTCGTCGGGGAAACGGAGCATCAGGACGGCCCACCACCGCCCGGACTCCACCGTGTCGGCCGCCTCGATCCGACCGCGCTGCGCAACTTCTATGCCGGTGCAGACGTCCTGGTCATGTCGGCCATCGCAACCCGCGACTTCCTCGAACCCTGGGGGCTGGTGGCCAACGAAGCCATGCACCAACGACTGCCCGTCATCGCTACCACCGCCGTCGGCGCCGCCGCCGGGGGCCTCGTGTGCCACGAGCGCAACGGCCTGGTGATCCCCGCCGGGGACACCGCCGCGCTCGCCGGCGCGCTGCGCACGCTGCGCGAGGATCCCGCCCTGCGGGACCGGCTCGGCGCCGCCGCCGCACGAGACGCCGCCGCCTTCACGTTCGACGCGTGGGCCGCCGGCGTCTCCTCGGCATTGGTGAGCGTGGGCGCGGGCCAGGAAGGGGACAGGTAACGTGTCCGCTCAGCAGGGACTCCAGCTCCATCACGATCGTCACGACGGAGGCCCGCGTATGACCTTGCGCCTCCGCCTCCGGATCGCCACCGCCCTCGCCCTCCTGCTCGCGTTCGCCGCGCCCGGAGTCGCTCACGCGAGCACGCAGGCCCTGTTTCGCGATTGTGGCGACGGCAGCCTGGACGGCCACTACTCCCAGAAGGACTACGCGGACGCGCTGGCCAACCTGCCGGCCGACCTTGACGAGTACAGCGACTGCCGCAGCCAGATCCAGCGCGCACGGCTGGGCGGCCGCAAGTCCTCGAACGGCGGGGGCGCCAACCCCGGCGCCGCGGGCGGCGGGATCGGCACGGGCCCCGGCGGCCCCACGGGCGGCGGCACCGGCGAAGCGGGCACCGCGGCGCCGGCCACCGTCAACCCGCTGGACACCGCCACGCCCGCCGAGCGCGCGAGCTTCAAGAAGGCGATCACCGCCGGCGACGCGCCGGTCGAGGTCGACGGCCGCCCGATCGACCCCGGTGCGCTGGGCGGCGCCAAGACCAACGGCGTCGCCGACCTGCCGGCGCCGCTGCTCGCGATCCTCGCCTTGCTGGCCATCGGTGGCCTGAGCGCCGCCGGCTTCGGAACCAGACGCTTTGTCCACAGTCGCCGCCCCGCCTGATCACAGTCCCGAGAGCCGGCCGGCCCGCCCGCGGCGCCGCGGGCTGTGGCGCCCGGCGCCCGAGCTCCTCTTCGGCGCGGCGCTCACCGCCGCGCTGATCGCCGTCGGCCTGCGCGCCGGCGGCGGCCTTGCGCTGGACCCGACCACCAAGGTCGAGGTCACCCTCGACGTGGTCGGCGGCGTGCTCGCCGCGCTAGCCGTGCTGGCGGTCAGCGTGCGCCGCTGGTGGGGCGGGATCACGATCGGCCTCTTCGCGGTCCTCGCCGGTCTCACCGCGCTGTCAATCACCTGGTCGATCCAGCCGTCGGACTCCTGGCTGGAGGCCAACCGGACCTTCTCCTACTTGTTGGTCTTCGCGGGTGCGGTGACCCTGGCGCGCACCGTCGGCTCATGGTGGAACGCGCTGCTCGGCGCGCTCTGCACCGCGACGGTCGCGATCTGCATCTGGGCGATCCTGACCAAGGTCTTTCCGGGGGCGCTGGCCGCCGATGAGGTCTACGCGCGGCTGCGCGAGCCATTTGGCTACTGGAACGCCGTCGGCCTGACTGCGGCGCTCGGCGTGCCGCCGACGCTGTGGCTCGGCGCGCGCCGCTCGGGCCACGCAGCCGTCAGCGCGTTGGCCTACCCCATCATGGGGATCCTGCTGCTGACCGTGCTGCTGGCCTACTCGCGCGGCTCGCTGTTGGCGGTCGCCGTCGGCTGCGCGTTCTGGTTCTTGATCGTGCCACTGCGGCTGCGCGGCGTTGCGGTCCTCGCGGTGGGCGCGGTCGGTGCCGTCGCCGTCGCGGTCTGGGTGTTCGCGCAGGACACGCTAACCAAGGACCGCGTGCCGATCGACGAGCGCGCGACGTCGGGCCACGAGCTCGGCATCGCGGTGCTGGTCATGGCGCTCGTCCTGCTGGTTGCCGGCCTGGCGATGGGCTTTGCGGCCGCGCGGCGCTCGCCGTCGGAGCCGGCCCGCAAGCGCGCGGGCGCGACGATCCTCGTCGCCGTCGGGCTGCTCCCGGTGATCGTCGTCATCGCGCTGGCGATGTCGTCCAAGGGCCTCGGCGGTTCGATCTCCAGCGGGTGGAAGTCGCTCACCGATCCCAACGACCAGACACAAGTCCTCAACGATCCGAGCCGGCTGACATCAGTCGGCAGCGTCCGAGCCCGCTACTGGGACGAGTCGATCAAGATCTTCCGGGCCCATCCTTGGCAGGGCGTGGGGGCCGGTGGCTACAAGACCGCGCGGCTGCGGTACCGGACCGACAACCTCGCGGTACAGCATTCGCATGGCTACGCCGTCCAGACCGCTGCCGACCTCGGTCTCTTCGGCCTCCTGGTGAGCCTGGTGCTGCTCCTCGCCTGGCTCGGCGCGACGGGCCGCACGCTCGGCTGGCAGCTGCCGGGCTTCGCGCGCCGCGACGTGCCGGTGGCGGGCGCACGTGGCCTGGATCCGCGCGTGACCTTCGGCCCTGAGCACGTCGCGATGGCGACGCTGGCGACCGTCGTGCTCGTCTTCGGCGTGCACTCGTTTGTCGATTGGACGTGGTACGTCCCCGGCACGGCCGTCATGGCGCTGGTCGCTGCCGGCTGGGTCGCCGGCCGCGGCCCGCTCGGCGAGCCCGCGCCGGATCCGCGGATGCTCGGCGCGCGGCTGGCCCAGGGCGTGCGCCAGCCGGTGCGCGTGGCGCTCGCCTGCGGCGCCCTGGCGCTCGGGCTGCTGGCCGGCTGGGCGGCGCTGCAGCCACTGCGCTCGGCCGACTCCGACAATGCGGCGCTTGCGCTCGCGCCCGGCCCGGCGTCCTACGCAAAGGCCATCGCGCTGACCCAGAAGGCCGAGGATCAGAACCCGCTCTCGATCGATCCGCTGCTGACCCGCGCTCTGGTCGAGAGCTCCGCCCAGCATCCGGACCGCGCGCGCGTCGCGCTGGTCGAGGCGATCCGCCGCCAGCCGTCCAACCCGCAGACCTGGGAGTACCTGTCGCGCTTCGCCGTCGACCAGGAGAACAACCCCAAGTTGGCACTGCGACTGCTCGGTCCTGCCCTCTATCTCGATCCGCAGTCGCCGACCGGCGCGCAGGACTACCTCGCCGCGCTGCGCCTCCTGCGAACCCAAGCCGAGGCCAAGGCGCAGCGCAAGGCCGAGGCGAAGGCCAAGCGCGAGGCCAAGAAGAAGAACCGCAAGAAGGGCTAGGCGACCGGCCGATGAGGCTCCTCGCCGTCTGCCAGGTCGACCGTCCCGGAGGTCCCGAGATCGGGCTTCTCCGGCTGCTGCGTCGTCTGGAGACCCGCGGGTGGGAGATCACGCTGACGTCGCCCGGCAGCGCCGATGCGCCGGAGCTGGCCGACGCCGGCTGGCCCTGGGAGCCGCTGGCCGTCGGCGGCCTGGAACACGGCGCCGGCGCCCGCGCGGTCGCCTCCTGGCCGCGGGCGCGCAAGCTCTCCAAGGACGCCGAGATCACCTACCTCAACGGCACGGTCGCGGGCCGGCTGCTGCCGGCGCTGCGCGGGCACACGACCGTCCTGCACGTCCACGACATCGTCGAGCGCGTGCCGCGGCACTGGCACGGTGCGGATCTCGTGCTGGCCGACTCCAAGGCCGTCGGCGGGCGGCTCGATCCGCTCGACGTGCACGTCATCGGCTGCCCGGTCGAGCTGGATCCCACGCCCGTGCCCGCCCCGTGGCCGGCGCGCAACGGCGGGACTGGGCCGGTCGTCGGCTTCGTCGGCCGGCTGGTCCCACGCAAGGGCGCACTCGATCTCGTCAAGGCCGCCCCCGCCATCCGCGCCGCGCGCCCCGACGTGCGCGTCGTGATCGTCGGCGACGATCCCTACGAGGACGAGGAGTCCGAGTACGCCGCCGCGGTGCGTGCCTCGACCAACATCGACCATCTCGGCCGCGTCGCCGAGGCAGCGGGGATCTTGGGTCACCTGGATGTGCTGGTGCTGCCGTCACGCCAGGAGCCGTTCGGGACCGTCGTGGCCGAGGCGATGGCGGCGGGAACGCCGGTGGTCGCGACACGGGTCGATGGGTTGCCCGAGCTGGTGGAGGACGGCGTGACGGGGGCGCTGGTCGAGCCGGGAGATACGGCCGCCCTCGCCGTCGCGGTCCTCCGCGTGCTGGAGCAGCGTGAGGCGATGAGCAGCGCCGCCCGCGACCGGGCCGCGCGCTTCGGCGCTGACCTCTACGCCGACCGCGTCGAGGACTTGTTGTTGGAGTTGCTCCCCGGCAACCGCTCCGAGGAGCGGCGGCGGGGGCTGCACGACGGGGCGGCGACGTAGGGCTGGTGCGGTCGAGCGCGGGTGGCTCGCGTCGTCGTCGGTGTGCGGCGTGAGCCGGTGGTGAGGTCCGGGTCGTCTGGCCCCTGCATATGAGCGGTTGGGCGACCCGGATCGTTCCGGGTCGAGTTGACCGGCATGGTGCACGTCAACTCGACCCGCATCTGCCGTCTCGGCCCCAAGCGTCGATCCGGGGCGGCTGGTGTCCCCATATGGGACACGAAACGACCCGGACCCGTCGCGGCCACGAACCACCCGCGACCCGGCGCCCACGGACAACAAACCAGCGCCCGAGCCGCCACTGACTGCTCACTCCCCTCGGTGCCCCCGAACCACGTCGCGCACCCCGACAACAAACCGCGCGGAGCGCCGCGGGTGCGCCACGCAAGCCACCACCGCAGACGAGCCCACCACAGGCGCGCAACCCAAACCACGACCCCCGGACGACCAAAGACAGGCGCGCCCCTAACCGCTGCGCTCCCCCTCCGACGCCCCTTCCAGCGCCTCCTCCAGCGCCCGCGCCACCATATCCCCCGCGACCAGCAGCGGCTCCTTCGACTGCCACGACCGCGCCAGCACGAACGCCCCCTCCAGCCCGCAGATCATCGCAACAGCCAGCTCCCGCGCGCGCTCGTCCTCCACACCCGCATCCACAAACCGCGGCGCCAACCCATCAATCCACGACGCAAACACATCACCCGTCGCCAGCCGCAGCGGCTCGCTGGTCGAGGCAACCTCCAGCGCCACCGTGGCAATCGGGCAGGCATCCTCCCAGCCCGTCTCCTCCAGATTCTCGGCCGCCCCCGCGAAGAACATCCGCACGCCGGTGACGACATCAGGTGCCGCGTCGAAGATCAGCGGGCCGAGCTGCCCGTACATCGCACCCGACCAGCGGATCACCGCCTCGCCGAGTTGCTCCTTGCCACCCGGGAAGTGGTGATACAGCGAGCCAAAGGGCGCCCCAGCGGCCGCGGTGATCTCCTTGACTCCCGTGCCGGTGTAGCCCTTGACGCGCAGGAGTTCCGCGCCGGCCTCGACGATGCGCTGACGGGTGGGGGTCGACATCTCCGCCGAGGATAGCTAGCGTGCCGCTAGAGCGATCTACCTAATTTGATCCCTGACTCCTGGAGCCCTCCCCATGCCCGACATCCGCCGTGCCCGCATCCCCACCCTCGTCGCTGCCCTTGCCGGTGCAACCGTCGCCGCTGCCTCCCGCGCGGCCTACACCAACGCCGTCCGCGCAATCCTGCGCCGCAACGCCGCCGCGCTCTTCGCCGGCGACCCGAAGCCACTGCTACGGATGTACGCACCCGACGCCACGATGGTCTTCCCCGGCGAGCACTCCTGGGGACGCACCTATCGCGGCCGCGACGAGATCGAGACCTTCCTGCGCCGCTTCCACGCCGCAGGCTTGCGGGGCGAGCTGGGCGCGATCTTCGTCGAGGGCCCACCGTGGGCGACGCGGATCGCGATCGAGTTCGACGACCACGCCCGCGACGCGCACGGCACCAAGGTGTATGAGAACCGTGCACTGATCGTCCTGCGCACGCGCTGGGGGCGCGTCGTCCACGAGGAGCTCTTCGAGGACACCCAGAAGGTCGCGGCCTTCGACGCGCACCTCGGCATCACGAGCACGCACAACACGACCCCGGCCGCCCAGCCCGTCGCATGACCGCCGCGATCACGTTCTACCTCGTCATCAAGGCGCTGCACGTCATGGCCGCCTTCGCCGCTTACGGCCTGCCGTTCGCTTACCCGTTCGTCATCCCCTACCTACGCCGCAACCACCCACGCACGCTGCCTGGTGTTCACGATGTCCAGCACCGTCTGTCGATCGCGCTCACCGGTCCGGGCACCGTCGCGCTGTTTGCCTTCGGCGTCTACATGGCCTCCAAGAACGACCTTTGGGGCGAGTCCTGGGTGATGGTCGGCGTGACGATCCTCGCCATCATTGCGATCGCCGGCGGCGGCATCGTCAAGTGGACCAAGGAGCTCTCTGAGCTGGCCCGAACCGACATCGACGCCGGTGGCGACACGGTGGTCTTCAGCGCCGAGTACGACCGCGTCTACCAGCGCTACCTGATCACCGAGGCGACGCTCGGCGCGCTCGTTCTGGTCGCCATCTTCTTCATGGTGGTCAAGCCCTAGCGGCGCGGGAAACGCCCACGGGCTAGCATGGTTCGGGCGCCCTAATCAGGGTGCCCGAACCTCATGGCCCTCACACGACGCGCACTTCTGGCCTCCAGCGGCGCGGCGGCCGCAGTTGCCGCCGCTGCCGGTGTCGGCTACGCCGCCGGCCAGGAAGACGACGACGCGACGCCCCACGGCGGCAGCCACACCGTCGACTTCTACGGCGAGCACCAGGCCGGCATCGCCACGCCCGCCCAGGATCGCCTGCATTTCGCTGCTTTCGACGTCACCGACGGCACCAAGGCCGCCGAGCTGCGCGACCTGCTCAAGGAGTGGACCGCCGCGTCGATCACGATGGCCGGCGGCCAGCCGATCGGCAGCGGCGCTGCGGCCTCGCAGATCGCCCCGCCCGACGACACCGGCGAGGCGCTGGACCTCACGCCGGCCCACCTCACCGTCACCTTCGGCTTCGGCCCCGCGCTGTTTGACGACCGCTTCGGCCTCGCCGCACAGAAGCCCGCCGCGCTCACCGCACTGCCCGACCTTCCCGGCGACGCCCTGGACCGCGACCGCAGCGACGGCGACCTCTGCGTCCAGGCCTGCGCCAACGACCCGCAGGTCGCCTTCCACGCCGTCCGCAACCTCGCGCGCATCGGCCGTGGGTTGGTCACCGTCCGCTGGTCACAGCTCGGCTTCGGCCGCACCTCCACCACGAGCCGCGCGCAGGCCACGCCGCGCAATCTCATGGGCTTCAAGGACGGCACGGCCAACATCAAGCTCGAGGACGCCAAGGCGCTCGCCGACCACGTCTGGGTCGGCAACCGTGCCGACGAGCCCGCGTGGCTGCGCGGCGGCTCCTACCTCGTCGCACGCCGCATCCGGATGCTGATCGAGGTCTGGGACCGCGCGGCGCTCGGCGACCAGGAGCAGACGATCGGCCGCACGAAGGTCATCGGCGCGCCGCTCGGAGGCACCGACGAGTTCCAGACGCTCAAGCCCACGACGCTGCCCATCGACAGCCACGTGCGCCTCGCGCATCCCGACATCAACGGCGGCACCAAGATCCTGCGCCGCGGCTACTCGTTTACCGACGGCCTGGAGTCGCTCGGCGAGCTCGACGCCGGCCTCTTCTTCCTGGCCTACATGCGCGACCCCGAGGCGTTCATCACGCTGCAGAACCGCCTCGGCTCCCACGACGCGCTCAACGAGTACATCAAGCACGTCGGCTCCGGCCTCTGGGCCATCCCGCCCGGCATCAAGCCCGGCGGCTACGTCGGCGATCAGCTCTTCTAGAACGCGCCGCGGCGCGTGAACACCGCGGGGACCGTCTTGACCAGGATCGTCAGGTCGAGGAAGACCGACCAGCGCTCCAGGTAGAGGAAGTCGAGGCGCACGAGGTCATCGAAGTCGAGGTCCGAGCGGCCTGAGACCTGCCACAGCCCCGTGATGCCCGGCAGCACGAGGTAGCGCTTCTTGTGCCAGTCCTCGAGCCGATCGAAGTCGCGCTGGGGCAGCGGCCGCGGGCCCACGAGCGACATCTGGCCACGCAGGACGTTGATGAGCTGCGGCAGCTCATCCAGCGAGAAGCGGCGCAGCAGACGGCCGACCTTCGTCACGCGCGGGTCATCGCGCATCTTGAAGAGCGCGCCGTCGGCCTCGTTCTGGCCTTCCAGCTCGGCCTGCCGGCGGTCGGCGTCGTGATACATCGTCCGGAACTTCATGCAGGGGAACGGCACACCGCCGATCCCGGGACGCCACGACTGGTAGAAGATCGGCCCGCGCGAGGTCAGCCGCACGGCCGCGGCGGTCAGCAGCAGCACCGGGCTCAGCACGAACAGCAGGATCGAGGAGACCGCGACGTCGAACGTGCGCTTGACCGCGAAGTCGATCCCGTCGAAGACCGGCGGCTTGAGCTCGAAGAGCGGCACCGACTGACCCGGGACGAACTCGGCGCGGTGGATCAGGATCTCCATCGTCGACGGCGCGATCCTCACGACCACGCCACGCTGATGGCAGGTGTCGACCAGCTCGACGGCCTGCTGCTGGGGGAAGGCGGGGTCGGCGATGATGACCTCGTCAGCCTTGTGCTGGCTGACGATGTCGCCGATGCGCTCCAGCGGCCCGAGTGAGCGCAGGCCGTTGTCGGGCCGCGGCGTCAGCGAGATGAAGCCGATGACCTGGACCGGGCTGTGTCCACCCGAGGCCTGCAGCGCGTGGGCGACAGCTTCGATCTGCTCGCCGGTGCCGACGAGGATCGCGCGGCGCTTGTAGCCGGCGGCGCTGAGCAGCGCGCCCGTGCCCTGCTCGTAGGCAAAGCGCGCGGTCGACACGTAGGCGACCGAGAAGAAGAGCGTGCCGTAGAAGATGTAGTAGCTGGAGAAGTCCTCACCGTTGACGACGGCGAAGATGAGCGCCACCAGCGTCGTCTGAAACAGCGAGGCGACGATGCGCGTCAGGCCCGGGCGCTGCGAGCGCTCCGCGTACAGCCCCGAGCGCGCGAAGAGCAGCGAGGCCACCAGGAACGCGAACGGCACGTAGTCCTTGGACTGCTCCCAGGAGACGCTCGGGTCCCAGGCGTCGCGCACGGCCGCCTTCAGACACAAGGCCGTGAAGATCGCCAGGATGATGGCGCCAAGGTCCAGCGCCAGCAGCGAAACGACACGCGCTGCCCGCCGAAGGGTCGACCAGCGCAGCAGGAAGCTCAGGACCGGCGGTCGTTTGGAGCGCATGTCCCGATCGGGCAACGGCAGCTCCAGCGGTGGCAGGTCCACGTTCCCCAAATCTGCGGGGTTCGCGTTCGGCATCTTCCTTTCCTCAACGGGTGAGGGTGGCAGATGTCGCGGGTTTGTCATGCGATATGCGTTGCGGGCACCAGGCCAGGAGGCCCGGTGAACCCCTGACGCTATCGCGCGGAGCCGACGAGTACGTCGATGCCGGACTCGTCGAGCGTGCGCTGCAGACCTTCGCGGAGCGCCACCGTCGGCTCCCAGCCGAGGATCTGCTTGGCCAGGTCGATGTTCGGCTGGCGGATCTTCGGGTCGTCAGTCGGGAGCGCTTCAAACACGATCTCCGAGCTGGAACCGGTGATGTCGATGACGGCCTCGGCGAGCTCCAACAGCGTGAACTCGTTGGGGTTGCCGACGTTGACGGGGTCGTGGTAGCCAGACTCCGACAGAGCGATCATGCCCCGGACGAGGTCGTCGACGTAGGTAAACGAGCGGGTCTGGCTGCCGTCGCCGAAGACCGTGATCGGCTTGCTGGTCAGCGCCTGGCGCAGGAAGGTCGGGATCGCACGGCCGTCGTTGGGGCGCATGCGTGGGCCGTAGGTGTTGAAGATGCGGATGATCGCCGTGTCCACGCCCTGCTGGCGGTGGTAGGCCATCGTCAGCGCCTCGGCGTAGCGCTTGGCCTCGTCGTAGACGCCGCGCGGGCCGATCGGGTTGACGTGGCCCCAGTAGCTCTCGGGCTGCGGGTGGACCTGCGGGTCGCCGTAGACCTCGGAGGTCGAGGCGATCAAAAAGCGAGCGCGGTGCGCCTTGGCCAGGCCAAGCGTGTGGTGGGTGCCGTGCGAGCCGACCTTCAGCGTCTGCAGCGGCAGGCGCAGGTAGTCGATCGGCGAGGCCGGTGAGGCGAGGTGGTAGACGAAATCGATCGGCTCATCGATGAAGTACGGCTCCACGATGTCCTTGTGCACCAGCGTGAACTCCGGGACGCGGATGTGCTCGATGTTCGTGAGCGTTCCGGTCTCGAGGTTGTCAACGCAGATAACGCGGTTGCCGCGGCGCAGGAGCTCGTCGCAGAGATGCGAGCCGAGGAAGCCGGCGCCGCCGGTGACCAGACAGGTAGCCATGGGGTAGAGCGTAGCCAGATCCCCTAAGCGTCGACCTAGCCCGAGGACGGGGTTCTCCTATGCGAAGTCCACGTGCACGTGGACGCCGTGCGCCAGCGTGACGACGCGTCCAGCCTCGCGGAGCGCGAAGAGGGCGGCGCGCTCGTCGGATGTGAGGTCGGCGTCGGCCGGCGGCTCGGTACCGGCGGCGACGTAGCGCTGTTCGAGCGCGAGCGCTTGCGCATCCAGCGGCGGCGGGGCAACCTCGGCGTTGGCGCCAAGCTCCTCGCCCCGTTCGAGGGCCACGAGACGCACGAGGGCATCGTTGGTCGGCCCGTGGCGGGCGGCGTCGGCGTCCAGGACTGTCCCCTCTCCGAGCAATTCGTCGTCGCGCAGGCGCCGGATCTCCACGATGTCGCCGTGGGCGACTTGCAACGGCTCGTCACAGCGCAGCTGGTGAAAGCGCCCACCGAGCCACCCGACGCGCGCCTCGGCCTCGGCCTGGCCATGGACAACGAGGACATGCGCACCGTGCTCCAGGCGCGCGTCGCAGGCGACGTCGAGGATCGTGGGTGCGGTGGGCGACCGCGCCGCCGTCTCAGACGCTCGTCCGGGAACCGGGTCCGTCCCTTCCTTCCACGCACCGTCCTCGCGCTTCCAGATCGGCGCTTGGGCTTTGATGCGGTCGATGATCTCGCGGGCGCCCGCGAAGGCCTCGCCGCGGTGCGGCGCGCTAGCGGCGACTACGACCGACGCCTCACCCAGCGGCACGCGCCCGTAGCGATGGTCGGCCGCCGCGCGGCAGAGCCCGTGGCGCTCGATCGCCTCGGCGACGATCGCGTCGATGTGCGCGGTCGCCATCTCGACATAGGCCTCGTAGTCCAGGAAGGCGACGTCGCGCGTGGTGCCGCTGAAGGTCACGACCGCACCTGCGCGCGGATCGGCCACCCGCGCAGCGACCGCCTCCAGCGACAGCGGCCCGTCAAGGACCGCGCCGCCGCTGACCGGCGGGACCACCGCCAGCTCGTCGCCGGCATGCAGCACCACGTCGCTATCGGCGTACTCGCGGTTGACAGCGAGCACGAGCGAGACGCCCGGAGCCAGGTGCTGCACCTGGGCCAGCGCGTCGGCGACCAGCGCCCCGTCGGGCAAGTCGAGCTCCAGCTCATCCCGCCCGGCCCGCTCGCGAAGCCCGGCGAAGAGCCTGATGCTGACCTTCACGGAGCAAACAGTACGGACCGTCGCCTTCCCTGGACGTCTGCCCGAGATCGCGCCGGAGCGCCGCGTAAGCTCGCGCGCCAAACACCAGTTCGCAGGGGAAGCGAAGCACAAGCCTTGACCGGGAGGTCCAGCAGCGCATGAAGCTCCACCACACGCTCATCCGGCTCACCGCCGTCGCGGCCGGCGCCTTGGCCGTCGTCCCGGCGACCGCGTCAGCCGGCATCTGGACGCCCGTGGCATCGGGAACGACCAACGACATCACCGCCGTCCAACAGGTCAACGCGAGCACGCTGGTCTACGGCACGGCAAACGGCCAGATCCTCAAGAACGGGACCGTGAAGGGCAACGCGGGCGGCAGCTCGATCAACGACATTGCCTTCAACCCCTCCGGGACCGTCGGGTTGGCGGCCGCCAACAACGGCAAGCTGCTGATCAGCAGCGATGGCGGCGAGAGCTGGGCAATCAAGAACCTCGCCAACACCACCTTCCCACAGTCGCCTGTCTGCTTCCCGGGCGGCCCCTACACCCGCACCATCGCGCCCAGCGGCGCCTTCAACGCGGTCTCCTGGGCCAGCGACACCGTCGGCTACGCCATCCCCACCGACCTTGGCGAGGTCCTGAAGACCGCCGACGGTGGCATGACCTGGACCGACCGCAGCCGGCAGGCCGACGGCAGCTGCTTCGTCGACACCGACGGTGACCCGCTCACCGACGTCAAGGCCCTGCCGGGCACCGAGTTGGTGTGGTTGATGGCCGACGACGCCGGCTCGCTCTACATCTCCTCCAACGGCCTGACCTCGTCGACGTCGGCACAATCGCCCGACGGCGCGGTCAACTGCTACGACCATCATCCGCAACTCGCGCTGGACTTCGACAACCCCAACCGTGCGTTCGCCGTCGACCGCTGCGACGGCGCCCTGCAGTTCGGCTTCACCCAGGATGGCGGGTCGGGTTGGGTGCTCCTGCGCAACTACTTCGCCGGCAACGGGGACACGCTGAGCGGCCTCAATGACGTCGACATCGCGGGCGGCTCGGCGCTGGCCGTCGGCAACGCAGGCGCCATCATGGTCGACAACGACGGTCGCAACGCCTACTTCCAGCGTGCCGACGGCGTGAACGCCACCAACGACTGGCTGTCGACCGACAAGCTCGACGCGACCCACGCGGCCGTCGGCGGCCGCGGCGGCGCGCTGCTGACCACCAGCCAGGCCACGACGATCCCCGACATCGTCGCCCCCGCGGGCACGGTGACCGGGGCGACAACGGTGGTCGCCGGGACCTCGACGGCCTACACGGCCAACGTCACCGACAACGTGGGCGGCACCGGCATCGACCCGGCGGGCTTCGCGTGGAGCGCTCAGGGCGTCCCGCCGGCTGCCGGCAACCCGGCGACGTTCACGTTCCCCTCGCCGGGCTTCTACCTGGTGTCGGTCAACTTCAAGGACCTGGCCGGCAACGCCGCGACCGCGAGCCTGTCGGTCAACGTGACCGCGCCGGCGCCGGCCAAGCCGGTCAAGCCGACCAAGACCACGACCGCCTCGGTCCCCGGCGCCAAGATCAGCTTCGGCGTACCCAACACCTGCGTCAAGGCGGGCTCGACGTTCAAGGTCACGCTCACCTGGAAGAAGCAGAAGCGCAAGGGCAACAAGTTCGTCAAGGTCCGCCGCGCCGACTTCTACATTGGCTCCAAGCGCGTGAAGATCGACAAGAAGGCGCCGTTCACGCAGACGCTGAAGGTCAAGGCCGGCACGAAGGCCGGCTCGACGATCACCGTCAAGGCCCGCGCCTTCGTCAAGGTGACCAAGGGCAAGTCGCCGACGAAGTCGATCAGCTCGAAGATCAAGGTCTGTTCCTAGGCACAGCGCCATTGCAGGGGTCGTCGCCCTAACCTTCAGGGCATGGCGACGACTCCTGCAGAGGAGCGCTTGACGGTCGCGCCCATCGTGGGCCCGGACGACCCCAGGCGCTTCACCGACTCCGGCATCGAGGTCAAGAACCTCTACACGGCCGACGACGTCCCGGCCAACTTGGAGCTGGGTGAGCCGGGCGAGTTCCCCTACATCCGCGGCCCGCACCGCGAGATGTACCGCAAGCAGTTCTGGACGATGCGCCAGTACGCGGGCTACGCGAGCGCCAAGGAGTCCAACGAGCGCTACCGCTACCTGCTCTCCAAGGGCGGGACGGGTCTGTCGATGGCCTTCGACCTGCCCACCCAGCTCGGCCTGGACTCCGACAACCCGCGCTGCCTGGGCGAGGTCGGCCGCACGGGTGTCGCGATCGACACGATCGACGACATGCGGACCGCCTTTGACGGCATCCCGCTCGATCAGGTCTCGACGTCGATGACCATCAACGCGCCCGCCGCGGTCTTGATGTTGCTCTACGAACTGGTCGGCGAGGAGCAGGGCGTGCCGTCGGTCCAGCTGCGCGGCACCACCCAGAACGACGTGCTCAAGGAGTACATCGCGCGCGGCAACTACATCTACCCGCCGGTGCCGACGATGCGCCTGACGACCGACCTGTTCGCCTACTGCAAAGAGAACATCCCGAAGTGGAACACGGTGTCCATCTCGGGCTACCACTTCCGCGAGAAGGGCTGCAGCGCCGTCCAGGAGGTCGCGTTCACGCTGTCGTCGGGCATCGCCTACGTGCAGGCCGCCGTCGACGCCGGCCTTGCGGTCGACGACTTCGCGCCGCGCCTGGCCTTCTTCTTCAACGGCCACAACAACGTCTTCCAGGAGGTCGCGAAGTTCCGCGCCGCCCGGCGGATGTGGGCGCACATCATGCGCGACCGCTTCGGGGCCAAGAACCCCAAGTCGCAGATGCTGCGCTTCCACACCCAGACCGGCGGCGTGACGCTCACCGCCCAGCAGCCGGAGAACAACATCGCCCGCGTGGCGCTGCAGGGCTTCGCCGCGGTCTGCGGCGGCACGCAGTCGCTGCACACCAACGGCTACGACGAGGCGCTCGCGCTGCCCACCGAGCGGGCCGCCAAGATCGCCGTGCGCACCCAGCAGGTCATCGCCCACGAGTCCGGCGCGACCGACACGGTCGACCCGTTCGCTGGCTCTTACTTCGTCGAGGCGCTGACCGAGGAGATCGAGTCGCGCGCCCAGGAGCTGATCGCCAAGGTCGATGAGCTCGGCGGCTCGGTCAATGCCATTGAGTTCATCACCGGCGAGATCGACGAGTCGGCCTGGGGCTACCAGGAGCGCTACCGCCTCGGCCAGGACATCGTGGTCGGCGTCAACAAGTACGAGGAAGACGAGATCGAGGTCCCGGACCTCCTGCGCGTCGACCCCGAGTCCGAGAACCAGCAGGTCTCGCGCCTCAAGGAGTTCAAGGCCAACCGCGACCAGGCCAAGGTCAACGAGCGCCTCGAGCAGCTGCGCACCGCCGCCCGCGGCAGCGACAACCTGTTGCCCTACATCAAGGAGGCGCTGCGCGACCGCGCCTCGATGGGCGAGGTCTGCGGGGCGATGCAGGACGTCTTCGGCAAGTACCAGCCCACGTTCTAAGTCGATGATCCTCGCCTCGGTCACCTTCTACGGCGTCGTCCTGGCCGTCCACATCATGGCGGTCGTCATCGCCTTCGGGACGATGTTCGCCTACCCGGCGTTCATTCCGTGGGCGCGCAAGAGCCACCCGGACGCGATGCCGGTCATCCACGCGGTGGCCGGACGCATCGGGCAGCGCGTGACGTCGCCGGCGCTGGCGCTCGTGCTGGCCTGCGGGATTTACCTCGCCAGTGACGCCGACGCGTGGTCAGAGACCTGGGTCTCGGTGCCGCTGGTGATCCTGATCGTCATCGGCGGCCTGGGCGGCATGTTCTTCGCGCCTAACGAGCGCAGGCTCGGCGAGCTGGCCACGCGCGACCTCGCCAACGGCGGCAAGCTCGGCGCCGAGTACGACGCGCTCTTTCAGCGCGTCGCCGCCGCAGGCCTGGTGACCTGCGGGCTGGTGCTCGTCGCCATCTTCTTCATGGCCGCCAAGCCCTAGGCGCACGGCCGCCCGCCCCGGGTTAGCTGACGAGGTAGTAGCCGACCATCCCAGCCTCCATGTGGGTCATCACATGGCAGTGGTAGAGCCAGCGGCCGGGATCCTGCTCGCGGAAGCGGATGCGCAGGCCCTGTGAGGGGCTGAGGTCCGGGGAGTCGACGTCGGCGCCCGCCGCGTCCTTCCAGCGGTGGCCGTGGATGTGGAAGGTGTGGAGCTCGCTTCCGAGCGTGAGAACGTTGAAGGCGACGTCCTGGCCCGCGGCGGCCGTCGGCGTCGGCGTGTTGCCGGCATAGGCGCGACCGTTGATGGCGCTGAACGCCTTGCGCGCCTTGATGTCGGCGGGCATGTACATGTGGAAGAAGATGGTGTGCTCGACATCGGGCGGCGGCTCGTCGCGCGGGCGGATCACGATCGCGCCGAACAGGCCCAAGTTGGTGGACATCATCTCCATCGGCCCATGGTCGTGGTAGGGCCAGACGCCGACTGAGTCCTCGCCGGCGGTCCACTCATAGGTCCACGTCTCGCCGACGCCGACCGCGCCGGACTTGCGCGAGTAGATCCCCATGTAGGTGCCGTCGTGATCGGGCGGGTAGTGCACGCCGTGCGGGTGCATGGTGTGCGGCATGTTGTACTTCTTGTCCTCGTTGCGGAAATGGATCCGCAGCGTGTCGCCGGGGTAGCCGCGCAGCACCGGGCCCGGGATGCCGGCGTTGTCGCCGATGCCGGCGGGCGGCAGCGGCTGCTCCCAGTTGGGCGTGCAGGCCACGTAGGCCAGCGCGTCGTAGGCCACGTTCTTGATCCGGCGGTTCTTCCAGGCGTCGTGCTTGGTCGGCACGATCGACCAGCGCACGTTGCGCGCGGCGACCCAGTACTCGCGGACGGTCGGTCCCGCGGGCGCTGCCTGCGCGGCCCGGGCCCGCACCGGCGCCTTGGCCCCCGAGGCCACGCCACCGGCGGCGATCGCGACCGACCCCGTACCTAGACGGCACAGCAGGTCGCGACGCGACAGGCTCACTTGGGCACCTTGCGCACGACGAGCGTCATCGTCATGTCCGCTTCGTGCTGGGTGCAGTAGAGCTTGTAGGTCCCGGGCTTCGTGAAGGTCTTGGAGAACGTCCCGCCCGCTTGGGTCGGCGAGTTGAACTTCGTCGGCCCGGTGTCGACGTAGACGTCGTGCAGATCGAAGCCGCTGGCGTGCCAGACCCACTTGACCTTGTCGCCGACGTGGATCGTCAGCTTGGCGGGGTCGTAGAAGTCCGACTGCACGCCGACCTCACGGGTCTTGCCCTTGGTGGGATGGTGCTTGGCAGCCGCCGGCGCGATGGCCGGCAGCGCCGCCACCGCGCCCCCCGCCACCAGGGCGGAGAGCGCGGCGAGCTTTACGGCGTGCTGCTTCATGACGTGACGGTGATCTTCCCGACCATGTTGGTGTGGATCGCGCAGAAGAACGAGTACGTCCCCGGCTTGGGGAACGACACCGCGACCTTCTGCGGGAACGGCGTCGCCGGGTTGCCGTCCAAGACGCCGGAGTTGACGAGGCCGTCGCCGTGGTTGCTGCCGTCATAGGAGACGACCGTTCCGGGGGCGTCGCTCGGGTAGGCCCACTTGGGGTCGAACGCAAGCGTCGGCGGGCCACTGGTCCCGGCGCCGGGCAGCGGGCCGATGAACGTCGCG